>NZ_JBEXHV010000002.1:0-596064 GCF_040608275.1 Micromonospora sp. NPDC005205
GGACACCGCACCAGCGTCGGCACCACCCACGCCGGCACCACCGTCACCGCCATCCGCGACCACAACCGAATCACCATCTACCACCACGACGGCCACCCCCTCGGCCACTTCCACCTCACCCCCGAGCGGACCTACACCACCCTCACCCGAGCAGCCTGATCAACAACACATGACACATCTATCGGGACTTCCCCTTGACACATGTCTCGGGACACGACAGTTTCGCGCGAACGGAAAGTGTCCAAGATCTACGAGGATGCATCACCACCCTCACCCGCAGCGGTCAGAAGAGGACGGTGGCCAGGGTGCCGATCGGCTGGAAGCCACAGCGCTCGTAGACGCGGCGGGCCGGGAGGTTGAAGTCGTTCACGTACAGGCTGACGGTGGGGGCGACCCGCAGCAGCGCGTCGCGGACCACGGCTGCCATGGCGGCGGTGGCGATCCCCCGACCTCGCCACTCCGGTGCCACCCAGACGCCCTGGATCTGCGCCGTCCGTTTGGTGACCACTGCCAACTCGGCCTTGAACACGACCTTGCCGTCGACGATGCGGGCGTACGCGCGACCGGTCCGGACCAGGTCGTTGACCCGTCGGCGGTAGCTGCGTCCGCCGTCCTCGGCCAGCGGGGAGACGCCGACCTCTTCGGTGTACATGGCCACCGCCGCCGGGAAGAGCCGGTCGACCTCGCCGGAGCGAACCTGGCGTACCTCCGGATCGGCCGGTACGGGTGGCAGTGTGTCGGTGACCAGCAGTGGCTGATTGGGGCGAACGTCTCGCGCTGGCCCCCACGTGTCGGAGAGGCGGCCCCACAGCCCGAGGACGGCATCGGCCCGGCCGACGATGGAGGAGCAGAGCCGCTCCTCGCCCGCGAGCAGGTCGGCGAAGGCAGCCACCGCGGCGTCGCTGGCCAGCACCGGCGTGAGATTGCCGCCGAGCCAGCAGAGTGA
Source organism: Micromonospora sp. NPDC005205 (assembly GCF_040608275.1). Taxonomy (NCBI): domain Bacteria; kingdom Bacillati; phylum Actinomycetota; class Actinomycetes; order Micromonosporales; family Micromonosporaceae; genus Micromonospora; species Micromonospora sp. NPDC005205. The sequence continues at coordinate 947 of NZ_JBEXHV010000002.1, forward strand.
TTCGAGGTTGCGGCGGGCTCCGTACCCCAGGATTCTGCCCTCGGCCCGCCACCACGAGAGTCCGCGCGCGGCGATGCGCTCGGCGACCTGCGCGCCCGCGAACGGGTCATGGTCGAGCAGTCGCTCGACCGCGCGGCGCTCCGATTCCCCCAGTTGGCGTACCGGCACCGTCAGCACGGCTATCAGCCTGCCAGATCAGCCCCCCGCTTCGCCGGTCGAGTGACAAGGCCGGCACCGGTTACCCGAGGCCGGGTCCGCCCGGCCCACCGGACGACCGGGGGCACCAGGGCTCCGAGCAGGAGAAACAGGGCACCGAGTACGAGCCAGCCGGGTACGCCCCAGCCGAGGGCCAGGGTGGTCACCACCACCGGTGCGAGCATCTTGCCCAGTTCATAGCCCATGCCGTACGCCCCCTGGTACTGCCCCTGGGCATCCGCCGGTGCCAGCCCGAAGGAGATCGCCCAGCCGGCGGCGGAGTGCCACAGTTCTCCGGTGACGTGCGCGAGCGCCCCGAGGCCGAGCAGGCCCACCGCCCCGGCGGTGGGCAGCGCGCCGCTGGCGGCGAAGAGTACGCAGGCCAGGGCGATGGCCACGCCCGCTCGACGAGCGGCGCGGGCGGCTCCGGGCAGTGTGGCGGCGGTGCCCGCGGCGCGTACCTGAAGGAGCACCACCACCACGGTGTTGACCAGTGTCAACGCGGAGATCATCCAGGCCGGGGCCCGGGTGTGGCCGGCGATCCACAGCGGCAGGGCGATGGTGAGCAGGCTGAAGTGCATCGACATCAGCCCGTCGACCAGGGTGAAGGCGAGGAACGGGCGGTCCCGTAGAGCGACCAGCCGAGGACCGTGCGTCGGGGCGGCGACCGGGGCGACGGCGGGTAGCCGAAGGAAGACCACCGCTGCCGCCAGGGATGTCGCCGCCGAGGCCAGGATCAGCGCGACGTACCCGGTCCGGGTGTCGGCGGCGATGGCGAAGCCGCCGAGGACGGCGCCGACGGAGATCCCGACGTTGGTGGTGGCTCGCAGGTAGGCGCGGGTGCGGACCCGCTGGTCGGCAGGGATCGCTCCGGCGATCAACGCGCCGCGGGCACCCCGCTCGACCGCGTCGGCAAGCGCGGTGGCGGCTCCCACCAGTACGAACGTGGGGAACGACCGGACGGCGATCAGGCCGACGGTCAGGGTGCCGGCGACGAACAGCGCGCCGACCTGCACGCCGCGCGGACCGACGCGGTCGGCCAGGTAGCCGCTCGGGGCGCTGGCCAACACACCGACCAGGGCCGAGATGGTCAGCCCGATGCCGACCTGGGTGGCCGACAGGCCGACCGACCGGGTGAGGAAGAGCGCGCTGGCGACGAGCCAGAGGCCCCGCCCCACGGTCTTGACCAGAGTGCCGAGGGTGAGGACCCGGGCCGGACCCGGCGGGGGAAGCAGGCGCATGACCGACACCCTAACAAGACGTACGTACGGTTTGTTAGATAGGGGTTGTCGACGATGCATTGCCGATATATCGTTGATGCATCAGCGATAGTCCTAAGGAAGGAAGAGCCCCATGAGGTTCCACCGACAGCACCACCCGATGCACGAGGCCCGGATGCGGGGGTTCGGCTTCCCACCGGTCCCGCCCGGTCCGCACGGCCATGGCCACGAGCACGGACACGGCGGCCCCTGGGGCGGCCGGGGCCGTGGTCGGGGTCGGGGCCGACGACCCAACGTCCGAGCCTCCGTGTTGGCCCTGCTCACCGAGCGGCCAATGCACGGCTACGAGATGATCCAGGAGATCGACTCCCGCACCGGCGGTGCGTGGCGGCCAAGCCCCGGCTCGATCTACCCCACCCTCCAGCTCCTGGAGGACGAGGGCGTGATCGTCGCCAGCACCGAGGATTCCGGTGGTGGGCGGAAGCGGTTCACCGTCACCGAGGCCGGTCAGGCCGAGGCGACCGAAGCCGCGCAGACCCCGCCGTGGGCGGACGTCGCCCAGGGCACGGTGAGCAGCTGGCACGACATCCGCGACTCCGGCACGCAGGCGATGAACGCGCTGCGCCAGGTGATGATGAACGGCACCGACGACCAGCGTGAGCGGGCCGCCCAGGTGCTCGACGAGACCCGGCGCAAGCTGTACGCGATCCTCGCCGAATCCGAGTGACGCCAGGCCGCACCACAGCGCCAGCCCGCACCGCAGCGCACGAGCACCAAGGCGCCCGGCTACAGCACCGCGGCTACGAGCACCACGGCGCACAAGCGCACGATCAGCACAAACGCACAGCGGCCGTTCCCCGCACGGGGAACGGCCGCTGTTTCCACCTGGAAAATCAGTGCACGGTGACGGTCGGGCCGGTGACCAGCCCTCGCAGCTCCTCGGGAAGCTCGGCGCCCATCTCGTCGGCGAGCCGCAGCGCTTCCTCGATGAGGGTCTCGACGATCTGGGCCTCGGGCACCGTCTTGACGACCTGCCCCTTGACGAAGATCTGGCCCTTGCCGTTGCCGGAGGCGACGCCGAGGTCGGCTTCCCGGGCCTCACCCGGACCGTTCACCACGCAGCCCATGACGGCGACCCGCAGTGGCACCGGCAGCCCTTCCAGGCCGGCGGTGACCTCCTCGGCGAGCTTGTAGACATCCACCTGGGCCCGCCCGCAGGACGGGCACGAGACGATCTCCAGGCCCCGCTCGCGCAGACCGAGGGACTCCAGGATCTGGTTGCCGACCTTGATCTCCTCCACCGGCGGGGCGGACAGCGACACCCTGATCGTGTCGCCGATCCCCTCGGCCAGCAGCGCTCCGAAGGCGACCGCCGACTTGATGGTGCCCTGGAACGCCGGCCCGGCCTCGGTGACGCCGAGGTGCAGCGGGTAGTCGCACTGCTCGGCGAGCTGCCGGTACGCCCGGATCATCACGACCGGGTCGTTGTGCTTGACCGAGATCTTGATGTCCCGGAAGCCGTGCTCCTCGAACAGCGAGCACTCCCACAGCGCCGACTCGACGAGCGCCTCAGCGGTTGCCTTGCCGTACTTGCTCAGCAGCCGCTTGTCCAGCGACCCGGCGTTGACGCCGATCCGGATCGGCACCCCCGCCGCCCCCGCGGCACGGGCGATCTCCTTGACCTTGTCGTCGAACTGCCGGATGTTGCCGGGGTTGACCCGGACCGCCGCGCAGCCGGCGTCGATCGCGGCGAAGACGTACTTGGGCTGGAAGTGGATGTCGGCGATCACCGGGATCTGCGACTTCTTGGCGATCGCGGGCAGCGCCTCGACGTCGTCCTGGGACGGCACGGCCACCCGGACGATCTGGCAGCCGGACGCGGTCAGCTCGGCGATCTGCTGGAGGGTCGCGTTGATGTCGGAGGTGAGGGTCGTGGTCATCGACTGCACGGACACCGGAGCACCGCCGCCGACCGGGACCGAACCGACCATGATCTGGCGGCTGGCCCGGCGGGGAGCGAGCGGCGGGGGCGGCACGGCGGGCATACCGAGACTGATAGCTGTCACTTCAGGCACTCACCTTGAGAAGAGCGTGATGGGGTTGACGACGTCCGCGGCGATGGTCAGCAGCGTGAACGCGCCACCGATCAGGATCACCGCGTACGTGAAGGGCATCAGTTTGAGGTAGTCCACCCGGCCGGGGTCGGTCCGGCCGATCTTCGCGTAGATCCAGGAGCGGGCCCGTTCGAACCAGGCGATGGCGATGTGGCCGCCGTCCACCGGAAGCAGCGGCAGCAGGTTGAACACGCCGATGAAGAAGTTCAGCGACACGAAGAGCATGAAGAAGACCAGCCAGGCGTTGTTCTCCACCGCCTCGCCGCCGAGCCGGCTGGCACCGACGACGCTGATCGGGGTGTCGATGTCACGCTCGCCGCCGGTGAGGGCGGTCCACAGGGCGGGGACCTTCTGCGGGAGGCGCTGGAGTGCCTGGACGGTGCCGACGGCCAGTTGACCGGTGAAGTCGGCGGTGGCGCCGAAGGCCCCGACCGGGCCGTACGTCACGCGGGTGGGCGTGCTGGGGACGAGCCCGACGCCGAGGGCGGCCACCGGGGCGGCGGCACCGGTCGGGTTGTCCAGCGGCGGACGCTGGGTCTGCGCGAGCACGGTGCTGGTGGTGGCCGGCTGCCCGTCGCGGACGTACGCGATCTGCGCGGTGTCGCCCGGCTTGAGCCCGCGCAGCGTGGTGAGCAGGTCGCCGTAGGAGTTGACCGGGGTGCCGTTGATCGAGGTGATCCGGTCCCCGTTCTTCAACTGCGCCTGGGCGGCCGGGCTGGCCGCGTCGGCGGAGGTGCAGGCGCGCACCGCGTTCTCCGGGACCACGCACTGGCTGAGCTGGATGACGGCGGGCTCCTGGCGGGCCTGCGCGTCGGTGGTCGGGAAGTCGGGGTTGGGCAGGCCGGCGGAGACGGCCAGGATCCAGATGGTGACCAGGGCGAGCGCGAAGTGGGTGATCGACCCGGCGGCCATCACGATGGTCCGCTTCCAGACCGGGTAGCGCCACATCACCCGGGACTCGTCGCCCGGCTCGACGTCGTCGTCCTGCGGCGTCATCCCGACGATCTTGCAGAAGCCGCCGAGGGGGATGCCCTTGAGGCCGTACTCCGTCTCACCTCGCCGGAACGACCAGATGGTGGGCCCGAAACCGACGAAGTACTTCGTGACCTTCATCCCGAACGCCTTGGCGGTCAGCAGGTGACCCGCCTCGTGCAGACTCACCGAGATGAGAATGGCCAGGGCGAAGAGGACCACCCCGAGCAGGTACGACATCAAGCTCCTTCCACCGAACCCGCGATGATCTCCTGCGCATGCGCGCGCGCCCACGACTCAGCCGCGAGCACGTCCTCGACGGTACCTGGTTCGTCGAAGTCCGGAGCCTCCTCCAACACCCGTTCGAGGGTGTCGACGATGCCGAGGAACGGCAGCCGGCCCGCCACGAACGCGGCCACGCACTCCTCGTTCGCCGCGTTGTAGATCGCCGGCCGGCAGCGCCCGGCCTCCCCGGCGGCCTTGGCCAGGGCGACGGCCGGGAACGCCTCGTCGTCGAGCGGCGCGAACTCCCAGGTGTGCGCGGCCGTCCAGTCGACGGCGGTGGCCGCCTCGGGGACCCGGTCGGGCCAGCCGATGCCCAGCGCGATCGGCAGCCGCATGTCCGGTGGGCTCGCCTGGGCGATCGTCGACCCGTCGACGAACTCGACCATCGAGTGGATCACCGATTGCGGGTGCACCATCACGGTGATGTCGGAGTAGGGCACGTCGAACAGCTCGTGCGCCTCGATCACCTCCAGCGCCTTGTTGACCATGCTCGCCGAGTTGATCGTGACGACCGGCCCCATGTTCCAGGTCGGGTGCGCGAGGGCCTGCTCGGGTGTGACCTGCGTCAACTCGTCACGCCGCCGCCCCCGGAACGGACCGCCGCTGGCCGTGACGATCAGCCGCCGCACCTCACCCCGCGTCCCGGAGCGCAGGCACTGGGCCAGCGCCGAGTGCTCCGAGTCGACCGGCACGATCTGCCCCGGCCGCGTCACCGCGGCCTTGACCAGCGGGCCGCCGGCCACGAGCGACTCCTTGTTGGCAAGCGCGAGGGTACGACCACCGCGCAGCGCGGCCAGCGTAGGAGCGAGGCCCAGCGAGCCGACCACCCCGTTGAGCACGATGTCGCACTGCCACTGGGCCAGCTCGGTCATGGCGTCCGGCCCGGCCACGATCTTGGGAAGCTTGAAGTCACCGGTGGCCCACCCGCGCCGGCTCGCCTCCGCGTAGAACGCGAGTTGCAGATCCTGCGCGGCGGACGCTTTCGCCACCCCGACCGCCTCGACGCCCAGTTCCAGGGCCTGCGCGGCGAGCAGCTCGACGTTGCCGCCGCCCGCACCCACGGCGACCACCCGGAACCGGTCCGGGTTACGCCGGACAATGTCGATGGCCTGGGTGCCGATCGAACCGGTGGACCCGAGCAGAACAAGGTCGCGGGGGGTAGTCACCCGGCCATTCTTCCCCACCGCCGCTGCACGCCCGCTGGGAGCCTCAGCCCTCCCCCTCCGCCGGCTCCTCCTCGTCCAGCAACTCGGCCGGGTCGATGGAGAACTCGAACGGCTCCCGCATCGCGAAGGTGCTCCCCGCCGCAGCGGCGGCCAACGGCCGGTACTCCCCGTCGGACAGCTCGAACAGGGCAATGGTCGGCACCCGGTTACGCAGGTCCACCCGGAGAAAGAACGGCACCCCGACGGCGGCGTACTCGCGGGGCCGGTCGATCACGCCCTTACGTCGGTCACCCAGCGAAACGATCTCCCCCAACAACACCGCCTCGGCGATGGGGACCGTCGTTCGGCCACCACCGGACTTGCGCAGCACAGCGATGTCCGGGATGAAGAGATCATTCCCGGAGATGACGTTGATCTCCGGATAGACCCAGAATCCTGCCTTCCGCGCAGCACGGTGCAGCACGTAGGGCAATTCCCGCTCGACCGACTGATGATCGATTCCCGCATGTGGTGTCACGATCACGCTTCCGCTCAGGACCTCAACCTTGGGGCCGTTGGTCTCCGGCAACAGGTCGAGGGCGAGCTGCGCAGTCCAGGGTTCGTCGTGCCACCGCAGCACGTCGAACGACGGCTCGGTGTGCTGCGGCGTCGGCTCCGGCGCGAACGCGGCCTGGGCCATCCGGGCTCACCCCCTCAGCGGGACATTCTGCTCAGGTCAGCCTAGCCATCGCAGCCCCAGAAGCGCGTCATCGCACACAGGGTCCGTCAGCCCGAAATGACTGCACCGCAGCGAGGCGCGTGCAGATCTTGGACAGTTTCCGTCATGGCCGAACTGTCATGGCCGAACGGAAAGTGTCCAAGATCTGCGGGCCGGTGCCCGACTCGTCGTGGTCCGGTGCCGCACGACGGCCAGCCAGACCGCTGCGCCGACACAGAGGACGGCCAGCAGGGACAGCAGCACCAGGGCCGGGTTGACCCAGACGGGCACCAGGTCGTAGGTGGCGTTGCATCGGTCGCGGAGCGGGAACCACATCGACGACTCACGCCAGTGCGCGGCGCGGTAGGCACTGTCGTAGCTGACGCCGGCCTGTCGGCAGGACTCCTCCGAGCTCATGGAGGAACCCGCGAACGCGCCGACGAACCAGGTGACAGCGGTGGCGACGATCGAGAGCCCGGCCGTCGCGGCGAACCAGCCCGGAGTCTTCCAGCGGCCGGTGAGCAGAGGTCGGCCCCAGAACCAGAGCACGAACAGGGCGGGTACGGCGAGGCAGAGCCCGGTCGTCACGACACCCATCCTGATTCGTCAGCCTCCCGCCAGCGAGCCGGCCGTGATCATCGCACGGGCCGGCTCACCGCCGCGAACATGACGACGGCCGTCCAGGCCGACGGGGTGAAGGTTCGGCGAGACCACGCCCAGCGAGGAGGTCGCGCAGTTCCTGCGTACCCGAGTGTTCTGTGACGGCCTGCTCGGCGATGCCGGCCGCTGCCGGCGGCGCGACGCCCACGACGGACCCTGCGCTGCGGCGATCGACTCGGCTTCATGGAAATCGGGGCGTCCGCAGTCCGCGGACACCCCGACTTCACTGAAACCGTGTTGATCAAGCGGCGAACTAGCCGCCGGTGATGACGAACTGTGAGCCCGGCTGGATGACGATGTTGCCGTCGGCCGAGTTGGTGATTGTCACGTTCGTCAGGTTGGCGTTGCCGCGCGCTCCGCTCATCGCGAGGATGCCGGCACCGTTGTTGGACTTGTCGATCCGTACGTTGGTGATGGCGACGTTCGGGATGTTTCCGCCACCGTTCTTGAACTGGATGCCGTCGAAGGTCGAGTCGATGATGTCGGTGTCCCGGATGGTGACTCCGACGATGTCCCTGGTGGCCGGGAAGATCGTGATGGCACCGAACTCCTGGTCCTCGTTCCAGAACGCGCCGCCGGTGCGGTAGAGCCCGTTGTTGGCGATCAGCGTCGTGCCGGAGAACGGCAGCGGGTCGTGGTCGGTCGCCAGCATGATGCCCGGGTAGTTGGCGGTGTCGTAGATCAGGTTGTTCTGGATCGAGTTGTCGTAGCCGCCGTAGATGGCGATGCCGTTCGCCCGCCAGGGCAACTGGATGGTGTTGTTGACGAAGTGGTTGTCGTGGGCGATGTCGACGTTGCGGTCCTTGACGTACGGGTTGGCCCAGACGGCGAGCGCGTCGTCGCCAGTGGTGCGGAACGACGAGTTGAACACCCGCGAGTTGCGCGTGCCGTTGCTGAAGTTGATGCCGTCGGCGTACGTGTTGCGGATCCGCATGCCGCTGAAGTCCAGCCCGTCGGCCGGCCCCCACAGGTCGGGGATGTTGTCGTAGTCGCGACCCACCCAGACGCCCACGTTGGCGTGCTCGATCCAGACGTTGCTGATCTTCGTGCCGGCGCCGAAGCGACCGTTCAGACCGACGCCACCCTCGGCGTTGCCGTCACCGCCGCGGATCCGGCCCGAGCCGAAGATGGCGATGTCGGAGATCTGGGTGTTCTTGTCGATGTCGAAGCCGAAGTTGCCCTCGTGCGGGTGGTTGATGCCGCCCACCACGTTCTGCGGCTCGGTCAGCGTGTAGAGCTGCGAGTGCCACATGCCGGCGCCTCGGATCGTGACGTTGCTGATGCCGACCTGGTTGTGCATGCCCCGGTTCAGCGGGTCGTCGGTCAGGATCTTCTGCTCCTGCCGCCACTGCCCGGCGGGAATCCAGACGCAGCTGATGACACCGTTCTGGTCGTCGGTCACCGCCCGCTGGATGGCTGCGGTGTCGTCGATCCCGTCGTTCGCAACCGCGCCGTACGAGGTGATCGAGGTGCAGCCGGCCGGCTGGCTCGCCGGCCCCGCCACCTGCTCCAGGTCGATCATGTCGATGACGTAGAAGGAGGCGGTGTCACCCGAGTCGCGCTGCAACTTGAAGCGGGTGCCGGCCGGGTACGACTGCGCCAGCAGCGCGTTCGACTCGTCGAAGAGCCGCCGGGCGTCGGCCTGCGGGGTGTTGGTCAGCGCCTCCGGCCCGTCGGTGTTGCCGTAGAGCCAGCTGTGCTTCGACGACAGTGTCAACTTCCGGGAGAAGACGTCGTTGACGTAGAGGCTGATGGTCGCCTCGATGCCGCCGCCACCGGGCGCGTCCGGGATGGAGTTGCGCACGACGATGGAGTTGGCCTGGTTGGCAGAGGTGAACTCGACGAACTGGCCGGTGCTGGTGAGCCGTACCGACTTGCGCCCCGAGGACTCGCTGGCGAAGTTGGTGTGTCCGAACGTCCGCAGGGCGTCGGTCTCCAGCAGCGTGCCCTGGTAACGACCGGCCTCCGCCTCGTAGGAGACGTACGGGACGGCTGCCCCACGCCCGACCACTATCGACTGGCTGAACGCGTTGTTCGTCTCGTTGGTCTCGGCGACCACGTTCGTGGCGTCGGCGGTGGCGGTGAGGGTGGCGCCGCCGCTGGTGGCGGTCCAGGTGCCGCTGACGGCCACGGTGACCGTCGCGCCGGCGGCGATCGAGGCGGTGTTGGTGTTGAGCGTGGTGCTGCCCGCCACCAGTCGGGTGACGGTGGTCGCGCCGGTCGCGGTGGTGCCCCGGTTGCGAACCGTCACGGTGAAGGTGACGGACGCCCCGACGGCCGGGTTCGGCGGGTTCGAGGCGATGCTGAGCACCTGAAGGTCCGGGCCCGGGGCCTGCGCCACCACCAGCGGCGACGCCGCCGTGAAGCTGTTGTTGCCGTTGTTCTGCTCGACGATCGTGTTCGCCGGGTCGACCACCGCCGAGACGGCGTAGCTGCCCATCGGCCGGGTACCGGCGTTGAACGACACAGTGGTCGAGGCGCCCGCGGCGAGCGCGCCCACCGAGGCGCTGCCGACGACCGCGCCGGCCAGACTGAAGTTCACTGTCGTCGCACCGGCTGACGCCGAGCCGATGTTCTGCACCACCGCCGAGAGGGTGACCGGGGAGACCTCGCTGGGCGACGAGGGCGACCAGGTCACCGAGCTGACGACCAGGTCCGGGTTGGGCGCCGGGGTGCCGCACACCTCAAGCTCGGCGACCTGGCCGGACGGGGCACCGGTGTTACCGGTGAACCGCAACTGCACGTCCGCTGTGGTCGCGCTGACCGGGATGGTCACCACGTTGCTGCCCTGGACGAACTGGTAGGCCACCGCCGACACCAGGCTGGTGTACGAGGACGAGGCCTGGTCGCGGCCGAGGACCTGGATGGTCTGGGTACGGGTGCCCCAGGACGAATCCGGGTTGAGCTTCACAGTGACACCGGAGATGGAGTGGTTCGCGCCGAGCGCCACTGTCAGGTTCTGCGGGTAGCTCGCCGCGCCCTCCCAGTAGGTGGAGAGCTGCCCGTCGTTCGCCTTGTCCGGGGTGAAGCTGAAGGTCGAGCCGCTCGCCGTCATGCTCTTGCCCTGCGCCACGTTGGTGCAGGCCGGCGGGTTGCTGCCGGTCCGGGTGACGGTGTTGCTGGTGCCGGAGAGGTTGCCGGCTCCGTCGCGGGCCCGGACGTGGTAGGAGACGGTCGCCGTCGCCGGCTGGGTGTCCTGGTAGGTGAGGACGGTGCCCAACGTGGCGATCAGGCTGCCGCCCCGGTAGACGTTGTAGCCGGCGAGCCCGCTGCCACCGGAGTCGGTGGAGGCTCCCCAGGTGAGCGTGATCGTGCTGCCCGACGTGCTCTGCGACAGCGTCCCCGGGACGCTCGGCGCGGTGGTGTCACCACTGCCGGTACGGGTCACCGTGTTGCTGTTGCCGGACAGGTTGCCGGCCGCGTCGCGGGCCCGGACGAAGTACGACACTGTCGCCGTGGCCGGCTGGGTGTCGTTGAAGGTGGTCACGTTGCCGACGGACTGGAGGAACGCGCCGTTGCGGTAGACGTCGTAGCCGGCGATGCCGCTGCCGCCCGCGTTGTCGGTCGACGCGACCCAGTTGAGGCTGATGGTGGTGCCCGACTGGGTGTACGAGAGGTTGCCGGGAACGCTCGGCGCTGTGGTGTCCGGGGTGGTGCCGCCGCTGCCGTACACCTCCAGCTCGGAGAGCTGCCCGGCCGGCCAGCCGCTGTTGGCGGTGATGGTGATCCGGACGTAGCGGGTGGAGGTCGAGCCGAAGTTGATCGTGGCGGTGCTGCCGCTCGCCGGGTTGAAGGTGTACGTCTGCGACCCGACCAGGTCGGTGAAGGACGAACCGTTGGTGCTGCCCCGCACGCTCAGCGTCTGCGTCCGGGTCCCCCAACCGGAGGTCGGCAGCTTCAGAACTACCTGGTTGACGCTCTGCGACGAGCCGAGATCGACCTGCACCCACTGGGGGAACGCGTTGTTGACGCTCTCCCAGTAGCTGCCCGCGTTGCCGTCGACGACCTTCGACGAGTCGTAGACGTCGGCGTGGCCGCTCTCCTGGGTGGGACGGCCCTGGGCGAGGTTGGTGGCCGCCGGGGCGAAGGCGCTCGGTGCTGCTGCGGCCGGCTCGGTGGGGCGGGCCGCGGCGGCCGGGTTCGCGAGGGCGGTCGCCCCGGCCGTCGCGATCAGCGCGGCGGCGGCCGTGGCCGCCACCATCCTGAACAGGTTCGTTCGTCTCATCACTGTCCTTGTCGTCGGGGGACGGTTGCCGCGGTGGCTGGACCACGGGGGTGGGGGGGTGCGGCGGTGCAGCGCCGGCCGACGCGAGAGGGCCGGTGTCGAGAGAGACGGGTGGTGCGGGCGGCGCGGGGGCGCCGACCGCCGTGGAAACACCAGAGGGGTACGACCATCAACGGGCCTCCCCAGGAGGCCCGTTGAATCTTCCGAGTACGTGCACAGAACCGTGCACGCCTTTGTCGAAATCTTGCGTTACTTTGGCCCAAAGGTTACTGAAGTGCTACGGGAGCGTCAACACTTCGACCGCCGTGACTATTGATGGACTTGTCTGCCCCGAGGGTCGACCTGCCCATAATTTCGGGGAAGGTGCTGCCTCCCGACGACCGGAGGCAGCACCTTCCCCGAAGTTGCGCGGATCTTGCGTCAGGTCGTGCGGGAACGATCAGGCATCTGGTGCGGTCAGCACGAACGTCTCCAGCAGTTCCCCGCCGTACCAGTCGGTGCGCTGGCCGACATGGGTCATGCCCAGCCTCCGCGCGACAGCCATCGACGGCTCGTTGCCCGGCGCCACGACCGCGTAGATCTCCCGGGTACCGGCCGCGAACTCCCGGTCGACCGCCGCGCGGGCCGCCTCGGTGGCGAAGCCGTGGCCCCACGCGTCCGGGTGCAGGTGCCAACCCACCTCGATGTCGTCGCTCCGACGCGACTCGTCGCGCCCCGGCAACGGCTTGAGCAGAACCGTGCCCACCACCTGACCCGTCTCCCGTACCTCGATCGCCCAGGTGCCGTACCGGCCGCCGTCGGCGGCGTGCCGCTCCTGCCAGATCCGCAGCCGCTCGACGGCCTGCGCCGGGTCGGTCAGCGGCAGGCCCGGCGCGACTCCCAACCAACGGCTGATCTCCGGGCGGGAGTAGATGTCGTAGATCCGGGCCAGATCGGCCGGATCGGCGGTCCAATCGCGCAGGATCAGGCGTTCGGTGGTGAGAACAGTCATGACCGGCGATCTTAAGGAGTGACAGCCCCGACGACAGGGAAGGAGGACCCGATGGGCAACGGATGGCAGCGCACGAAACGGATCACCAGTGCGGCGTTCCGTCCGGTGCGCGGACGGGACCTGTCGCTGCACGCCGCCGCGATCACCTTCTACGGGGCGATCGCCGTGGTGCCGGTCGCCCTGCTGGCGATCTGGCTCACCGCGCTGGTGGCCGGGGCCGACCAGGTACGCCGGCTCACCTCGTACGCCGTGGAGGCCCTGCCCACCGCGATCGGCGCGCCCCGGGCGGTGGAGGCACTGGTCGACGCAGGGGTGGGGTTGACCCCGCTGCTGGCGCTGGCCTCCCTGCTGCCCGCCTCGCTGTACGGCGAGGGCCTGCGTCGGGCGTTCGTCTCGGTGGCCGCGCCCCGCTCCGACGAGCACCTGGTTGGCTGGCGGGGCCGACTCCTGCTGCTGCCACTGCTCGCGCCGGCCCCCGCGCTGCTGCTGTCGATCCTGCTGGCGCTTCCGCTCACCACCCGCCTCGTACGCCAGGGCGGTTGGCTCGGTGTGCTCGGCGTGGTGCTGTCGTTCCTGGCGGTCTGGCTGGTGCTGACGCCGGTGCTGGTGTGGGTGTTCCGGGTCGTCGGGCCGGCCTCACCGGACTGGCTCTCCACCCTCGGGGTCGGGTCGTTCACCGCGGCGAACCTCTCCGGATTCCTGCACGGCTTCGTGCTCTTCGCCTCGCTCCCGCTGGACCTGGGAGTGCCCTTCGGCGGCTTCGACGACATCGGCGCCGGCGTGGCCGTCCTCCTCTGGCTCTACCTGTTCCACGTGATCGTCCTGGCCGGCTACTCCGCCACCCTGGCCCTCGCAAACTGGCGCACCAACCGCCGGACCCCCACCCCCGACCCGTCGCCCTCCCCCGGCCCGTCGCCCCGTTGATCATGAAGTTATTGCCGCGACACGCCGCGCCGAGTGGCAATAACTTCATGATCAACCAAGGGAATCGGGCGGCGGGGGCCTGTCACGGGGTTGCCAGGGCTTCGGTGGGGGTTTGGCGGGCGGCTCGGATTGACGGGTAGACGCCGGCCACCACGCCTACCAGGAGGGCGGCGGTCACTCCGCCGAGCACAGCGGGCAGTGGGATGGTGGGCGGCCAGCCCTGGTAGCTGGCGTAGCCGACCGTGGCGAGCACCCCCAGGGCGGCCCCGGCGGCACCGCCGAGCACGCTGAGCAGCACCGACTCGGTGAGGAACTGCACCCGGATCTGGCCGCGGCTCGCGCCGAGCGCCCGGCGCAGGCCGATCTCCCGACGGCGTTCCAGCACGGAGATGACCATCGTGTTGGCCACGCCGATGCCGCCGACCAGCAGGGCCACCGCCGCCAGCCCGAGGAACAGCGCCGAGAAGCTGTCCTCGGTGGCCCGTTTCGCGGCGAGCGCGTCGGAGGGGCGGCTGACCTGGACCAGCCCGGGCAACTGCGGGTTGAGGGTGGCTGGCAGCACGGCACGGACGTCCTCCAACGCGTCCTCCCTGGCCCGCAGGTAGACGACGGTGGGGTGACCGTCGAAGCCGAGCATGGCCCTGGCGGCGTCCCACCCGACCAGCACCGAACGGTCGAGATCCGGAGATAGCGGCAACGGGTCCAGGATGCCGATCACCGTGAACCAGCGCTCGCCGATGAACACCTGGGGTGGTTGTCGCGGGTCCACAGTGGCGAAGCCGAGCCGGCTCGCCGCGACGTAGCCGAGGACGGCGGTCGGAAGCCGGGCCGACCCGTCGTCGAGGGCCCGGCCGCTGCGGACCCGGCCGTTGACGGTCCCCAACAGGTCCGGCCGGGACGCGAGCACGGTGAGCCCGGACGTGTCGTACCGGTCCAGCAGCTCGTTGCGGCGCACGGCGGTGTGGGTGTTCGCGACCGCGCTCGCCGCGTGGACCGGCCCGATCCGCGACGCCATGGCGGCGGCGTCCTCGGGCAGGAGGACGGGCGGGTTCTGATCGGGCACGGGTTCGGCCCGCAGCAGGTTGGTGCCGAGGGCGGAGAGCTGCTCCATCAGGTCGCGCTGGCTGGACGCGGGGATACCCACCACGACGACCAGCGTGGCGATGCCGATGGAGATGCCCAGGGCGGAGAGGACCGCCCGCATCCGACGGGTGGTCAGGCCGAGCAGACCGAGCCGGAGTACGTCGGCCGGGGCGAGCCGGGTCGACCGGGTGCCACCCGGGGACGCGCTCACGCCCCGCTCCCGGCGACGGTGTCGGCGACGATCCGGCCGTCGCGGATCTCCACCTGTCGAGGCGTACGGGCGGCGAGATCGCGGTCGTGGGTGATCACGGCGATGGTGGTGCCCTCCGCGTTGAGGTCGGTGAGCAGGTCAAGAACCGCCTCCCCGTTCGCCGTGTCGAGGGCGCCGGTCGGCTCGTCGGCCAGCACCAGCGCCGGCTCGTTGACGAGCGCCCGAGCTATCGCCACCCGCTGCCGCTCCCCGCCGGAGAGCTGCTGCGGCAGGTGGTTCACCCGGTGCGCCAGGCCGACCCGGGCCAACGCCTCGATCGCGGTGCGGCGACGGCGACGACGGGGCACCCCGGCGTAGAGCAGGCCGGTGGCGACGTTCTCGGCGGCATCCAGGCCGTTGGTGAGGTGGAACTGCTGGAAGACGAAACCGAGCCAGCGGCCCCGCAGCGCGGAGAGCCGCCGGTCGGACAGCGCGGTGACCTCCTGCCCGGCGACGCGTACCCGACCGCTGGTCGGCAGGTCGAGGGTGCCCATGATGTTCAGCAACGTGGACTTGCCGGACCCGGACGGCCCGACGATGGCGAGCATCTCGCCGGCGCGCACGGTCAGTGAGACGTCGTCCAGTGCGGTCACCCCGCCGGGGTACGTCCTGCTGACTCCCTCGACGTTCAGCACCGCTTCGGCGATCACGATGCCGTCACCACGTCGAGGCCCTCGATCACACCGGTGCCGCTGACCTCGACCAGGCCCCGGGCGAACATCCCGGTCTCCACTGCCACCAGCGCGCCGTCGGCCAGTTGCAGCGCATGCCCACCCTCGCGGAGCGCCACCAGCGCGCCGATCGGCACCGCGAGTACGCCCTTGTGGACGGCGGTGGTGAAGCGGACCTGGACCGTGGCCGCGTCCAGCTTGGCCACGTCCGCCGCCCGGGTCGGTGCGACGAGGACGTCCACGGTGGGCGGGCTGCCCTGCCCGGTGCCGCCGTCCGACCCCCCGCCGCGCACCGTCTGCGAGACCGAGGCGACCTTTGCCGGGATCTCGGAGCTGTCCGGCAGGGCGACGACCACGGCCGTGCCCACCGTGATGGCGCCGACGTCGGTGGCCCCGACCGGCACAGTGACAAGCTTGACCTTCTCGGTGACGGCCAGCAGCTCACCGGCGACCGGGTCACCTGGCAGCGCCTTCACCGCGCTGATTCGGGCCGGCCCGGTCAGCACCGCGACCTGCCCGACCCCGATCGTCCCGGTCGGGTCCAGACCGAGGGCCTGCTGCCACTTCTTGATCGCGCCGACGAGGCTCGTGGTGAGCAGGGCCTGACCCGTGCCGACCTTCGTGCCGTCGGTGGCCCGGGACGGCTGCGAGCCGGTGTGGTAGCCCAGCGCCTTCAGGTTGTCCGACACGATCCGTACGTCGCTGCCCACCAGACCCGGCTTGTCGAGCGTGCGGAAGAGCGGCGTCCCGCCGAACAGCACCGGCACCGGCCGGTCGTTGACCCAGTAGAGCGGCTTACCCCGGGCCACCGTGTCGCCCACCTTCGGCAGCCGGGTGACAACGCCCTCTCCGGCACCCTTCACCAACCGCTCCGGGCCGAAGCCGAGCGTGCCGTTGAGCGAGCGGCTGTCCGACAGGTCGGCCCGGGTCACTGTCGTCGTGGTGACCGGCGGCGGTGCGCTAGCGACATCACCGCCGGGGTGACGCCGCAGAGCCAGCGCACCGACGCCGGCACCGACGGCGACCACCACTGTCACCGCCGCCACCACGATCGCGGTACGCCGGGTCGTCCGCCGGCCAGGATCATCGCTCGGGTTACTTCTTGGCACCGAAGATCTCCACAGTGCATTCCCGCTCGACCTTGTCCATCCCCGGACCCTCAAGTCCGTTGGTCGGGTCGGCGACGCCGTCGTCGTAGGTCCAGCCGGAGCCGTCCGGCAGTGAGTGGATCTTCAGCCCTCGCCCGCGCAGGCACTGGACGTAGTCGTTCCACTGGCTCACGTAGTTCGGGTTCTTCTCCGGGTCCAGCTCCGGCGGCTGGAGCGGCAGCTTGTTCGCGCACGCCACGTACGCCGCCTTCGGCTCACCGCTCTGGTCCAGCGACAGGCCCGTGCCGTCCCCCACCGGCCCGGGTTGTGACCGGCCGTCGTTCAGCTTCACGCCGTTGTCGTGCAGACAGATGTTGTACGTCCCCCAGAGCCGCTCCTCCTCCTCGTCGGTCATGTCCAGGCGTAGCTGCGGTCGACCGTTGGTGGCACCACCGGCCGGGGTGGCGCTCGCCGGGGCGGACGGGTTGACGAGCGACGCGACGTCGCCGCTGGCGGTGTCCTTGTCGGCGCTGGACGCACCGCCGCCGCAGCCGGTGAGGGCGACGGCGAGCACTGCGACCGCGGCGAGCCCGGCCGCGACCCGATGGGTTGAGTTGGTCATGGCGTGCAGCTTCACGCCCGGGTGTCAGAGACCTGTAAGGAAGCGGTCGTCATCCGATAGCCCCAGCTCAGCGGCCCTGCTGGAACCGGTCCGAGCCACGTACAGTCGCTGCCGTGTGTGCGTACGTGCTGGTAGCCGAGGACGACCAGAAGCAGGCGGAGTTGGCGCGCCGGTATCTGGAACGCGAGGGGCACGAGGTGACTGTGGTGGCCGACGGGCGGGCCGCCCTGGAGCAGATCCGTCAACGGCCCCCGGCGCTGCTCGTCCTCGACGTGATGATGCCGAAGGTCGACGGCCTGGACGTGTGTCGCATCCTGCGCCGGGAGTCCGACCTTCCGGTGCTCATGCTGACCGCCAGGTCGACCGAGGACGACCTGCTGCTCGGCCTCGACCTGGGCGCCGACGACTACATGACGAAGCCGTACAGCCCTCGCGAACTGGTCGCCCGGGCCCGCAGCCTGCTGCGCCGGGGCCAACGGACGCCGGCGGACCCGGTGCTGCGGGTCGGCGCCGTGCACGTCGACCCGGTGCGCCACGAGGTACGCAGCGACGGACGCCTCGTCGACTGCACACCCGGTGAGTTCCAACTGCTCCAGGCGATGGCCGCCCAGCCCTCCCGGGCGTTCACCCGGGATCAGCTCCTGGGCTACCTGCACGGGTTCGACAGGTACATCACCAACCGGACCGTCGACGTGCACGTGATGAACCTCCGCCGGAAGATCGAGCCGAACCCGCGCAAGCCGGCCCGGTTGGTGACCGTGTACGGCATCGGATACAAGCTCGTCGAAGAGTCACCCCGTGTCGGGTGAGGTCCCGCTGCGCCGCAGCCTGCTGCTCCGACTGCTGGCGCTGGCCGTCCTCATCGCCATCGGCTCGATCGCGGCGACCGCGTGGCTGGCCGTCCGCACCACCACCGGAGCGATCCGGCAGGAGCAGGGGCAGGCGCTCGCCGACGACGCGCGCATCTACGACACGGTGCTCGCGTACGCGGCGACCCACCCGACCTGGGACGGAGTCGACGCGGCCCTTCGGCCGCTCGCCCAGGACGTCGGCCGACGGATCGCCCTGACCACCGAGACCGGTGCGCTGATCGCGGACTCGGCACCCGGCGCGGGCCCCTTGCCGACGACGTCGTCCGCGACCGTCGACGCGCTCGCCGTCGACACCGCCCTGATACCCGGCACCACACTGCCGGGCGGCGGTGACGGCGGCACCACCCTGCCGAGGGGCAGCGGTGACGGCGGCACCAGCCGCATCGACCCGCGCACCACCGGGCCGTACCTGCTCCCGCCCGAGGAGCGCGCCGCGCTGCGCGACAAGGCGGCCCGGGCGGCCCAGTGTCTGCGGCTCCGGGCGCAGATCGACGCCACCGTCGTGGACGGGCCCACCGGCCGCCCCCGCCTCGACACCCCCGGCACCGACCTCGCCGACAGTGCCGCCTGCGGTCAGTTGAGGGAAGAACTCGCGGCCCGTACGGCCACCGAGGGCAAGGCGCTCGCCCAGCTCAACGCCCTGGTGAACACCTGCCTGGCGCGGCGGCGCCTGCCCGCCGTGCAGGTGGACCTGAACTGGACCTGGACGAGGCAGCCGGCGGCCAGCGCACCCGACTCCCGCAGCGCGGCCGGCGTCGACCAGGAGCACAACCGGGCGGTCAGCGCGTGCGTCGGCACCAGTCGACGCGAACAACTCCTCCCGTACGTCGCCCCGGCCGCGACCCTCTTCGTCACCGACCCGGGCGGTCGCCCCTCGACCACCTTCGACCTCTCCCCCGCCAACCAGACCCGCATCGTCGCGGTCGCCGGACTCGTCCTGCTGGTGACGATCGGCTTCACCGTCCTCGCCGGCATCCGGCTGACCCGTCCGCTGCACGCGCTGACCGGGGCCGCCCAACGGATGCGCGACGGCGACGGCGCCGCCCGGGTCCGGGTGACCGGCCGCGACGAGATCGCCCGGCTGGCCGAGGCCTTCAACGACATGGCCGAACGGCGGGAACGGCTGGAGCAGCTACGCCGGGCCATGGTCAGCGACATCGCCCACGAGATGCGGACGCCGGTGAGCAACATCCGGGGTTGGCTCGAAGCGGTCGAGGACGGCGTCGCGGCCCCCGACCGCCGGCTGCTCTCCTCACTGCTGGAGGAGGCGACACTGCTCCAACATGTGATCACCGACCTGCAGGACCTGGCCGAGGCCGACGCCGGCGCGCTGCGGCTGCACCATGAGCAGGTCTACCTCACCGACCTGCTCGCCCAGGTGGCGGAGGCACACCGGGCCCAGGCCGACCGGCTCGGCGTCAGCATCACGGTACGCACCGAGGCCGACCCGCAGGTGGACGCCGACCCGGTCCGACTCCGCCAGGCCGTCGGCAACCTGGTGGCCAACGCGGTACGGCACACCCCGTCGGGCGGGCGCGTGGCGATCAGCGCCGGCGCGACCGACGCCGAGGTCATCATCTCGGTGACCGACACCGGCAGCGGTATCAGCGCCGAGGACCTGCCCCGGGTCTTCGACCGCTTCTGGCGGGCCGAGAAGTCGCGGAGCCGGCAGACCGGAGGCAGCGGCCTGGGTCTCGCCATCGTGCGCAAGCTCACCGAGGCCCACGGCGGCACAGTGCGCGCCACCAGCACCCCCACCCAAGGCTCCACCTTCACCCTCCACCTCCCCCACCCGGCCCGCCGGTCTGGTTGATCATGAAGTTGTTGCCACTCGGTGCGGCGTGTCGCGGCGCTAACTTCATGATCAACGGGACGGCGGGGTGGGGGTAGGCAAGAGGGCGGAAGGGGTGACCTGGGGTGGTGGGGCGGACTAGGCTGCCGCGGCATGAGCAGTGAGATTCCGGCCCGCGCCGACGTCGTGATCATCGGTGCCGGGCACAACGGGCTGGTCTCCGCAGTGCTGTTGGCCCGGGCCGGCCTGGACGTCCTCGTGCTGGAGGCAGCCGACGTGATCGGCGGCGCGACCCGCACCGAGAACCCGTTCCCGAAGGTGCCGGGGCTGCGCCACTCCACCGGGTCGTACCTGCTCGGGCTGATGCCTCCGGAGCTGCTCGCCACGCTCGACGTACGGATCCCGGTGCTACGCCGCGACCCGCACTACTTCCTCCCCACCCCGGGCCGCCTCGGCTCGCCGTACCTGCTCTTCGGCAGTGACACCGCCGCCACCCGGGCGCAGCTCGCCGAGTTCTTCTCCCCCGCCGACGTGGCCGCCGACGACGCCATGCAGGCCGAGCTGGCCGCGCTGCGGGAAGACCTCGCCCCGGCCTGGCTGGCCGAGCCGCTGAGCGTCCAGGAGACCGCCGAACGGCACGTCCGTCCGGCGCTGCGCCAGGTCTTCGTCGACCTCGTGCAGGGCTCGGTCGCCGACTACCTGGCCCGGTTCGAGTTCCGCTCGGAGCTGCTGGTCAGCATGTACGCGGTCACCGACGGCCTGTCCGGGCTCAACGCCGGCCCGGACGACCCCGGCACCGGCCACAACTTCCTCGTGCACAACATGTGCCGACTGCCCGGCTCCGGCGGCACCTGGATGATCGCCGAGGGTGGGATGGGCACCGTCTCCAGGACCTTCGCCGAAGCCGCGCGCGCCGCCGGAGCGACAATCCTGACCGGTACGCCGGTGCACGCGGTGACCATGGACGGCGGCGCGGCGAGCGGAGTGGTGCTGGCCGACGGTCGGGAGGTCGCCGCCCGGGTGGTGCTCGGCGCGTGTGACCCGTACCGGCTGATGGACCTGTTGCCCGACGGCGCGCTCCCGGCGCGGCTCGGCGAACGGATGGCGGCGGTCCGTCGGCCCGGCACCACCCTCAAGCTCAACCTGGCGCTCACCGGGCTGCCCCGGTTCTCCTGCCTGCCGGACGGCACGCCGAGCCCGTTCGGCTCGACCATCCACCTGCTGCCAGGGTCGGCGTCGCTGGTCGGCGGGGCGGAGACCTCACCGATGACCGCGCTGCGCGCCATGTGGGCGGACGTGCAGGCCGGGCTGCTGCCGGCGGAGCCCACCATCGAGTGGTACCTGCACACCACTGTCGACCCGTCGCTCTCCGACGCCGCCGGGCACCACTCGTCGGCGCTCTTCGTCCAGTCCGTCCCCTACGAGTTGGCCGGCACCACCTGGGACGCGGAGCTGCCCGGCTACGTCGACCGGCTGCTCGGGATCGTCGAGCGGTACGCCCCCGGCACCGCCGAGCTGATCGCCGACGCGGTGCCGCTGCCGCCGCCCGGCATCGAGGAGCACTTCGGCATCACCGGCGGGCACATCCACCACGTCGACAACACCGTCTCGTTCACCGACCGGATGCCCTACGCCACCGGCGTCGACGGTGTGTACGCCGGCAGCGCCGGCTGCCACCCGGCCGGCAGCGTCATCGGCGCGGCCGGCCACAACGCCGCCCGCCGCATCCTCACCGACCTCGGCCGCTGACCGAACTCCCGCGATCTTGCACTTTCGGTCGCCGCTATGGGCGGTACGCCCTGCTTCGGCGCAACAGGAAGTGCAAGATCGCGGGTGGGGCGGGGGTCAGATCACTGCTTCGCCGGCCGGAGCGGGGGTTTCCGCGTCCACCCGGTGGGCTCGCACCTTGTGCCCGACGCTGGTCAGGCAGCGGCCGCTGGGCAGGTCGAAGCGCCAGCCGTGCAACTGGCAGGTGAGCTGGTCACCGTCGACGATGCCGAAGCGGGTCAGGTCCGCCTTCAGGTGCGGGCACCGCCGCTGCACCACCCAGTCGCCCAACGTGATGTCCTCGGCGTCGGTGCTGCGCTCGTGCTCGTCGTACCAGCCCTCGGCGTACTGGAGCCGCTCCTCGGAGAGGCACTTGAAGAACGCGTAGACGAACTCGTTGTACTGGCCGATCCGGGCCGCCGAGAACCGGCAGGACAGGAAGAGCGAGTTGACCCAGTCCACCTCGTCGATGAAGAGCAGGTGCTCGATCAGCGACCGCTCGGTCCGGAACCGGTAGCGCACCTTCTCGTCCGCGTACGGCCGGACCTCCTTGCCGGGGAAGTCCACCACGATCGACTCGACACTCTCGCCGTCGTACCCCACCAGGTCGAAACGGACCGGGCCACCGACCCCCTTGGCCAGGTAGATCGACTCGTCGAGCAGCGGTTCGATCCGACGCTTCATCTCGCCGAGCACGTCCACCTCGGGGTGCCGCCAGGACGCCTTCTCCGCCTCGATGATCGGGCGCTTGCGCTCCCGCATCTCCTCCAGGTGCGCGACCTTGTTCGCGAAGAACTCCTGCACCGGCACCGGGTGGGTGGTGCTCGCGCCCTCGGTGGTGACGTCGGCGACGCTGCCCGGCAGCAGCACGATCCCGTTGGTGCCGCCGACCTTGGCGTACTCCGACAGGAAGACGGACTGGTCGGGGAAGATGTTGCCCTCGTCGCCGTGGATGTCGTTGAACTGCCACAGCGCGTCGTCGAGGAAGCACGGCGGGCCGGCGATCGGGAAGACGTGATCGGCCTTCAGATCGTCGATGTAGCGCCAGGTCCGGTCGAACTGCCGGTCACGCTTCTGCTTGCCGAACGCGGTCTTCGCCGCCTGCGGCAGCTCGTAGACCATCGGGTACCAGATCGCACCGGAGAACTGCAGCATGTGGGCGTGCACGTGGCCCAACTCGGCGAAGACACTCAGGTCGGTGGGGCGGGCGTCGTTCTGGTTGAGCAGCCGCACACCCTCGTACTCGACCCAGAGCGAGGAGTCGCCGATCGGCCCGTCGGTCGGGCTGGTCAACGCCTGAATCATGATCTTCAGGCCGCCGGGCAGCTCCACCACCTGCTCGTTGGGCGCCTTCAGGAACTTGGTGAAGCCCAGCGCCCGGAACTCGTCCTCCATCTCCGAGGTGGGGAACTCGGGGAGCAGGACCGTGGCGTCCTTCGAGATGAAGTCGCGTAGGTGCTTCGCGTCGAAGTGGTCCCGGTGCAGGTGGGAGACGTACAGGTAGTCGACCTGCCCCAGACTCTCCCAGTCCAGCAGTGAATTGTCGGGGAACGGGAACCACGACGCGAAGTAGGCCGGGTTGACCCACGGGTCGCACAGGATGCTGCCCGCGGCCGTGTCGATCCGCATGCTGGCGTGCCCGGTTCCGGTCACTCGCACCGCACAGTCCCCCTCAAACAGACAATCAGGTGTACGCCAAACGCTACCGGAGCGAGTCTGACCGCCGCCCCGCGACGCCGGTAGTGCCATCCAGCCCGGGTGGGGCAGGGCCGATGGCCAGGAAACCCCCACCCCACCGCACCGCGTACGAGGCGTGCCAGACTAACCAAAGATCCGATCGCGAGGGAAGGACCGACAGTGGCAGGAAGCGAGCCGGTAACGTCGCCAGACCAGCACAAGCCCGGGCACCGCAAGGCCGGGCAGATCGGCGCCGTGCTGTCCGC
This sequence comes from Micromonospora sp. NPDC005205, assembly GCF_040608275.1. Classification (NCBI taxonomy): domain Bacteria; kingdom Bacillati; phylum Actinomycetota; class Actinomycetes; order Micromonosporales; family Micromonosporaceae; genus Micromonospora; species Micromonospora sp. NPDC005205. The sequence goes on from NZ_JBEXHV010000002.1 coordinate 24,484, forward strand.
ACTGGCGCTGCTGGCGATGATCTGCGGCAACCACGAGGGCAGGGTCGAGGACATCTGGCTGATCGGCCTGGCCGCGCTGCTGCTGATCATCGTGATCGGCGACATCGTGTTGCGGCGCAGCGGTCTGCGCTCCTGACCCGACCCACCGCCGGACGACCGGCCGACGTACGCCGAGGGCCCGCCCCCACCTGGGGGACGGGCCCTCGTCCGTATCGCGTCGGGGTCAGCGCCCGAAGAGAATGTCCTGCACGTCCTTCAGCGCGGCGTCGACCTCGGCCTCGAAGTAGCCACCCGGCACCAGGCCGAACCGGAGCGTGTCCAGGTCCTTCGGGTCGACCGGCATCGGGTTGCGGCGCTGCATGCCACCGAGCAGGGTGTCGAAGAACCGGTCCACCTGGTCGGGGTCGTACCCGCTGCCGAACCGGCGCACCTGGAAGCTGCGACGGATCTGGTCGACCCGGTACAGGTCGCTGCCGGGCGGACCGGCCATCGGCGGGCCACCCATCGGCGGACCGGCCACCGCAGGCGGACCGGCCATCGGCGGCGGACCGGCCATCGGCGGGCCACCCATGCCCTGCTGCGGCAGCTGAGGCGGACCGGCCGGACCACGGCGCATGTCGCGCAGCTCCCGCTCCGGCATCCGGATCTCGGCCGTCATGTCGGCGCGACCGTGCCGCCCGGCCTCGAAGCCGTCGAAGCGCGGCTCCTCCGGCGGCGGCGGATAGCCGCCGGGCGCGCGCTGGTCGTCCTGGCCGTACCCGCCTCGCTGGTCATCCGGGCCGTAACCACCGGGTGAGCGCTGGTCGTCCGGGGGGCCGTACCCGCTGGGACCGGCGGGCAGGCCGCGCTGCGGCATGCCGTGGCCACCCATCGGGCCGGGACCCATCGGGCCACCGGGACCCATCGGCGGGCCGGCCGGGCCACGTGGCGCGTCGTAACCACCGCCGCGGGGGGCGTCGTACCCACCGGCGAAGGCACCGGTCGGCTCGTCGTAGCGACCGTAGGGCGGGCCGGGCTGCGCGGGCATCGGCCGGGGCGGCATCGGCTGCGGGACCATGCCCCGGTCATCACGCATCGGCGGACCCATCCGGTCCGGTGGGCCCATCCGGTCACCCATCCGGGGGTCGCCGCCGCGTCCGGCGCTGTTGCGCTCCTCCAGCTCGGCCAGCTGCCGCTCGACCCGGTCCAGGTGCAGGTCGACCTGCCACTCGTCGTAGCCGTTGAAGCGGACCCGGAAGACGACGTCATGAACCTCCTGGGAGGCCACCGGGGCACCGACCTGTCGGCCGTCGAGCGTCGCCTCGACCCGGTCGAGGAAGGCATCCACCTCGTCGACCTTGTATCCCCGGCGGAGCGCCTTGCGCCGGAAACGCTGACCCTGACTCGCCACTATGTCTCCTGGTCTCGTTCGCCACGCCCGGTCACGCCGGTGCCTCTCCGGCGCGGTCGGTGTTGGTGTCGTTGTCTTCGGCAGCGGCAAGCTGGCCACACGCGCCGTCGATCTCGCGACCTCGGGTGTCCCGAACTGTGGTGGACACCCCGGCGTCGCGCAACCGCCGGACGAACTCCCGCTCGACCGGCTTCGGACTCGCGTCCCAGCGGCTGCCCGGCGTCGGATTGAGCGGAATGAGGTTCACGTGGGCCAACTTGCCGGCCAGCAGCCGCCCGAGCAGGTCGGCTCGCCACGGCTGGTCGTTCATGTCCTTGATCATCGCGTACTCGATCGACACGCGGCGGCCCGTCCGGGCGGCGTAGTCCCACGCTGCGTCCAGCACCTCGGCTACCTTCCAGCGCTGGTTTACCGGCACGAGTTCGTCGCGCAGATCATCATCGGGCGCGTGCAACGACAACGCAAGGGTCACTGAGAGGTCTTCGCTGGCCAGTCGGTGGATGGCCGGAACCAGGCCAACCGTGGAAACGGTGATGTGCCGCTGGGACAGGCCGAGCCCCTCCGGAGCCGGGCTGACCAGCCGACGGATCGCCGCGATCACCCGGTTGTAGTTGGCCAACGGCTCGCCCATGCCCATGAAGACGACGCGCGACAACCTCGGCGGGGAACCCGCCACCACGCCGGAGGCCGCCACCCCGGCCATGTAGACCGCCTGGTCGACGATCTCCGCCGTCGACAGGTTGCGGGTGAGCCCGGCCTGACCGGTCGCGCAGAACGGACAGGCCATGCCGCAACCCGCCTGGCTGGAGATGCAGACGGTCACCCGGTCCGGGTAGCCCATCAGCACGCTCTCCACCAGCGCACCGTCGTGCAGCCGCCAGAGCGCCTTGCGGGTCGCGCCGTCATCACAGGCCAGCTCGCGCACCGGGTTGAGCAACGTCGGCAGCAACTGGTCGGCCAGCCGCTCCCGGGTCGCCGCGGGCAGATCGGTCATCGCCTGCGGGTCGCGGACCAACCGCCCGAAGTAGTGGTTGGAGACCTGCTTGGCGCGGAAGGCCGGCTCACCCAGCCCGGTGACCAACGCCTGGCGACCGGCCAGGTCCAGGTCAGCGAGGTGCTGAGGGGGCATGGAGGCCCGGCGCGCGGCGGGGGCGACCGAGATGGCGGGGATCAAGGGCAGGCTCGTCATGGCTGGTCCAGTGTGTCACGCCGTCGGCGGTGGCTGCCGGTCCGGAGGTGTCGAACGGGCCGCGACCACCGGAGCCGGATGACCGGGACGCCGTGATTCATACCTCAGCTCACCACCGGCACGAAGACCGCCAACAGCAGGTAGGCCGTCGGCACCGCGAACAGGATCGAGTCCAGCCGGTCCATCAGACCGCCGTGGCCGGGCAGCAGGTTGCTCATGTCCTTCACGCCGAGATCCCGCTTGATCATCGACTCGGCCAGGTCGCCGAGGACCGCCGCGCAGGAGACGGCCACCCCGAACAGCGCGCCCCACCAGGGGGCCACCTCGAACATCAGCCACAGCAGCAACGCTCCACCCAGGGCCGCCGCGGTGACCGAGCCGGCGAAGCCCTCCCAGGACTTCTTCGGGCTGATCGACGGGGCCATCGGGTGTTTGCCGAAGGAGACCCCGGCCGCGTACCCACCGGTGTCGGAGAGGACCACCCCGATCAGCGTGGCCAGGATGCGCAGATGCCCATCGCCGGGGGCCGCCGCCAGCAACGCCGCGAAACCGGCGAGGAACGGCACGTAGACGGCGATCAGGGTGGCCGCTGTGAGATCCCGCTGGAAGCCGGCCGGCCCGTCACCCAACCGCCAGACCATGGTGCCCAGCACGGTGACCAGCAGCCCCAGGCTGAGCGCGTCCGGGCCGGCGTACCAGGCCAGACCCACCGTCAACACGCCGCCGGCGATCAGGGGCACCAGCGGAGGATGCGCGCCGCTGCGCCGTACCGCGCGGGCCATCTCCCAGGTGCCGATGGCGACCGCGGCGGCGATCACCGGCAGGAAGGCCAACGGATAGAAGGCCAGCGGCACCACGATCAACGCGCCGAGGCCGAGCCCGACCCCGATCGCCGCGGGCAGGTTGCGCCCCGCCCGCCCGGTGCCCAGCTGCTGGGTGGCCGGTCGGTCGAGGCTGGCCCGACGTCGCCCCTTCGACCGTCGGCCGGTCGTCGGCTCCGGCTCGACAGTCGGCTCCGGATCCGGCCCGATCTCGGCCCCGATGGGCGCCAGCTGCGTGGTCGGGTAATCGGCGTCGTCGTCATGACGGAACGGCCCGTCGGACGGTCCCGGGCCGTTGTACCGGCCGGGCTCGTCGAAAGGCGGGAGGCCGCCGCGGGAAGGGGCACCGTCCGCACCGGCGGGCGCGCGGTCGCCGTAGCGGTCACCGCGACCCCGGTCGTCGTACCGGTCGGGCTGGTTGCGGTCGTCGACGTGCCGGTCGCGATCGTCGAAACGGTCGTGCCGGTCCCCGTCGTCGAAACGGTCGTCCGGGCGGACCGGGCGGCCACGCTCGTCGTACGGGTCCGCGGGCCACGGTTCGGCGTACGGCCGGGCGTGCGGATCGGCGTACAGCTCAGGGCCGGCGGCCGGACGGCGGCTCCACTGGCCGGCCTCCAGCTCCTGCTCCGGCCAGGGCGGCGCCACCGGGCGCTCCGGCCGGTCCCAGCCGCGAGGCTCGCTGCCGTAGGGGTCGGGGTGGGACATCACGCACCGCAAAGCGGCACGAGAACCACCACATGACGCAAGACCACAAGCATCCCCTACACGTGCGATGTTCCTCCGATTGACCGCCCCGACGGTCGGTCGATCCCCGGTGTTCACCACCCGGTGGCCGGGAATCCTGCCGAGCCTACTGCACACGCCGGATCGGCACGGCGGACGAGGCACGCCCACCGACGCCACCCGGCGCCGCCGGCCCGCCGGCCAGCGACGCACACCCATCCGGTACGGCAGACAGCAGGCAATCCGCAGCCGTCGACCCGACTCGTCCGGTGCGCGATCGAGTACTGAGCGAACCCGCCCGGCGTGGTCCGCTGGTGCCGCGCGCTGGACATCGGCGAGCAGTTCGCCGAGAGCACCAGGACAGTCTGGATCCCCTGCTGACCCAGGTATGGAACGAGGCCCGTTCCCGACGTCGGGAACGGGCCTCGGAGCATGGGTCACACCTCGAGCAGCTCGGTTTCCTTGTGCTTCACCAGGTCGTCGATGTTGGCCACGTACCGCTGGGTCAGGTCGTCGAGTTCCTTCTCGGCGCGGCGGCCGTCGTCCTCGCCGGCCTCGCCGTCCTTGACGATCCGGTCCAGCTCCTCCTTGCCACGGCGGCGGACGTTGCGGATCGCCACCTTGGCCTCCTCGCCCTTGTGCCGAGCCACCTTGATCATGTCGCGGCGGCGTTCCTCGGTCATCTGCGGGAGCAGGATGCGCAGCTGGTTGCCCTCGTTGTTCGGGTTCACCCCGAGGTCCGAGTCGCGGATCGCCTTCTCCATCGCGTTGATCTGCGAGTTGTCGTACGGCTTGATGATGGCCATCCGCGGCTCGGGAACCGCGATGGACGCCATCTGCGTCAGCGGCGTAGGCGTGCCGTAGTAGTCGATGATGACCTTGGAGAACATGGCGGCGTTGGCGCGACCGGTACGGATGGCGCCGAACTCCTCCTTGGCGTGCTCAACCGCACGCTCCATCTTCTCCTCGGCCTCGAGGAGGGTGTCGTCGATCACCGGTCTCCTCGCCTCCTTCTGTGCTCGTGGTGGGCTCTGCTGAAAGTCGTCAGACCGCTGTCGTCGTCGCCGGTGGGCGGGGTTCAGGCGGTGATCAGGGTGCCGATCTTGTCGCCACCCACCGCGCGGATGATGGTGTCGTCACCCTGCGCGCCAAAGACCAGCATCGGCAGACCGTTCTCCATGCAGAGGCTGAACGCCGCCGCGTCGGCCACCCGCAGGTTGCGGCGCAGCGCCTCGGAGAAGGTGATCGAGTCGAGCTTACTGGCGGTGGGGTCGATCCGCGGGTCGGCGGTGTAGACGCCGTCCACGCCGTTCTTGCTCATCAGCACCACGTCGGCCCGGATCTCCAGCGCCCGCTGGGCGGCCACCGTGTCCGTGGAGAAGTACGGCATCCCGGCGCCGGCGCCGAAGATGACCACGCGGCCCTTCTCCAGGTGCCGGATGGCCCGCAGCGGGATGTACGGCTCGGCGACCTGGGCCATCGTGATGGCGCTCTGCACCCGGGTCTCGATGCCCTCCTTCTCCAGGAAGTCCTGGAGCGCGAGGCAGTTCATCACCGTGCCGAGCATGCCCATGTAGTCGGCGCGGGCCCGGTCCATCCCACGCTTCTGCAGCTCCGCGCCGCGGAAGAAGTTGCCTCCGCCGACCACCACGGAGACCTGCACGCCGCGGCGGACCACTGTGGCGATCTGCCGGGCGATGGCCTGGACGACGTCCGGGTCGACGCCGATCGCGCCGCCACCGAAGACCTCACCGGAGAGCTTCAGCACCACCCGGCGGGCGCGCCCCGGCGGCGGTGCCGTCGGATCGTCCAGCTCCAGCGTCCGGTCACTCACAACCTGCGTCATCCGCCCCGCCCTTCCCCACGCGCACGCCCCGTGCGGCGCGTACCGCGAACCTGCCGCTGCCGACCCTATGTGACGAGGAGGCCGCGGTGCCTGTCACGTACACCGGCGGCCTCCTCGTTGACGTCTTCTGCCCACGGGCGCGCGTGGCGCCCGGTGGCGGCTCAGGCCTGGCCGACCTCGAACCGCACGAAGCGGGTGACCTCGATGCCGGCCTCGGCCAGCAGCTGCTTCACCGACTTCTTGTTGTCGGAGACGGACGACTGCTCGATCAGGACGAAGTCCTTGAAGAAGGAGTTGACCCGACCCTCGATGATCTTCGGCAGGGCCGCCTCGGGCTTGTTCTCCTCGCGGGCGGTCTGCTCGGCGATGCGCCGCTCGGACTCGACGACCTCGGCCGGAACCTCGTCCCGGGTGAGGTACTTCGGCCGCATCGCGGCGATCTGCATCGCCACACCACGGGCGTCGGCGTCGCCGGCCTCGTCGGTCTTGCCGGTGTACGACACCAGCACGCCGACGGCCGGAGGCAGGTCCTGGGCCTTGCGGTGCAGGTAGACGGCGGTGGTGCCCTCGACCCGGGCGAACCGGTTGAGCACCAGCTTCTCGCCGATCTTGGCGGACTGCTCCTGGATCAGGTCCGCGATGACCTTGCCGTCGAGCTCGGAGGCGAGCAGCTCCTCGGCGGAGTTCACGCCGGCGCGCTCACCGTGCTCGACCAGCTGCTGGCCCAGCGCGATGAACGACTCGGTCTTGGCGACGAAGTCGGTCTCGCAGTTGAGCTCGAGCAGCGCCTTGCCGGAGTGGGCGACCAGGCCGTTCGCAGCCGTACGGCCGGCCCGCTTGCCGACGTCCTTGGCGCCCTTGACGCGCAGGATCTCGACGGCCTTGTCGAAGTCGCCCTCGGCCTCGGTCAGCGCCTTCTTGCTGTCCATCATGCCGGCGCCGGTGAGGTCGCGGAGCTTCTTGACGTCCGCGGCGGTGATTTGGGACATGGCTCTCTCTTCGATGTTGAGACGGCGTGTGGATGGTCAGAGGTGCCGGTTACCCGGATCCGGGCGGATAGTGCCCGGCGTACCGTCGCCGCCCGCCGTCCGCGAAAACGGACGGCGGGGCAGCGACGGTGCGATCACTCCGCGGTGGCGGCCGCCGGCTGCTCGGTGGCGGCCTGCGCGGGCTGCTCCGGGGTGGCGGGCTGCTCGGTGGCGGCGGCGGGCTGCTCGGTGGCGGCAGCGGCGGGCTGCTCGGCCGGGGCGGCCTCGTCGGCCTTCTTCGGCTCCAGCAGCTCGCGCTCCCACTCGGTCAGCGGCTCGTCGCTCGCGACACCCTCGGGCTTCTCGTCGTTGCCCCGGCGACGGCCGGAGCGCGCGATCAGACCATCCGCGACGGCGGCGGCGACGACCTTGGTCAGCAGCTCCGCCGAGCGGATCGCGTCGTCGTTACCCGGGATCGGGAAGTCGACCTCGTCCGGGTCACAGTTGGTGTCCAGCACCGCGATCACCGGGATGCCCAGCTTGCGGGCCTCGTCGACGGCGATGTGCTCCTTCTTGGTGTCGACGATCCACACCGCGGCGGGAAGCTTCTGCATGTCCCGCAGGCCACCGAGGGTGCGGGTCAGCTTGATCTTCTCGCGGGAGAGCTGCAGGGTCTCCTTCTTGGTGTAACCGGCGGCGGTGCCGCTGAGGTCACCCAGGCCCTCCAGCTCCTTCATCCGCTGGAGCCGCTTGTAAACGGTCTGGAAGTTGGTCAGCATGCCACCGAGCCAGCGGTGGTTGACGTACGGCTGGCCGACCCGGGTCGCCTGATCGGCAATCGCCTCCTGGGCCTGCTTCTTGGTGCCGACGAACAGGATGCTGCCGCCCTCGGCGACGGTCCCACGCACGAACTCGTACGCCTTCTCGATGTACTCGAGGGTCTGGCGCAGGTCGATGATGTAGATGCCGTTGCGCTCGGTCATGATGAAGCGCTTCATCTTCGGGTTCCAGCGCCGGGTCTGGTGCCCGAAGTGGACACCGCTCTCCAGCAGCTGACGCATGGTCACGACGGCCATGGTTGGGGTACTCCTCAAGGTCCCTGGTTGTCACGCCCGGCCGGTGGCCGGGCGTCCTGGCGCCTGGTCGCCGACCCATGGTGGACCCGATCAAGATCGGGACCAGGGAGGCCGTCGCTCCACGACGATTCGTGAAGAGGGCGCGCGAGGTCGACCGCACGAGGCGGTCGCCAGTTGGCCAGTGTACGCCCCTCACCCTTTCAGCCGCCCCGGGGTGCGCGTGGCGTGCTGCTCCGCCGCCCCGCCGCTCTCTCGCGAGAGTCGCGCGGGCCGGGTCAGCCGGCGGCGAGCGCGGCGGCCACGAAGAGCACCAGGCCGACGGTCAGGTAGGCCGTCGGTGGGCGCAGCCAGCCCCGACCGTTGTCGGCGAGCGCCAGACCTCCGGTTCGTAGCCCGTACAGCCCGGTCGCGAAGATCGGCAGTCCGGCAACCAGGGCGATACCCACCACCACGTTCCCGGCGTCCACCGGGTCGCCGGTCACGCCCGCGAGCAGCACCCGCGACGCGGGGACCTCGAAGACCAACACCAACAGAGCGAAGAGTACGGCCAGCACCGGTCGCCTGGTCCGATAGACGCCGTCGGCGGCCGGCGGATACACCGGTGGCTCACCTGCGGGCAGGTCGGGTCGCGGGCCGATCCCGGGCATCGGGCCGGTCGGCATCTCCAGCGGATGCGGCGTGTCGACGCCACCCCGGGTCGGCTCGATGATCGGGTACCCACCGAGCGGAGCGGGACGAGCCTGGTCAGCGAGCACGCCGGCCGGCGCTGTCGACGTGCTGTCGCGGGTGGTCTCCGGCGCCGCGCTGGTCACCGGAGATCCCGCCGTGGTCGTCTCTCGGGCGGCTCGGCGTCCGGGTAGCTCTCCGGAGGTCTCCGACGGGTCCCGGTCCGCCCGCCGCGACCGGGTGGCCCGGTAACCGTCCGCCTCCGGCCGCGCCACACCCAACGGGTCGACCGCGCCGAAACGCCCCGAATCAGCCTCGCTCCCGCCGAACCGACCGGTCTGAGCGTCCAGGGCGCCAAAGCGACCCGAGTCCGACTCGGGCGTACCGAAGCGGCCCACGTCCACCGCGCTCAGGCGACCCGAATCCGACTCCGGCGTACCGAAGCGGCTCTCGTCGACGGCGCCGAAGCGTCCCGAGTCCGGCTCGCGCCGGCGGCCGACGCCGGTGTCCTCGACGGAGCGGTCGTCTTCAGCGCCACGCGGCTCGGGGATCTCACCGTCCCGGTACCGCGGGTCGCCCGCGCCACGCCAGTCCGACTCGCCGTAACCGCGACCCCGCTCGTCGGGGTACCAGCGCGACTCCTGATCTTCCGGGAAACTCCGTCGTCCGTCCACGTCAGGCACCGTATGCGACCGGCCACGCCCGCGCCATTTCAGCCCCGCCGAACGGGCCCTCGATCGTCGGGGCAGCGCGGACACGGGTGGCCCCGTAGCACAGCGCGGGCATGATCGTCCGACTGTCCACAGCACCCCTGTTGTCCACAGGCGGGCTGCTGCCGGGTCGCGGCGACCACCCTCCGGCGGGCACCGTGCCGGCCATGACGAAGCGGAACCAGGCGGTTGGCGCGTACGGCGAGCAATGTGCGGCCCGGCACCTGACCGAGGCCGGGCTGCGCCCGATCGCCCGGAACTGGCGCTGCCCGGCCGGAGAGATCGACATCATCGCGTGGGACGGGCCTGTGCTCGCCTTCTGCGAGGTGAAGACCCGCCGGGGTGAGGGCTTCGGCACCCCGGCCGAGGCGGTCGTACCGGCCAAGGCCCGCCGGCTGCGAGGGCTCGCCGCGCGGTGGCTGACCGAGACCGGCACGACCGCCGAGGAGGTGCGCTTCGACGTGCTGTCGGTGCGGCTGCCCGACGCGGGTCCGGCGCAGGTCGACCACCTCAAGGGCGCGTTCTGACATGCGTACCCGGAGGATCGGTGATGTGCCGTGAGCTACGCCAAGGTGCTCTGCGTGGGGTTGGTCGGGGTGACCGGACACCTCGTCGAGGTGGAGGCCGACCTGGCCGCCGGCCTGCCGGCGGTGGTGATCTCCGGCCTGCCGGACACCGCCCTGCACGAGGCCCGCGACCGGGTCCGCGCCGCCGTGGTCAACTCCGGCCAGCGCTGGCCCAACCGGCGGATCACCCTCAACCTGCTGCCCGCCACGCTGCCGAAGTTCGGGTCGGCCTTCGATCTGGCCATCGCCGCAGCGCTGCTGGGCGGCTCGGGTGAGTTGCCGCTGCTCCCGCTGGAGGGAGTGGTGGTCCTCGGCGAGCTGGGGCTCGACGGGACGGTCCGGCCGGTGCGCGGCGTACTCCCGATGGTCGCCGCCGCAGCCCAGGCCGGCGTCGCGCGGGTGATCGTCCCGGTCGGCAACGCCGCCGAGGCCGCCGTCATCCCCGGCGTACGGGTGCGAGCGGTGGACAACCTGCACCGGCTCGTCGCCTTCGTTCGGGACGGGACCCCGCCGATCGAACCACCGGCGGACATCCCGGAGCCGCTGACCGGTGGGCCGGATCTCGCCGACGTCGCCGGGCAGCAGCTGGGTCGGCGCGCCTTGGAGGTCGCCGCGGCCGGCGGGCACCACGTGGCACTGCTCGGCCCACCGGGCGCCGGCAAGACGATGCTCGCCGAACGGCTGCCGTCGATCCTGCCCGAACTGGACGACGACGCGGCGCTGGAGGTCACCGCGCTGCACTCGGTCGCCGGGCTGCTGCCGCCGGGTGGTCGGCTGCTGCGTCGCCCGCCGTTCCAGGCGCCGCACCACACCGCGACCGTTCCGGCGCTGGTCGGGGGTGGCTCGGGGCTGGCCCGACCCGGCGCGGTGTCGCTGGCGCATCGCGGGGTGCTCTTCCTGGATGAGGCTCCTGAGTTCAGCAAGGGCGCGCTGGAGGCGCTGCGCCAGCCGCTGGAGCACGGCCGCATCCAGCTGAGCCGCAGCGGGGGCGGCACCGTCTATCCGGCCCGGACCCAGCTGGTGCTGGCTGCCAACCCGTGTCCGTGCGCGAAACCGGCTGGCGACGCGCACTGCGAGTGTTCGCCGCTGGCTCGCCGCCGCTACCTGGGAAGGCTCTCCGGGCCGCTGCTCGACCGGATCGACGTCCAGGTGCGGCTGATGCCGGTGCGGGCGGCCGAGCTGATGGCGACCGACGGCGGCGTCGAGCCCTCGGCGACGGTCGCCGCCCGGGTGGCGGCGGCCCGGCAGGCGGCGGCCAGCCGCTGGGCAGACCTCGGCCGACGGCTCAACGCCGAGGTGGAAGGGCCGCACCTGCGCCGACCGCCGTGGCGGCTGCCGGCCCGGGTCACCGTGGAACTGCGGGGCCGGCTCGACTCCGGCTCGCTGTCGGCGCGCGGCTTCGACCGGGTGATCCGAATGGCCTGGACCATCGCCGATCTCGACGGTCGCGACCGACCTGACCAGGACGACGTCCGGGAGGCGCTTCAACTACGGACGGGGGAGGCGGCATGAGCGCCGAGGAGGAACGACGGCTGGCCCGGGTCGCCCTGACCTGGTTGGCCGAGCCGGGCACGCGCGCTGTGCATCACCTGGTCGAACGGCACGGTCCGGTGGAAACCCTGGAACTGCTGCTCGACGGGGGCAGTCCGGACGGCTGGCTGCACACCACTGTCGCCGCACGCTCGGCGGCCGGCGACGCGAGGGCGGTGGCCGTGGAGGCCCTGGAGCGGGCCGACCGACTGGGTGCCCGCCTGGTCACGCCGGACGACGAGGAGTGGCCGGCCCAGGTCGCCAGCCTGGCCGCGTTGCGGCTGCCGGACGTCAGCCGCCGGGTGGACGCTGAGACCGCCCCGCCGCTGTGCTTCTGGGTGCGCGGGAGCTGGCCGCTCGGCGAGGCTCTGGATCGTTCGGTGGCCGTGGTCGGGGCGCGGGCGGCCACCGGATACGGGCAGCACGTCGCGACCGAGCTGGGGTACGGCTTGGCGGAGCGGGACTGGACAATCGTGTCCGGTGGCGCGTTCGGCATCGACGCCGCCGCCCACCGCGGCGCACTCACCGCTGGCGGTCTGACCGTCGCGGTGCTCGCCTGCGGGCTCGACCGTCCGTACCCGATGGGCAACGCCGCGCTCTTCGACCGGATCGCCGAGACGGGGCTGCTGGTCAGCGAGTGGCCGCCCGGTGCCGAGCCGCTGCGGCCCCGGTTCCTGATCCGCAACCGGGTGATCGCCGCGGGCACCCGGGGCACCGTCGTGGTGGAGGCGTCGGCGCGCAGTGGCGCGACGCAGACCGCGCGACGAGCCGTCCACGCCAATCGGGTGGCCATGGTGGTGCCGGGGCCGGTGACCTCGGCGATGTCCGTCGGCGCGCACGAGTTCCTGCGCGAGTTCCCCGACAAGGTCCGGCTGGTCACCGGGGTGGCGCACGTGTTGGAGGAGGTGGGTCGGATCGGCGCGGACCTGGCCCCGCTGGCGCGTGGACCGCAGCGGGCCACCGACGCGTTGGACGACGACGCGCGGTCGCTGCTGGAGGCGCTGCCCCGCCGTGGCGCGATGGGCGTGGACCGGCTCTCCGCGCGCGCCGGCGTCGACGTACGGACCGCGTTGCGCAAGCTGTCTCTGCTGGAGGAACTGTCCATGGTGGTCCGTCGCGACGACGGCTACGCCCTCGCCGTACCCGTCAAGCCCAAGGGAGCGGCGGCGGAGACATCAGTTCTGCCGGGCACCTGAGCGGGTGCGACACAGCCGGCCGGGGAGGTCGTCCAGATACCCGTGCCCCCTCGCGCTCGGGAACCAACGGTGTCAAGCCGCCGCTCGGGCCTGGACAACTCGGAGTGTCGGCCTCGTGTACCGCTTTGCATCCCTCTGTATCGTCTTGTAACGACCAATGCGCTACTGAGCGAGCATACGGCGAGACTGCCCCGGGGGCGAGAATGAGTCAACGCAGTGTCGTGCACTTCTCGTCTGCGGTGTAGCTGATCAGTGCTGGGGACGGTGGGACGCCACCGTCCCCAGCACCGTCGACACGCTATTGACCACCGACCCAAGTGACGAGGTCGTCGCGGGCATACAGGTCGGCGTTGCCTCGCTTCCCTCGCACCCTCGGGACCGCCCCGACGCGCCGCTGAAGCCTCTTCTTCGCCGCGTCGTCGTACCTCCAGGGCAGAACCTCAGCGTCTACGGCCTCGCGCAGCGTCAGGAAGTCCCGGGAAGCTTGGGGACGGACCGGAAGCTGGCCAGACTCAGCCGTGCAGGGCTGGCTGAGCGGTCCACGGACCAGCTTCAGGATGACCTCACGATCGTGGAGGAGGCGGCGGAGGTCGTGAAGGCAGAGGTGGTCTACGGCCTCTGGATGAACGACTCGGACGACCTTCCCCGGCCCATCACGCAGAAGGGCCTGGTACCTGAGGAAAGGCTGTACGCCCTGGGCGAGACACCGGAAGAGGCCCTGAAGAACGGCCAGGGGATGCGGACCCGCCTGGCGGCCCGCATCCAGGAGGTGCTGGACCAGCAGACGGCGGGCGCTGAGCCTGCTGGCTGCCTGAGCTGAGCCAGCACGAAGGAGCCCCCGCCGTAGCGGGGGCTCCTCGGTGTCAGACCTGGTTACCCCTGGTTGCCCCATGGGGCAACGGAATCCCCAGGCCAGGGACCATCTTCGTCTGGTTGCCCTGGTTGCCCCAGAGAGAAGGCCACCAGAGTCAGCGAACGAATCTCCGGCAGTGCACCAGCGGCCTTGTTGAAGTTGTGGGTGAAGCCGGGGCCGGAGATGAACTTGTGGAGGAGGCCGGGAGTTGAGCACCCCTCCCGGCCCCGTCTCCGTGCTAGCTCCGCCGCTTGGCGGGCCGCTTGCGGAGCACCACCGCGATGGCGCTGATAGCCGCCAGGGCCACCCCACCGATCGTGGTGATGGCCGCCTGGGCGATGCCGCCCATGTCCGGCCCGCTGAGCTGGACGATGTAGACCAGCGCGCCGATGGACAGCGCCGCGATCAGCACAAGCGCGCCGATCAGGACGTGTTCCACGCCGCCGCTGGTCTCCCCGGTCTGGCGCTGCCGGGACCCTCTCGTTACCGTGGTCACCTGGTGTCGTTCTCCTTCATGTAAGTCCCTGCCAGGACGTGGTGGGTGCGACCGTTCAAGGCGGCCCCTGGGTTGCAGCCCAGGGGACCCGCCGCCTTGACCCAGACATGCAGGCTGGTCGCTTGCGCAGGACTGTATATGGCGGACAGGACAACTCCCCCACTCATCGGTGGACACGTGTGGGGACACAACCTCCACAGGGTGCGGACCGTCCAACATGCTCAGTCCCGCTGTTCTCGGGCGACTGTATCGGCGGTAAATCGGCGGCTCCACCGTCCGCGCCGACCGTCATTCGGCCTGGACCGCCTCGAACAGTGCAGTTGGGCATCCACCACGCGGAATCCGCCCTGCTCAGCGGCTTGCGTTGTGGCTGCTCCGACCGCGTGAAGTGCTTGCCGAAGATGTCCCAGTAGCTGGCGGACCCGTCTTCTCTGCGACCGGAACCGTGTTACAGGTCCACCGCTTCAACGAGAGAGCCGAAGGCTGTTCTTGTCGGAGACCTCCTTCTTCGGGTTCAGGCAGGTGCTTCGGTAGGGGGCCGAGAGTCCTCACAGAAAAGGTTGACCACGCCCAGGGCCACTTTGGGTGGTGCCGCTACCTCCTCAACGCGGCAGCGCCGAAAGCGGTGCCATCTGGCCGCGCTCGCACCCCGCGTCGAAGTTGCCGCTGGTCTGCACGGAGGGCAGCACCGGGTTCTTCAGGACCTGTGCGTTACGCGCCGCGCCGGAGGTACATGGCGTCGGCGTTGCGGACAGCGGATCTCCAGGAAGTACCGGCGTAGCCGACAGAAGGTCTTGCCGGTGCCGTAGTTATCGACGACGCCGGACGCACATAAGAGTCACTATGGTGTCTTCAACAGTGGCACCTTGGACTATTTGTTGGCACTTTGCGGGTATACGGTCCGGAACATGAGCCGTATGACAGCCGGCAAGCGCCACGCCTAGGAGCTGGAGGCCCTGGAGCTAAGCAACGCCGGCCACTCCATCGACGTGATCGCTGCCGCCGCCTGAGCCCCGTACGGACTACGGCCCGCCCTCTGGTCTACAGGGCGGGCCGTTCCGTGTCGTCCACCCGACACTTCTCACCCGGCCCGCCCGTGGCCGGACAGGATCGCGTAACGGTCGCACTACGGAGGGACAGACGTGCCGAAGGACTACACCAAACTTGCTACGGACTACCTGGACACGGCAGTCCGGATGACTGAGAAGATCCGGGATCCCGATGCGGACTACTACCTCCGCCACGGGCAGGCTCTCGCCAATCTGGCCGTGGCATGGGAGCTGAGGAAGCTCCGGGAGGCCATCAACGGCGTGGAGGACGCGCTGGAGGACCAGGACGGGCACGGAGTCGGTACCCATGTCAGGCACGCGGCTGAGTACCTGGAGAAGATCGCGAAGCAGTGACCCCCTCACGGACAACGGCCCGCCCCCATGCCTCCGGGGCGGGCCGTTGTCCGTGTCTGCTCTCACATGGCCGCTCAGCTCTCCGGCGGCGGGGGCTCATCCGCTCCCCTGGCCTTCCACGGCTGATGCTCCGTGATCCAGCGCTCCACGTCCTCCACCAGCCAGACGCTTCCGCCGGCCAGGTGATCGAAGGGCTCCGGGAAGTCGGGCCGGCTGGAGAGCTGGACGACGCGGACGCGCGACACGCCCAGGCGCTCCTGAAGCTCCGCGCTCCCGTACAACCTCCGCAGCCAGGCCATCTCCTGAGCATCACCACGGCACCCCCTTACGAACCTGAAAGCCCTCGCGAAACCACCTATAAGGGCTGCTCAGGACCAGTTTAAATGCGTAGCCATCGCACTTACGTACTTGACAGGGGGTAGGCCAATGCGGTCCCCTGGACGGGCAACACACCGAGTAGCGGTCCGGGTACGCGAGCAGGGCTCCGTGCCCGGACCTGCCATTTCAGGAGGTGGAGCTGTGCCGATGGACGACGGACCCGTAACCCCCGCGCTGGTCCTCTGGACGGCCAAACGGGTCATCACCCAGCACCGGGAGCCGGCCCAGGACGCCCGCGCTACTGGCCGTTGCGCCCAGTGCCGGGACGCCGGGTGCGACATGCTGAATTGGGCCATCGGCGTGGTGAAGGCCAGCCGCGCGTGAGCGTGCCGGAGGAGGTCCCCAGGGAGGTCTGGGTCCCCCGGCTGGCCGCATGGACCATCGCTGAGCACCAGCAGGCCCGCTGTCCCCGGTGCAGGGTGGGCGGGTGCCCGTCGCTGGACTGGGCACGGGACCGGCTGAAGCGGTACGGCGCATCTACGCCCAGCCAGTCCTAGCGGTCGCCTGGACTGGCCGGGCGTAACTCAGCGCCAGTCGATCACTCCTGCCCGGGCGCGATAGCCCAGCTCCGCCAGGAGTTCGCGCGACCGGAGCACCTCGATACCTTGCCTCAGCGCCCGGGAGCGGAGAGAGCCGCCCTTCTCCTCATTGGTAACCAACGCGCACCCCTCCACCGTGCATGTGTGGGCGAGCAACGCGTCATTGGTGTGCGTCAGGTCCGTCCTGCCCGCTCTGAGCGCGTCGATGGAGGCAAAATCGTTGCTGAGTCGCGCTCGATCGAGCGCGGATGCCCCGAGGAGGAAGCCGCCCGTGCGCGTGTCTCTGGTCAGGTCCAGGACCTTTTGGAGCTTTGCCCGGCGCTCCACGTTGGGAATGGCCGCCAGCTCCTCCTCCAGGATGTGCGTCCCCAGCAGCTCCAGCTCCCCGGACTCCACCGCTCGCTTTACCACATCGAAAGCCCCGGGCAGATCAACCAGCGGGTCCACAGCGTTGCAGTCCAGCACGACGCGTCTCATGGGCGGAGAGGTTAGCTGGCCGCCCCAGCTCACGTCGTCCAGTCGATGACCACGGACTCCGGCCGGAAGGTCCGCGTACCTCGGCCAGGAGGCAGGAGCGTCACGGGTCATCAGCGTCTCAATCACCATGCGCTGGCGGTCCGTGTCCAGGGCTTCCCAGGCGGCCCGTACGTCCTCCGAACCCCCTAGCGGGCCCAGCACGTTGACCCGTCCGGCGTCCGCCTGGGCGGCCTCCTCCACCTCCGCCAGCCTCGTCCGGAGCTTCGCGGACTCACGCACCCGCCAAGCCCAAGGGAGCGGCGGCGGAGATATCCGTTCTGCCGGGCACCTGAGCAGGTGCGACACAGCCCGCCGACCGGGGTGGTCGTTCGGATGCCCGCACCCCGTGCTCGGGGCCCCGGCCAGCCGACACTGCCGGTACCGTGCCCGGTCATGGGTGCAATCAAGCCGTGGCACATCAGCGTGCTCTGCTGTCTCGTCGTGACCGCCGTGCTCGTTGCCGGCCTAGTCGTGTACCTGATCAAGAGGAGCAACCGCCCGTAGTCGGGGGTGGACACCAGCACCCTCGTGTCCGGTCAGGTATCCGGATCGGCCGTAGGCTGTTGCCGTGCCAGCCGTCAGTGAGGGTGCCCGAACCGGTGAACCGGGCAGCGAGCCAGGACGGCCACGTTGATTCGGCCGGACCGGGGCACCCGGGCCATGCACCAGGCACTCCCGCCAGCGTTGCGCGACGCTGTCGACGACTTCGCCGAGCACCTGTCCCGGGTCCGTAACCGCTCGGCGCACACCGTCCGCGCGTACGTCACCGATCTGGTCTCTCTGCTCGACCACGCCGTCCGGATGGGCTGCGTCGACCTCGCCGAGCTGGACCTGTCGGTGCTGCGCAGTTGGCTGGCGCGGCAGCGCACCACGGGTGCGGCCCGCACGTCGTTGGCTCGGCGGGCCGCGTCGGCGCGGGTATTCAGCGCCTGGGCACACCGGGCCGGCCTGCTCCCCGCCGACGTGGGCGCCGCGCTGGCCAGCCCTCGCGCGCACCGGGATCTGCCCAGCGTGCTGCGCGCCGATCAGGCCGCCGCTCTGGTCGAGGCGCCGTCCCGGCAGGCACCTCCCCCGAACCCGCCAACGGAGTCGGGCCCGAGCGAAGCCGCCGAGGCGGTTCCGCTCCGGGACCGGGTGCTGTTGGAACTGCTCTACGCGACCGGCGTACGGGTCAGCGAGGCCTGTGGGTTGGACGTCGGGGACGTCGACCACGGCCGACGGGTGATCCGGGTGTTCGGCAAGGGCGGGCGGGAGCGCTCGGTGCCGTACGGGGTGCCCGCCCAGCGGGCGTTGGACGACTGGCTGCGCCGTGGCCGCCCGGTGATGGTGGGCGCCCGCTCCGGCGACGCGCTGCTGCTGGGTGCGCGGGGTGGTCGGCTCAACCCGACGACCGCCCGTCAGGTTGTCGGTGCGTACGCCGAGGCCGCCGGGCTCCCCCCGACCAGCCCGCACGATCTGCGCCACTCCGCTGCCACCCACCTCCTGGAGGGTGGCGCGGACCTGCGCGCCGTGCAGGAACTGCTCGGCCACTCGTCGCTGGCGAGCACGCAGATCTACACCCACGTCTCGGTCGAGCGGCTGCGTACCGCCTACCGGCAGGCGCACCCGCGCGCCTGATCAAGGGCCGGAGAGCGCGCACGCCCGCCCTGATCAAGGGCCGCGGACGCGCGAGCGTGGCGGTTACGATCATCAGGTGAGCGTCCCGAATCCTCCTGAGCCGATCCCGGGCGCCCGCCTGCTCTTCTCCCTGGACCCGGCGGTCAGCCACCTCAACCATGGCTCGTTCGGCGCGGTGCCGATCAACGTGCAGCGCGCCCAGCAGCGGCTGCGCGACGAGATGGAGGCGAACCCGCTGCGCTTCTTCACCCAGGGGCTGGTGGACCGGATCGCGCACACCCGCCGGCACCTCGCCGGGTTCCTGGGCGCCGACCCGGACGGCAGCGCCCTGGTGGGCAACACCACCACCGGCGTCGCGGTGGTGCTCCAGTCGATTGGTCTCAAGGCCGGCGACGAGGTGCTGAGCACCGACCACGAGTACGGGGCGGTGAGCCTGGCGATCCAACGCGAGTGCCGCCGCACCGGCGCGGTCAGCCGAGTCCTGCCGATCCCCCTGGCCGCCACCGACGAGCAGATCGTGCAGAGCATCCGCGCCGGCCTGCGCCCAGGGCGGACCCGGTTGCTCGTCGTCGACCAGCTCACCTCGGCCACCGCGAAGCTATTTCCGACCGCCGCCGTCGTCGGGGTGGCCCGCGAACACGGCGTGCCGGTCCTGGTGGACGCCGCGCACGCCCCGGGCATGCTGCCCATTTCGGTGGCCGGCATCGGCGCGGACTTCTGGGTGGGCAACCTGCACAAGTGGGCGTTCGCACCGCGTGGGACCGCCCTGCTGGCTGTGGCACCGCAGTGGCGGGACCGGATCGAGCCGCTGGTGGTGTCCTGGGAGCAGGAGTCGGGTTTCCCGGCTCGGCTCGAGTGGCAGGCCACGCTCGACTACACGTCCTGGCTGGCCGCCCCGGCGGGCCTGTTCACGATGCGCAGCCTCGGGCTCGACCGGGTGCGGGCGCACAACGCGGCGCTCGCCGCGTACGGCCAGCGGGTGGTGGGGGACGCCCTGGGGGTGGCCCCCGCCGATCTGCCCGACCCCGGCGGGCCGGGGGTGGCACTGCGGCTCATCCCGCTGCCGGCTGGCACGGGCACCACGATCGACGCGGCGCGGGCGTTGCAGGCGCGGATCGGTGAGCGGCTCGCCGCCGAGGTGGCGGTGATGAGCTGGAACGGCCGGGGGTGGCTGCGGCTCACCGGCCAGGTCTACAACGCCACCGACGAGTACGAACGGCTGGCAGCACGGCTGCCGGCACTGCTCGCCCAGCGCTGACCGGACGGCCGGGAGCGGACACCCGGGCCGGGCCGACCGGGAGCAGGCGCACCGGGCCGAGGCCGAGCAGGGCCAGCGGGTCGAGATAGCCCTCGCCGCGGCGCAGGCCCCAGTGCAGGCACGCCTCGGCCGGGCACCCCGGATGCCCGGGCAGCAGCTCGCCCAGCGGCGCGCCGGCGGTGACCGGCTGGCCGGAGCGTACGCCGGGTCGGACCGGCTCGTGAGTGGTCCGCAGCCCGTCGGCGTGCCCCACGGTGACCACTGGTCGACCGGCCACCAGACCGGCGAAGAGCACGGTGCCCGGCCCGGCGCTGCGGACCACCGCACCAGCGGGAGCGGCCAGGTCGACGCCGCGATGGCCGGGCAGCCACGGTCGCGGGGGCGGGTCGAAGCGGCGCACCGGACGGGGTGGCCCGTCGAGCGGCCAGCGAAACCGCCCGGCGGGCGTCGGGGCGACGATCGGCTCCCCCAGGGCCGCGACCGGCACGGTCGGGGTCGGGGGTTGGCCGGGCACCGCCGCTGCCAGCACCGCCAGCCCGCAGAGCTGGACGGTCAGCGCGAGCGGGAGCGCGGCGCAGAGCAGCACAGTGCGGCGGATCGAGCGGACTGATGGCTGTCGCATGACGGCAGCCTCCGGCCGACGCCGGGTCGTCCGCCAGCCCGGCCGACGAGGCTGTGGACAACCGGAGGCGCTGTGGACGACCACCCGACGCCCTCGATGATCTGCTATGCCCGAGACGGCGGAACGATGGCCACGGCCCGCCGCGAGAACGCGGCCGCAGCTCCGGTGCCGTTCTCGGGCCGCCACGCAGGGCCTAGGCTGGGCCGCGTACGGCGGGTGCCGCCGTCTGTGCCGGGGAGGCCGCATGACCACTCTCGATGACCGGACGTCGTCCCCCACCGGGCCCACTGTGGCCGACGTGAGCGGCCCGTCCCGGCTCGCGGAGCCGGACGAGACGATCAGCGCCGAGGAGCTGCAGCTCGCGGCCCGCAACCACGGCATCCCGTTGGAGGCGCTGCGCTACGACGTCACCCCGGCCGGGTTGCACTACCTGCTGATCCACTACGACATCCCGGAGCTCGACCCGGAGACGCACACACTGACCATCGGCGGCGCGGTCGACAGTCAGTTGACTGTCACCCTCGCCGATCTGCGCGAGCGGCCCCGCGTCACCCGGCAGGTGACACTGGAGTGCGCCGGCAACGGGCGAGCCCTGCTGCACCCTCGACCGGTCAGCCAGCCCTGGCTGGTCGAGGCGGTCGGCAACGCGGAGTGGACCGGCACCCCCCTCGCTCCGCTGCTGCGGGAGGCGGGCGTCGACCCGGATGCGGTGGACGTGGTCTTCACCGGCGCCGATCACGGTGTGGAGCGCGGGATCGAGCAGGACTACCAGCGGGCGCTTCCGGTCGCCGACGCGCTGCGCGAGGAGGTACTGCTGGCGTACGAGATGAACGGCGCTCCCCTGCTGCCGCAGCATGGCGCGCCGCTGCGGCTGATCGTGCCGGGCTGGTACGGGATGGCGCACGTGAAGTGGGTCCACTCGATCGAGCTGCGGACCGAGCCGTTCGAGGGGTACCAGAACGCGGTGGCCTACCGCGTACGTCGCGACGCGGACGACCCGGGCGTGCCGGTCACCCGGATCGAGCCACGGGCGCTGGTCCGTCCGCCCGGCTTCCCCGACTTCATGTCCCGTCGTCGGGTGCTGCGACAGGGCCCGTGCACGCTGGATGGTCGGGCCTGGTCGGGGCACGCCCCGGTGGTCGCCGTGGAGGTGACCACCGACGGCGGGCGGAGCTGGGCGCCGGCCGAGCTGGACCCGGCGGACGCAGGGGACTTCGCCTGGCGGCGCTGGCGGCACGAGTGGGTCGCCACCCCCGGCCGGTACGTGCTCGGCGCGCGGGCGACCGACGCGTCCGGGCGGACCCAGCCGGTCGAGCAACAGTGGAACCGTGGCGGCTTCGCCAACAACATGGTGCAGCGGGTCGAGGTCGTGGTGCCGACCGAGTGATCGGCGGCGAGTGTCAGGCCACGGGTGGGGGGCCCGTGGCACGGCCCGGCGGCTCGGGTGCGCTCAGCCGCCAAAGCCCGAGTCGGCGGGCAGTGAGATGTCGGGCTTCTCCAGCTCCTCGACGTTGACGTCCTTGAAGGTCATCACCCGGACGTTCTTCACGAAGCGGGCAGGACGGTACATGTCCCATACCCAGGCGTCGTGCATCTCGACCTCGAAGTAGACCTCGCCGTCGGAGTTACGCACGTGCAGGTCGACCTGGTTGGCCAGGTAGAACCGGCGCTCCGTCTCCACCACGTAGGAGAATTGGCGGACAATGTCGCGGTACTCCCGGTAGAGCTGCAGCTCCATCTCGGTCTCGTACTTCTCGAGATCTTCCGCGCTCATCGCACTCCGCCTTCCATGGCCACATCTTCCCCCACCGGCGTCGGAGGCCGAGGCTGCTCGCCCAACGCCACGCCGACGGTACCCCCTGACGCCCACGAGCGCTCCATCGGCTCGTCCGGGCCGTGGCCGCCGGGCCGTCGGGCGCGCGGCGGCCGGCCGTCGCGGCCGGAGACCGCGGCGACATTGACGTACGAGAACCGGTGCTCCCGGCACGGCCCGTGCTCCCGCAACGCGGCCGAGTGTTCCGGGGTGATGTAGCCCTTGTGCTCGGCGAAGCCGTACGCCGGGAACACCCCGTCCAACTCCACCATGAGCCGGTCCCGGGTGACCTTGGCCAGCACACTGGCCGCCGCCACACACGCGGCCACCCGGTCGCCCTTCCACACCGCCAACCCGGGCACGCCCAGGCCGTCCACGCCGAACCCGTCGGTCAGCACGTACTCCGGGCGGGTGGTGAGCGAGGCGAGCGCCCGGCGCATCGCGGCCAGGTTGCACACGTGCAGACCCCGGGCGTCGACCTCCTCGGCCGGGATGACCACAACGGCGTACGCGAGCGCGCGGTCCACCACCTCCGCGTACACCCGTTCCCGGCTGGCCGGGGTGAGCAGCTTCGAGTCGGCCAGCCCCTCGATCTCGCCGCGCCGACCCTCGGGCAGCACCGCCGCGGCGGCGACCAGCGGACCGGCGCAGGCACCCCGGCCGGCCTCGTCGGCACCGGCGACGTGCCGGAAGCCGCGCCGTTGCAGCGCCCGTTCGAGGGCGTACAGGCCGGCCTCGCGGCGCACGACGGTGCGCGGTGGGGTCAGCACGACGTCTCCGTCCGGGAGGTCGGGGGCAGGAACCGGCTCAGCAACGCGGGCAATTCGGCGGGGTAGAAGCGGTCGCCGCTGGCCACGAGGGCGTCCGGCAGCCACCAGCGGTGACCGGCGATGCTGCGCTGCTCGATGTCACTGAAGCCACCCGTGTCCACCTCCCAGGACGGCACCCGGAGGACGAAGAAATCCTGCACCTGGCGATACCACCCGCCGTCGAACGGGAACTCGGTCGTGTCGGACCAGACCGGCTCGCCCAACTCGGCCGGGTCGACCCGCAGCCCGGTCTCCTCGGCCAACTCCCGGGCAGCGGCAACTGCCGGCGCCTCTCCCGGATCCAGCCCACCGCCCGGCGTGAACCAGTAGTGGTGCCCGGGTCGAGCCGGGTCGAAGCCCTCGAACAGCAGCACCTGGCCGGCCGCGTCGACGAGCAGCACGCGAGCCGCGCGTCGAGGGGTGTAGACGGTCACCGCACCAGCCTGCCAGACCGACGGCGGATCGCCCACGCCCCGTCGGCCTACGGCTTGGGGATGCCGTCGAACCCGTCGGGCACCGTCAGCCAGGTGGCCCGGTTGACCGGCCAGAAGACGGTGAACGCCCGCCCGACCACATCTTTCTCGGGGATGGTGGCCTCGGTGATGTCCTGCTGGGACTGCTGCCAGTGCTCAAGTGAGTCGCCGGAGGCGGAGCGGTGGTCGCCCATCACCCACAGCCGGCCCTCCGGCACGGTGATGTCGAACTCCTGGTCGGCGGCCTTGTCGCGAATCCCGTCCATGGAGAAGATGTACGGCTCGTCCAGCGACTTGCCGTTGATCACCAGCCGTTCCTCGGGGTCGCAGCAGACCACGTGGTCGCCGGGGGTGCCGATCACCCGCTTGATGAAGTCCTCACCGTCGGGGTTGCCGCTCCACGCGGTCGGTGCCTTGAACACGATCACCTCGCCGCGGTGCGGTGACCGGAAGTCGTAGACCAGCTTGTTGACCAGCACCCGGTCATCGATCTTGAGAGTGTTTTCCATGGACGGGGAGGGGATGAAGAAGGTCTGCAGCACGAAGGCGCGGACCAGCACCGCGACCAGGATCGCCACACCCAGCAGGATCGGCAGCTCCTTCCAGAAGGAGCTGCGCGGCTTGTCGGTCTGCTCGTCAATCACGCCAAGGAGCCTACGTTGCCCGGCTGGACGGCACCGTCCGGAACGCGCGGGAACCACGTAGCGCGGCTGCCAACGGAAGCATCAGCAGCACACCGCCCTGCGGAGTCGGTCGCGCCGGAGTCGCACCGGGGGACGCCGTGGCCGGCCCGGAGACGTCCTCGAACGTGGACGGCACCGACAGCGCGCTCCACCGCGACGACGGCCAGACCACCATGAAGGCCCGGCCGACCACGTTGTCGATCGGCACCGGCCCCTGGCAACGCGCGTCCTGGGAGACCTCACGGTGGTCACCCATCACGAAGATCTGACCGGGTGGCACGACGATCTCGTCGAAGCGCCGGGAGCGACACTCCGCGGGGTTGGGTGGCAGGTCCAGGGGTGAGTCCCGCAGGACGTACGACTCGTTGAGCGGGACGCCGTTGACGGTCACCCGGCCCTGACTGTCGCAGCACTTGACCCGGTCACCGGGCAGACCGATCACCCGCTTGATGAAGTCCTTCTCACCGGGGCGGCTCACCCCGACCAGATCGCCGACGGTGCGGGCGAGCCGGCCGCCGACGCCGGGCTTCGGCTGCTCGTCGACCTGCGGCGCCCAGCGGTCGGTGCCCCGGAAGACCACCACCTCGCCGCGCAGCGGGTCACGAACGTCGTAGACGACCTTGTTGACCAGCACCCGGTCACCGACGAGGAGGGTGTCCTCCATCGAGCCGGACGGAATGAAGAACGCCTGGAGCAGGAAGGTGCGGATCAGCACCGCGAGGCAGAACGCGACCACCAGCAGCAGCGGCAACTCCTGCCAGAGCGGCATCTGCCGGCGGGTGCGGCGAGCCCGTCGGCGCCACGGATCGACGGTGCCGTCCTCGTCAAGCGTCTGCACCACGCCACTCCCCGGTCCGCAGAAAACACCACCGCCCGGGAGCCTCGTCGAGGCTCCACGGGCGGTAGTGGACAACTACCCGCCACCTGGGCGGGACCGCTGCCTCGCTGCGCCCGTACCGACCAGGGTAGTGCCCTCTGGTCGGTACGGCATACGCGCAGCTCGGGCGGCGTGGCGAGCGGGAAGTCAGCTGGGCTGCTTCTCCCGCTTCTCCTTGATCTTGGCCTTCTTGCCGCGGAGCTCGCGCAGGTAGTAGAGCTTGGCGCGACGCACGGCACCGCGGGTCACGACCTCGATCCGGTCGATGCCCGGGCCGTTGAGCGGGTAGGTCCGCTCGACGCCGACACCGAAGCTGACCTTGCGGACCGAGAAGGTCTCGCGCAGACCGTCACCCTGGCGGCGGATCACGACGCCCTGGAAGATCTGGACACGGGACCGGTTGCCCTCGACGACGCGGGCGTGCACCTTGACGGTGTCACCGGCCCGGAAGTCGGGAAGGTCGGTCCGCTTCGACTGGGCGTCAAGGGCGTCCAGGATGTTCATCGCTGCGTCCTCGTAAGGCTCACGGCGCACCGTCACTCGGTGCGCGGGTGGGTGATTCTGATTCCCGGGTGGTGATCGGCGGACCGACCCCGGTCGGGGATCCTCGCAGCCGACCGCGGGCGCGGACGGATGCGGCAACCCCCCTACTTTGCCACATCCCCCGGTGGAGGTTGAAATCCAGCCTGGTCCAGGGCCGCGATGTCCCGTTTGTCGAGCCGATCGGCCGGCAGCGCGGCCAGCAGATCCGGCCGGCGGGCGGCCGTGCGCAGCAGACCCTCCTCGCGCCGCCAGCGGGCGATCCTGCCGTGGTCACCGGAGCGGAGCACGTCCGGCACGTCGTGCCCACGCCAACTCGGCGGCTTGGTGTAGATCGGCGCCTCCAGCAGCCCGTGCGCGTGCGACTCCTCGTCCAACGAGCCCGCGTTGCCCAGCACCCCGGGCAGCAGCCGGGTGACCGCTTCCAGCATCACCAGGACCGCGACCTCGCCGCCGAAGAGCACATAGTCACCGAGCGAGACCTCGGTGACCGGCATCCGGGTGGCGGCGTGCGCCAGGACCCGCTGGTCGATCCCCTCGTAGCGGCCGCAGGCGAAGAGCAGATGCGACTCGGCCGCCAACTCGTACGCCATGGCCTGGGTGAAGGGGGCACCGGCCGGCGACGGCACCAGCAGCCGTGGCGGCGGGGCGTCGAGCGGCGCGAGGGCGTCCAGTGCCTCACCCCACGGCTCGGGGCGCATCACCATTCCCGGCCCGCCACCGTAGGGGGTGTCGTCGACGGTGCGGTGCACGTCGTGGGTCCAGGTCCGCAGGTCGTGCACGGCGAGCTGGAGTACGTCGTTGGCCCGAGCCCGTCCGATCAGCGACAGGTCCAGCGGGGCGAAGTACTCCGGAAAGATCGACACGACGTCGACGCGCATGCGGGCTGGTCCTAAAGGTCGAGCAGTCCGGCTGGCGGGTCGACGATCACACGTCCGCCGGCCAGGTCGACCTCCGGAACGATCGCCCGGACGAACGGGATCAACGCGATACGCCCCTCGGGGCGCCGCAGCACCAGCAGGTCGGACGAGGGCGCGTGGTCGATGCGGGCGACCTCGCCCAGGCGTTCGCCGGCAGGGGTCACCACGGCCAACCCGACCAACTGGTGGTCGTGGAACTCCTCCGGGTCGTCCGGTGGGGTCACGTCGGCGCTGTCCACCACGAGCAGCGTCCCACGCAGCGCCTCGGCGGTGTTGCGGTCCGGGATGCCCTCGAACGCGATCAGCACCCGGCCCTGGTGGAAGCGGGCTTCCTCGATGGTCAGCTCCGCGGGAACCCGGAACGGCACCCCGGGCTCATCGCTGGCCGGCGGGGGTGTCGCCCCCGGCTCAGTGCGCAGCACACCGCTGCTGCGCGGGGACGCAGTCGGGGGCGTCGCCCCCGGCTCAGTGCGCAGCACACCGCTGCTGCGCGGGGACGCAGTCGGGGGCGTCGCCCCCGGCTCAGTGCGCAGCACTGTGCCGGGGGCGAACCGTGCCTCGGGCTCGTCGGTCCGCACCTCCACGGTGACCTCACCGCGGACACCGTGCGGCTTGCCGATCCTGCCGACGACGAGCTGCATCAGTACGAGTCGACGATGTCGACGCGAACCCCGCGCCCGCCGATGGAGCCGATCACCTGGCGCAGCGCCTTGGCGGTCCGGCCGGACCGCCCGATCACAGTGCCGAGGTCCTCGGGGTGCACGCGGACTTCGAGCCGCTTACCCCGACGGGAATCGACCAACCGCACCCGGACGTCGTCCGGGTGGTCGACGATGCCCTTGACCAGGTGCTCCAACGCCGGACGCAGTGGCATGTCAGGCCTGCTCACCGGCGTCGGCAGCGGCCGGCGCCTCGGCGGCCGGAGCCTCGGTCTTCGGCGCCTCGGCGGCCGGAGCCTCAGCCGGAGCCTCGGTCTTCGGAGCCTCGGTCTTCGGAGCCTCGGCAGCCTTGGCGGCCTTCTTGGCCGGCTTGGCCGGGGTCTCCGGGGCGAGCCCGGCGGCGGCCTTCGCCTCAGCCTCGTACGCCGCCTTGCGGTCGGCCCGCTCGGGGGCGACCAGGAGCGGCGGCGGGGCCGGCAGGCCCTTGTACTTCTGCCAGTCACCGGTCAGCTCCAGCAGACGCTGCACCGCCTCGCTCGGCTGAGCGCCGACGGACAGCCAGTACTGGACCCGCTCCGACTTGACCTCGATGATCGAGGGGTCTTCCTTGGGCTGGTAAACCCCGACGAACTCGATCGCCCGACCGTCACGCTTGGTGCGCGAGTCGGCGATGACGATGCGGTACTGCGGGTTGCGGATCTTGCCCATCCGCAGGAGCCGGATCTTTACGGCCACAGTTGTTTCGCTCCTGTTGCGATCTCACCGGCCCAGGCGGGCGGTGTGCATGGGTGAGCGCCGACCGGACCCGTGGGGTTGGGCCGGAGACAACTCGGTGGACTGGCGACGCGCCCGGGTTAGAGGGCGCCGGACGCGCGCCGGATACCAGCGACCTATTCTGCCAGATCCGATGCCGATCTTCCGCATCGGACCCGCACACCGCGTTGCCGGTGACCTCGGCACCGCTCAGCGCACCGGCGGACGATCCCATCCCGGTGGCAGTTTGTCCGGTATGCCCCACTCTGGTGGGGGTGTGAAATCACACCAGGTGCCGTCGAACGGGAACTCGCCAGCCTCGGCGAGCGCGATCACCCGCTCCCCCTCGGCGCGGACCGCCTTCTCGTCGGTCACCCAGTAGTCGGCGCCGAAGGCGAGCCGCTCGACGAACTCACCCTCGTCCTTCCACTCCCAGCTGCGATCCGGCCACACCACCACGTCCAGGTCCTGGTCCACCACGTCGACGCCGGCCACCGGGCCGTCGTCCCAGCGGACACCGGGCTCTTCGAGGTTGACGTACCAGTGGGCGAACCGGCCCTGGGCGTCGGAGAACCACCAGACGGAGTGCGCCGCCCCCGTGGGCAGGAACTTCAACAGCGGCGGGCCGTTCCAGCGTCCGTGCGCCAACCGGTAGGTCGACGAGATCCACTGGGCGAAAGGCATGGCCCGCATGTTGAGCCCGGCCTCGGTCACCTCATGGGCCACCGGCGAGTCCCGGGCGATCCAGACCAGCAACCCTCGATCATCGTCGCTGACCACGCGGGCCGGCCGGACCCACCCGATCCGGCCGTGCCGCACGTTCCGATGCATG
Organism: Micromonospora sp. NPDC005205; assembly: GCF_040608275.1. Lineage (NCBI taxonomy): Bacteria > Bacillati > Actinomycetota > Actinomycetes > Micromonosporales > Micromonosporaceae > Micromonospora > Micromonospora sp. NPDC005205. The sequence goes on from NZ_JBEXHV010000002.1 coordinate 53,206, forward strand.
ATCAGCCGACCCGGCTCGAACCGGTCGACGGGGTTGCCCGGCCGCACCTCAGTAGGCGCGGGCGAGGATGGCAACCAGGTCCGGCTCGTCCTCCGAGTCCGGTACCGAACCGTCGGCGCGCAGCAGGCAGCGCACAGTGACGCCCTGACCGTTCGCCTCCGCCTCACCGGCCACGCCGACCGCCGACCACGGCACCCGCGCCCAGCCGGTCGCGGCGGCCTCGATCGCCTCGGCCAGGGTGGCCACCTCGACGGTGCGCGACTCGCGGTTGGCCAGCGCCTGGTCGTGCAGCACCTGCTGGTCGGTCTCCAGGGCGGCCAGCACCGCGGTGACCACGTCCGCCACCGGCGTCGGGGTCTTCGAACCGTCGGTCCGACGCACCACCGTCGCGTTGCCCACGGCCAGGTCACGGGGGCCGACTTCGACGCGTACCGGATAGCCACGCAGCTCGGCGTCGACGGCCCGGCGGCCGAACGGGGTGTCGGTCCGGTCGTCGAGCGCGACCCGGACACCGGCGTCGCGCAGGCCGTCGCGCAGCTTGGCCGCCGCCTCGCCGACGCCGTCGCCGTCCTTGACGATCATGACGTACGCCTGGATCGGCGCGAGCCTCGGCGGCACGCGCAGGCCGTTGTCGTCGCCGTGCGCCATGATCAGGCCACCGAGCATCCGGGTGGACGTGCCCCAGGAGGTGGTCCAGGCGTGCTCCCGGCCGCCCTCCTTGGAGGAGTAGCTGATGTCGAACGCCTTGGCGAAGTTCTGGCCCAGCTCGTGGCTGGTGCCCAGCTGCAACGCCTTGCCGTCGCCCATCATGCCTTCGCAGGTGTACGTGGCCGTCGCCCCGGCGAAGCGCTCACGCTTCGTCTTCAGACCGACCACCACCGGAATGCCGATCACGTTGACCATCAGGTCCTCGTACGCCTCGTGCAGGATCCGCCGCGCGTACGCCCGGGCGTCCTCACGGGTGGCGTGCGCGGTGTGCCCCTCCTGCCAGAGGAACTCGCTGGTACGCAGGAAGATCCGCGGACGAAGCTCCCACCGGACCACGTTCGCCCACTGGTTGAGCAGCAGCGGCAGGTCCCGGTACGAGTCGATCCACTTGGCCATGAACTCGCCGATGACCGTCTCGCTGGTCGGACGCACCACCACCGGCTCCGCCAGCGGCTTGCCACCACCGTGGGTGACGACGGCCAGCTCCGGCGAGAAGCCCTCGACGTGCTCCGCCTCACGCTTGAGGTAGCTCTCGGGGATGAACAACGGGAAGTACGCGTTCTCCGCACCCGCCGCCTTGATCCGAGCGTCCATCTCAGCCTGCATACGCTCCCAGATGGCGTAGCCGGCCGGTCGGATGACCATGGTGCCGCGAACCGGGCCGTTGTCGGCCAGCTTCGCCTTGGCGATCAGGTCCTGGTACCAGCGGGGAAAATCCTCCGCACGGGGAGTGAGCACGCGTGCCATGACCGCACATACTATGCGCCGCTCGTCAGGGCGGTGCGCTCGGGCGCGGCATCGTCGGCCCCCGCCGCCATGTCCTTCCTCCATCCGCACGCCCGGGAGCGGCTCCCACCCCCGGGCCCGAGGCCCCCGACCCGGCACGCCGGGCCGCGAACCGGGTGCGCCGGGTGGCCCGACACCGGCAGCTGACCCGGCCCGATCGTCGACCGGTCCGGCCGACACGCCGGCCTACACTTCGACCACCATGATTGAGCAGAGGGACCCCACCCCGGTACGGACAGGCATCGTCGACGCCGCCCGCGCGCTGACCGTCGCGACCGGATGGGACGGAGTCCGGATGGGTGCCGTCGCGAACACCGCAGGGGTGAGCCGACAGACCGTCTACAACGAGTTCGGCAGCAAGGCAGGGCTGGCCGAGGCGCTCGCCCGCGCCGAGGTGGACCGATTCGTCGGCGCCGTCCGGGCCGCTCTGCTCGCCCACGACACCGACGTGCGGGCCGGCGCGTACGCGGCCATCGCAAACACCCTCACCACGGCTGCGGAAAACCCGCTGATCAAGGCGATCCTGACCAGCGCCCGGGGCGGCTCGGACGAACTACTGCCGTACCTCACCACCCGGGCCGAAGTGGTGCTCACCGAGGCGTCCGGCGCCCTGATCGACTGGGCCGGCGACCACCTGCCCGGAGCGGACCAGGCCGCGCTGACCTTCGCCGCCGACACCATCGTCCGCCTGGTGGTCAGCCACATCGTGCTCCCCCGCGAACCGATCGAGCAGACCGCCACGGCCCTCGCCGACCTCGCCGTACGCCTCTTCAGCGCCGCCGCCCGCCCACTCCCCTGACTCCCACCCCGCCCTCGCGCCCCGGGGCCCGCGCAACTTCCCGGATGTTGCGGCCTCAGGTGCGCTAGAGGCAGCAACATCCCCGATGTTGCGGGGATCTCTCTCTCGGGGCCCGGCTGATCTCGCAACCAGGTCAAGACCGCGCTCGATAATGGATGTAGTGGCATCCTCCAACGCGGAGGCCACTACATCCTGGTTCGAGCGCGATCTTGCGACACGGCCGGCCCGGCTCGGCTCGGCCCGGCCCGGCCCGGGCGGTGTGGCGCTCGCGGGGGGGTCAGCGGATGACGCGGCCGCGAAGGATCGTGCGGGACGGGGCGCGGACGACGCGCAGGTCACTGCGGGGGTCTTCGGGGTAGACGGTCAGGTCGGCGAGGCCGCCTTCGACCAGGCCGGCGAAGCCGAGCCACGCGCGGGCGCCCCAGGAGGCGGCGGCGAGTACGTCGATCGGTGCCATGCCGGCCCGTTCGTGCAGCAGCAGCATCTCCTCGGCGGCGAGCCCGTGATCGATGCCGCCACCGGCGTCGGTGCCCACGTAGATGGGTACCCCAGCCTCGTACGCGGCACGCACCACCTCGGGGAAGCCGTCGCGCAACGCGAGCATGTGGTCGGCGTACCCGGGAAACTTGCCTCGCGCCTGCTCGGCGATGCCCCCGAAGGTGGCGATGTTGATCATCGTGGGGATCAGGGCGGTGCCCTGGCGGGCCATCTCGTCGATCAGGTCGAGGCTGAGCCCGGTGCCGTGCTCCACCGAGTCCACCCCGGCCCGCACCATGATCTCGACTGCCGACTCGGAGAAGGTGTGCACCGCGGCGCGTACCCCGGCGTCGTGCGCCGCCCGCACGGCGGCGGTGAGGGTGTCCGCGTCCCAGGCCGGCGCCAGGTCACCGACGCCACGGTCGATCCAGTCGCCGACCAGCTTGACCCAGCCATTGCCGGCCCGTGCCTGCGCGGCGACAGTGGCGGCCACCTCGGTCGCGTCGACCTCCACCCCGATGTCGCGCAGGTAGCGCTTCGGCGGGGCGACATGCTGGCCCGCGCGGGCCAGTCGCGGCAGGTCCGGCTCGTCGTCGAGTTCGGGGTACGGGTACGGCGAGCCGGCGTCCCGGATCGCCAGCACCCCGGCGTCCCGGTCGACGTGGGCCAACGCGCGGGCCTGGTCGAGTGAGGTGATCGGGGCGCCACCTCGGGCGATGCCGATGTGGCAGTGAGCGTCTACCAGCCCCGGCAACACGAAGCCGCCGTCGACGACGGTCTGGGCATCGGGTACGGGGGTGAAGGTCACCCGGTCGCCGACCAGCCAGAGATCCCGGACCTCGTCGTCGGGGAGCAGCACGCCGCGCACATGAAGAGCCATGCGCACAGTCCTACCCGATCACTCCCCGTCGGGGGCGAGCAGGTGGTCCTCGACCGGCACCGAGGTCAGCGCGGGCCCTTGTCGCCGCCCTTGCCGAGCTTGTTGAAGTCGATCTTCGGAAGCTTGAAGCCGGGCGGCAGGCCCTGGCCGCCAGCGAGGTCGTTCGGGTCCATCCCCGGCGGGAGCTGCGGCATGCCGCCCGGGAAACCGGCGGGCATCCCGGCGCCGGCGCCGGTACGCGGACGACCGCCACCCTTGGTGCCCTTGCGCTTGTTCTTCGGCGACTTGGTCGCCTTGCGGCGGCCACCGCCGGGCAGGCCCATCATGCCGCCCATCTGCTTCATCATCTTCTGCGCGTCGGCGAAGCGGTTGAGCAGCTGGTTGACGTCCATCACGGTGACGCCAGACCCGTTGGCGATGCGCGCCCGGCGGGAACCGTTGATGATCTTCGGGTTGGTCCGCTCGCCCGGGGTCATCGACCTGATGATCGCGGTGACCCGGTCGAAGTGACTGTCGTCCAGATCGGCGAGCTGGTCCTTCATCTGCCCCATGCCCGGCATCATGGCCAGCACGTTGGCGATCGGGCCCATCCGCCGCACCGCGATGAGCTGGTCGAGGAAGTCGTCAAGGGTGAACTGCTCACCGCCCATCAGCTTGGCGGTCATCTTCTCCTTCTGATCGGAGTCGAAGGCCTGCTCGGCCTGCTCGATCAGAGTGAGGACGTCGCCCATGCCGAGGATCCGGCTGGCCATCCGGTCGGGGTGGAAGACGTCGAAGTCCTCCAGTTTCTCACCGGTGGAGGCGAACAGGATCGGCTGCCCGGTGACCTCACGGACCGACAGCGCGGCACCACCACGGGCATCGCCGTCGAGCTTGGAGAGCACCACACCGGTGATGCCGACGCCGTCGCGGAACGCCTCGGCGGTGCGGACGGCGTCCTGACCGACCATCGCGTCGATGACGAAGATGACCTCGTCCGGCGAGACGGCGTCGCGGATGTCGGCGGCCTGCTGCATCATCTCGGCGTCGATGCCGAGGCGGCCGGCGGTGTCGACGATGACGATGTCGCGGGCGGCGCGCTTCGCGTGCTCGATCGACGCGCGGGCCACCTGCACCGGGTCACCGGTGCCGTTGCCGGGCTCCGGGGCGTACACCTCGACACCGGCCCGGCCACCGAGCACCTGGAGCTGCCCGACGGCGTTGGGGCGCTGGAGGTCGGCGGCGACGAGCAGCGGCTGGTGTCCCTGGCCCTTCAGCCAGCGGGCCAGCTTGCCGGCGAGGGTCGTCTTACCGGAACCCTGGAGGCCGGCCAACATGATCACGGTCGGCGGCTGCTTGGCGAACTGGAGCCGCCGGCCCTCGCCGCCGAGCACGGTGATCAGCTCTTCGTTGACGATCTTGATGATCTGCTGGGCCGGGTTCAGCGCCTGGGAGACCTCGGAGCTGCGGGCCCGCTCCTTGACGGCCGCGATGAAGCCCTTGACCACCGGCAGCGCGACGTCCGCCTCCAGCAGCGCGAGGCGGATCTCGCGCGCGGTGGCGTCGATGTCGGCGTCGGTGAGCCGCCCCTTGCCGCGGAGCTTGGTGAAGATCCCGGACAGGCGGTCACTCAAGGTGTCAAACACGCGAACATCCCGTTTGTCAGTGTTCCGGCGGGCACAACGCGGCCGGCACTGCGGAGTCCGGCCACCGCTAGGGTAACCGCCCGGCCGTAGGGCCGCTGTCGCCCGGCCCGGGCCTCACCCCGACACCAACCCCGACTGGTACGCGAACACGACGAGCTGGGCCCGATCCCGGGCTCCCAGCTTGCCCATCGCCCGGCTGACGTGGGTCCGCGCGGTCGCTGGGCTGACCACCAACCGTGCGGCGATCTCCTCGTTGTTCAGGCCCTCACCGACCAGGCCGACGACCTGACGCTCCCGATCGGTCAGCGCCTCCAGTCGCGGGTGCGGACGAAGCACCCGGGACGGCCGGGTGGCGAACTCCCGCACCACCCGACGGGTCACCGACGGCGACAGCAGCGCCTCCCCCTCGGCGACGAGCCGGATCGCGCGCAGCAGCTCAGTCGGTCTGGTGTCCTTGGTGAGGAACCCGCTCGCACCGTGCCGCAGCGCGTCGAAGACGTACTCGTCCAGCTCGAAGGTGGTGAGCACCACCACCCGCGTGCCGGTCAGGTCGGGGTCGGCGACGATACGGCGGGTCGCCTCGATGCCGTCGATGCCGGGCATCCGGATGTCCATCAGCACCACGTCCGGCCGAACCCGGCGGGCCAACTCGACCGCCCGCAGCCCGTCGGACGCCTCGCCGGCCAGCGCCAGGTCGTCCTCGCTCTCCACCAGCGCGCGCAGCCCGAGCCGGACGAGATCCTGGTCGTCGGCGATCAGCACCCGGATCACGTGGTCGGCTCCACGGGCAGCCCGGCGTACACCCCGAACCCGCCCCCGGCGCGCGGCCCGGTGGTCAACCGCCCGCCCAGCGCCGCGACCCGCTCGCGCATGCCGGCCAGACCGTGGCCGCCCTCGCCGTCGGCCGGAGCCGTCCCGGCGCGGTCGGCACCTACCCCCCGGTCGGTGACCTCGACGGTCACCTCGTCGACGCGGTAGTTCACTGTCACCTCCGCGCTCGCCACTCCCGCGTGCCGCAGCACGTTTGTCAACGCCTCCTGCACCACCCGGTACGCGGCCAGGTCGACCGCGGCCGGCACCTCCCTGGGCTCCCCGACGACGCGCACCTCGACGGCGAGCCCCGCCCCGGCCAGCCGGTCGCGCAGCGCGGGAAGCCGGGCCAGGCCGGGTACCGGCTCGCGCTCGGCGCCCCGCCGCACCGCACCCAGGGTGACCCGCAGCTCGTCCAGCGCCTCGCGGCTGGTCCGGCTGATCGCGGTCAGGGCCACCTCCGCCTGCTCCGGCCGCTTCGGCAGCAGGTGCAGGGCGATCTCCGCCTGCATGCTGATCGCGGCCAGCCCGTGCCCCACCACGTCGTGCACCTCCTGCGCGATGCGCAGCCGCTCCTCGTCGGCCTGCCGTCGCGCCTGCTCAACTCGGCTGCGGGCCTCCTCGGCACGGGTACGCGCGGTCGCCTCACGGCTCACCCGCACCACCACCCCCACCGCGAACGGTACGACCGCCCAGGCCGACGCGGGCAGCACTCCCGTCCAACCCGGCGCGGGCCCCCGCCCGAAGAAGACGTGCGCCAACAACAGTACGAACGCGCCGCCGGTGGCGAGCGCCGCCGGTCGCACCGGCAGCCACCCGGCCACGGTGTAGACCGCGACCAGGAACGTGACCAGGATCGGCCCGTACGGGTAGCCGATCAGCAGGTACGTCGAGGTGGCCACTGTGACCACGGCGAGGACGGCGACCGGAGCACGCCGCCGCACCAGCAGGGCGAGCGCCGCGACGGTGATCAGCACCCGACTCACGGCGTCCACCGGCCTCGACCCCGGCTGGTTGTCCCCGGCCAGACCGGTGGCGAGCAATCCGAACCCGAGCAGCACCAGGGCGAGCACGGCATCCGCCGCAACCTCCGGCCACCGCCACTGCCCGCTGCCTCGCATGGCCGTCATTCTGCCCGCGCCGTGGCCATCTGACGTGCGTCAACGAGCGGCATCGCGGCTACGCCCCCGGACGTACCCGCCGCAGGGACCAAACACCCGATCGCACCGCGCTGGCGTCGGACGCCCTCACGAGCCTGATGACTGTGAGGCATCACGATGACTGTGAGGCATCACGCTCGTGGGAGTGACCGGCCGAGCGGCCGAGCGGCCGAGCGGCCGAGCGAGCATCCAGGCGCAACGCGCGGCACACGGCGACCAGTCGGCCGGCCGGGTCAGCGCGCCGCAGCCGACAGCGACGCCGACGGTGCCGCCGTGGGTCAGACGGCGGCTAGGACGGCGGCCTCCAGGCGGGCCCGGGTGGCGTCGTCCGGCCAACCGCCCACCAGGTAGAAGGCGTCGACCACGTCGGCGCCGAGGGTGGAGATGCGGGCCGCCCGCACCAGAGCGCCGGCCTCGTCGAGAGCGCAGGTGACTCGGTAGAGCAGCCCGGCGGCGTCGGCGGCGCGCAGTTCCAGCAGTACGGCGTCAGTGGCCGCCTCGCGGTGCCAGACCACTCGTGGAGCCGCGCCGCCGCCACGGCTGGCGAGCGCACGGCCCCGCAGCCGTTGGGTGACCGACACGTCGCCGGCTACCGCCCGGCGCAGGTCGGCGCGGAGCGGGACCGGGTCCGGCGGAAGGCCGTAGCGGGGCTGCACCCGGCACTCGACCAGGGCCCGGCCGTCGACGGCGGAGGCGTCCGCGGAGATCACCTCCAGCCGGTGCAGGGCCAGGCAGCCGGCCACAGTGGCGAGCAGACCCCGTCGGTCGGCCGCCGCGACCGACACCCGGTCGCCGGTCAGGTGGACGACCGGCAGGGGCCCGGCCAGCAGCTCCGGGTCCGGGGCGGGTGGCTCGGGGAGTACCCCGGTGTCCAGCGCGGTGCGGACCCGGGCGACCAACTCGGCGACGAGTCGGCCCTTCCAGTCGGACCAGGCCGCCGGCCCGGTCGCCGCCGCGTCGGCGCGGACCAACGCGTGCAGCACGTCGAGGGTGCCGGTGTCTTCGACCGCCTCGACCACCGAGGCGATGGTGACCGGGTCGCTCAGGTCCCGGCGGGTGGCCACGTCGGGCAGCAGCAGGTGCAGCCGGACCAGCTTGCCGATCAGCTCGACCTCGGCGGTGGGCAGACCGACCCTGGTGGCCACCGCCTGGGCAACCGGTACGCCGACGGTGCTGTGGTCACCGGGGAGTCCCTTGCCGATGTCGTGCAGGAGAGCGCCGAGGAGCAGCAGGTCCGGGCGCTCCACCTCGCGGGCGTGTCGGCTGGCCTCGTGCGCGGTCTGTACGAGGTGCCGGTCGAGGGTGAAGCGGTGCACCGGGTTGTGCTGGGGCAGGCTGCGCAGCCGGGTCCACTCGGGCAGCCAGCCGTCGACCAGCCCGTACCGGTCGCAGGTCTCCCAGGCCGGCACCAGGCCGGGACCGGCTCCCAGCAGGGTGATCAGCGCGGCCCGGGCCTCGGCCGGCCAGGGGGCCGGCAGGGGCGGACAGTACGCCGCCAGCCACTCGCACGTGGCCCGCGCGATGGGGATTCGGGTGGTGGCCGACGCGGCGGCCACCCGCAGCGAGAGGCTCGGGTCGGGGCGTGCCCCGATCGCCGTGCGGGCGAGCACCAGCTCGCCGTCGTGTTCGACCACGTCGCGGGCGACCGGGCGGCGGGCCGGACGGCCGTTGCCGCCGCGGGAGCGGCCGGAGCGCAGCCGGTCGGCGGCCCGGAAGGCGTCGTCCAGGGCGTGACTGACCGTGCGGGCGTCACCGGCGACCCGACGCAGCAGCACGTCACCGTCGTGCACCACGGCTCCCGGCCGCCCCTCGGCCTCGGACGCGCCGGGCTGGAGTTGTCGCAGGCCGAGCAGGTTGGCCACTCCGTCGCGCTCCTGGGCGACCAGCCGGTCGACCCGTCGGCCGACCTGCTGGTGCAGCGCGTCGCGGGTGTCCAACAGGCGCAGGTGAGCGGCGCGTACGGCAGGACGCAGCGCGTCGGTGATGCCGGCGGCGGAGATCGCCCGCAGCAGCCCCACGTCGCGCAGACCACCGGCGGCTTCCTTGAGGTCGCCCTCCAGCAGGAACGCCAGCTCACCGTGGGCCTGCCAGCGGGCCTCGGTGACCTCGCGCAGGCCGGCGAGGTGCCGGACGGCGGTACGCCGCCAATGATCGGCGGCGGTGCGGATCAGCGCGTCGGCCAGCGCCTGGTCCCCCACGATCAACCGGGCGTCGAGCAGCCCGAGGGCTACCTTGACGTCGTCCTGGGCCACCGAGAGCGCCTCGGCGACGGTGCGTACGGAATGGTCGAGCCGCAGGCCCGCGTCCCAGATCGGGTACCAGACCGAGGCGGCCAACTCGTCTGTGCCGGGCACCCCGGCGTGCACCAGCACCAGGTCGAGGTCGCTGTACGGAGCACACTGCCGCCGACCCAGGCCCCCGACGGCCAGGAGTGCCACCCCGTCCCGCGGCGGCAGCAACCCCCGCAGGAACGAGTCGTAGGCCGCGGCCCGCCCCCGCCGGGCCGCTTCCCCGATCCCCCCGGGAACGCCGACGACCTCGTTGATCAAGAGGTTCGCGTCGCCGTCATCGGCGGGTCCTGACGCGTTCTTCTTGATCAACGAGGTCATGTCAGTCGTGGCCGCGTCAGAGTGCGTCGAGGCCGCGTTCGCCGGTACGTACCCGGACGACCTCTTCGACACCGGTGACCCAGACCTTGCCGTCACCGATCTTGCCCGTGCGGGCCGCTCCGACGATGGCGTCCACCACCTTGTCGACGTCGATCTCGTCGGTGAGCACCTCGACCCGGATCTTGGGCAGGAACTCGACCGTGTACTCGGCACCCCGGTAGACCTCGGTGTGCCCCTTCTGCCGCCCGTACCCCTGAACCTCGCTGACGGTCAGCCCGGCCACCCCGAGGGCGTGCAGGGCCTCCTTCACCGCGTCCAGTTGGTACGGCTTGATGACTGCGGTCACCAGCTTCATGTCCAACCCCTCCATCCCAGGAACGTTAACCGGCGACCTTTTCGCTGACCGGCTCGGCGGGCTCCGCCTCCGGCTTGGCACCACTCGTCGTGCCGCCACCGGGGGTGCCGATGCCGGCCATCGCGAACGCGCCACCCGTGCCGCCGCCGGCCGGGGACAGGTCGTAGCTGCTCTCGGCGTGCTCGGCGATGTCGATGCCCTCGACCTCGTCCTCACCCTTGACCCGGAAGCCGATCGTCTTCTCGATGACGAAGGCCAGCACCCAGGCGATGCCGAACGACCAGACGGTGACGATCAGGCCGGCGAGGGCCTGCCGCCCGAGCTGGGTCGCGCCGCCGCCGTAGAAGAGGCCGTCGGAGGCACCCACCACGTCGCTGATCGCGGCGTTGACCGAGTTGGTGGCGAAGAGACCGAGCCAGAGCGAACCGATCCAACCACCGACGAAGTGCACGCCGACCACGTCGAGCGAGTCGTCGTAGCCGAGCTTGTACTTGAGGCTGATGGCGAGCGCGCACACCGCGCCGGCGACGACGCCGAGCAGGACGGCCGCCCAGGGGGCGATGAACCCGCAGGCCGGGGTGATGGCGACCAGGCCGGCGACGGCGCCGGACGAGGCACCGACCATGGTCGGCTTCCGGTCCTTGATCCACTCGACAGCGATCCAGCCGAGCACCGCAGCCGCCGTGGCGAGCTGGGTGTTGATGAAGGCGAGGCCGGCGACCGAGTCGACGGTCAGCTCCGAGCCGGCGTTGAACCCGAACCAGCCGAACCACAGCAGACCCGCACCGAGCGCGACCAGCGGGATGTTGTGCGGCTTCATGCCCTCCCGCGGCCAACCGAGCCGCTTGCCGAGGACCAGGGCAACGGCCAGGGCCGCCGCACCGGCGTTGATGTGCACCGCGGTGCCACCGGCGAAGTCCAACGCGTGGATGTCAGCGCCGATGATGCCGCCGCCCCACACCCAGTGGGCGACCGGGAAGTAGACCAGGGTGGCCCAGCCGAAGGCGAACAGCAGCCAGCCGGCGAACTTGGCCCGGTCGGCGATGGCACCGCTGATCAGCGCGACGGTGATCACCGCGAAGACCATCTGGAAGGCCATGAACACGTAGAGCGGAACCCCGATGCCGCTGGGGTTCTCCGCCGTGGCGCCCCACAGGTCGGTTTCGGCGAGGAAGGTCTTGGTGCCGAGGTACGCGCCCGGGTCGCCCCAGAAGCCGTTCACGTCGGTCCCGAAGGCGACGCTGAATCCGTAGAACCACCACAGAATTGAGATGAGCCCGATAGCCGAGAAGCTCATCATCATCATGTTGAGTACGCCCTTGGCCCGGTTGAGGCCGCCGTAGAACAGCGCCAGTCCGGGGGTCATGAGCAGCACGAGCGCGGTCGAAACCAGCAGCCACGTAGTATTGGCGCCGTCGATCGTCGGTGCTTCAGGCACGCTGGCCTCCTAAAGGTGAAGTCCTCCTTCGCGGCTTTCCGGGGCAGCGTCGCCCGTAGGCCGGTTGCGCGGAAGCTTCGCGGCCGCCTGTTTCACTTTGGGTCCCGTGCGGGTTTCCGTTTCGTGACGGGTTGTTTCGGACGTGTCACGAACTCCGCACAGTCGTCAGCATGGACGATTGTGGATCGACCGGACGGCGATCGTCGATGGCTGACCGGTCAACGGCATCGACCGGTGCGCGTGACGCGCCCGGCCGAGCATCGCCGGACCGGCGCTCAGCGGAGGGCGTTCTCCAGGGTGTGCCGCTCGTAGTCGAGCAGTCGCAGATCGCGCATCGGTCGACGCAGGTGGCCCTTGTGCACGATCCGGACGAACGCCGGCTCACCGGCGGCGGCCATCCGGCGGATCCCCTCGACGTGGTCCACGATCCGTTTACGGATGGTCCGGATCAGCCGGTGCCGGTCCCGGGGGATCAGCCCGTACGCGTCGGCGAAGAGCCGGAGGCGGCGAGGGCGGTCCGGGTTCTTCCAGCCCAGCGTGATCGAGTCGCGGTCCGCGAAGATCGGCACCCAGGTCCAGGCGGCGTACGCCACGTCGTAGATCCGCGCTCCGGGCGAGGCGAGGTCGAAGTCGATCAGCCCGAGGGTGCCGTCCGGACGCCAGATCACGTTGTGCGGCGCGGCGTCGTGGTGGCAGATCACCTCGGTGTCCGGCGGTGGGGGCCCGAACGAGCGCCAGACCGCCGCCTGCGGAGGAGTGAAGCCGTACTGCGCGTCGTGAAACATGCGCAGCATGGTGGCGACGGTGACCAGGGCCTCGTCGGTCACCCAGTGCGGGGCGAGCGGATATTCTCCGCACTCCCCCTCCAGGTACGACAGCACCTCACGGTTGCGCTCGTCCATCCCGAGGGCCCGGGGGGCTCCGGTGAACCCCACGTACTCCAGGTGGCGCAGCAGCGCGTGCACGGACGGGGTCCACGGACCGGCGTTGCGCCGGACCGTGTCACCCACGCGGACAACGGTGCTCACGTTGCCGCCGTGCAGCGGGATCTCCTGCGAAGTCACGTACGGTCTCCCGAGGCGCTGCGAAGGATGGCCCGGGTCACGCCAGCCCGCGTACGCGCGATCGTCAGTGGTCACCCGAGACTACGCGTCCCGGCCGGTGGCCTCGGTCCCCAGCAACGCGTCGACGAACTGCGCCGGGTCGAACGGGGCCAGGTCGTCCTTGCCTTCGCCGAGGCCGACCAGCTTCACGGGGATGCCGAGCTTGCGTTGCACGGCGATCACGATGCCGCCCTTGGCGGTGCCGTCGAGCTTGGTCAGCACCACGCCGGTCACGTTGACCACCTCGGTGAAGACCCGGGCCTGCTCCAGGCCGTTCTGCCCGGTGGTGGCGTCCAGGATGAGCAGTGTCTCGTCGATCGGGCCCTGCTTCTCCACCACGCGCTTGACCTTGCCCAGCTCGTCCATCAGGCCGATCTTGTTCTGCAGGCGGCCGGCGGTGTCGATGAGCACGGTGTCCACGCCGGTGTCGATGCCGCGCTTGACGGCGTCGAACGCGACGCTGGCCGGGTCGGCTGCCTCAGGCCCCCGCACGGTCTCCGCTCCGACACGCGAGCCCCAGGTCTCCAGTTGGTCGGCCGCGGCGGCCCGGAAGGTGTCCGCCGCGCCGAGCAGCACGCTGCGACCGTCGGCCACCAGCACCCGGGCGATCTTGCCGCAGGTTGTGGTCTTGCCGGCGCCGTTGACGCCGACGACGAGGACCACCGCCGGCACGCCGTCCTTGGGGGCGGTCCGCAACGAGCGGTCCAGGCTCGGGTCGAGCGCGTTGACCAGCTCGGCGGCGAGCAGTGCCCGCAGCTCGGAGGCCGAGCGGGTGCCGAGCACCCGGGTGCGCTCGCGAAGCCGGTCGACGATGTCGCGGGTGGCGTCGACGCCGACGTCGGCGGTGATCAGGCTGTCCTCGATCTCCTCCCAGACGTCCTCGTCGAGGTGGTCACGGGCGAGCAGGCCGAGCAGGCTCTTGCCGAACACGTTCTGTGAGCGGGACAGCCGCGAGCGGAGACGGACCAGCCGCCCGGCGGTCGGCTCGGGCACCTCGACCTGCGGTTCGAGCACCGGCGGCGGCTCGACCAGGACGCCGGTGGACAGATCGGACTCCGGTGCCTCGACCGGCGGGCCGGCGAGATCCTCCTCAGCCCTGGTGTCGACCTCCGTGCGTGGCAGCGGAGGCTCAGGTCGTCGCCGCAGGCGCGGCACGACCAGCCCGACTGTGCCGGCGATCAGCACACCGAGCAGGACCAGAGCGAGGACGAGATATTCGGCCATGCCGGAATCCTGTCAGATGCCGGCGGCGGCGTCCCAGCCACCGCACCCCGAGCCGTGCACGGAGTCTGAACCACCGCTCCCCTGGGCGGTGCCCGGCATCTCAGCCACGGCCCGCAGCCGGTGCCCGGAATCCGGCGGTAGGCTCGCGCCATGTCCGCCGCACACCTCCTCATCGGCCCACTCCTGCGGCGAGTCGTGGACACCCGGGCCACCATCTGGGTAGAGACCGCCGGGCCCGCCGTGGTCACCGTCCGTACCGCCGACGGCGCCACCGGCACCGCGCCCACCTTCTCGGCGTACGACCATCACTACGCCCTCGTGGTCGTGGAAGGGCTCACTGCGGACAGCGAGACCACCTACGAGGTGCTCGTCGACGACGAGCTCGTCTGGCCGGTGCCGAGCAGCGGGTTCCCGCCGAGCGTGATCCGCACCCGGGCCGCCGACGACCGGGACCAGCCGGTCAATCTGATCTTCGGCTCGTGCCGGGAGACCACCCAGCACGCCACCACCCGCAAGCTGCCACCTGACGCGCTGGACGCGTACGCCCGGCGGTTGATGGCGGACCCGGAGTCGAACCCGCTGCCCGACCTGCTGGTGCTGCTCGGTGACCAGGTCTACGCCGACGTCACCTCGCCCACTGTGCGCCGGCTGCTGCGTCGACGGCGGCGGCGGCCGAAGGGCGCTCCCGCCGACCAGGTGGTGAGCTTCGACGAGTACACCAAGCTCTATCTGGAGTCCTGGCGTGATCCGGAGATCCGCTGGCTGCTCTCCACGGTGCCCAGCGTGATGATCTTCGACGATCACGAGATCATCGACGACTGGAACACCTCGGCGGCGTGGCGGACCGAGGTACGCGAGCAGCCGTGGTGGGCGGAGCGGATCGGCAGTGGGCTCGCCTCGTACTGGGTCTACCAGCACCTGGGCAATCTCTCCCCCGACGAGATCGTCGCCGATCCGGTCTTCGCGAAGGTCGCCGCCGCGGAGGACGCCACCAGCGTGCTGCGTGAGTTCGGCCACCGGGTCGACCAGGAGTCCGACCTGGCGCACGACACCGAGCGCTGGCGCGCGGTGCAGTATCAGTGGAGCTACGCGCTGGATCTGGGCCGGACCCGGCTGGTCATGCTGGACAACAGGTGCAGCCGGGTGCTCGAGCCCAACAGCCGGGCGATGCTGCCGCCCGGCGAGTGGGCCTGGTTCCTCGACCAGGCGCACGGGGTCTACGACCACCTGGTGGTGGGCGCCTCGCTGCCCTGGCTGCTGCCGCAGGGCATCCACCACATCGAGGCGTGGAACGAGAAACTGGCGGACTCACGTCGACCGTGGGTGGCGCGCGGGGCGGAGAAGCTGCGGCGTGCGCTGGACCTGGAGCACTGGGCGGCGTTCCGGCGGTCCTTCGAGGCGCTCGCGGAGACGTTCGCCCGCATCGGCACCGGCACGCCGCGGCAGTCCGGCGCGCGGATCGGGGCCGGCCCGGCGTACGCACCACCGGCGTCGATCAGCGTGCTCTCCGGTGACGTGCACCACTCGTACGTGGCGCGGGCCCGGTTCGCGGACCCGGCGGTGGTCACTCCGGTGCACCAGCTCACCTGTTCGCCGATCCACAACCAGGTGCCGGCGGGCATTCGCCCGCTGATGAAACTGGGCTGGTCGCCGGGTCCGGCCGGGGCCACCCGGGCGCTGGCCCGTTCCGCGGGCGTACGCCGGCCGGGGGTGCGGTGGCGCAAGCTGGCCGGCCCGTACTTCGGCAACGCGGTCGCCACCCTGACGCATGAGGGGCGAAGGGCCGACGTGGTCATCGAGGGCACCACAAAGGACGGCCACCTACGCCCTGTGATGCGGCGCCGACTCTCGGCCGCCGCACGGCCGACCTCGCCGTAGTCTCTACGCGTGGACGAGCACCTGCCAGAACCGATCCGGGCGGTCGAGCACGAGTTGACCGCCCTGCTGCGTCGTGGGCGGGCGGTTTCCTGGGAAATCGCCCGCGAGGTGCACCCGAACCTGGAGCCGAACACCTACGGGCTGCTGCTGTGGTTGCGGCGCAGTGGGTCGATCCGGTTGACCGAGTTGGCGGCGCGGCTCGGTGTGGGCAAGGGAACGCTCAGCCGGCAGATCAACGCCCTGGAGGCCCTCGGCCTGGTCTACCGCGACCCCGATCCGAGCGACCGGCGGGCCGCGCAGATCACGTTCACCGAGGAGGGCCAGCGCCGGTTCGACGCCGCCCGGTCCGCGCGGGTGGGAGAGTTGCTGCGCACGCTGAACGACTGGCCGGCCCGGGACGTCGAGGAGTTCGCCCGGCTGCTCGGCCGGTTCAACGACTCCTGGCAGTAGGGGCATCGAACAGGGAATAGCATCGCGGTCCGTCAAGTTGTTGCTCTAGGCAACCAAGGCATACGGTTGCTCCAGGCAACTCTCAGGCGGCCCGTGCGTACCAGCCCCGCCGTTCCACCTCGACTCCGCTCGGAGGCAACAACGATGAGCCAGGCGACAGCGCCTCCCCAGGCGACCGCCGTGACCATGACCCACCGGCAGATCCTGGAAGCACTCTCCGGCCTGCTGCTGGGTCTGTTCGTCGCGATCCTCTCCTCCACGGTCATCTCGAACGCGCTGCCGCGGATCATCACCGAACTGCACGGCGGCCAGTCCGCGTACACCTGGGTGGTGACCTCGGCCCTGCTCGCGACCACAGCGACCACCCCAATCTGGGGCAAAATGGCCGATCTGACCAACAAGAAGACACTCGTCCAGCTCGCGCTCGGGATCTACGTGCTGGGCTCGGTGCTGGCCGGCCTCGCCCAGGGCACCGGTGAGCTGATCGCCTGCCGGGTGCTCCAGGGCGTCGGCGCAGGCGGCCTCACCGCACTGGCTCAGGTGATCATGGCCACGATGATCGCGCCGCGCGAGCGGGGCCGCTACAGCGGCTACCTCGGCGCCGTGATGGCCGTCGGCACCATCGGCGGCCCGCTGATCGGCGGCGTGATCGTGGACACCTCCTGGCTCGGCTGGCGCTGGTGCTTCTACGTCGGCGTGCCGTTCGCCATCATCGCGCTTGTCGTGCTCCAGAAGACCCTGCACCTGCCCGTGGTCAAGCGGAAGGCGCAGATCGACTGGTGGGGCGCCACCCTGATCACCGCCGCCGTCTCGTTGCTGCTGATCTGGGTCTCGCTCGCCGGGGACCAGTTCGCCTGGGCGTCCTGGCAGACCGCCGCGATGGTCGTCGCTGCCCTGGTCCTCGGTGCGCTGGCGATCCGGGTCGAGACCCGGGCCGCCGAGCCGATGATCCCACCGCGGCTGTTCCGCAACCGCACCATCACCCTCGCCGTCGTCGCCAGCATCGCGGTCGGTGTGGGCATGTTCGGCGCGTCGATCTTCCTGGGCCAGTACTTCCAGATCAGCCGTGGGCAGAGCCCGACCATGTCCGGCCTGATGACCCTGCCGATGATCCTCGGCCTGCTGGTCGCCTCCACGGTCATCGGGCGGGTCATCAGCAAGACCGGCCGCTGGAAGCGGTACCTGGTGATCGGGTCGGCACTGCTCACCATCGGCTTCGCGCTGATGGGCACCCTGCGCGCCGACACCAGCTTCACCCTGCTCAGCGTCTACATGCTGCTGATCGGTGTCGGCCTGGGAATGACCATGCAGAACCTGGTCCTCGCCGTACAGAACACCGTCGGCCCGCACGAGCTCGGCGCGGCCAGCTCGGTGGTGGCGTTCTTCCGCAGCCTGGGTGGCGCGATCGGCGTCTCCGCCCTCGGCGCGGTGCTCGCCCACAAGGTCAAGGACTACACCGCCGACGGGCTGGCCCAACTCGGCATCCCCGCCTCCAGCTCGGGCAGCGGCGGCGCCCTGCCCGACGTGCACACCCTGCCCGGGCCGCTGCGGGCTGTCGTCGAGAGCGCGTACGGCCACGGTGCCGGTGACATCTTCCTGGCCGCCGCCCCGTTCGCGTTGATCGCGCTGATCGCGGTGGTCTTCATCAAGGAGGTGCCGCTGCGCCAGCACAACGGCAACCCGGTTTCCGAGCAGGTCGAGCGGGAATCGACAGTCGCCGCCGGCGCTGGCGCACCCGTGATCCGTACCGGCGAGCAGAGGTGAGGTAGAGCCATGGGCGTGGGAGCACCGGACCGCGAGGAGTACGGCCCCCGGACCCGACCGCTGCCCTTCGAGCGCGGCACGGACGGCCCTCGGGTGATCATGGCGGGTGTCGACGGCACCCGCACCTCCGAGCGGGCCGGTGCCTACGCCGCCGGCCTGGCCCGTCGGCAGAGCGCCGCGCTGGTGGTGGTCTTCGTCAGCTCACCGAGCGGGCTGACCGCCCTGGTTCCCGGCATGGACGCCGGCGCGGTCCAACGCACGCACGACGAGCTGGCCGACGAGCTGCGCCGGGAGTGCCGGCGCGGGGCCGAGCAGTGGGGCATTCCGGTGACCCTGCTGGTGCGGCGCGGCGACGCGTACGGCGAGCTGTGCGCGGCGGCCGACGAGTTCCAGGCCGACATGCTCGTGGTCGGTGCCTCCGAGCAGGCCGGACACCGGCTGGTCGGCTCGGTCGCCACCCGGCTGGTCCGTGCCGGCCGCTGGCCGGTCGTCGTGGTGCCCTGATAACCCGTCGCGGCATGTCCGGGGTGCCGGGCAGGATGCGCGGCATGACCTGGACCGCACCGGAGATCACCCGGACCCACGAACCGTACGTCGGCGACGAGCGCACCATGCTCGACGGCTGGCTCGACTACCACCGACAGACACTGCTGCTCAAGTGTGCCGGGCTGACCGAGGAGCAGTTGCGCACGCCGAGCGTGGAACCGTCCGGGCTGACCCTGCTCGGCCTGGTCCGGCACCTGGCCGAGGTGGAGGCCTGGTGGTTCCGGGAGAACTTCGCCGGCGAGCCTGTCGACTACCCGTACTTCACCCCGGAGAACCCGGACGCCGACCACGACGTCAGCGCCGCCGACGCCGAGGCCGACTTCGCCATCTTCCACCGCGAGGTGGCACTGGCCCGCGAGGCCGCCGCCGGCCACTCGCTCGACGAGACGTTCACCGAGGTCAGCGCGAAGAAGCGCACCTTCAACCTGCGCTGGGTGTACGTGCACATGATCGAGGAGTACGCCCGGCACAACGGCCACGCCGACCTGATCCGGGAACGCATCGACGGCGTCACCGGCGAGTGACAGGCGCTCAGTAGTCCAGGGCCGCCCGCAGGTAACGCAGGTCGGCGTGGCCGCCCCAGCGGTGCGCCGACAACCCGGCGGACCGGGCACCCCGCACGGCCCAGTCCTCGTCGTCGACGCAGAGAACCCGGGCCGGCGGGGTGGCCAGGGCCACGCAGGCGGCCTTGAAGTATTCCGGGGCGGGCTTGTGTACGCCGATCACCGAGGAGTTGACCACCACGTCCAGCTCGCCGACCAGGCCGAGAGCTGCCAGGTCGGAGTCGAGCAAATCGGTGGCGTTGGTGCCCAGCCCGACCCGGACGCCCGCCGCACGGACCTCCCGAACGAACGCCAGCACCTCCTGGTCGACCTCTCCGCGGTAGCTCTGCCACTGCTCCACAGCGGCGCGGGCCCGTTCCGGGCTGCCCACCGATTCGGCCAGGGCGTCCGCCACGCTGTCCATCCACTCAGCGTGGTTGACCTGGCCGGTGAGCACCGGCTGGAGCCGCCCCCACTGCATGGCGATCTCACCGAGCACCCCCTCGGAGAGGCCGTACTCCCGCTCGACAACGGCGGCCACCGCCGGGTCCCACCTGCGCAGTACGCCGTCGAAGTCCAGCAGGAGCGCCGTCGCGCGTTCCCGAGCCACTACCCGTTCTCCTCGCCGCGGCCGTGCCGCTGGTCGTCCTCGTCGGCCCGGTTGAGCCGTTGGCTGATCACCTGGGTGACCCCACTGCGCATGGTCACGCCGTAGAGCGCGTCGGCGATCTCCATCGTCCGCTTCTGGTGCGTGATGACGATCAACTGACTCTTCTCGCGCAACTGTGCCATCAACGTGATCAACCGGCCCAGGTTGACGTCGTCCAGGGCCGCCTCCACCTCGTCCATGATGTAGAACGGGCTGGGCCGGGCGCGGAAGATCGCCACCAACATGGCCACCGCGGTCAGCGACCGCTCGCCACCGGAGAGCAGCGACAGACGCTTGATCTTCTTGCCCGGCGGGCGGGCCTCCACCTCGACGCCGGTGCTGAGCAGATCGTCGGGTTCGGTGAGGATCAGCCGTCCCTCGCCACCGGGGAAGAGCACTGTGAACACCTGCTCGAACTCCCGGGCGGTGTCCTCGAAGGCGCTGGCGAAGACCTCCAGGATCCGCTCGTCCACGTCCTTCACCACTGTGAGCAGGTCCCGACGGGTGGCCTTGAGGTCCTCCAACTGCTCGGAGAGGAACTTGAAACGCTCCTCCAGCGCGGCGAACTCCTCCAGCGCGAGTGGGTTGACCTTGCCGAGCAGGGCGAGTTCGCGTTCCGCCTTCGCGGCCCGCTTCTCCTGCACCGGCCGCTCGTAGCGCACCGGCTCGGGCACCGGCAGACCGTCACGTTCGGCCGTCGCGACGTCCACCGGGGTCGGCGGAACGGGCTGAGCCGGACCGTACTCGGCGACCAGCGTCTCCACGTCCAGCCCGAAATCCTCGGCGGCCTTCGCCTCCAACTGCTCGATGCGCAGCCGCTGCTCCGCCCGGGCCACCTCGTCGCGGTGCACCTGGCTGGTCAGTCGCTCCAACTCCGCGCCGAGCCGCTTGGCGGCACCGCGTACCTCCTGAAGCTCCGCCTCCCGCGCGGCGCGCTCCAGGGCGACCGCGTCGCGGTGCTCCTCCGCCGTCGCGATCGAGGTGGTCAGTCGGGTCAGCGCCTCCCGGGCGCCACCGGCGACGGACCGGGCGATGCCCGCACCCCGGGCGCGGGCGGCCCGCCGGGCCGCCGCGCGTTCCCGGGCAGCCCGTTCCGCGGTGGCCTGCCGCGTGAGCGAGTCGGCCCGGCCGGCGATCGAGGAGACCCGCTCCTCGGCGGTACGCACGGCGAGCCGGACCTCCATCTCGTTCTGCCGGGCCTGCGGCACCATGGCCGCCAGTTGATCCCGTTCCTCGGTGGAGGGCTCGGCGTCGACCGGGGTCTCCTCGGCCAGCCGTAGCCGCTCCTCCAGCTCGGCGAGCGCGGTGAGGTCCCGTTGCCGGGCGGCCTCGGCGCGGGAGCGGGAGTCGCCGAGCCGGTCGGTCTCGGCCTTCGCGGAGCGAGCCGCCGCGCCCAGCTCGGCCAGCCGGCGAGCGGCGGCGTTGCGGTGGCTCTCCGCCTCGCGCTTCTCGGCGGCGGCGTGCTGCACGGCCTCCTTGGCGGTCGCCACCTCGGCGCGCGCCTCGACCAACTGATCACGCAGCTCCAGGCCGGCGCGTTCGGCGGTGACCCGGTTGGCGCGGGCCTCCTCGACTGCGGCCTGAACCTCGATGTAGCTGGGAGCCTTGGCCGACCCGCCCGCCGCCGCGTACGCCCCGACCACGTCACCGTCCGGGGTGACCGCCCGCAGCTCGGGGTTGCTGGCGACCAGCTCGGCGGCGGCGGCGAGATCGTCGACGAGCGCCACGTCCCGCAGGGCCCGGTGCACCGCCGGACGCAGCTCGGCGCTGCACTCCACCAGATCGGGCGCCCACCGGGCGTCGTCCGGCAACTTCGGGCGCAGCGCGTCGGCGGAGCCGGTCATGCCGGGCCCCGCCGGGCTGCCGACCAGCAGTCCGGCCCGCCCGGCGTCGGAGATCTTCAACAGCCGCATCGCCTCGACGGCCTCGTCCACCCCACTGACGGCGACGGCGTCGGCGAGGCCGCCGAGCGCGGCGGCCAGCGCGGCCTCGTGACCGGGCGCGACGGTGAGCAACCCGGCGAGGCTGCCGAGCAGGCCGGGCACGTCTCCGGCGCGGGCGAGCAGCGCCCCGGAGCCGTCCTTGCGCCGCAGCCCCAGGGCGAGCGCCTCCTCGCGGGCCTTCCAGGAGGCGGCGTCCTTCTCCGCGGCCCGCTCGGCGTCGGACAGCGATCGGACGGTGGCCTGGGCCCGTTCCTGCACGGCGACCGCCTCGGCGTGCCGGGCGTCCAGGTCCGCGTTGTCCCGGTCGGCCTCGGTGGACTGGGCGGCGACCGCGTCCAGGTCGGCCTGCGCCTGCTCGGCACGGCCCAGCGCGTCGGCGTGCGCGATCGCGAGGCGTTCGATCTCCTCGCCGGCGCTGGTGGTCCGGGCCCGGGCGGAGTTGACCTGGCCGGTGAGCCGGGCCATCCCCTCGCGCCGGTCGGCGATGGCCTTGGCCGCGGCGACCAGCTCGCGCTCGGCGGCGGCCAGCTGCCGCTCCAACTCCTGGCGGTGCTCGACCGCCTCAGCCAGGCGGATCTGGTCGTCGGTGAGCGCGCCGCGCAGCTCCTCCTCCTGCTCGCGGACGCGTTCCGCCTCCGCTTCCAGCTGGTCCGGGTCGCGGCCGGGCCGCTCGTCGTCGCCGGTGGCGCTGAGGTGCCGCAGTCGCTCCCGGGCCAACTGCTCGATCGAGCGGAAGCGTTCCTGGAGGGCGGAGAGCTTGTACCAGGTGTCCTGGGCGGCGGCGAGCAGCGGCGCGTCCTGGGCGAGGGCGGCCTCCAACTCGCCGAGCCGACCCTGCACCTCGGTGTGCTCACCCTCGATCTGCTCGCGCCGCTCGCGCAGCGCGGTCTCGTCGGCGATCTCCCGGTCCAGGGTGGTCCGCAGGGTGGCCAGGTCATCGGCGAGCAGCCGTAACCGGGCGTCGCGCAGGTTGGCCTGGATGGCGGCGGCGCGCCGGGCCACCTCGGCCTGCCGGCCCAGTGGCTTGAGCTGACGACGCAGCTCCGCCGTGAGATCGGTCAGGCGATTGAGATTCACCTGCATCGCGTCGAGCTTGCGAAGCGCCTTTTCCTTGCGCTTGCGGTGCTTGAGGACGCCGGCCGCCTCCTCGATGAACGCGCGGCGGTCCTCCGGCTTGGCGTGCAGCATGCCGTCGAGGCGGCCCTGCCCGACGATGATGTGCATCTCCCGGCCGATGCCGGAGTCGGACAGCAGCTCCTGGATGTCGAGCAACCGGCAGGAGTTGCCGTTGATCTCGTACTCGCTCTCGCCGGAACGGAACATCCGGCGGGTGATGGAGACCTCGGTGTACTCGATCGGCAGCGCGCCGTCGGTGTTGTCGATGGTGAGGGTGACCTCGGCGCGACCCAGCGGAGCCCGGCCGGCGGTGCCGGCGAAGATGACGTCCTCCATCTTGCCGCCACGGAGGGCCTTGGCGCCCTGCTCGCCGAGGACCCAGGCGATGGCGTCGACGACGTTGGACTTGCCCGAGCCGTTCGGGCCCACCACACAGGTGATCCCGGGCTCCAGCTTCAACGTCGTGGCGGAGGCGAAGGACTTGAACCCCTTCACCGTCAGGCTCTTGAGATACACCTACTCGATCCTCGTCCGGTGGCCGCCGTACCGTCGCCGGCTGTGGGGACCTGGGTGAACCCGCAGACTAACCCGGCGGTGGGAGCGGGCCGGCACGCGACCCGCCCCGCGTCGCGTCGGCGGTGGGCGCGCTGTTGTTCGGTCGACCGCGAGAAAGACAAGCGCCTTTCATGATCGGCTTATCCGTCGACACGCTTTCGGTAACTGTGCGGCGCGCTTCCCGCACGATCGGCTGCAAGATCATGAATCGTCGGCGCCGAAAAGGTGCCGGACAGTGTTGCGCGCCGGCACTGAGGTGTCGGCGCGCATTTTTGCGGTGGTGCGATTCAGTTTTTGTGCGACGTGAAGATCAGGTCAACGCCGGCTCGGCCAGACGGAGAAGATCGTCCGCCTCCGCCGCAGCCGCCGCGAGCCGATCATTGTCGGCACGCAGACGCGTGATCTCGAACTCCAGCGCCTGAACCCTGGAACGCAGTCGGGTGACCTCGTCGAGCAGACGCCGGTCGGGCGCTGCACCTACGTGGCCGTAGAGGGCCTTCGCCATGCTGACTCCTTGATATGCGCTGCCGGAAAGGCCGGCCAAACGCGCGCCCATTTGTACGCGGCTGTCATTCCAGGCTGTATCTGGGCATGACCGGGCGCGACTGGCGACACCTATATATTGAGCCGCAAACCCCTCCTTCGTCAAGTTCTCGCAGGCCGTAGATCATCTCCACGTCGACCTGTCCACTTGCCGGGGGGCTGCCGCAAGGCACGGACACTCTCTGTCCGGACGCCTTTACTGTACGCCCGGATCCGCGGAAGTCAGCACCCTCGTGTCCCACTTCCCCTTAACTCTTTCTTAGCCACGTTGCCGCAGCTCGTAGGCGCGCCGTAGCGTCAGCCCGGCCCGCAACCGACCCGTGGAGGCATAGGCGTGTACGGCTGGACCGATCCGATGGACCCCAACGGCGCCCCCCGGCGCGCCGGAGGGCCGACCGACGAGCCGGCCTGGCTGCACGACCGCCCGGAGCCCCGCTCGGCCTATCTCTTTGGCGACGAACCCGGCCAGCCGGGCGACGAGTGGCACCGGGAGCAGCCCACCGACGGCCGGCAACCGGACCCGGCGATCCCCGCCGAGGAGGCCGACGCCCGCACCGCCGCGTGGGGGGGCCACCAGCCGGACGGCGAGATTCACGGTTGGGGCGACAGCCGCCCGGCCCAGGACACCACCGGCGGACGACGCGCCGAGGTGCCCGGCGGCTGGCACACCGACACCGACCCGGAGACCACCGACGGCTGGCACGGCGCCGCCGAGACCAGCCGGCCCGGCGAGGGACGGCACCGCTCCCCACGCCGCTGGCGCCGGCCACTGATGATCGGAGGGGCCGCCGCGGCCGCCACCCTCGTGGTGAGCTTCGGCGTCGGCGCGCTCACCCTGCCCGGCGGTGACGACGGGGCCGCCCAGCCGACGGCCGTCGACGACTCCTTCGCCACGTCGGCCGCGCCCACCGAAGAGCCGGCGCTGGACACCCTCGCCGCACCCTCTCCGTCGACCATCCCCAGCCCGGCTTCTCCGAGCCCGTCGCCAACCAAGGTCGTCAAGCCCACACCGGCGTCGTCGCGGAGCACCGCCGCGTCGCGCCGTAGCGTCCAGCGCAGCACCGCGCCGAGCAACACCGGCGGCTCCACCGGTTCCAACGGCTCCAGCGGCACCGTCAGCGCCCAGGCCCGCGAGGTGGTGGACCTGGTCAACGCCGAGCGGGCCAAGGCCGGCTGCAAGGCGCTGAGCATCAACACCAAGCTGATGACGGCCGCCCAGCGGCACAGCCAGGACCAGGCCGACAACAAGAACATGTCGCACACCGGCAGCGACGGCAGCAACGCCGGCACCCGGCTGGACCGGGTCGGCTACACCTGGCGCACGTACGGCGAAAACGTGGCCTGGAACCAGCAGACCCCGGCCGCGGTGATGGACGCGTGGATGAACAGCTCCGGTCACAAGGCCAACATCCTGAACTGCGCGTTCACCGAGATCGGCGTCGGCATCGCCAACAGCAACGGACCGTACTGGACGCAGGTCTTCGCGGCGCCGCGCTGACCGCGCGTCGTTCCCGCCCCCGCGCTCGTTGACCCGGTGAGGTACGTCGGGCCGGAGCGTGGGGGCCGCGTACCGGTGCGGGCGGCGACCGGCCGCCCGGGACCCGGGAGCTGCCGATGCGGATCCGGCCGCGGCGACGCGTCGCCGTACGCCCAGTGCGCCGTGTCCTGTCCGCCAGCGTCGCGCTGGTGCTGGTGGTGCCGGCGTACGGGTGCCGGCCCGCGCTGACCCCGCCCGGGGCGCCCACCGCGTGGCCGGCCGCTCAGGCCCGGCACTGGCAGTGGCAGTGGCAGCTCAGCGGCCCGCTCGACCCGGCGGTGGACGCCCACGTCTTCCTCCTCGACCCAGTGGCCACCACCGCCGCGCAGACCGCCGACCTGCGCTCCCGCGACCGCCGGCTGATCTGCCAGGTGAACGTGGGATCGGTCCGCTCCGACGACCCGGACGCCAGCCGGTTTCCCGAGGTCGTCCGGGGCGCGGCCGGGCGTCGACCCGACAGCCGGTGGCTGGACGTCCGGAGTTGGGACGCGCTCCGGCCGGTGCTGACCGACCGGTTCCGGCTCTGCCGGGGCAAGGGCTTCGGCGCGGTGGCGCTCTTCGACGCCGACGGGTACGCGGCGCGCTCCGGCTTCGCGCTCGACTTCGACGACCAACTGCTGTTCAACCGCCGGCTGGCCGAGCTGGCCCGCTCGCTGAGCCTCTCCCCGGGGCTGGTCAACGACGTGCCACAGCTCGCCGCGCTGGCCCCGGACTTCGACTTCGCTGTCAACGAGGAGTGTGTCCGGCTGGCCCAGTGCGCCAAACTGCTGCCGTTCAGCGACGCCGGCAAGCCGGTCTTCCACGTCGAGTACACCGGCTCGACCGACGACTTCTGTGTCACCACCGTCGGCTACGGCTTCGCGTCCATCCGAAAGGACCGCACCCTCGACGCATCCCGCGAACCCTGCCCCCTCCCCTAACCCCACGCCCGCGCCCCAGCCCGCCCACCCCCGCCCCCGCCCCCGCCCCCGCGATCTTGCACTTTCGGTTGCCGGGTTGCCGGGTTTGCCCCGCTTCACCGCGACAGTAACTGCAAGATCGACGGGCTGGAGGGCGGGGCGGCGCGGGCGCGGGGCAGGGGCGCGGGGCAGGGGCGCGGGGCAGGGGCGCGGCGGGGCGGGTGGTTAGGGCACTGGGACCAGCTTCGGGGCGGAGGACGGCGGGTCGGTGGGGGCGGGTGCCGGGCGGGGGCGCAGGAATCGCGGGGCCCACCAGTTGGCGTCGCCGAGCATGGTCATCAACGCCGGCAGCACCACTCCCCGGATGATGGTGGCGTCCAGCAGGATGGCCGCCGCCAGACCGATGCCGAGCTGCTTCATATCGATCGTGCTCAGCGTGGCGAAGATCGAGAAGACCCCGACCATCACGATCGCCGCGCTGGTCACCACCCCGGCCGACGACGTGATCCCGTACGACACGGCGTCGCGGTTGGGCAGGCCGGACCGCACGCCCTCGCGGATCCGACTGACCACGAAGACGTGGTAGTCCATCGAGAGGCCGAAGAGCACCACGAACAGGAACAGCGGCAGCCAGGACACGATCGCGCCCATCGAGGTGAAGCCGAGCAGCCCCTGCGCCCACTCGCCCTGGAAGATCAGCACCAGCAGTCCGTACGCGGCACCGGCGGACAGCAGGTTCAGCGCGATCGAGCTTGCCGCGATCACCACCGACCGGAAGGTGAACGTCATGACCAGGAAGGTCAGTACCAGCACGAAGCCCATGACCAGCGGCAACTTGTCCCGGACGTGCTGGGCGTAGTCCTCGCTGTCGGCGACGCTCCCGCCCACCGCGTACTCGATGCCGGGGATGCCCCGCAGTTCGGCCGGGACCAGGTCCCCGCGCAGCTTCTCCAACGACTGCACCGACCGGTCGTCCCGACTGGCGTACGGGGTGGGGACGTCCAGCACCGAGACCCGCCGGTCAGCCGACACCTCGATCTTTGGGCCGTCCGCCTCGGCCGGGGCGAACAGCGGATCGGCGGCCGCCCGGGTGGACAGGCCGGTGAGGGCGGCGCGTACCTGATCGGCCTGGTCGGCGGGCGCCCGGACAGCCACCACGTGATTGGTGCCGGCGCTCGGGAAGGCGGTGGTGAGCCGGTCGTACGCCTGCATCGCCGGAGTCGTGCGGGGCAGGTCCTCCATGCCGGGGAACTTCAGCTTCATGCCGAGCGCCGGCGCGGCCAGCGCGAGGAGCAGCCCGACCGAGATGATGAGCGTCGCCACCGGCGCGCGCAGCGCGGGCCGGAGCACCGCCGGCCACAGCCGGGGCGCGCGGGGCTCGCCGTGCCGGCCGGTACGCGGCGCGGTCAGTCGCCAGAGCAGCGGCACCCGGGGCCGATCCACCCAACGGCCGAGTCGGGCCAGCAGGGCGGGCAGGACGGTCAGTGAACCGGTCACCGCGACGGCCACCACGAGGATCGAGCCGATGGCGAGGGACGAGAAGACGACGTCGCCGGCGAGCAGCAGCCCGGCCATCGAGATGATCACCGCGAAGCCGGAGACCACGACGGCGTGCCCGGAGGTCTCCGCGGCGATCTCCACCGCGTCCAGACCGGACCGGCCCTTGGCGCGTTCCTCCCGCTCCCGACGGATGTAGAACAATGAGTAGTCGACGCCGACCGCCATGCCGATCAGCAGGATCACCGGTGCCGTGGTGTCGGTGGCCGGCACCAGGTGCGAGGCGAGAGTGGACAGACCCATCGCGGCGGCGACCGAGGAGAGGGCCAGCAGCACCGGCACGCTCGCCGCGATCAGCGCGCCGAACGCGATGATCAGGATCGCCAGGGTGACCGGCAGGCTGAGTAGCTCGGCGCGCTTGAAGTCCTTGCCCAGGGTGTCGTCGAGGGCCTGACCGATCGACGGTCCGCCGACATGCTCGACGCGAAGCCCGGGGTGCGCGGCCTGCACGGAGGCGGTGGCGTCCCGCAACGGCTGCACCCGCTCCGAGGCCGTCTCCGGGTCACCCGACATGGTGATCGGCAGCAGCAGCGCCGAGCCGTCCCGCGCGGTGACCGGCTGGCCCACCCCGGCAACCCCGGTGACCGTACGCAGCCGGGCCGCCGCGTCGTCGGCCGCCGACTTCGCCGCCGCCGGATCCAACGCGCCACCCCGGGAGGTGATGAGGACGTTGTCCACTGCCGGGTCGTCGAAGTTGGCGGCGTCGACGATCAGGCCGGCCCGCCCTGCCTCGCCGATCGCCTGGTCACCGCTGGTGGCCTCGTTGAGTCCGGCGGCGTTGCCGCCGACGAAGCACACCGCCACGAACACGGCCCACAGTGCGATCGCCCGCCACGGGTGCTCGGCGCTCCACCGCGCCAGTCGCACCGTCACCGGTCTTCTGCCCATCTCAGGTCCCCCCGTCACGTCAACCCCCTGTCAACGGTGCTGACGCTAGGTGCGTGACGAGGCGGTCACATCGGGGATCGACCCGGATCCACCCTGGAACCAGCGGACCGGGCGCGGGGGTGCGTTCGCCGGACATCGGCCCGCGATTCGGACGTACACCGGGGGCCTGCCCCGAGCGACAGGCCGCGACCCGCCGGCATCGCCCCGAGCCGGCTCCGGGTCATCCCCGAAGGGAACCCCGGGGCCGTGGCTGACAGTGCGGGCAACTGTACGAGGACCGGTTCATGAACGCCTCGCGGCGGATCGGCGCGCCACACCGACGGCACGGCTCGCCCTCGCGGCCGTAGGCGTTGAGCGCCCGGTCGAAGTAGCCACTCTCGCCGTTGACGTTCACGTAGAGGGCGTCGAAGCTGGTGCCGCCCTCGCTGATCGCCTCGGCCAGCACGTCGCGGACGTGGCCGAGCAGACGCTGCGCGGCCGGGCCGGTCAACGCGTCGGTGGGTCGTCCGCCGTGCAGCTTGGCGCGCCAGAGCGCCTCGTCGGCGTAGATGTTGCCCACCCCGGAGATCAGGGTCTGGTCGAGCAGCGCGCGCTTCACCTCGGTGTGCCGGCGACGCAGCGCCGCGACGAACGCCTCGTCGGAGAACTCCGGGTCCATCGGGTCGCGGGCGATGTGCGCGATCTCGTCGGGCAACTCGGCGCCGCCCTCGCTCACCGAAAGGCCGCCGAACGTGCGCTGGTCGACGAAGCGCAGCTCCGGGCCGTCGTCGCTGAACCGGAACCGGACCCGAAGGTGGGTCTCGTCCGTCGTCCCGGGTGGCTGGAGCAGCAGCTGACCCGACATGCCGAGGTGCCCGACGATCGCGTCACCGCTGTCCAGCGGCAGCCACAGGTACTTGCCGCGACGGCGGGCGTCCAGCACCGTCCGGCCGGCGAGCACGTCGGCGAAGTGCACGTCGCCGGGAGCGTGCCGGCGGACCGCACGCGGATGACGAACCTCGACCGAGGCGATCCGGCGGCCGACGACCCACTGGGCCACCCCCTGCCGGACGGTCTCCACCTCGGGCAGCTCAGGCACGCGGGCGACCCGTCTCGTGGCCGTCGGCGCCCCCGGCCGGCAGCGCCTGAGCCAGGTGGTCGGCCTGCTCGGCCTGCGCCGCCCGCTCGGCGCTCTCCAGCGGCCCGAACGGCTGGCCGCGGTCGGCCGAGTCGTCCCGGTCGACCGGCTGGTCCTGACGATCGTCGCCGACCCGACCACCCTGACCGCCGTCGCCGTTCTGGCCGCCGTCGCCGTTCTGACCACCCTGGCCGCCGTCGCCGTTCTGACCGTTCTGCTCGGCGAGCGTCCGCCAGGCGGCCTCGGCGGCCCGCTGCTCGGCCTCCTTCTTGCTGCGCCCCTCCGCGCCGCCGTACCGGTTGCCGGCAACCACCACCCAGGCGGTGAACGTCTTGAGGTGGTCCGGGCCGGTGCCTTCGATCCGGTACTCCGGTACGCCGAGACCGAGCGCCGCCGTCAGCTCCTGGAGACTGGTCTTCCAGTCCAGTGCGGCCCCACGACCGGCCGACTCGGCCATCAGCGGGTCGAAGAGCCGGTGGATGACGATCCCCGTGGTGTCCAGGCCGTACTGGAGGTAGATCGCGCCGAGCAGCGCCTCCAGCGTGTCGGCGAGGATGCTCGCCTTGTCCCGGCCACCGGTCGTCTCCTCACCCTTGCCGAGCAGCAGGTACGCGCCGAGCCCGTCCGGGCCCAGACCGCGGGCCACGTCGGCGAGCGCCCGCATGTTGACCACGCTGGCCCGCAGCTTGGCCAGCTGTCCCTCGGGGAGGTCCGGGTGGTTGTGGAACAGCGCCGTGGTGATCACCACGCCGAGCACCGAGTCGCCGAGGAACTCCAGCCGCTCGTTGGTCGGCAGCCCGCCGTTCTCGTACGCGTACGACCGGTGGGTCAACGCGCGCTGGAGCAGCTCGGGTTCCAGGCTCACTCCGAAGGCGGCTTCCAGGTGACCGACGGACGCCCGCCGCCGCTTGTCGTTGCTCATGTGCGTACCTCGGTGTCGGTGGAGCGGTCGGTGCGACCGGTCGCGGCGTCGCGGTCGAGCAACGCGGTGACCAGATCGGTGGCGCGCCGCCGCCACAGGTGGGCGGCGAGAGCTATGCCGGAGGCGACGTCGTCGGCGCGGGCGGACCCGTGACAGACGACCACCGTCCCCGCGACGCCCAGCAGGGCCGCCGCGCGGGGCGCGCCGCCCTGGGCAGGTGGGCCGCCGGCCATCGCGTACGCGCCCTCGATGGCCTTGAGCAGCACGTTACCGGTGAAGCCGTCGGTGACGACCACATCGGCGCGCGCGCCGAGGGCCACGTCGTACCCCTCGACCAGCCCGACGTAGCGCGCCCCGCCGGGCAGCGGTTCGACGGCGAGCAGGGGGTCGGTGGCGCGGCGGACCCGGTCGCCCTTGCCGGCCTCGGTGCCGACCGAGAGCAGTCCGACCCGGGGCGCGGCGATCGAGTGGGCCACCGCCGCGTAGGCGGCGCCGAGCACGGCGTGGCGGGCGAGGGTGGCCGGGCGGGGTTCCAGGGAGCCGCCGACGTCGAGCAACACGACCGGCCCCGCCACGGCGGGCAGGGTGGCGGCCAGCGCGGGCTGGCGGATCTCCGGCGAACGGCCGAGGCCGAGTACGGCCGCGGTGACGGTGGCGCCGGTGGCGCCGGCGGAGACCAGGGCGTCGGCGGTCCCGTCCCGGACGGCGGTGACCGCGGCCCGGACGGTGCTCTCGGCGCGGGCGGCGCTGGGATGGTCGGCCATGCCGACGACATCGCGAACGGGCCGCACCGTGATCCGGGCGCGTTGCGCGGGATCGAGGGCAGCAATCAGCTCGTCGGCGACCTCGGTCGGACCGACGAGAAGCAGATGCAGGTCGGGGTCGGCGCGCATGGCCCGCAGAGCGCCGTCAACCACGACGGCGGGAGCGTCGTCCCCGCCGAGGAGGTCAACGGCGATCCGCGCGGCGCCCGGCTCCACCGGAACGCCGGCCGGACTGGGCCGGCCGGCGTCGGAGGGAGCCGGGGCACCGGGCGAATGCCAGGATGCGCGCGCCGCCCGACCTGGGGTCGGGGGCGTCACTCGGCGTCCAGGTCAGACCTCGAGAACCTGGCGGCCGTTGTAGGTGCCGCAGACGGAGCAGGCGGCGTGCGGCAGCTTCGGGGACTTGCACTGCGGGCACGCGACGGTCGCGACCACTGTCGCCTTCCAGTTCGCCCGGCGGGACCGGGTGTTGCTGCGCGACATCTTGCGCTTCGGGACGGCCACGGTTCTTACTCCTCTGTAACGGTCAGTTGCGACAGGCCCGCCCAACGCGGGTCGATCTGCTGGTGACTGTGGTCGGCCGGCAGATCGTCCCAGTGCGCCCCGCATTCAGGGCACAGTCCTGGGCAGTCCTCCCGGCAGAGCGGGTTGGTCGGCAGCGTGAGCACCAACGCGTCCCGCAGCGCCGGCTCCAGGTCGATCAGATCGCCCTGCATCCGGCCCACCTCGTCCTCGTCGGTCGTGGCGTCCGTGGTGCTGTCCTCGTACGCGTACAGCTCCTGGATCGTCACGCCCATCGAGTCGTTGATCTCGCGCAGGCAACGGCCGCACTCGCCCCGGACGGGACCGGTGATGGTCCCGGAGACGAGCACGCCCTCGGACACCGACTGCAACCTCAGATCGAGGTCGAGGTCCGCGCCCGCCGGCACGCCGATCAACTCCACACCGAGGTCCGCCGGTGCCGGCACGACCCGCTGGACCTCACGCAACGCGCCAGGGCGACGCGGCAGGTCCCTCGTGTCGAGGACCAGCGGCGCCTTGGGGTTGAGTGTCGATGGCGAGTGCTTGGGCATAGTTAGACTCCGGCCGGTGAGAGGCCGACAAAAAAGGTTACCTGGACGACCGCCCGACCGTCGAACCGGGGGCGACGCCCGCCTGAGAAGTCGGCTGGTGAGGTGCCGCTCAGAAGGGTAGCGGGCGTTCCGCCTCATCCCCAGCGAAGGTGCCGATCTCCCGCAGCGCGTGCATCTTGTCCCGGCCGCGCTCTATCGAGGCCAGCGCCCGGGTGAGGAACTGCTCGAAGTTGGCCAGCGCGGTGTCGACGTAGTCGTCGACCTCCTCACGCAGGCGTTGCGCCTCGGCGCGGGCCTCGCCGATGATCCGGGCGCCCTCGTGCTCGGCCGACACGGTGATCTCGTTCACCGAGACCAGGCGGGCGTGTTCTGCCTCACCCTCGCTGATGATCCGGTCCGCCTCGCGCTTGCCGGCGTCCATGATCTTGTCCCGCTCCTCCAGGAGCGCGGCGGCGCGACGCAGGTCGGCGGGGAGATCGGCACG
Source organism: Micromonospora sp. NPDC005205 (assembly GCF_040608275.1). Lineage (NCBI taxonomy): Bacteria > Bacillati > Actinomycetota > Actinomycetes > Micromonosporales > Micromonosporaceae > Micromonospora > Micromonospora sp. NPDC005205. Next base: position 86,407 of record NZ_JBEXHV010000002.1, read on the forward strand.
CATCTCATCGAGGGCAGCGATCATCTCACCCCGGTCGACCATGCAGTTGTTGCGCGACATCGGGACGGAGCGGGCCTGCTCCAGGATGGCGATCAGTTCTTCGATGCGATCGAGCGGGTCCACCGGCTACCTCACTCCTGTCGTTCGTCGGCCGACCTCCATGATGCGGGCTACGGCCGTTCCCCGCGCCACCAATCATGTCGTGCCGGCCCCGCCGCCGCCCCACTCACCCCAACCCGGCGAGTCGCGACATAGTCACCCGCAGCTCCCACCGCGCCGATCTTGCACTTTCGGTCACGTCGAACCATGCCGAAACAGGCGATGCGGGCACCGTAAGTGCAAGATCGCGGAGGTGGAATGGGGCCAGAGCCCGTTCAGGGGCGGGGGCCCAGGCGGGCCTGGAGGGCTTCGCGGACCGGGTCGGGGACGTGGGCGGAGATGTCGCCACCCCACTTGGCCACGTCCTTCACCAGGCTCGACGAGAGGAACGAGTAGAGCGGGTTGGTCGGCATGAAAAGCGTCTCGACGCCGGCCAGACCGATGTTCATCTGGGCCATCTGCAACTCGTAGTCGAAGTCGCTGACCGCCCGCAGGCCCTTGATCAGCACACTGGCCTGCTGCGCCCGGCAGAAGTCCACCAGCAGCCCTCGGAACGACTCGACCCGCACGTTGCCGTACGACGAGGTCACCTCGCGGAGCATCTCGATGCGCTCCTCGACGGTGAACAGGCCACTCTTCGACTGATTCACCAGCACACCGACGATCACCTCGTCGAAGAGCCGACTGGCCCGCCCGATGATGTCGAGGTGTCCGTTGGTGACCGGATCGAACGAACCGGGGCACACCGCACGTCTCATGATCGGCGACCGTACCAAAGGGTGGTCTCGCCGTAACGGCGACTGCGCTCGGCGGTGATCCCCTCCACCCAGTCGAACTCCCTGGTGCGGCGGGACCGCTCCACCACCACCAACGCGTCGGGCGCCAGCCAGCCGCCGTCGACCAGCGCGGCCAACAGCGCGGTGATCTCCTCGTCCGGCACTGCGTACGGCGGATCGGCGAAGACCACGTCGTACGGCCCGTCGTCCGGCCCGGCGGCCAGCACCGTCGCCACCTTGCCGGTGACCAGACGGGCCGCCGGACCCGCACGGAGGGCCGCCACGTTCTCCCGGATCACCCGGGCCGCCCGCGGGTCGGACTCGACCAGCAACACGTGCCGGGCACCTCGGGAGAGCGCCTCCAGCCCGACCGCGCCGGAGCCGGCGTACAGGTCCGCGAAGCGGGCACCGTCGAGATCGACAGCGGCCTGGACCGCACTGAACAGCGCCTCCCGGACCCGGTCCGAGGTGGGTCGGGTGCCGGCGCCGGGCGGCGCGGCGATCCGCCGGCCACCGAGCGTCCCGGCCACGATCCGGGTCACCGCTTCCTCCTGCTCATGCCCGCGACGCTACGCGATGCGGCGCGGACCCGGTCAGCACGGCGCGGATCCGGAGAAGGGGCCGGCCGGCGACGACGGGGAGCACCTGAGCAGCCCCGACGGCACGGCGTCCACCGTGGAGCCCGGGCGGGGCGGACCGTCCCCAGTGACCAAATCAACACCTTCGGTATATCAAAGATCACGAATCAACTACATTGCCGGATGGCAATGATCTGAACTCCCCTCATTAACCACCCATCAGTACAGTCTCCCCCTGTCCCCGCTTTCGCCGCGGGAACACCACCGCGTCGCGCGACGCCCCGGTGAGCAGTGACTCCCCGGTCACGATGCCTCCCGGCCTTCCGCCACGCGATCCGTACCCCCCTCACCAGGAGCAGGCGTGAACCCTCCCAAGTCTCCGTTCCGGCGCGCCGCGGCCATCGCCGCGGGCGCGCTGATCGGCCTCGCCGGCGTCGTGACGTTCGCCGCACCCGCCAGCGCCCACCACAGCGAGATCCAGGTCAAGGCCGACTGTGACACCGCCACCGGCGAGTGGGTCGTCAACTGGACGGTGAACAGCTACGCCCCGGGCGGCGTGGACAACTACAAGTTCAGCGAGGTCTCGGCGAAGACGTACGTCGGCGAGACCGCCAGCGACGCCGCCATCGACGGCATCGCGGTGACCGAGGGCGACACGTACCCGCTCGCTGTCAGCCAGGCCGTGAAGGCCACCCAGCGCCTGGACGCGAAGACCACCAAGGCCACCCTGTCGGTGCGGGCCATGTGGGACAACGAGTTCGAGGACGACCAGCTGCGCTCGAAGTCGATCGAGTTCAGCGGCACCTGCGCCGCGGAGCAGCCGCCGGTGCCGGCGACCCCGAAGCCGACCGCCAACGTGGCAGCGGACTGTGACGGCGACGTCGTCGTCAAGCTTCAGAACGCCGAGGACGCCACCGCCCCGGCGAAGTTCACCATCACCGGTGCCGACGGCTTCACCAAGACCGTCACCGTGAAGGTCGGCAAGAACGAGTCGGTCAAGGTGCCGGCCAAGAACGCCACCGCCATCAAGGTGGTCGCCGACGGCGTGGACAAGCCGCTCTTCGAGGGCACGCCCGCCGCCGCTGAGAACTGCGTCGAGCCCGGCGAGCCGGCCGGCAGCTACAAGTCGACCTGCACCGAGCTGATCTTCGACATCGCCAACCCGGCCGACGGTAAGACGATCACCATCACCTTCACCCCGAACAAGGGCAAGGCCCAGACGCTGACCGTCGAGCCGGGCAAGAGCGGCACCGTCACCTTCCCGGCCCAGGAGGGTCTGACCGTGACCCCGACCGCCGAGGGTCTCGACGACACCAGCCCGATCGCCTGGGAGAAGCCGGCCGACTGCGCCCCGGGTCAGGGCGGCGGCAAGGACGAGCCCGCTCTGCCGCTGACCGGTGCCGCCACCGGCGGCATCATCGCCGGCGCCGTGGTGCTGCTGGCCGCCGGTGCCGCCCTGTTCGTGGTGGCCCGTCGTCGTCGGGTTCGCTTCACCGCCTGAACCAACCCGCTCTGACACCTGAGGGCGCGTCGACCACCCGGTCGGCGCGCCCTCAGCCATGTGATGGCCTGCGTGCTCAGCCCTTCTCCAGGTACTCCGCGCGGTCCTCGTCCACCAGTGCGGCCACCGACGCGGCCAGTGCCGGGCTGCGAGCCAGCTCCGGGTCGTCCTCGATCAGGGTGATCGCCTCGGCGCGGGCGTCGCGAATCAGGTCGGCGTCGCGCCGCAGGGACAGCAACCGCAGGTGCGAGCGGTGCCCGGACTGGGTGGCACCCAGCACGTCGCCCTCACGGCGTTGCTCCAGATCCAGTTCGGCGAGCTTGAAACCGTCGCTCGTGGACGCCACCGCGTCCAACCGTTCCCGCGCCGACGAACCCTCGGCCGCCTCGCTGACCAGCAGGCACAGCCCGGCGGCGGCACCCCGGCCGACCCGGCCCCGCAACTGGTGCAGTTGGGAGACACCGAACCGGTCGGCGTCCAGCACGATCATCACTGTCGCGTTCGGCACGTCCACGCCGACCTCGATCACTGTCGTCGCCACCAGCACGTCCAGGTCACCGGCCGCGAAGGAGCGCATCACCGCGTCCTTCTCGTCGGCCGGCAGGCGACCGTGCAGCACCCCGATCCGCAGGCCCCGCAGCGGGCCCTCGGCCAGCAGCGGGGCCACCTCGGTCACCGCCAGCGGCGGCCGACGGCCATTGTCGTCCTCGGCTGGGGGCTCCTCGTCGCTGGTCGGCCCATCACCGATTCGCGGGCACACCACGTACGCCTGGTGGCCGGCGGCCACCTCCTCGCGCAGCCGACGCCAGGCCCGATCCAGGTAGGCGGGCTTCTCGGCGGCCGGCACCACGTGCGAGGCGATCGGCGACCGCCCACGGGGCAGCTGGGAGAGCGTGGACACCTCAAGGTCGCCGTAGACGGTCATCGCCACAGTGCGCGGGATCGGGGTGGCCGTCATCACCAGCACGTGCGGCGGCTGGTCGGCCTTGGCGCGCAGGGCGTCGCGTTGCTCCACGCCGAAGCGGTGCTGCTCGTCGACCACCACCAGGCCGAGGTCGGCGAAGTCGACCCCCTCGTAGAGCAGGGCGTGGGTGCCGAGCACGATGCCGGCGGCACCGCTGGCGACCTGGCCGAGCGCGCGGCGGCGGGCCGCCGCGCCGAGCGAGCCGGTGACCATCTCGACCCGGGTGGCGTGCTCGGCGGAGCCCAGCTCACCGGCCCGCCCGAGCGGCCCGAGCAGGTCGAGCATGCCGCGGTGGTGCTGGGCGGCCAGCACTTCGGTGGGTGCCAGCAGCGCGGCCTGCCCACCCGCGTCGACCACCTGGAGCATCGCCCGTAGCGCCACCACCGTCTTGCCCGAGCCCACCTCGCCCTGCAACAGGCGGTGCATGGGGTGCGGAGTGGCCAGGTCAGCAGCGATCTCCACACCGACCTCCCGCTGACCGGCCGTCAGCTCGTACGGGAGTCGGGCGTCGAAGGCCTCCAACAGCCCGTCCGGGCGCGCCGGGCGGGGCCGGGCCGGCCAGTCGGCAGCCCGGTGCTTGCGCTGCACCAGGGTCACCTGGACGGCGAAAGCCTCGTCCCACTTGAGGCGCCGCCGCGCCTGGTGCAACGCCTCCTTGCTGGACGGCCGGTGGATCTCGGTCAGCGCGACGCCCAGACCGACCAGCTTGCGGCTGGCCCGCACGGCGCCCGGCAGTGGATCGTCCGGCGGGGTGAACGTGTCCAGCACGACGCGTACGCAGCGCGCGATCACCCAGGTCGGTACGGCCGCGGCGGCCGGGTAGACCGGGATCAGCGCCCCGGCGAACTCCTCGATGTCGTCGCTGAGCGCCGCCTCGCCGTCGCCACCCTCACCGAGCAGGACGTACTCCGGGCCGTTGAGCTGCCGTTTGCTGCGAAACTCGGTGACCTTGCCGGCGAACAGACCCCACCGGCCCGGGCGCAGCTCGCGCTCCCGCCACGCCTGGTTGCCGAAGAAGGTCAACGTCAGCACCCCGCCGGAGCCGTCGCCGACGGTCACCTCCAGCAGGTTGCCCCGCCGCTGACGCATCGGGCGCACTGTGGTGCGCTGCACCTGGGCCATGACGGTGACCTGCTCACCGACGTCCAGTGAGCGGATGTCGGTGTGTTCACCGCGCTCGTCGTAGCGACGCGGGAAGTGGTAGACCAGGTCACCCGCGGTGTGCAGGTCGAGGTGCGAGGCCAGCGCCTTTGCTGTCTTGTCCCCGACCAGCTTCTTCAGCGGAGTGTCCACGGTGGCTGGTTCGCTCATTCGATCCCTACCAGGAGCGGATAAAACGGCTGGCCGCCCGGGTACGCGTGCACCTCGACGAACGGCCAGCGTCGCGCGACGTGCGCGCGGACGGCGTCGGTGAGCCCGGCCGGAGCGTCCACCCCGGCCAGCAGGGTGACCATCTCGCCGCCACCACCGAGCATCCGGTCGACCACCGCCGCGCAGGTGTCGGTGAGGTCGGTGCCGATCAGGTGCACCTCCCCCTCCACCAGCGCCAGCACGTCACCGGGACGGCACGGGCCGGCCACGGTCAGCGCCTCCCGGCTGGCATGGCAGACCTCGGCGTACCGGCAGGCGCCAGCCGCCTCGGCCATCGCGATGACGTCGTCCTCGAAACGGCGGTCGCCGTCGCGGACCGCGAGCGCCGCCAGTGCCTGCACCGGCGAGCGGGTCGGCACCACGCTCACCTTGATGCCGTACCGATGGGCCTCGCGGGCGGCGGCGCTCGCCACCGCCTCGGTGTTGGCGTCGTTGGGCAGCACCACCACCCGGGCCGCGCCGGTGCCGCGGACGGCGTCCAGCAACTCACCGGTGGACGGGTTGCCCGGCACGACGGTCGCGCCCTCCGCGGCGAACAGGTCGGCGATGCCGCCACCGGTGGCCACCACCACCGCGGCCCGGCCGGCCACCACCGGGCCGGAGGGCGACTCCGGCTGGTCGGCGAAACGGGTGACCGAGATGCGGTACGGGCGGCCGGCGGCGACACCCGCCTCCACCGCCGCGCCCACGTCGTTGACGTGCACGTGCACGTTCCAGGTGCCTTCCGGCTCACGCCCGTCGCCGACGACGACCAGCGAGTCTCCCAGGGCGTCGAGGGCCCGCCGCAACCCGTCGACCGCCTCGGCGCGGGCGTCGAGCAGGAACTGCACCTCGTACGCGTACTCGTCCGAACCGGTCTCGCGGGCGACGGCGGCCGCCGGGCGGGCGGAGCGCGGTGCCGGTGCGGGCCGGGCGGCGCTCTCCCCGGTCAGCACCTCGACCAGGGCGTCGAGCAGCACGCAGAGCCCCCGGCCACCGGCGTCGACCACACCCGCGCGGGCCAACGCCGGCAACTGCTCCGGGGTGCGGGCGAGCGCCTCGGCCGCCGCCCGGGCCGCGACGCCGGCCACCGCCGGCAGGTCGTCGCTGTCCGCGCCTTCGGCTGCGGCGGCGGCGGCCGAGATCACGGTGAGCAGGGTGCCCTCGACCGGCCGGGAGACCGCCGTGTACGCGGCGGTGGTGCCGGAGCGCAGCGCGGCGGCGAACTCCCGGCCACGCACCGCCGGCACGCCGGCGACCTGGTCGGCGAGACCACGCAGGATCTGCGAGAGGATCACCCCGGAGTTGCCCCGCGCGCCGAGCAGCGCGCCCTGGGCCATCAGCCGCAGCGCGTGCCCGTGCGCTGTCGGCCCGCTGTGCGGGAGAGTGTCCAGATCCATGGCGAGGGCCTGCTGCGCCGAGGTGAGAGTGAGCACCAGGTTGGTGCCGGTGTCGCCGTCGGGCACCGGATAGACGTTGAGCTGGTCGATCTCGCCCTGGTGACGCTTCAGTGCGGCCAGCCCGCTCGCGCACCAGCGGCGGACCGCGGCGGCGTCGAGGGTGTCCAGCACGGGCAGAAGCCTACTGGCGCGCACCGACACCCGTCGGACTCGTCCGGCGTGTCCTCGCCAGGCCCGGGCGGCGCGGGCCGCAGGCTCTCGGTGGCCCCGGGCGGCGCGGGCCGCAAGCTCTCGGTGGCCCCGGGCGGCGCGGGCCGCAGGCTCTCGCGGGGCCCGTGCGGCGCTGGCCGCAGCGGGGACGAGCGCCTCCGGTACCCTTGCCGCCGGGCCGGCCCACCGTAGGGCGGACGGGCCCACGACCAGGCGTGAGCCGGGGCACGGGCGAGCGCCGGACCGGGCCGGTTGGCCGGGTCGGCGAGTCATCGGGTAACCTGACCAGGTTGCCCGGGCAGCACCTGCCGGCGACCTCATGAACGTATCAATCCCAGGAGTATCCCGTGGCTAGCGTGTGCGACGTCTGTGGCAAGGGACCGGGCTTCGGCCACAACGTGTCCCACTCGCACCGGCGGACCAACCGCCGCTGGAACCCGAACATCCAGTCGGTGCGTACCCCGGCCGGTGGCGGCAACACCAAGAAGTTGAAGGTCTGCACCTCGTGCATCAAGGCCGGCAAGGTCACCCGCGCCTGACGCGGTAGCACCCACCTTTCGTTCGGCTCAGCCGGCGGACCCCGAGGGTCCGCCGGCTCTGTCGTGTTCCCGGGCGGACGACGCCCGTGTTCCCGGGCGGACGACGCCGCACACCGCCCCGCCGAGGCCCGGCAGACCGCCCCGCCGGGGGCCCGGCAGACCGGCCAGTCCGGGCCCGGCGAGCAGGTCAGAGGGTACGGCCGAAGGAGACGCAGCCCTCCGCGTCCTTGTAGAAGCCGAAGTTCGGGATCCGTTCGTACCCGGCGGAGCCGTACATGGCGATCGCCTCGGGCTGCTTGTCGCCGCACTCCAGGACCACCCGCTTGCGACAGTGCTCGCGGGCGGAGCGCTCGACGGCCGCCAGCACCGCGCGGGCCACCCCCCGCCCTCGTGCCGCCGGGGCCGTGTACATCCGCTTCAGCTCCGCGGTGTCCGCGCCGTGGCTGCGCCAGCCACCGCAGCCGACCGGCTCGCCGGCCAGGTAGGCCACCAGGAACGCGCCGTCAGGCGGCTCGAACTCGGCCGCGTCCACCGGGGTGTCGTCGCCGGTGCCGCCGTAGCGGGCACCGAGGTCGGCCAGTGCGGCGTGGATCAGGTGCTGTGCCACCGGTGCGTCGAACCGCACCGCCCGGATCTCGATCTCACTCACGGTATCCAGGGTACGGCGGCGCGCGGGCCTCACCGGAAGTGGTCCCAGCCGGCCGGGCCGTCGTAGGCGATGCCGTCCACCGTCACGCCGGCACCGTCGGTGACCAGGCCGATCGGCCGCCAGCCCGACGGCAGGACCACCGCCGGGGGGAAGGTCGCGGCCAGCGCGTGGTCGTCGCCACCGGCGAGGATCCAGGTGTACGGGTCGACGCCGAGTGCCTGCGCCGCGTCGGCCATCTGCCGGGGCACCTCGAACCCGTCGCGGCGTACGTCGATCGCCACCCCGCTGGCCGCCGAGACGTGCCCGAGGTCGGCGAGGAGTCCGTCCGACACGTCGATCATGGAGGTGGCGCCGAGCTGGGCGGCTTGCGGGCCGGCCTGGTAGGGCACCTCCGGCCGCCGGTACGCCTCGACCAACAGCCGGGGCGTACGGAAGCCCCGGGTCAGCACTGTCAGCCCGGCTGCCGCGTACCCGGTGCGCCCGGCCAGAGCGAGCACGTCCCCCGGTCGGGCGCCCGAGCGCAGCACGGGCGGACGGCCCGCCAGGTCGCCCAGCGCGGTGACCGCGACGGTCAGCGTGGGACTGGCCGACATGTCCCCGCCGACGACGCTCGCGCCGACCGTCGCCGCCTCCGCGGAGAGCCCGTCGGCCAACTCCTCCGCCCAGGCGGTGTCCAGGTCCGCCGGCATGCAGAGAGCGACCAGCAGGGCGGTCGGCGTGGCACCCATCGCCGCGATGTCCGCCAGGTTGGCGGCTGCCGCCCGGTGCCCGACGTCACGGGCCGAAGACCAGTCCCGCCGGAAGTGCCGCCCGTCGACCAGCACGTCGGTGGAGGCCGCCACCCGGCCGTCCGGCGCGGCCACCACCGCCGCGTCGTCGCCCGGGCCGAGCAGGGTCGTCGGCCCGTACGACAGCCGAGCGGTGATCTTCCCGATCAGCCCGAACTCTCCGACCCCGGACACCCCGACGCCACCGCGGGCGTTCCGCCCGTGCTGTCCGGCCCCGCCGTGCTCGCTCACCGCTGCTCCTTGACCACCGATAGGGATCAGACCTGGTCCGTAAGGTAGTTTCACCCTTCGGGCCGCTCCCGGGCGGCGACGGACGGAGGTCGAGTCGTGGTACAGGCGTACATCCTCATCCAGACCGAGGTCGGCCGCGCACGTGACGTGGCGGGTCTCATCGCGGACATCCCCGGCGTGGTACGCGTCGACGCCGTCACCGGGCCGTACGACGTGGTCGTCCTCACCGAGGCGAACACCGTCGACGAGCTCGGCAAACTCATCGTCAGCAAGGTGCAGATGGTGCCCGGCATCACCCGCACCCTCACGTGTTCGGTGGTGCGGCTGTAAGTGGACGAGATGACGACCTCCTCCTCGGCTCTGGACGACGGCGGTGCGCGCGACGCGGCCGACGGGACGTCCGAGCCGGCTGACGGTAACCGCGAGTCGACCGATCCCGCCGCCGCCGCGCCGGCCGGCCGTGATCGGACCATGCGTGGCGCGGCCCTGCTGGCCACGTTGATCGCGCTGCCGATCACGCTGCTGGTGGCCGTGCTGGCCTTCAGCAAGCTCAGCCCGGACGCGCCGGCCGCAGCGCCGACGCCCTCCGCGACCACCGCCCGGGTGCAGTCCACCACCCCGGTGGAGATGGCCGCCCCGGCGCTGGCCGCCCGCCCGGCCACTGTCTGCCGGGCCCTGCTCTCGCAGCTTCCGGCGAGCATCCGCGACCTGGCCCAGCGGCCCGTGACCGCCGGCCCGGAGCAGAACGCCGCTTACGGCGACCCCGCGCTGACCGTGGCCTGCGGCGGCACCGAGCCGACCTTTCCCAGCACCGACGAGGTCTGGACGGTCAACCGGGTCTGTTGGCACCTGGCCGATCAGGCCGACGCGGCGGTCCTCTCCACTGTCGACCGGGAGACGCTGATCACCGTGCGCATTCCGCGCTCGTACGAGCAGCCGTTGCAGTGGTTGCCGACGATCTCCAGCACGATCGTGGCGAGCGTGCCCTCCGGCGGCGCGATCCCGTCCGGCTGCCAGCGCTGAACCCGAACCGACTCCGCCCGCGCCGGTCAGCCGGCGCGGGCGGGGTTCGGACGGCTCAGTGCAGGCCGACGCCGCGCCGCTGGGCGGTACGGATCAGCCGGTTGACCAGCTTCGGGTACTCCAGGCCGGAGGCCGCCCACATCCGCGGGAACATCGACGTCGGGGTGAAGCCGGGCATCGTGTTGATCTCGTTGAGGTAGACGTCCAGCTCGGGAGTGACGAAGAAGTCGGCCCGGGCGAGACCGGCGCAGTCCAGCGCGGTGAACGCGCGGACCGCGTACTCCTGCACCTGGCGGGTCACCTTCTCCGGCAGGTTGGCCGGGATGTCGTACTCGCAGGAGTCGTCGAGGTACTTCGCCTCGAAGTCGTAGAAGTCGTGGTCGGCGACGACCCGCACCTCGGCCAGCACTGACGCCTCGGGCGTGCCACCGGCCTCGCCCTCCAGCACACCGCACTCGATCTCGCGGCCGACGATCGCGGCCTCGATGATGACCTTGGGGTCGAACTGCCGGGCGGCGGCGACCGCCGCATCAAGCTCGGCCCAGTCGGTGACCTTGCTGACGCCGAACGACGAACCGGCCCGGGACGGCTTGACGAAGACCGGCAGGCCGAGCCGCTCCTTGTCCTGCTCGCTGAGCGTCATGCCGTTGCGCAGCACGGCGTACGTGCCGACCGGGATGCCCTCGACGGCACAGAGCTTCTTGGTGAACTCCTTGTCCATGGCGGCCGCGGAGGCGAACACGTTCGCCCCGACGTAGGGGATGCCGGCCATCTCCAGCATTCCCTGGATCGTGCCGTCCTCGCCGTAGGTGCCGTGCAGCACCGGGAAGACCACGTCCACGTCGGCCAGCGCCCGGGGGCCCTCGGTCGGGTCGAGCACCATCAGTCCGTTACCGGTGGGGTCGGCGCGCAGCACGATGTCGTCACCCGAGTCGGCGGTGATCTCCGGCAGCTGACGGGCGTTGATCGCGAGCTGGGCGGGGTCTCCGTTGGTCAGCACCCACTGGCCGGCCCGGGTGATGCCCACCGGCACCACCTCGAACTCGTCCGGGTCGAGTGCGCCGAACACGCTGCCGGCGCTGACGCAGGAGATGCCGTGCTCCGGGCTGCGTCCGCCGAAGACGATCGCCACGCGGGTCTTGCCTGGGGTGGTCACTCCGGTCACCTCTTCGTACGCGACTGCGGCTGGTCGTGCTCGCCGGTGGCGCTCACCCGGTTGACCTTACTGTGCGTGGCCGCGAGGCGAGGCGATACCCGGCGAGCCACGGGACGACACGGCAAACAGTCAGGAGAGGATATACGGTGCGTAATCGGACGGTGGCAGTGTCACGGACCGCCGACCTGGGGCTGTTCAGTCCCGGGAGTGCCGACGGCCGACCGCGATCACCTTCACCCGCTGCCGGCCGGCCCGCACCATCCCCAGCGCCATGAACGCTCCGGCGATGCGGTCGGCGGCCTCCCGGCTGCTGGCCCCGACGACCTGCCGGCGCCGTTCCGGCGCGACCCGCTCGTTGCGGTTGACGCCCTCGACGGGACGCACGTCGGTGAGCACCACGAGGAAGCGGGTCATCGCACTCCGCCCGAGGGTACGGCGGGGGGCTCCGGGCGGGTTCGCACGTCGTCTCCTTCCGGCGGGCCGGGGGTGGAGGGGCGGCACGCGACGATCGGGTACGGGGGAGAAACCCGATCGCCGCGCGCCCCATCCCCTCCGGTCGCTCACCACCACCGTCGCCACGACAACCGGCGGTGAGGACGCCATAACAGATTGACACGTGTACAGGCGTGAATGCAACTCCCATAGACGTTCTCTCATGCAGACGTTCCCGCAAATGTATGCGACCATCGATGTATGGCCCCCAAGACCGCCCGCGCCCGCCGGCTCGGCATCGCCCTGCGCCACCACCGGGAAGCCGCCGGGCTGACGCTGGAGACTGCGGCGGATGAGATCAACAGCACCCGCAGCACCCTCTCCCGCTACGAGAACGCCCAGACCCTGATCAGCCCCGCCACCGTGCGCGCCCTGCTCACGTCGTACGGGGTGAGTGCCGAGGAGGTGGCTGCGGCGGTGCAGCTCGCCAAGGACGCCCGCAAGCCCGGCTGGTGGGTGTCGTACTCCTACCTGCTGGATCCGCGCACCATCGACTTCATCGCACTGGAGGCCGAGGCGACCGCCATCGCCAACTTCGAACCCTCGGTGGTGCCCGGCCTGTTGCAGACCGCTGACTACATCCGTGGCGTCATGCGCGGCGGGCCGCACACCCTCGGCGACGACCTGGTGGAGCAGCGGGTCAAGATTCGGCTCGACCGACAACAGCGGCTCACCGCCGACCAGCCGCCCATCCTCGACGCGATCATCGACGAGGGCGCGCTGCTACGGCCGGTCGGTGACCAGTCGGTGATGAACGGGCAATTACGGCACCTGGTCAAGATGGCCGAGTTGCCGAACATCAGCGTCCAGGTGATCCCGCTCTCCGCCGGCTACCACCGGGGCACCCGGGGTTCCCTGCACATTCTCGAGTTCGCCGACCCGGAGGACCCGATCATCGCGTCGGTGGAGACCGTCGCGGGTCAGATGATCCTCGACCGCGCCGGCGAGACGCGTACCTGCACCAAGATCATGGAGCATCTCCGAAGCGTGGCGCTCAGCCCGGCGGACAGCCGCGAGATGCTCCTGTCAGTCCTGAAGGGACGGTAGGACCGATGACCCCGATGATCACAGCGGCCTTGGCCGCGGCGCGCTGGCGCAAGAGCAGCCGCAGTGGCGACGAAGGCGCCTGCGTGGAGGTGGCCGCGATCCCGCGGCTCATTGCCGTGCGCGACTCCAAGGACCCGGCCGGCCCGGCCCTGCTGTTCCCCACGGCGGCCTGGGCCGCCTTCGCTCAGGCGCCACCGCAGCGCTGACCAGAGGTGCCGCCTGGGCCGCCATCGTCCAGGCGGCACCGCAGCGCTGACCAGAGGTGCCGAGCCGGTGCGGGCCGAGGCCCGCGCCGGCTCAGGCAACCAGCGGGCGGGGCCCAGGAACAACGCTCGCGCCGGCTCAGGCAACCAGCGGGCGGGGCTCCGGAGCGGCGCGTAGCGCCTCCAGCGCGGCGATCGCGACGCCTCGGGCACCGGCCATGTCCCGATCCGGCACCAGGGCGAAGGTGGCCACCGCCGCCTGCTCCTCGCGGAGCACCGTGTGCTCGCGGACCGTCGCCAGGAACCAGTCGCGGAACTCCGGTGCCGCCTCCACCACTCCGCCGCCGACGAAGTACGCGTGCGGGTCGCTGAAGTTCGCGGCGACGGTGAACAGCCGCCCCAGCGCCATCGCCTGCTGGGTGAAGAGGTCCCGCGCGAGGGCATCCTCGCGCTCGCCGTACCCCCGGACCAGCTTTGCCGCCCGGGCCACCGGCTCGGCGGCGAGCGGGTGGTCGGGGTACCGGGTCAGCCAGTACGGCAGCAGGTTGCGTTCGATGCCGGTCAGCGAGGCGATGCTCTCGACATCTCCGGTGAAACCGCAGGCGCAGGTGGGCTCCGGCTGACCCGGACCGAGCAACCCGCTCAGCGGGATGTGCACGTGGCCCAGCTCCCCCGCCATCCCGGCCGCACCGGCGATCACCCGACCGCTCTCGACCACACCGCCACCCAGGCCGGTACCGACGATCGCGGACACCGACGAGCGGCTCATCGCGTCGGCGCCGAAGTAGACGTGGTGGGCGTAGAGCGCTGCCGCGTTGCCGTCGTTGTGATAGATCACCGGCAGCCCGAGCCGTCGCTCCAGCGCCCCTCGCACGTCGAAGCCTCGCCAGGCCGGCTGAGAGAAGTTGGTGGAGCCCCGCGACGAGATGACGCCGTCGGCGCTGGCCGGGCCGGGAGTGTCCAGCCCGACCGCCTGGACCAGGTCACGCGGCACGCCGGTCTGCGCCAGGGCGCCGTCCAACGCCTGGGCCAACGCCTCGATCGCCGCCTCCGGCCCGGCCCGCACCTCGCTGGGGATCTCCAACAGCCCGTCCACCAGGAAACGGCCGTCCGCCGTCAGCACTGTGGCGTTGTTGCTGGTGCCGCCGTTGTCCAGCCCGACGACCACCGGCACCCCTGCGCTGCCCACCGAAACCGCCTCCCGCCGTCATGAGTGTGAGCCGAGGCTAGTGCCAACCCCTCTCCCCCGCCATGCCCGGGCGGCCCCGCCAGCCCCTCCCCGGCCAGAAAACGGACAGCCCGCCCGGGTCGATCAATGAGTTGTGGTGGGGGACAAATAACGCATAGCTGCATCAACCAGGCGCCACAACTCCATGATCGACGCGGGCCAGAGGTCGGGTCAGGGGTTCGGGGGTTCGGGTTAGGCGGGGCGTCGGGCGGTCAGGGCGGTGGCGTCCAGGTCCTCGTCGTGGTGGACGGTGGGGATCAGGCCGGCTTCGCCGAATGCGTCGCAGAGGGCTTCGATCTGGGTGGTGCCGGCTTCCACCACCAGGTGGCCGCCGGGGGCGAGCCAACCAGCCGCGTCGACACCTACCCGGCGCAACACGGAGAGCCCGTCCGGGCCGCCGTCGAGCGCCACCGGGGCCTCGTGCAGCCGCGCCTCCGGCGGCATCAGCGCGACCGCGTCGGTCGGCACGTACGGGGCGTTGGCGACCACCAGGTCCAGCCGACCCCGCCACCGCTCGGGCAGCGGCGCGAAGAGGTCACCCTCGTACACCTCGACGCCCAACCCGACGACGTTGCGACGCGCACACGCCACGGCCGCCGGGTCGATGTCGGCGGCGGCCAGCCAGCGCGGCGCGAGCCGGTGCGCCAGCGCGACGGTGGTGGCCCCGGAGCCGCAGCACAGGTCGACCACTGCCGGTGCCGCGCCGGTCAGCTCGGCAGCCATCTCGACCAGCAGCGCGGTCCGGGCCCGGGGCACGAAGACGCCCTCGTCGACCGCTATCCGCAGGCCACAGAACTCCGCCCAGCCGAGCAGGTACTCCAACGGCTCGCCCGCCACCCGACGGTCGGTCAGGTCGGCCAACGCCGCCGGGCTGCGCGCGGCGGCCAGCAGCAATTCGGCCTCGTCCTCGGCGTAGACGCAACCGGCGGCCCGCAACCGACTCACGAGAGCGGCCCGCTCGGTGGGGGAAGGAGACGTCAAGCCGGTCCGGCCACATCGAGCGCGGCGGCGATGTCCGCCACCAGGTCCGCGGTGTCCTCCGCGCCGCAGGAGAGCCGGACGAAGCCGGGAGCGGTGTCGTCGCCCCACTGCGCCCGCCGGTCCGCCGTGGTGTGCAGGCCACCGAAGGAGGTCGCCGCCGCCACCAGCCGGGCGGCCTCGACGAATCGGCCCACCCGGTCGGCGTCGCCCAGGTCGAACGAGAGCACCCCCGGTATCCGGCGCATCTGCGCCGAGGCCACCGGGTACGCCCTGTCGTCCGGCCGCCCCGGCCACCGCAGGCCGGTCACGTCCGACCGGTTGGCGAGCAGGTCGACGACCGCGGCGGCGTTCGCGCTCTGCCGCGCCAACCGCAGGTCGAGAGTGGCCAGTGACCGGTGGGCCAACCAGGCGTCGAACGCGCCCGGAACCGCCCCGGTGGTGGTACGCCAGGTCGTCACCGCGTCGATCAGCTCGGTGGACCGGCTGGCCAGATAGCCCAGCAGCAGGTCGGAGTGGCCGGTGAGCGCCTTCGTCCCGGAGGCGACCACCAGGTCGGCACCGAGATCCAGCGGACGTTGTCCGAGCGGGGTGGCGGTGGTGTTGTCCACAGCGAGCAGCGCGCCGGCGGCGTGCGCCCGCTCGGCCAGGGCCGCCACGTCGACCACGTCGAGGCCCGGGTTGGCGGGCGTCTCCACCAGCACCAGCCGGACGCCCTCGAACGACGGGTACGGCCCGACGGTCGGCGCGAACAGCACCCGGACGCCGATCGCCTCCAGCACACCGGTGGCGAACGCCCGGACCGGGAAGTATCCGTCGGTGGGAAGCACCACCGTGTCCCCCGGCCGAAGCAGGGTGAGCAGCAGGCCGGTGATGGCCGCCTGACCGGTCGCGAAGACCCGGCAGTCACCGCCCTCCAGCTCGCCGACCGCCACCTCCAACAGCCGACGGGTCGGGTTGTCGGGGCGGCCGTAGCCGTTCGGTGACGTGCCCTGACCCTCGAACGGGTCGAGGTGGTACGGCGCGGCGAAGACCGGCCCGGGCAGGAACGGGTCCCCCGGCACCGGCTCGGGCAGGCCAGCGCGTACGCAGCGGGTGCCGTCCCCCCACTCGCTCATCGGGTTCCTCACTCGTACGACTCGGGTTTGGCGGTGCGGCTCATCAGGGTCTCCACGGCGAGCCGCGGGTCCATCCCCTCGTGGCAGATCCGCTCGACATGCTCGGTGATCGGCATCTCCACGCCGTGCGCCCGGGCCAGGTCGCGGATCGCCAGGCAGCTCTTCACGCCCTCGGCGGTCTGCCGGGTGGCGGTCTGGGCCTGCTCCAGCGTCTCACCCCGGCCCAGATGCTCGCCGAAGGTGCGGTTGCGGGCCAGCGGGGACGAGCAGGACGCGACCAGGTCGCCCATGCCGGCGAGGCCGGCGAAGGTGATCGGGTCCGCGCCGAGCGCCACGCCCAGTCGGGCCGTCTCGGCCAGCCCACGGGTCATCAGCATGGCCCGCGTGTTGTCGCCGAAGCCCATCGCGGTGGCGACGCCGTACGACAGGGCGATCACGTTCTTGACCGCCCCGCCCAGCTCACAGCCGATAACGTCGTCGTTCGTGTAGGGGCGCAGGTACGGCGTCCGGATCGACGACTGGACGAGCGTGGCGCGGGCCCTGTTCGTTCCGGCGACCACTGTCGCGGCGGGCTGCTCGGCGGCGATCTCCGGGGCCAGGTTCGGGCCGGAGACGACGACCACCCGGTCCGCGGCGACCCCGGCGGTCTCCACGATGACCTCGCTCATCCGCTTGGTGGTGCCCAGCTCGATGCCCTTCATCAGCGACACCAGGGTGGAATCCGGGTGCAGGTGCTCGGCCCATTCGGCGAGGTTGCCGCGCAGGGTCTGCGACGGCACCGCCAACACCACCACCTCGGCCCCGGTGATCGCCTCGGCGGCGTCGGCGGTGGCCGTGACACGGGCCGGGAGCAGCAGATCGGGCAGGTACTCCGGATTACGGCGCTCGGTCCGGATGCTCTCGGCGACGGGCGCCCGGCGGGCCCACACCGTAACGTCCCGCCCCGCGTCCGCGAGGATCTTGGCGAACGCGGTGCCCCAGGAACCGGCACCGAGCACCGCAACGTGACCGCTCATGCCACCGCTCCGCTTCGCTGCGCGGCGGCCTGAACGGCACCGCTGCTGAGCCCGATGATTCGCTCGCTTCGCTCGCTCATGCCGCGTCGTCCCGCTGCTCGCGGCCGACGGACGGTCGGGCCGGCCGCTCCCACAGTGGCGGCGGGGTACCGCCACGGATCTCGGCGAGCATGTCCCGCAGCCGCAACATGATGGTGTCCGTCATCTCTTCGAGGGTGTCCCGGGTCGGCTGGGCGTCCACCCACCGGCTCAGGTCGATCGGCTCCCCGGCGGCAACGGTCACCGGGATCCGGGGGCGCAGGCTGACACGGGTCGTCCGCGGGTCGAAGATCCGTTCCGGCCCCCACATCACCACCGGTACGACCGGGGCGCCGGTGGCCAGGGCCAGGCGGGCCGCACCGGTCTTGGCCTTCATCGGCCAGAGCTCCGGCTGTCGCGTGGTGGTGCCCTCAGGGTAGATCACGACCGCGCCGCCCTCGTCGAGCGCGGCGACCAGTGCGTCCAGCGAGCGGACGGCGTCCACGCTGCCCCGCTCGACCGGGATCTGCCGGCACCGGTGCAGGATCCAGCCGACCACCGGCACCCGGAACACGCTGGCCTTGCCCAGGTACTGCGGCCAGCGCCCGGAGTCGTAGATGAAGTGCGCGGACACCAACGGGTCGGCGTGGGAGATGTGGTTCGCCACGATGATCATGCCGCCGTCGCCGTGGAGATGTTCCTGACCACGCCAGGTACGCCGGGTCCAGATGGTCATCACCGGCTTCACCAGCCACACGGCGAACCGTTGCCAGAACCCCAGGCTCCGCCGTGCCACAGTGCCTCCTCGTCGCGCCCCAACCGCCGCGAAATCCCGCCCGCGACGCCCGCAGCGGAAATCATGCCTGCTCGCCCCCGGTACGGCCAGCGAGGGGCCCGCCGTACGGCTGGCAGGATTGCGGACGTGACTCAGCCGAGGTGGGCCGTGGTGGTGCCGGTGAAGCGGCTGGCCGTGGCCAAGAGCCGGCTGCGGGGCGCGCTGCCCGGCGTACCGCATGAGGAGTTGGCGCTGGCCCTGGCGGCCGACACGCTCCGCGCGGTGCTGGCCTGCCCGGCGGTCGCCGAGGCTCTGGTGGTGACCGACGACGCCCGGGTGGCGGCGGCGGCGCGGGCCGCCGGCGCGGGGGTGCTGCCGGACGAGCCGGACGCCGGCCTGAACGCCGCGTTCCGGCACGGGGCGGCCACTGCCGCCGCCGGGTGGGTGGCCGGGATCACCGCGGACGTGCCGGCGCTGCGCCCGGCCGAGTTGGCCGGCGCGCTGCTCGCGGCGCAGAACGGTCGACCCGGGGTACGCCGGTTCCTGCCGGACGCGCCCGGCGGTGGCACGGTGCTGCTCACGGCGGGGCCGGGTGTGCCGCTGGATCCGCGTTTCGGGGTGGGCTCGGCGGTAGCGCACGCGGCGAGCGGGGCGCTGCCGCTCGACGGGGACTGGCCCAGCCTGCGCCGGGACGTGGACACCGCCGCGGACCTGGCCGCCGCCGCCCGGCTCGGGCTGGGGCCGCGCACCGCCGCGCTGGTGGCCGCCGGTCGCCCGGCCCGCGCCGCAGGCTGAGCCGCCCGGTGGGCCGAGCCCGCGCCACAGGCCGAACCGCCCGGTGTACGGTGCCAGCATGCAGGGCACTGTGGCCAGCTACGACGCGGCGACGCGCAGCGGTGTCCTGCTGCTCGACGACGGCACCGAGATGCGTTTTCCCGCCCGGGCCTTCGACGCCTCCGGGCTGCGGCTTCTCCGGCTCGGGCAGCGGGTCCGCATCGACACGGATCCCGACGGCGAGGTTGTCCGGGTGACATTGCCGACGATGATCTGAGCCGGCGAGCCCAAGTTCATTTTGCGTTAACCGTAATCGGGTGATTATGAGCGGGTGAGCACCCCTCGCGAGCAACCGGCCCGCCCGCCCGCCACCGACCTCCGCAACGGCTCCCGTACGCGCGGCACCGATGGGCGCTTCCGCCCGTCCCGCGCCGAACGTGCCGGTGCCGCCCGCGCCGACACGCTCGCCGACGATCCCGGAGCCGCCTCCTCCGGGCTGGACGAGGTCATCGACCCCGCCCCGAAGGTCCAAGCGGACGGCCCCGCCGCCGGTGGCGTCCACCAGGTCCTGCCCGACGACCTGCCGACCCGTGCCGCGCCTGAGGACGACAACGAGGCCGCAGCGCCCCCGCCGCTGCCCGAGGACCGGTTCCTCAACCGGGAGCTGTCCTGGCTCGACTTCAACGCCCGGGTCCTCACCCTGGCCGAGGACCAGCGCACCCCGCTGCTGGAGCGGGCCAAGTTCCTGGCCATCTTCGCCAGCAATCTCGACGAGTTCTACATGGTGCGCATCGCCGGTCTGAAGCGGCGGCTCTCCGCCGGCCTACCGGTGCGCGGCGGGGACCGGCTGCCCCTGCGTACGCAGTTGGAGCTGATCGCCGAGCGGACCGCCGCGCTGGGCGCCCGGCACGCCGCCTGCTTCGTCGACGACGTGCTGCCCAAGCTGGCCGACGAGGGAATCCGCATCCTGCGCTGGGGCGAGCTGGGCGACGGCGAACGGGAGCGGCTGCGCACCTACTTCCGGGAGCACATCTTTCCGGTGCTGACCCCGCTCGCGGTGGACCCGGCGCACCCGTTCCCGTACATCTCCGGGCGGTCGCTGAACCTGGCGGTGGCGGTCCGTGACCCCGACGGCGGTTCGGAGCTGTTCGCCCGGGTGAAGGTGCCCAACAACGTCCCCCGCTTCGTCCGGGTGGACCGGGACCAGCCGGGCGTCCGGATGCTGCCGGTGGAGGACCTCATCTCGGTGCACCTGGGGCAGCTGTTCAGCGGCATGCAGGTGGTCGAGTGCCACCTGTTCCGGGTCACCCGCAACGCCGAGGTGGAGGTCGACGAGGACCGCGACGAGGATCTGCTCCAGGCCCTGGAGCGGGAGCTGGCCCGACGGCGGTTCGGTCCCCCGGTCCGACTGGAGGTCGCCGCGTCCATCTCCGACCACATGTTGGAGCTGCTCGTCCGCGAGCTGGACATGGACGACCAGGACGTGCTGCGGGTGCCCGGTCTGCTCGACCTGTCCGCGCTGTGGCAGGTGTACGGCGAGGCGGACCGGCCGGACCTGAAGGACCCGCCGTTCGTGCCGGCCACCCATCCCCGGCTCGCCGAGGGCGAGGTGCCGCGCAGCGTCTTCTCCACCCTGCGCGACGGGGACATCCTGGTGCACCACCCGTACCACTCGTTCGCCACCAGCGTGCAGCGCTTCATCGAGCAGGCCGCCGCCGACCCGAACGTGCTGGCCATCAAGCAGACCCTCTACCGGACCAGCGGCGACTCCCCGATCGTCGACGCGCTCGTCGACGCGGCCGCCGCCGGCAAGCAGGTGGTGGTGCTGGTGGAGGTGAAGGCCCGCTTCGACGAGGTGGCGAACATCGGCTGGGCCCGCACGCTGGAACGCGCCGGCTGCCACGTCGTCTACGGCCTGGTCGGCTTGAAGACGCACTGCAAGACCGCGCTGGTGGTCCGGCAGGAGGGCAACCAGATCCGTCGCTACTGCCACATCGGCACCGGCAACTACCACCCGAAGACGGCCCGACTGTACGAGGACTTCGGCATGCTCACCGCCGACCCGGAGATCGGCGCCGACCTCACCGACCTGTTCAACGTGCTCACCGGGTACAGCCGGCAGACCGCGTTCCGGCGGTTGCTGGTGGCCCCGCAGGGCATCCGCAGCGGCCTCATCGAGCGGATCGAGCGGGAGATCTCGCACGTCCGCCTGGGCATGCCCGGCCTGGTCCAATTCAAGGTCAACTCCCTGGTCGACGAGGGGGTGACCGACGCGTTGTACCGCGCCTCCCAGGCCGGCGTCCACGTCGACCTGCTCATCCGGGGCATGTGCACGCTGCGCCCGGGGGTGCCGGGGCTGTCGGAGAACATCCGGGTCCGCTCGATCCTCGGCCGGTTCCTGGAACACTCCCGGGTCTTCCGGTTCGGCAACAACGGCGACGCCGAGTTCTGGATGGGCTCGGCGGACCTCATGCACCGCAACCTGGACCGACGCGTGGAGGCGCTGGTGCGGGTGAGCGACCCGATCGCCCGTGCCGAGTTGGACCAGGTGCTCACCGCCGCGATGAGCCCCGAAGTGGACGCGTTCGAGCTGTCCGGCGACGGGACCTGGACCCGGCGTACCGGCGATGACAACGCGGCCCGGGCCCATCTTCAGGAACTGTTGCTGCGCCGCGTCGGTGGCACGGCCAGCTGACCGCGCAGCGCATAGGCTGAGCTGATGGTCGAGGAGGAGCAGAAGTACGAGGTGGACGACGCCTACGTGCTGCCGGACCTGGCCGGCACGGCCCCGGCCGGCGGCCGGGTCCGGGCCCTGCCACCGGTGACGCTTGTCGCCCGCTACCTCGACACCGTCGACCTGCGGCTGGCCCGGGCCGGTGCCTCGCTGCGCCACCGCAAGGGTGACGAGCTGCCCTGGACAGTGAAACTGCCGACCGGGACCCCGGGCGTCCGGCACGAGATCTCCCGCCCCGGGGCGAAGGGGCAGCCGCCGCCGGAGCTGGTGGAGTTGGTCACCGTCCTGCAACGGGGTGCGCCGCTGGCCCCGGTGACGGTGGTCCGCACGGTGCGGCACGCGTACGAGGTGTGTGACCGGGCCGGCACCGTCCTCGCCGAGGTGGTGGACGACCGGGTGACAGTGCTCGACGACTCCGGCACCACCACCGACACCTTCCGCGAGGTGGAGGTGGAGCTGAAGGCCGGCGACCGGGAGCTGCTCGACCGGGTCGGCGGGGTGCTGCGCGAGGCCGGCGCCCAGGGCGGGTCGTTCACGCCGAAGCACGTACGGGCGCTGGGCGCGACGGCGCAGGCCGATCCGGATCTGGTCGCGCCGGCAGGGTTGACCGCCGAACCGAACGCCGGTGACGTGGTGACCGAGTCGCTCCGTAAGGAGATCCGCCGGCTGTTGGCGCACGACCCGCTGGTCCGGCTGCGCGCCCCGGCCGCCGGTGGCGACACCGCGGTGCATCAGATGCGGGTGGCCTGCCGACGCCTGCGCAGCGACCTGCGCACCTTCAAACCGTTGCTGCGAAAGACCTGGTCCCGCCCGCTGCGCACCGAGCTGCGCTGGCTGGCCGACGTGCTCGGCGCGGCCCGCGACGCCGAGGTGCTGCGCGCGCGGCTGCGCCGTACCGCCGACGCCGATCCGCTGAGCCCGCTCGACCGGGGCGCTGTGGACCGGCTCGACGAGGTGCTCGCAGAACGGCAGCGGCAGGCGCTCACCGCCATCGACGAGATGCTGCGCTCCGCGCGCTACCTGGCCCTGGTGGACTCCCTGGTGCTGGCCGCCCGCGCGCCCCGGTTCACCCGAGGGGCGGCAGCGCCCGCCGCGCAGGCGCTACCCGCGCTGGTGGCCCGCCCCTGGCGGCGGTTGACCGGGCCGGACGGCGTCGGCGGGCTCGACGCGCAGTCGCCGGACGACCGCTGGCACGCCGTCCGCAAGGAGGGCAAGCAGACCCGGTACGCGGTCAACGCGGTGGCCCCGACTGTCGGCAAGGGCGCACGGCGGCTGTCCCGCGCACTCGCCCAGGTGCAGGACGTGCTCGGCGAGCACCAGGACGCGGCGGTGGCGGCGGACACCTGGTTGGAGATCGCCGCCGAGCGACCGGGCGACCACGAGCTGGCTGTCACCGCCGGGCGGCTGGCCGAGCGGGAACGCCAGTCGGTACGCCGGACGCGGGGTCTCCTCCCGGCTGCCTGGCACCGGGCCACCCGGCGACGGCGCACCAGTTGGCTGCCGTGACGGGCATCCGGGCAGCGGGCGGGGTGGCCTGGCGGCCGACCGACGACGGCGTACGCGTCTGCGTGGTGCACCGTCCCCGTTACGGCGACTGGACGCTGCCGAAGGGCAAGCTGGAACCGGGCGAGCACGCGATGGCCGCGGCGGTCCGTGAGGTGGCCGAGGAGGCCGACGTGCGGGGCGTGCCGCAGGTGCGGCTGCCGTCGGTGCGCTACCGCAGCGAGGGGCAACCCAAGCTCGTCGACTACTGGTCGATGCTCGCGGTGGCCAGCGGCGGTTTCCAACCGGACACCGAGGTGGACGACATCCGCTGGCTCGCGGTGGACGACGCGATCCGGTTGGTCAGCTACCCGCACGACGCCGAGGTGTTGGCGGCGTTCGCCGCGCTGCCGTCGGTGACGGCGACTGTCGCGCTGGTCCGGCACGCGCACGCCGGTAAGCGGGCCACCTGGTCCGGCCCGGACGTCGGGCGACCCCTGGACGCCGAGGGGTGGGCCCAGGCGAGCACGCTGGCCGGGCTGATCGCCCTGATCCGGCCGGCCCGGCTGGTGTCGGCGTCGCCGCGACGGTGCGTGCAGACACTCGATCCGGTCGCCGCGTTGCTCGATCTGCCGATCGAGGTCTGTGGCGACCTGGACGAGCCGCAACCCGGCCAGCAGGGCGACGAGCAGATCCTGCACACCGCCGCCCGGCTGCTGGAGTTGGCCGGCACCGGTGGGCAGTCGGCGGTGTGCAGTCAGGGCAAGGTCCTGCCGGGCGCCCTGGAGCGGCTGACCGGCCGCACCGATGAGGACTTCACCACGCCGAAGGGCGGAGGTTGGCTGCTCTCCTTCGCCGCCGACCGGCTGTTGGCCGCCGATCGCCTGTAGGGCCCGCCTTCGTCAGCGGGGCGGCAGGGTCACTGTCACCGCGACCGGCAGGTGGTCGCTGGCGGTGCTGCGCGGCGCGACCGGATCGCCGGGGGTCAGGCCGGGCGAGACGAAGATGTGGTCGATCTGCTGGCGCGGGTCGTCCGCCGGGCTGGTCGCCAGTGGTCGGGCGGCGGCCAACGCGTCGACCAGGCCGGCCTTGGTGAACTCCACGAACGCCTCGTCGCCCGGTTCGGTGTTCAGGTCACCGGCCACCACCAACGGCCGACCGGCCGCGTACCGGGTGGCGAAGTCGGCGACCGCGCGGGCCTGGACCACCGGGCCCTTGCCGGGTGGCGGTTGAAGGTGGGTGCTGACAACGGCGGTACGGACACCGTCGCCGAGGTCGAGCGTGACGGCGAGGGCCTGCGCACCGGTGGGCGCGCCGACGGCGGCCAGCGGCAGGGTCCGCGGATCGTCCACCGGCCAACGGCTGAGCACCGCATCGCCCCAGACCGGGTCGGCTGCCGGCCCGAAGACGTACGGCATACCGAGCCGGTCGGCCAGCAGATCCAGGGTGTCGTGCCCGCCGTTGAGCAGCCACGCCCGGTCCACCTCGCTGAGCAGCACCACGTCGGGCCGTTGCCGCTCGACCACCTCGGCGAGACCGGCCAGGTCGAACCGGCCGTCCAGCCCGAACCCCATCCGGATGTTGTACGCCACCACTGTCAACCGTTCCGGTGGGCCGTCCCGGTTGCTGGCCACCGGCACCTCGTCGGCGAGCACCGGTGCCAACAGGGCCAACGCGGTGACCGCCGCGGCGGCCCGGAGCGGCGGAAACGGCCCGGGCAGCCGGTCGCCGACGGGGCGGGCGGTGAACGCCACGGCGGCGATCAGCACGGCCACCACCACCGGCACCGCCGCGTTGGGGTAGCCGAGGTCGTAGGCCGAGTAGTAGCCAACCGCCCCCAGCGCGAAGACGAGCATCCCGGCGGCCACCGCGTACCCCCGCCGGGCGGCGCTGGTGCCGGCGCTCGCGGTGTCGGCGGCGGGCGGGCGGGTGTCGTCGGTCAGCGCGAGGCAGGCACCGAGGCCGACCGCGGCGAGGAGGATGGCCGGCAGGAGCAGGTCGCCCCGGTCGAGGGCGAACAGCACCGCGCCGCCGAGCAGCGCCACCGGGCCGTACGCCCGGCCCCACCCACGCGGCGGCCCTGTCAACGCGGCGCAGAGGAACCCGGCGACCGCCACCGGCACCGGCGCCAGGCCGAACAGTGGCGAACGAGCCACCCCGTCTCCAACGACCAGGTACGACATTCCGGTTCGGGCCAGCGCCGGGGAGAGCGCCACCATCCCGGCCAGCAGCAGCGCCGGCCCGGCCAGCAGCCAGGCCCGGCCACCACCAGGGCCGACAGGGGCCTCAGCGGGGCCGACAGGGGCCTCAGCGGGGCCGACAGCGGCGTCAGCGGGGCCAGCGAGGGCGTTACCCGCACCGCCGCGCTGGCCGGGTTGCGCCGTGCCGACCAGGAACACCGCCACCGCGACGGCGCTGAGCAGCCAGGCCACCCAGTCACCCCGCCAGACCAGGTCGACGGTGTCCAGCACCGCGTGCACTGCCGCGTTGACAGCGAACCCCAACGCCAGCCCCGGGACCGGACGGTCGGTGTCGGCCGCGACGCCGACCAGCCAGACCAACCCGGCGAGCAGACCGGCGGTGGCCAACCAGAGCTGCGTACGCCCGCCTGGAGCGGCGGTGAGCGCGAGCCGGGCAACGGCGAGCGCGACGGCGGCGACGACAGTGACCGGGCGGGCTCCGACCCGGCGGACCACGGCGGGTGCGCCCATCGCGAGCACGAACCAGCCGAGGGCGAACGCCCCCATCAGCTCGGCCGGGGTGGACGCCGCCTGACCGAAGATGGTGATGATGCCGGGCAGCCAGACCCGCAGCACGTCGATGAGGAGGAGCACGCCCAGCGCGAGCGTGCCGGTGGTGAGCTGTCGGTAGCGCACCGGCGCCCCATTTCCCGTCGACGGGCCGGCCCAGGGGTGGCCGGCACGGCGATTCTGCGCGAGCGGGCCAACCCGGTCAACGGTCCCCGTACGCCGAAGAAGTCGTCCTGGTACACCGAAAGGGCGCCCACCCACTGGTGGACGCCCTCGCGGTACCTGTCGGTCAGCGCTTGCTGGCCGCCTTCTTGGCCGGAGCCTTCTTCGCCGGCGCCTTCTTGGCCGCCGTGCTCTTGCTCGCCGCCGCGGTGGTCTTCTTCGCCGCGGTCGACCGGGTCGCGGCGGTGGTCTTCTTCGCCGCTGTGGTCTTCTTGCTGGCGGCCGTCTTGGTCGCCGTGGTGGTCTTGCTCGCCTTGGCCGGGGCGGTCTTCTTGCTGGCGACCGTCTTGGTCGCCGTGGCGGTCTTGCTCGCCTTGGCCGGGGCGGTCTTCTTACTGGCCGCCTTCGCCGTGGTCGCCTTGGTGCCCGCCGCCTTGGCGGTAGCCGCCTTGGTGCCGGTCGCCTTCGTGCCCGCCGCCTTGGCCGTGGCGGTGCTGGTGGCGGTCTTCTTCGTCGCCGCCGCGGCCTTCGGCACCTTGCCGCTGGCCACCATTTCCTTGAACCCGGCGCCGGGGCGGAAGGTCGGGACTGACGTCTTCTTGACCTTCACCGCCTCGCCGGTACGCGGGTTGCGCGCTGTTCGCGCGCCACGCACACGCTTTTCGAATGCTCCGAATCCGGTGATCGCCACCTTCTCGCCCTTGGTGACCGCCGCCTGGACCTCGGTGAGGACCGCGTCGAGCGCGGCCGTCGCCATCTTCCGGTCCCCCAGGCGAACGGCGAGCGCCTCGATGAGCTCGGCCTTGTTCACGACTTCCTCCCGATTGTGCAACTGACTCGTCGCGAGCCATTCTGCGCGCACGGTATGCCCTGTGCTGCCGGGACACAAACATTCGGTAGAAAAAAGCCCTTGTGTCGTAACGGATTCACCCCCACCGGATGGACCGATGGGGGTGAAATCCGCTGCGCGGGCGGCCTAACGGCTATGCCACGGAGGGCAGGAAGGGCAGTCGGCGCGCCTCGTAGGAGTCGATGTCGGCGGCGTGGCGGAGGGTGAGTCCAATGTCGTCGAGGCCCTCCAGGAGGCGCCAACGGCTGAAGTCGTCAAGCGGGAACGACCAGCTGGCGTCCCCCGCCCGGAGCTGGCGGGCGGTCAGGTCGACCGTCACCGGAGTGGTGGGATCCGCTTCGACCAGGTCCCACAACTCTTCGACGGCTTTCAATTCCAACTCGACCGGCAACAGACCTTCCTTGAGGGCGTTGCCGCGGAAGATGTCACCGAAGCGCGGGGCCACCACGGCACGGAAGCCCCAGTCCCGTAGCGCCCAGACGGCGTGTTCCCGGGAGGACCCCGTGCCGAACTCCGGACCGGCGATGAGGATCGACGCTCCGGAATAGTTTTCATCGTTGAGCACGAATGCCGGATCTTCCCGCCAGGCGCTGAACAGCCCGTCGGCGAAGCCCGTCCGGGTCACCCGCTTGAGGTACACGGCGGGGATGATCTGGTCGGTGTCCACGTTGGACCGGCGCAGCGGCACGGCGGTGCCGGTGTGGGTGGTGAACTTGTCCATCTCGTCGGTCCCTTCTACAGGTCGGCGGGGGCGGCCAGCCGGCCGACCACGGCGGTGGCGGCGGCCACCGGCGGGGAGACCAGGTGGGTGCGCCCGCCCCGGCCCTGACGGCCCTCGAAGTTGCGGTTCGAGGTGGAGGCGGAGCGCTCGCCCGGCTTCAGCGTGTCGGGGTTCATCCCCAGACACATGGAGCAGCCTGCGAACCGCCACTCCGCCCCGGCGTCGGCGAAGACCTTGTCCAGGCCCTCGGCCTCGGCGGCCTCGCGCACCGCGGCGGAGCCGGGCACCACGAGCATCCGGACGCCGTCGGCGACCCGGTGGCCACGCAGCACGTCGGCGGCGGCCCGCAGGTCCTCCAGGCGACCGTTGGTGCAGGACCCCACGAACACCACGTCGATCGGCAGCTCCCGAAGCGGGGTGCCGGGACGCAGGTCCATGTACTCCAGGGCGCGGCGTGCGGCGGCACGCTCCGAGTCGGTGACGAACTCCTCCGGGTCCGGCACCGGCGCGCTCAGCGGCGCGCCCTGCCCCGGGTTGGTGCCCCACGTGACGAACGGGGTGATCTGGCTGGCATCCAGGGTCACCTCGGCGTCGAAGCTCGCGCCCTCGTCGGTGGGAAGCGTCCGCCACCACGCCACCGCCGCGTCCCAGTCCGCGCCCTGCGGCGCGTTCGGTCGACCCTTGAGGTACGCGAAGGTGGTCTCGTCCGGCGCGATCATGCCGGCCTTGGCGCCCCACTCGATGGACATGTTGGCGATGGTCATTCGCCCCTCCATGGAGAGGGCGCGGATCGCCTCGCCGCGGTACTCGACGATGTGCCCGCGACCTCCACCGGTGCCGACCTGCGTGATCAGCGCGAGCACCAGGTCCTTGGCGGTCACGCCTGGCGCGAGCCGGCCGGTGACGTTCACGGCCATCGTCTTCGGCCGGCTCTGCGGCAGCGTCTGGGTGGCCAGAACGTGCTCCACCTCGCTGGTGCCGATGCCGAAGGCGAGCGCTCCGAAGGCGCCGTGGGTGGCGGTGTGCGAATCGCCACAGACGATCGTCATGCCCGGCTGGGTGACACCGAGCTGCGGGCCGATCACGTGCACGATGCCCTGGTTGTCGTCGCCGAGCGGGTGCAGCCGCACTCCGAACTCGGCGCAGTTGCGGCGCAACGTCTCGATCTGCGTACGCGACGTGGGGTCCGCGATGGTGAGCAGGTCACCACGGCGGAGGCGGAACGCCGGGTCGTCGTACCCGGTCGGGGTGTTGTGGTCCTCGGTCGCGAGGGTCAGGTCGGTACGACGCACCCGGCGCCCGGCGAGCCGCAGCCCGTCGAAGGCCTGCGGGCTGGTCACCTCGTGCAGCAGGTGCAGGTCGATGAAGAGCAGGTCCGGCTCACCAGCGGCGGACCGTACGACGTGCGCGTCCCAGACCTTCTCGGCCAGGGTCCTCGGCTCAGGAGTGACTCCCACCATCTGGACATCCTAAATTCTGGGAGGTAAGTTTCGGCTTGTGGGACACAGTATGAGCGGTGTCGGCGTTCTCGACAAGGCGGTGGTCATCCTGGCCGCCTGCGTGGACGGCGCCAGCCTGGCCGAACTCGTCGAACGCACCAAGCTGCCCCGGGCCACAGCACATCGCCTGGCCCAGGCCCTGGAGATCCACCGAATGCTGGTGCGTGACACCCAGGGCAGATGGCGGCCCGGCCCCCGCCTGGGGGAGCTGGCGAACGCCGCACCGGACGTTCTGCTGACCGCCGCCGAGCCGCTGCTGGCCGCGCTGCGCGACGCCACCGGTGAGAGCGCGCAGCTCTACCTGCGCCGTGCCGACGAGCGGATCTGCGTGGCGGCGGCGGAACGCGCCAGCGGTCTACGGGACACGGTTCCGGTGGGCTCGGTGCTGCCGATGACGGCCGGCTCAGCGGCCCAGATCCTGCTCGCCTGGGAGCCGCCGGAGGCGGTCATGCCGCTGCTGCCGCGCAGCAAGTTCACCGGCCGCACCCTCGCCGAGGTACGCCGTCGCGGCTGGGCGCAGAGCGTCGCCGAGCGGGAGGCCGGCGTGGCGAGCGTCTCCGCCCCGATCCGCGACCGCACCGGCCGGGTCATCGCCTCGGTCAGCATCTCCGGCCCGATCGAGCGCCTGGGCCGCCGCCCCGGCGAACGCCACGCCATGGCAGTGGTGAGAGCCGGCCAACGCCTGTCCGGCCTCTAACCCCCACCCCCACCCCCTGCCCGCCCTCCACCCCGGCCCGCCCTCCACCCCGGCCCGCCCTCCACCCCGGCCCGCCCTCCACCCCGGCCCGCCCTCGTTGATCATGAAGTTATTGTCATGACACGCCGAGGGCGAGGGCAATAACTTCATGATCAACCGGGGCGGAGGTAGGTGCGCGGGGCGGGGTGGGTGCGGGTTGGGGTGGGGTGGGACGGGGTGGGACGGGGTGGGACGGGGTGGGACGGGGTGGGACGGGAAAAGGCTCATCTCGCTGGGCGAGATGAGCCTTTGGTTGTAGCCCCGACCGGATTCGAACCGGCGCTACCGCCTTGAGAGGGCGGCGTCCTGGGCCGCTAGACGACGGGGCCAGAACTTTTCCGTTCACCACCCTCGCGGGCGGTGCGAATGTAGTCTAGCGGCACCGTACCGGGGTGCGAGCGCGGGGTGCGCCGCCGCCCGAGGGCCCGGCGGAGGCCGGACGGGGCACCGAACGGCGGACACGAAACAGCCCGCCTCACGAGGTGAGACGGGCTGTGCACGCTGTAGCCCCGACCGGATTCGAACCGGCGCTACCGCCTTGAGAGGGCGGCGTCCTGGGCCGCTAGACGACGGGGCCAGAACAACTTTTGCTCCCCCACCTTGGCGGCGGAGGAGCTGCACTCTACCGAAGACCACCCTCCGCCCCCGAAGGGGCGGAGTCGAACTCCGTCAGAATCCAGCGTCTGGAAATTCTCGCGAACTCCAGCAGCGCTGGGGTACCAGGACTCGAACCTAGACTAACTGAACCAGAATCAGTCGGGCTGCCAATTACCCCATACCCCATTGGCCCCTTGCGGCGCCGGGAGTGAACTTTACCCTCCCGGTGCCGACAGGCCAAATCCGATCCCCCCGAACCACCGTGAGCTGCGGAAACAGGGGCATCATACGGATCAGGCGACGGGAACCACCGGGTTGGTGAGCTCGCCGATGCCGTCGATCCGCACGGTGACCGTATCCCCCTCGACAAGCGGGCTAACCCCGGCTGGAGTGCCGGTGAGAACGACGTCGCCGGGCAGCAGAGTCATGACGTGCGAGATGTACGACACCAGGCCCGGCACGTCGAAGACCATGTCCTTCGTCCGGCCGAGTTGGCGTACCTCCATCTCCTCCGGGTTGCGACCCACCTCACACCGGATCTCCAGGTCGGACACGTCCAGCCCGGTGGTGATCCACGGACCGATCGGGCAGAACGAGTCGAAGCCCTTGGCCCGGGTCCACTGCCCGTCCGACCGCTGGAGGTCCCGGGCGGTGACGTCGTTGGCGCAGGTGTAGCCGAAGATGGCGCGTTCGGCGGCGGCGCGGTCGGCGCGGCGGGCACCCGGCGCCCCGATCACGACCGCCAGCTCCGCCTCGTGCTCGACCTGCTTGGAGAAGATCGGCAGCCGGATGGCGTCCCGGGGGCCGATCACCGAGGTGGACGGCTTGAGGAAGAGCAGCGGCTCCTTGGGCACCTCGTTGCCGAGCTCGGCGGCGTGGTCGGCGTAGTTGCGGCCGACACAGACCACCTTGCTGGGCAGGATCGGCGAGAGCAGCCGAACGTCGGAGAGGGCCCAGCGGGCCCCACTGAAGGAGAGATTGCCGAACGGGTGGCCCTCGATCTCGGCGATGGTCAGACCCTGCGGCCCGGCCTCCGCTTCGCCTTCGACGGCACCGAACGACATTCCCTTGGCATGGGCGAAACGAGCGATACGCACCCGGCCAATCTAGCGCCGCCGGCACCCCGAACGGCCAGGACAGGCGGTCGGGTGTGCTCAACCCGTCAACGCGCGGCACCCTATCGGAGCTGGAGGTGACCGGGGCGGACTTCTCGACTTCGTACCCGCACGGAGGCGGCTGGCCCCTAGCGTCGGCTCCGGAGGTTCGTCGTATGCCTGCATCGACACGACACCACAGAGCCCTCGCAGTGTTCGTGCACTGCCTCGGCATCCTCGCCGCCGTGCCGGCCCTGCCGACGGCGGCCCCGGAGGCGGCGGCCACGCCACGACCACCGGCGGCCACGCCACAACCAACGGCCGCCGCACCACCGGCCGCCGCACCACAACCAACGGCGGTCGGGCCACCACCGGCCGCCACACCAGCACCAGTGGGAACCCGGCCGCCGGTGGCGATGGTCGCGCGGGTGACCGAGCCCACCCCGCCCTCGGCGCCACCGGCGATGGCACCACCGACCCGGGCACCGGCTTCGGCACCCCCGCAACAGGTCACTGTCGCGGTCGCCACGGAGAGCAGCCCGGCACCGAGGTACCGGATCCAGGTGCGCAACGTGAGCAACTCGCCGCTGGAGACCACTGTGCGTCAGGAACTGCCGCCCGGCTCGTCGACGACCGCGATCAGCGGTGGTGGCCGATCCAGCTCGGCCGGCGGGTCGGCCACCGAGGTGACCTGGCGGCTGCGGCTGCCCGCGCACAGCACCACCACCCTGGGCACCGCGCTCGCGGCGACCGCGCCGGGCCGGCCGCTGACCGCGCCGACCTGCGCGTTCACCAGTGACGGCAGCCGGCCGTACGACTGCGCCACGGCCACCTGGCAGGCGGCAGCGGCACCGCCGGCCGAGGTGAGCGAGGCGCCACCGTGGCGCCGTTACCCGGTGCTGCTCGCCGGACTGGCGGTCCTGCTGCTGATCAGCGCCGCAGTGGTCTGGGTGTGGCGACGTCGGCGCGGGCGTCGGGTGACGGCTGCCGCGCTCTCCACCGGCGGCGGCGCCGAGGGTGGCCGCGGGACGGTCTATCCCCGGCCGGCGGCCCCGAGTCCGGTGCGACGTCGGCGTACCCCGCCGGTGTGGATGTTGGTGGGTGCCGCCGTGGTGGTGCTCGCCGGCGTGGTCGGCACCGCGGGCTGGACGGCGACCCGGCAGGTCGCGGCGATCGACACGCAGAAACAGCCCACCAGCGGCGCGTGGGTGGGCACCGGGGTCGCCGGGGCCATGGGAGTGCCGCTGCGCGAGTCGGCGTTCGAGTTCACCGTGTACCGGATGACCTGCGGCGCGCCCGGCACCGCCGGGAAGACCGACGGTGGCGGTGCCGCACCGGCCAACGGGCGACGCTGCGAGGCCACCGTCGGAGTGCGCAACGTCACCGGCGACCACCAGCCCTGGCACAGCGAGCTGCAACGGGCGTACCTGCCCGATGGGCGCTGGGTGAGCACCGACGAGCCGGCCACCCGGACGGCGAACCTGGGTCGGGACGTCTTCGCCGACCCGATGGCGGCGGGCACCCGGATGGTGCTCCCGCTGGTCTTCACCGTCGACGGGCGGGACCCTCCCCAGCAGTTGGAGCTGCGCAGCGGGGTGTTCTCCGCAGGCGTCCGGGTGCAGATGCCCTGACCGGTGCGCGGGCGGCGGTCGTACCCTGGGGTGCGTGACCGCCGCCCTCGCCCCCGCCGTGCTCGACGCGGCGCAGTGGCAGGCCCGCCGGCGGGCCCACGAGGAGCGGGTGGATGTCTGGCTGACCCCGCACCTGGCCCGGCGACGACGCGGTGAGCGGCATCCGGTGGCCGACTTCCTGTTCACCTACTACTCGCACCGCCCGGCCCAGCTGCGGCGCTGGCATCCGGGGCCCGGGGTCGAGCTACGGGACGCCGACCCGGGCGAGTTCGGCCGCGACTACCGCGCCGGCACCGCCGGGGTCACCCTCGACACCGAGGGGGTACGCGCGCGGCGCGGCGAGTCGATCGCCTGGATCCGCTCCCTGCTGGAGGCGACGCGGGGACGGGCGCCGCACTTCGGCTGCTTCGGGATGCACGAGTGGGCGATGGTCTACCGGCAGACCCGGGAGGAGTTGCGGCACAACGCCTGGCCGTTGCGGCTCAGCGCGGAACGCACCGCCGAGGTCGTCGAGGAGCGGGGCGTGCGGTGCAGCCACTTCGACGCGTTCCGGTTCTTCACCCCGCCGGCCCGCCCGTTGAACCTGCTCACCCCGACCCGGGAGACGCAGCACGCGAACGAGCAGCCGGGCTGCCTGCACGCCAACATGGATCTGTACAAGTGGGCGTACAAGCTGTCGCCGTTGGTCACCTCGGAACTGGTGGCCGACGCGTTCGACCTGGCCCGGGACATCCGCACGCTGGACATGCGGGCCAGCCCGTACGACCTGGCTGCCCTCGGCTACCCGCCGGTGCGGGTGGAGACTCCGGACGGCCGGGCGGAGTACGCGGCGGCGCAGCGCGGCTTCGCCGAGCGTGCCGCCGTGCTGCGCGACCGGCTGCTCGCCGCCGTCCCGGGATAGTCGTCGGCGCGGCGCTGTCCCCGTTTGGGCTGGGGCCTAGTCGTCGTCGGCGCGGCGGTCCCGTTTGCGTTGGGACTGGCGCTTCTTCTCGGCCAGTCGGCGTTCCTTGGCCCCACGGGACGGCCGGGTGGCTCGGCGGGTCGGCGGTGGAGGCGCGGCGGCCTCCCGCAGCAGAGCTGTCATGCGGGCCCGGGCCGCCTCCCGGTTGGCCAGCTGGGCACGGTGCTCGCTGGCGGCGATCGTCAGCACCCCGTCGACGAGGCGGTTGGCCAGCCGGGCCAGCGCCCGCGCCCGCAGCCACTCGGGCACGGCCGGCGAGTTGGCCACGTCGTAGCTCAGCTCGACCCGGGAGTCCGCGGTGTTCACGCCCTGCCCGCCCGGCCCCGACGAGCGGGAGAAGCGCTCCCGCAGCTCCCCGGCGGGGACGACCCACCGGTCGGTCACCCGCAGTCCGTCGTCCACGCCCCGAGGCTAACCCGCGACGACCTGCCGGGGGTCATCGGTGCGGAGGCTCACTCTGCGTCGGGGACTGGCTGGGCGGCGGCCCGGCGGTCTCCTCGTCGGAGCCGACGGCCGCGTACGCCACCGCGCCGAAGAGCAGCACCCCGATGACCGCGGCCTTCACGACGACGCCGCGGATCAGTGACCAGGCGCCGCGGCGGGCGCCTGGCACCGATTTCTTGACGGTCTGGTAATCGTTCCACCCGCGCCGTGCCCGGGCGTACGCCGACCCCACTGCACATCCGATGACCAGGCCCACCAGCAGGAGGACCGTGAGAAGAGGACGCTCCACCTCAGCCAGTATCCATACCGAGCGTAATATTTCCATTGTCCGATGCCGTCCGGCCGGATATCCGACAGTGCTGGCACCGTCAGGGTGTTCGGGCAGCTCAGCCGCCCTTGCCGATGATCGTGTCGGCGGTCTGCTGCACCTGGTCGATCGGGATGGCGAACCCGATGCCAATCGAGCCGTTTCCATCGATGGTGGCGATCGCGGTGTTCACCCCGACCACTTCCCCGCGTGCGTTGACCAGTGGCCCACCGGAGTTGCCGGGGTTGATTGACGCGTCGGTCTGCACCGCGGTGTGCCGGTTGTTGCCGAGCCGCACCTCCCGGTCGAGCGCGCTGACGATGCCTGCGGTGACCGTCCCCGCCAGACCGAGCGGTGAACCGACAGCGAGCACCGGCTCACCGACCCGGGTCGCGCCGGGCTTGGCCAGGGGCAGCGGGGTGAGACCCGCCGATGCCGGCACCTTCAGCACCGCCAGGTCGCTGCGCGGCTCCCGTCCGACCACCTCGGCGGCGAACCGGCGACCGTCGGGCAGCTCGACGGTCACCGGTCCGCCACCCCCCTTGGCCAGGATGTGGTCGTTGGTGATCAGGTGCTGCTGGTCGTCCACGGCGAAGCCGGAGCCGGTCGCGGACCCGCTGGTCGCGCCGCCGGCCAGCACCGACACCACCCCGGGTACGGTCCGCTCGGCCGCGGTGACCAGCTCGGCCGGCACCGGAGCGGCGGACGCCGCAGCCGGGCCACCAGCCCCGTCCCGACTGGCCACCACGCCGCCGGCGAGAGCACCGGAGACGGCCGAGACCACCACCACGGCCAACACGGTGAACAGCCGCCCGGGCCCTCGCCTGCCCGGGTCGCGCTCGGGCGCGTCCCACCACCCGCGCCCGTCCGGGTCGAGTTCCGGTGAGATGAACCAGGGACCGCGCGGTTCGCCCAGTCCGGTCTGCACTGCCATGCGCACTCCTCACTGTCGACGTCGGTTGTGCGTGCAGGTCAGGGCAGCCGCGAGAACCAGCGCA
Organism: Micromonospora sp. NPDC005205; assembly: GCF_040608275.1. Classification (NCBI taxonomy): domain Bacteria; kingdom Bacillati; phylum Actinomycetota; class Actinomycetes; order Micromonosporales; family Micromonosporaceae; genus Micromonospora; species Micromonospora sp. NPDC005205. Next base: position 122,286 of record NZ_JBEXHV010000002.1, read on the forward strand.
TCGAGCCGGCGGCGGCGCCCATCGCGAACACCAGTCCGAGGCCGATGAAGCGGGCCGAGATGTCCTGCCGCTCCGTGCGGTAGCCGACCGAACTGCCGATGTCGTCGTAGACGGCCCGCAGTTCGTCGGTGGTGCTGGCCTCGTGGAACATGCCGCCGGTCTCCTCGGCGACCGCCTTGAGGGTCTGTCCGTCCACCGGCACCTGGATGGGCCGTCCACCTCTGTCGACGAACCCGGACGGGGTTCCGAACGAGATCGAGTGCACCGGCACCTCTGCCTTCACCGCTTCCGCCGCCGCCTCCATGGGGTCCATTCCGGAGGTGTTGGCGCCGTCGGAGAGCAGGATGACCCGGGCCGGTGGGGTCTCCTTCGCGGCCTCGCTGTCCAGGCTCTTGACCGCACCGAGCGAGGTGTTGATGGCCTCGCCGATCGCGGTGCCCTGGACGCCGGTGATGCCCTCGGCGAGCCGGTCGATCCCCTCGTCGAGGGCGTCCCGGTCGGTGCTCGGGGGCACCAGTACGGCGGCACTGCCGGCGAACGCGACGAGACCGACGTTGAACTCGTCGGGCAGGCCATCGACGAAGCGCCGGGCGGCCTCCTTCGCCGCAGCCAGCCGGTCCGGTTCGACGTCGGTGGCGAGCATCGACGTGGAGACGTCCACCGCCACCATCACCGTGGCCCGTTCCCGGGGCACCCGGACCTCGGCGCTGGGTCGGGCGAAGCCGACCACGAGCAGCGCCAGCATGGCCAGGAAGAGTCCGGCCGGTACGTGCCGACGCCAGGCGGGCCGCTGCGGCGCCACCCGGTCCAGCAGCCGCAGGTTGGTGAAGCGGACCGCGTACCGGCTGCGTCGCCGCTGCAGCACCAGGTAGGCGACGACCAGGGCGAGCACGCCGAGCAGCAGCCAGAGGCGCAGCGGCGACTGCCAGATCACGCGGCACCTCCCCGGGGCCGGCCGGCCGGCGCGGCGGCCAGCCGACGCTGGGCGTGCACGTGCCGGACGATGTCGGCGCTCCAGTCGCCGTCGGTGCGCAGCGGCAGATGGGTGGCCCCGCTGCGGCGCAGCGCCTGGTGGACCTGTTCGCGCTGGGCGGCGGCGGCCTCGGCGTACCGCTCGCGCAGCCCACGGTCCGATGTGCACACCTCACGGTGCCGACCGGTCTCCGGGTCGACGAGCGTGATCAGGCCGACGTCCGGTAGTTCGAGCTCACGCGGGTCGGTCACCTCGATCGCCAGCACCTGGTGCCGGACGGCCAGCCGGCGCATGGTCCGCTCCCAGGGCGCTGTCTGGGCGGGGTCGTCGGGCAGTCCGTCGAGGAAGTCGGAGACCACCACGACCAGCCCACGCCGGTTGGCGATCCGGTGCAGCGCGTCGAGGCCGTCCGCCAGGTCGGGCGGTCGGGTCGCCGGCCCACGCCCCGGCCGGTCGGTGGGCGCGGTGGCCCGGGGGGCGGCGAGCAGCGCGCGGAGCAGGGAGAGCAGATGGGTACGCCCGCTGCGGGCCGGGAAGCGGCGTACCCCGTCGGCGCGGAGCACCTGTGCGCCGAGGCGGTTGCCGACGCCCGCGGTCAGGAAACCGACCGCCGCGACGGCAGCTACCGCCAGTTCCCGTTTGTCCAGTTCGGCGGTGCCGAACTCCATGCTGGCGCTGCCGTCGACGAGCAGCCAGGTGGTCAGCTCCCGGTCGGCGTCGACCTGCCGGACGTGCGGCACGGCGGTCCGGGCGGTCACCGCCCAGTCCATCCGGCGCACCTCGTCCTCGCCCGGCCGGTATTCGCGACTGCCGGAGGGTTCACTGCCGGGACCGGGCAGCAGACCACGGTACTGGCCGTGCAACAGGCCGTTCAGCCGGCGGGTGACGGTCAGCTCCAGGCGACGCAGGCGCTGGTCCGGGGCCAGCTCGGCCAGGCCGGGGTCGGCTGGCGCGACAGTGGCGCGCCTCATGCCGCCGCCAGATCCGGTGTCTGCAGCGGGTGTCCGGTGGCCAGCCGGGGCGGCGGCACCGCCTCCACAAGCCGTCGCACCACGCTCTCGGCCGTCACCCCGTCGGCCACCGCGTCGAAGGAGAGCACCAGCCGGTGGGCGAGGACGTCGACTGCCAGCTCGCGGACGTCCTCGGGCAGCACGTACTCCCGCCCTCGCAGCAGAGCCTGCGCCCGGGCCGCCGCGACCAGGCCCAGTGTTGCTCGGGGACTGGCCCCGTACGCCAACAGCGGGGCGATCTCCGGTAGCCCGAACCGACCCGGGTCGCGGGTGGCGAGGATCAGCCGCACCACGTACTCGGCCAACGCGTGGTGGACGAAGACCCGCTCGGCGTGGATCTGGAGGTCCCGCAGCCGTTGGGCGTCGAGCACCTGACGCGGGGTCGGCCGGTCGGTGCTCATCCGGTAGAGGATGGCCAGCTCGTCGGCGTCGCTGGGGTAGTCGACAACCACCTTCATCAGGAACCGGTCACGCTGCGCCTCCGGGAGCTGGTAGACCCCCTCGGACTCGATCGGGTTCTGGGTGGCCAGCACCAGGAACGGCTCCGGCACCGGCCAGCTGCGCCCGCCGATGGAGACCTGCCGTTCGGCCATCGCCTCCAGCAGCGCCGACTGGACCTTGGCCGGGGCCCGGTTGATCTCGTCGGCCAGCACCAGGTTGGCCATGATCGGGCCCAGCTCGATGTCGAAGGTCTCCTTCGACGCCCGGTAGATCCGGGTGCCGACGATGTCGGAGGGCACCAGGTCCGGGGTGAACTGGATCCGGGAGAAGGTGCCGCCGACCACCGTCGCGAGGGTCTGCGCGGCCAGTGTCTTGGCCACGCCGGGTACCCCCTCCAGGAGGCAGTGTCCGTTGGCGACCAGGGCGGTGAGCAGGCGTTCGACGAGGCGATCCTGCCCGACGATCACGCGTTTGACCTCGAAGAGGGTCTGTTCCAGCTCGATGCCGGTCGGCTCCGGATCGACCGGGCTGGGCATGCTGGCCAGGGTGTCCGAGATGTCCGTCACGGTGCTTGCTTCCCGGGCACAGGCCCGGCAAACGTGGGATTGTGCGGGCCGGACCGCCCCGCAGTGGCCGGAATGGGGATGAGCCGCGCGTAAGGGTGACGACCGTCGCGAGCCTGCCGAGGGGCGCCCAACCGGCAGGTGACCGACCGCAGGGTGCCCGACCGGGGACGAACCGGTCGAGGACGGCCCTCGCCGACCGCCGATCTGGCGGCGGCGGCGAGCGCGCCGATCCGCTCGGTTTCAGGGCAGTCGGGGCGTCCGCATCCTCAGGACACCCCGACTTGGGCGAAAGCCGAGCGGATCGGGTTGTCCGGCCGGGCCGGCCGAGGGAGCGGCCAGCGGGCCGGCACGCTGGAGCGGACAAGGTCCGGCCCCCGCGCCGGATGCGACGGGGGCCGGGTGTCGGTTTGGTCAGGGTGTGTGGGTGAGCAGGGTGAAGCCCAGGTTGGCCGGTGTCCCGGCCGAGTTTCGGGTCTGCACGAAGACCGCGTTGGGCGTCAGCAACCGCGGGGCGACCGAGACCTCGCCGCCCGGCGGAATGCAGCAGGAGCCGGAGAGGGACAGGGTGGCCAGGAAGGCACCGGCCGAGACGGTGTAACCGAAGATCACCTCGTACTCCCCGACGCCCAACTTGACCACGGTGCCGGTGCCGCGCGCCTTGGTGCCGTTGGAGTTGACGACGGTGAAGACGTTGGTGGCCACCAGTGGGGTGGCGGCGCTCGCCTTCAGCGCGGCTTTCGCGATACGCGCCGACTCGGCGCTGACCGGCGGCTGGGAGTTTGTGCCGCGTGCCGGCTGGACCGTTTCCTGCGGCGCCTTCGCCGACGGCTGGGCGATAGCGATGCCCCCGCCGGCGAGACTGAGCCCCAGGACAGCGAACGTGACCGCCGCCACCTTACGTCGGAAGGATGTGCTCATGACAGGTCCCCCTTGTGTGAGCGTGCGAATTCGGCCGACCCGCGGGGCGGGACGGATGACTGCCAACAAATAGGCGTACGACGACAGTTGGGCGGGGAAAGCTGCCTTGCTCACACCCGGCGAGATTGACTTCTCAGCAATCCGCATCCCCTCTGAGCTGCTGTTACTACTCAGAGTTGCGTCGTTTAAGCCAGATGGAACGTAGCACCGGAAAAAGCTGCCAGTCAATAGTTGATCTCGCTTTTCCGGGGTGTCAACCACCCGTCAGACAATTATGAAATGTGAGCGCATCACCATTCATGAAATGGTTTCGTCGAGCCCGACTACGATCATCTTCGTGATCGTCGACGCACCACCCGCGCACCGGAACGCCCGGCTCGGCACTGCGCTCTGCTGGCTTGCCGTCGTACCCACCACCCTCTGGGCGGCCGCCCGACTGCTCGGCCTGGACCGGGGGCCGTTGGTGCAGGCGCTCGCGTTCACGCCGTACGTCGCGGGAGTCAGCGTGCTCGTCCTGGCCCTCGCGCTCGCCCTGCGGCGCTGGTGGCCGGCGGCGGTCGCGGCCCTGGCGGCGGTGGCGTTGCTCGGCACCGTCGCACCTCGGGCGCTGGCCAACCCGCAGCCGGCAGCGGCCGGGCCGACCATGCGGCTGCTCACCGCCAATCTGCTCGCCGGCGGCGGCGACGCGCGGACACTGGTGGAGCTGGTCCGGCGACACCAGGTGGACGTGCTCACCGTGCAGGAGTTCACGCCGGACGCGCAGGCCGCACTGGATCAATTCGGCCTCGCCGCGCTGCTGCCGCACCGGCAGCTCAACCCCGAGATCGGCACTCCCGGCTCCGGGCTCTACTCGCGGTGGCCCATCACCGACGGCGGCGTCCGACGCAACCTCGAGGGCTGGGGCTTCAGCCAGGCGTACGCGACGGTGTCCGTCCCCGGCGGGCCCCCGGTCCGCGTCGAGTCGGCCCACCCCTCGGCGCCGTACGCGCTGGACCAGGTGGGTGCCTGGCGTGCCGACCTGACCGCCCAACCACCGGCCACTCCCGACGGTGGCCTGCGGATCCTCGCCGGAGACTTCAACGCGACCCTCGACCACGGTCCACTGCGGGCACTGCTGCGCAGCGGTTACGTCGACGCCGCCGATGCCACCGGGGCGGGCCTGACCGGCACCTGGGGTCCCTACGACGGCGACCTCATCCCACCCGTCACCATCGACCACGTCCTGGTCGACCACCGGATAGCAGTCCGCTCAGTCCAGGTGTTCACCCTGCCCGGCAGCGACCACCGTCCCGTCCAAGCCACCCTCACCCTCCCCCAAACCCCCTAACCCCGCCCCCGCGCCCGCGCCCCCTAACCCCGCCCCCGCGCCGATCATGGACTTGTGGTGGGGGTTTTGGGCACCGAAGCCCGGTACGTACACCACCACAACTCCATGATCGACCAGGAAGGGCGGGTGGGGCGGGGGTGTGGGGTGGGGTTAGACGGAGGTGGGGGCCAGGCCGTAGGTCAGGGCGTCTACCAGGGCGTGCCAGCTGGCCTCGACCACGTTGGGGTGGACGCCGACAGTGGTCCAGTCGCGGCCATTGCCGTTCGAGGTTTCCAGCAGGACCCGGGTGACCGCGCCGGTGCCGTGACTGCCCTCCAGGATCCGCACCTTGTAGTCGGCCAACTCGAAGTCGCGCAGTTGCGGATAGTGCCGCGTCAGCCCCACCCGCAGCGCCTCGTCGAGGGCGTTGACGGGGCCGTTGCCCTCGGCGGTGGCGATCACCCGCTCACCGCGAACCCGGATCTTGACGGTCGCCTCGGAGACCACAGCGCCGTCCTCACGGTGCTCGACCAACACCCGGTACGACTCCAGGGTGAACGGTCGGGCCGGGCTGCCCTCCGGCATCTCGGAGCGGACCAGCAGCTCGAACGAGGCGTCGGCCGCCTCGAACGACCAGCCGCCCGCCTCCAGCTCCTTGACCCGCTTGGTGACCCGGTTCAGGGCGTCCGGGCTGGCGGCCAGGTCCAGGCCGAGCTCACGACTCTTGAGCTCGACGCTGGCCCGACCGGCCATCTCCGTGATGAGGATCCGCATGTCGTTGCCCACCACCGACGGGTCCACGTGGTTGTAGAGCAACGGGTCGACCTTGATCGCGCTCGCGTGCAGCCCCGCCTTGTGGGCGAAGGCGGCGGCTCCGGCGTACGCCTGGTGGGTGTCGGGGGCGATGTTGGCGATCTCGGCGATGGCGTGCGAGACCCGCACCATCTGTGCCAGGCAGCCCTCCGGTAGGACGGGCATGCCGAGCTTGAGTTGAAGGTTGGCGACGACAGCGAAGATGTCGGCGTTGCCTGGGCGCTCGCCGTACCCGTTGGCGGTGCCCTGCACGTGGCGGACGCCCGCCTCGACGGCGGCGATGGTGTTGGCCACCGCGCAGGAGGTGTCGTTCTGGGCGTGCATACCGAGCAGCCCGGCGTCGATCCCCAGCCTGTTCGTCAGGTCGTGGATCACGGCGCTCACCTGGGACGGCAGCATGCCGCCGTTGGTGTCGCAGAGCACCATCCGCTCGGCGCCGGCGGCGAGCGCGGTCTGCACCACGGCGGCGCCGTACGCGGGGTCGTGCCGGTAGCCGTCGAAGAAGTGTTCGCCGTCGACGAAGACCCGTCGACCCTCGCGGACAAGGTGGTCGACGGTGTCGTGGATCATCGCGAGGTTCTCCGCGCCGGTGGTGCGCAGCGCGCGCTCGACGTGCCGGGTGTCGGCCTTGGCGACCAGGGCCACGGCCGGGGTCTGCGCGTCCAGCAGGGCGCGTACCTGGGGGTCGTTCGCAACCGCGACGCCGGCCTTGCGGGTGGCGCCGAACGCGACGAGTACGGCGTGCCGCAGGTCCAGTTCGGTGCGGGCGCGGCGGAAGAACTCGGTGTCCTTGGGCACCGCGCCCGGCCAGCCGCCTTCGATGAAGCCGACGCCGAACTCGTCGAGCAGCCGGGCCACAGCCAGCTTGTCGACCACCGAGTAGGTGAGCCCCTCGCGCTGAGCGCCGTCGCGCAACGTGGTGTCGAAGACCTGGAACGTCATCAGGATCCTTTCTCGGAGCAACAAAAAGACCTCCCGCGGATGCGGGAGGTCTGCGCGCTCGGCAGAGGGGAGAGCCGGCGCGCTAGGTCGCAATAATCAGGGCGGTGCTGGTCACGATGGCCACTCTGCCACCCCTCCCCCGAATGTGGGAGGAACAATCCATATAGCGGGATGGTGACGGAGGGTTCGTACGCCCCGAACCGCCGCTCGTGATCGGCTTCACAAGCCACCCAGCCCACTCATCGGGGGAACCAGCCATGCGGAAGCATCTGGAACGGATCCGATGATGGCCACCGTGCCGTCTGCAAGGAGGACCTGTGCTCACCGTCAGTGACCGCTTACCTGAGCACGGCCTCGCCGCCTGCGTATCGCTGGGCGCCAACAAGGCGTCCACGGCGGTCAACCACACGTCCCACGAGGGCACGTGGTGTGTGGTCTTCGTCGGGCCGATGGGTTTCACCTCCATCAGCCCGACGGGGATCGCCGACGAGACCTCCGCCGCCGGATTCTGACCATGGGCCTGGACGCGATCAAGGCAGCCCTGCCGGAGTACGCCAACGACATCAGGCTCAACCTGGGCGCCACAATCGGTTCCTCGGCGTTGACCCCGCCGCAGACCTGGGGCGTCGCGCTGGCCTGTGCGGTGACCGCTCGCAACCCGGTGGTCCTGCGGGAGATCGCAGCCGAGGCGCTCGGGCACCTCGGGCCGGACGGTGTCGAGGCGGCCAAGGGCGCTGCGGCGATCATGGCGATGAACAACATCTACTACCGGGCCAAGCACCTGATCGGCGACGAGCGGTACGCCTCGATGCCGGCCCGACTGCGGATGCGGATCATCGCGCGGCCGGGGGTGGACAAGGGCGACTTCGAGCTCTGGTGTTTCGCCGTGTCGGCCATCACCGGTTGTGAAGTGTGCCTGGAGTTGCACGAGAAGAAGCTGCGCGGCAGCGGCTTCACCAGGGAGCAGCTGCACGAGGCCCTGCGGATCTCCGCCGTGGTGCACGCCGCGGCGGTCACCCTGGACGCCGAGACCGCCCTGGCCTGACCACAGCCGCCCGAAACGGGCCGACGCCGCACCTCGCCGTACAGCGGCCTGTCGCCGTGCCGCGCCCTGATCGCCGTTTCCGGCCCCCGACGGCCGGGTAGCTCCTGCGGGGACGCACCCAGCTTCGGCGAGACGATCGGCGACAGTCAGGAGTCAACGGCATGGACAGGATCGATCCGCACGCCACCCACGCGGGGCCGGACCCGCTGCGCGGCGGCGACCAGGGCGCGGTGCCCGGCGGCGCGCCGGCCGGCACGTTCGACCCCTGGCGCTACCGGGACCAGGCCGGCGTGGCCGACGTCGACCTGGTCGGCTACAAGGTCGAGGCCACCGACGGGGGAATTGGCAAGATCGACAGCGCCAGTCACGAGGTGGGCGGCAGCTACCTGGTCGTGGACACCGGGCCCTGGATCTTCGGCAAGAAGGTGATGTTGCCGGCCGGCACCGTCAACCAGGTCGACCACGACCAGCGCACAGTCTCCGTCGACCGGACCCAGGACCAGATCAAGGCCGCCCCGGAGTACGACGAGACCAGCCACAGCGACCCGAGCTACCGGGATCAGCTCGGCGGCTACTACGACGAGACGTACGGCGCGCTCCCGCCCGGCACCGCACGCTGACTGTTCGACCCGACGGCCGGTGGGGCGCTGTCCCACCGGCCGTTACCGTGTGAACGTGGACGTCACCGAGAACAACCCCCAGCTCTCGCTCCCCGCCACCTTCAACTTCCGCGACGTCGGTGGCCACCTCGGCCACGACGACCGGTCGGTACGCCGAGGTCGGCTCTACCGCTCCGACTCGCTGCACCGCCTCACCGAGCAGGACCGCGACGCGTTCGCCGCGATCGGGATCCGCACCGTCATCGACCTGCGCCGCCCCACCGAGGTGGAGCGCGACGGCCGGGTGCCGGAGTACCAGGGACTGACCTACCGGAACATCCACCCGGAGCACGCCGACTGGGCGGGTACGCCGCACGAGGAGGGCGCCAGCCTGGCCCGCTACCTCGCGGACCGGTACGCCGACCTGGCCCAGACCGGCACCGCCGGGCTGGCCGAGGCGGTCGGCCTGATCGCCGACTCCGCCAACGCCCCGGTGGTGGTGCACTGCGTCGCCGGCAAGGACCGCACCGGCATCGTGTGCGCGTTGACCCTCGCCGTGCTCGGCGTCGACGACGCGGACATCACCGCGGACTACGCGTTGAGCAGTGTGGCGTCGGCCCGGTACAGCGCCTGGCTGGCTTCCGTGACCCCGGGCGGTGTGGACGTGCCGGCGCCGTTCCTGAGCTCACCCGCGGAGGCGATGCAGATCTTCCTCGACGAGTTGCGCGCGGGGCACGGCTCGGTCGAGGCGTACCTGAACCACGCCGGGGTGACCGAGGAACAGCTCGCCGCGCTCCGCGACCACCTGCTCGACGAGCCCACTGAGGCGCAGCCCAGCGACGCGTAGCGCCGACTGCGCCGGCCCGTCCGGGTGGACGGGCCGGCGCGGCGACGGAGATCAGAAGACCCGCTGCACCCAGCCGTGCGGGTCGGCCGCCTTGCCCCGCTGGATGTCGACCAACTGCTGACGCAGGGCCATGGTGACCTGACCGGGCTCGCCACCACCGATCAGGAACTCGCCGTCCGGGAAGCGGACCCCACCGATCGGGGTGACCACCGCGGCGGTGCCGCAGGCGAACACCTCCTTCAGGCGTCCGCTGGCGGCGTCGGCCTGCCAGTCGGCGAAGCTCACCGGCCGCTCCTCGACCTGGTGTCCGGCCCCGGCGGCCAGCGCGAGGACGGCGTCGCGAGTGATGCCCGGCAGGATCGTGCCGGTCAACGGTGGGGTGACCACTGTGCCGTCGTCGTAGACGAAGAAGACGTTCATGCCGCCCAACTCGTCGACGAAGCGGCGCTCCACCGCGTCCAGGAAGACGACCTGGTCGCAGCCGGCCTCGATGGCCTCCGCCTGGGCGGCGAGCGACGCGGCGTAGTTGCCGCCGCACTTGGCCGCGCCGGTGCCGCCGGGCGCGGCCCGGGTGTAGTCCGGGGAGACCCAGACGGTGACCGGCTTGACGCCACCGGTGAAGTACGCCCCGACCGGTGAGGCGATCACCATGTAGAGGTACTCGTTGGCCGGCCGGACGCCGAGGAAGACCTCGCTGGCGAACATGAACGGCCGCAGGTAGAGGCTGCCGTCCTCGCCGGTGGGGATCCACTCCCGGTCGATCTCGATGAGCTTGTGCAGCGAGTCGACGAACACGTCCGGCGGCAGCACCGGCATCGCCATCCGCTGCGCGGAGGTGGCGAAGCGGGCCGCGTTGGCGTCCGGCCGGAACATCGTCACGCCACCGTCGGCGGTGCGGTACGCCTTGAGCCCTTCGAAGATCTCCTGCGCGTAGTGCAGCACCGCGCTGGCCGGGTCCATCGGGATCGGGGCTCGGGCCTCCACCCGGGCGTCGTACCAGCCCTTGCCGTCGGCGTAGCGGACGGTGACCATGTGGTCGGTGAAGACCCGGCCGAACCCGGGGTTGGTCAACAGTGCGGCCCGATCGGCGACGGATACCGGCGCGAGATTCGGACGGATCTCGAAGTCGAGCTTGTCACCACCGCTCATCGCGCTGACCTCCCTGCGGGACAACGGCATGCGGGACCGCACACCGACATGGCTGTGCCAGAAACTTACCCCGAACGCTCGTTCAGCGGGTAACGCCGGTCGGCTGCCTGCGGCAGACCGGTCGCCGCGCGGGCCGGGATGATCAGGCTACGGCGTGGGCGGCGAGCCGGTCGCCGACCTCTTCGGTACGCAGCGTCACGCCCGGCACGCGGCTGGCCAGCTCGGCGGCGACCGCCGCGTTGACCCGAGCGGCCGACTCGCTGTGCCCGAGCTGCTCCAGCAGCAACGCGGCGGAGAGCACCGCGGCGACCGGGTCGGCGATGCCCTGCCCGGCGATGTCCGGCGCCGAGCCGTGCACCGGCTCGAACATCGAGGGGTACGCCCCCTCGGGGTTGATGCAACCGCTGGCGGCCAGCCCGATGCCGCCGGTGACGGCCGCGGCGATGTCGGTGAGGATGTCGCCGAAGAGGTTGTCGGTGACCACCACGTCGTAGCGCTGCGGCTGGGTGACCAGGAACATGGCCGCCGCGTCGACGTGCTGGTACTCGGTCTCGATGTCCGGGTGCTCGGCGGCGACCGCGTCGAACGTACGCGCCCAGAGCGACCCGGCGTGGGTGAGCACGTTGGTCTTGTGCACCAGGGTGACCTTGCGCCGTTCCCGGCGGCCGGCGCGGGCGAACGCGTCGCGGATCACGCGCTCCACGCCGTGCCGGGTGTTCAGGCTCTCCTCGGTGGCGACCTCGGCCGGGGTGTCCCGGTGCAGGGAACCACCGGCGCCGGCGTAGAGCCCCTCGGTGCCCTCGCGCACCACCACGAGGTCGACCTCGCCCGGCTTCACGTTGCCCAGCGGGCCGGCGACCCCGGGCCAGAGCCGGGACGGGCGCAGGTTGACGTACTGGTCGAAGGCGAAACGGAGCTTGAGCAGCAGCCCACGCTCCAGCACACCCGGCGGGACCGTCGGGTCACCGACCGCGCCGAGCAGGATCGCGTCGTGCCCGGCCAGCTCGGTCAGCACCGAGTCGGGCAGCACCTCTCCGGTACGGTGCCAGCGGGCGGCGCCGAGGTCGTACTCGGTGGCCTGCACGTCGGGCAGCACCGCGTCGAGGACCTTGCGGGCCTGCGCGACCACCTCGGGCCCGATGCCATCTCCGGCCACCACCGCGATCCGCGCCACGACCGCACTCCTCTGCTCAACGGTTGTTCGGGCAACGGTACGTCGCCGTCCCGCCTCCCGGTACGCGGCGTCCACGATTTGGGATTCCCGGATGCACAGCACCCTCTCAGCTGGGACTCATGAGGCGGTCATCTCCGCTGCCTACGGTAGTACCCAGTGGGTCGCGGGGGCCTGCTGACCAACGGGGTCGCGGTGACGCGGCACCATGTGCGAGGGGGCAGATGCGATGCGCATCGACGAGCAGCCGCGGACCCGCTGGCCGGACACGTCCGCGTTCCGCAACCGCCGGCCGGACCTTCGACTCGGCAGCCGCCGGCACCGGATCGACCCGGCCGCCGCCACCGAGGGCCGGATCGCGGTGCAGCACACCGTACGCACCGCGACCGCCGAGTACACCCTGCTGCTCAACGCCCCCGAGTGGCTCGGCCGCCGGGGCGTGGGCGAGGCGTTGCGGGACAGCGTCGCCGAACTGCGCGCCATCGACCTCACCTACGGGCCCAACCGGCCGGAGAGCCTGGTCTCCCGGCTGCGTCGGGGCGAGATCAGCCCGGAGTCGTACCCTCCGCTCGCCGATCTGGTGGACCGCTGCGCCGCGATGCGCGCGGCCACCGACGGGTGGTTCGACGCCTGGGCGGTGCCCGGCGGCTTCGACCCGGGCGGCCTGCTGGGCGGTTGGGCTGTGGAACGGGCCGCCGAGCGACTGCGCAACGCCGGCATCCACGACTACGCCGTAATCGCCGGCGCTGACCTCGTCGTCCGGGGCCGCGCGCCGCACGGCGGACCCTGGCGGGTCGCGGTGCACCACCCGACCGCACCCGAGCGCGCGCCGCTGGTGCTGGAGATGACCGCCGGCGCGGTCGGCACCTCCGGGGTGACCGGGCGGCAGGGGCACGTGGTGGACCCGCACACCGGCGAGCCGGCCGATCACCTCGTCGCCGCCACTGTGGTGGGCCCCGACCTGACGATCGCCGACGCCTACGCCACAGCGCTCTACGCCGCCGGCCCCACCGGCCTGGCGTGGTTCCGGGGCAACTCCGACTATCGTGCGCTCTTCGCCCACCGTCGCTGAGCGGAACGACGTAGCGATCGGCCCCCACGGTCTCGGCAACGACAGTGGGGGCCGGTCAGCGACGAGTGCGCGTGGCTCGCACAACCGAGGGGTGCGGACCGGTCGGGCCGGACGTCGACCGCGCCACCCGAAGACGGGCCGGCGCCTCGAACTCGGCCAGTGACCGCAGTGCGTACGCTAGCGAATCGACGCAACTCAACGCAAGAGTCTCCACACCGGACCGTCGCTACCGGAGACTGCGGTGATCGGTGGTTGACCGGCGGCGAGGCAGTTTCGACATGATGAACGACGGATGGCACGCTATCCGCCGTGAGTTTCGATCTGAGCGTGTGGGCCCTGGAGGACAGGGCGACGCCCGAGGACGTGCGGACAGCGGTCAACGGTTGCCGGCAGGGGCGGCACGTGGACCGCTACCCCGATCCGCGGGTGGTCAGCTTCTACCGGGCGATCACCGCCTCCTATCCGGACCGTCACCCCGGCCCGAACAGCCCGTGGGCGGTGGCGCCACTGCACGCGGCCCACGACCACGTCGAGCTGAACCTGCACCCGACCTGCGCGGACCAGGTGCTACTGGACATCGAGCGGCTGGCCGGCGAGCACGGGCTGATGCTCTTCGACCCGCAGGACGGCTCGGTCTACCCGCCGCCGGCGCGGCTGCCCGGCTGACCTGACCGGCGGCACGGACGGGAAATGACGAGGGGCCCGGCGAATCGCCAGGCCCCCCACGGTGTTTGTCGTCTACTACTCGTCGCGCAGGTCGGCGGCGCTGGCCGCCGTGGCGCCGATCGAATCGGCGGCCGACGTGAGCAGGTCGGCACCGAGCGCCTGGTCGACGGTGAGCGTCATCAGCGTTTCACCGCCCGCCTCCCGACGAGCCACCTGCATGGCGGCGATGTTGATGCCCGACTCGCCGAGCAGGGTACCGACAGTGCCGACCACACCCGGCCGGTCGGCGTAGCGCAGGAAGAGCAGGATGCCCTCCGCGCCGATCTCCACGTCGAAGCCGTCCACCTCGGTCAGCTTCAGCACGTCCCGAGCGCCCGAGTGGGTGACAGTGCCGGAGACGCTGACCGTCCGGCCGTCCGGCAGCGCGCCGCGCACCGTGACCAGGGTCGGCTGCTCGGCCGTCTCGGCCAGCGTGGCCAGGGTGACCTCGACGCCACGCTCGGCGGCCAGGTGCGGGGCGTTGACGTAGGTGACCTGCTCCTCGACCACCGAGCTGAACAGGCCCTTGGTGGCGGCGAGCTTGAGCACCGAAACGTCGTGGCTGACGATCTCACCGCGGACCTCGACAGTGACGCTGGCGGCGACCCCACCGGCGACCGCAGTGAACGCCCGGCCGAGCTTCTCCGCCAGCGGCAGCAGCGGCCGAACGTCCTCGGCGACCACACCGCCGGCCTGCACGTTCACCGCGTCCGGAACGAACTCGCCCTGCAACGCCAGCTTGACGCTCTTGGCCACGGCGAGACCGGCCTTGTCCTGCGCCTCGTGCGTGGAGGCGCCCAGGTGCGGGGTGGCCACCACGTTGTCGAAGGCGAACAGCGGCGACGAGGTGCACGGCTCCTTGCTGTAAACGTCGACACCGGCGCCGGCGACCCGACCCTCGGCGATCGCGTCCGCGAGCGCCTGCTCGTCGACCAGCCCACCACGGGCGGCGTTGATGATTCGAACGCCGGGCTTGACGAGCGCCAGCTCCTTCTCACCGATCAGCCCCACCGTCTCCGGCGTCTTCGGCAGGTGGATGGAGATGAAGTCGCTCTCCCGCAGCAGCTCCTCCAGGCCGACCAGGCGGACGCCGAGCTGCGCCGCGCGGGCCGGCTGGATGTACGGGTCGTACGCGATCAGCCGGGTGCCGAACGCGGCGATGCGAGACGCGAAGAGCACCCCGATACGGCCGAGCCCGACCACGCCCACCGTCTTGCCCTGCACCTCGACGCCTGTGTACTTCGACCGCTTCCACTCCCCCGCCTTGAGCGCGGAACTGGCGCTCGCGGTGTTACGGGCGACGGCGAGCAGCAGCGCGACGGCCTGCTCGGCGGCGGAGACGATGTTGGAGGTGGGCGCGTTGACGACCATGACGCCCCGCGCGGTGGCGGCCGGCACCTCGACGTTGTCCAGCCCGACGCCCGCCCGGGCGACCACCTTGAGTCGCGGCGCGGCGGCGACCGCCTCGGCGTCGATCTGGGTCGCGCTGCGCACGATGACGGCGTCGGCCTCGGAGAGCGCCGAGAGCAGGGCCGGACGGTCGGTGCCGTCGACGTGACGGACGTCGAAGTCGTGGGCGAGCACCTCGATGGCGGCGGGGGCGAGTTCTTCGGCGATCAGTACGACAGGGTTCATCGGTCCTCGTAGAGGTCGTGTATGCGATCGGCCCGGGCGGCGGGGGCGCCGCACTGCGCCCTGCGCTGATCCGTGCCGTGGCCGTCAGGTGCCGGCTGCTGCACCTACAGGCGATCGTAGGGGCCCCGCTGGTCGGCGTGTTCCGGTCTTCGGGGTGAGTGCCCTCACACGCCCGGTCGAGCGCCGGACATCGGCCGTTCACCGCACCGACACGGTTGCTCCGGCCGCGCCGAGCACCGGCGGCGCTGGTCAGCCGGTCACTGCGGGAGAGTCGTGGCGCACGAACACTGCCGCCCGACGTATCGATGGGCGGCAGCATGCCGGGCAGCCCCGGGGCGGCGCTGGGGAGAGCGCCGGCCCAGGGGCTGTCGGTGGATCGTCGGTCG
Organism: Micromonospora sp. NPDC005205; assembly: GCF_040608275.1. Lineage (NCBI taxonomy): Bacteria > Bacillati > Actinomycetota > Actinomycetes > Micromonosporales > Micromonosporaceae > Micromonospora > Micromonospora sp. NPDC005205. Next base: position 137,864 of record NZ_JBEXHV010000002.1, read on the forward strand.
GACGGGTCAGGCGGTCTCGGTGATCGGGCGGTCGACCCAGCTCATCATGCCGCGCAGCTTCTTGCCGGTCTCCTCGATCGGGTGCGCCGCACCCTCGGCCTGCCACTTGGTGAAGTTGGGCCGGCCGGCCTCGTCCTCGGCGACCCACTCGCGGGCGAACTCGCCGGACTGGATCTCACCCAGGATCTTGCGCATCTCGTCCTTGACCCGGGAGTCGATGATGCGCGAGCCGCGGGAGAGGTCGCCGTACTCGGCGGTGTCGGAGATGCTGTAACGCATCTTCGCGATGCCGCCCTCGTACATGAGGTCGACGATCAGCTTCAGCTCGTGCAGGCACTCGAAGTAGGCGATCTCGGGGGCGTAGCCCGCCTCGGTGAGCACCTCGAAACCGGTCTGCACCAGCGCCGAGGCGCCGCCGCAGAGCACCGCCTGCTCGCCGAAGAGATCGGTCTCGGTCTCCTCGGTGAAGGTGGTCTTGATCGCGCCGGCCCGGGTGCCGCCGATCCCCTTGGCATAGGCGAGGGCGAGGGCGAAGGCGTTGCTGCTGGCGTCCTGCTCGACGGCGACGAGACAGGGCACGCCCTTGCCGTCGCTGTACTGGCGGCGGACCAGGTGGCCGGGGCCCTTCGGCGCGACCATCGCCACGTCCACGTCGGCCGGCGGCTTGATCAGGTCGTACCGGATGTTGAAGCCGTGGCCGAAGAAGATGGCCTTGCCCGGGGCGAGGTTCGGGGCGATCGACTCCGCGTAGATTCCGCGCTGGGCGGTGTCCGGTGCGAGCACCATGATCACATCGGCCTCGGCGGAGGCCTGCGCCGGCGTGAGCACCCGGAAGCCCTGCTCCTCGGCCTTGGGACGGCTCTTCGAACCCTCCGGCAGACCGATCACCACGTCGACGCCGGAGTCACGCAGCGACAGCGCGTGGGCGTGGCCCTGGCTGCCGTAGCCGATGACCGCGACCTTCTTGGCCTGGATCAGGCCGAGGTCGGCATCGTCGTCGTAGTACACCTCAACGCTCATGAGAACTTCCCTTTCGTACGACGGCCGGGGCGGCCCGTCGTGGTCTGTGCGGATGAATGCGCCGGACGGCCGGCCGAGGCCGACCGGTGGCGGGTCAGGCGGCCCGCAGCGCGGGACCGGCGGTGATCGAACGCGAGCCGCGCCCGATGGCCACCAGCCCGGACTGGACCATCTCCTTGATGCCGAAGGCCTCGAGGTCGCGCAGGAGCGCGTCGAGCTTGTCCGGGGTGCCGGTGGCCTCGATGGTCAGTGTGTCCGGTGCGACGTCGACCACCCGGGCGCGGAACAGGTTGACGGTCTCCAGCACCTGCGACCGCGCGGCCCGGTCGGCGCGCACCTTCACCAGCAGCAACTCCCGGGCGACCGAGACCTGGGGATCCAGCTCAACGATCTTGAGCACGTTGACGAGCTTGTTCAGCTGCTTGGTGACCTGCTCCAGCGGGGACGACTCCGCGTTGACCACGATGGTGATCCGGGAGACGTCCGGGTTCTCGGTCTCGCCGACCGCGAGGCTGTCGATGTTGAAGCCGCGCCGGGAGAACAGGCCGGAGACCCGGGCGAGCACGCCCGGCTTGTTCTCCACCAGCACGGACAGGGTGTGCATGGTCATGCCACGGCCTCGCTTCGCTCGGTCATGGCATGACCATGCGCATCACTGAGCTTGATGATTCGTTCGCTTCGCTCACTCATTAAATGTCATCCTCGTCGAAGACCGGGCGGACGCCACGGGCGAACATGATCTCGTCGTTGCTGGTGCCGGCCGCGACCATCGGCCAGACCATCGCGTCCTTACCGACCACGAAGTCGATCACCACGGGGGCGTCGTTGATCTCCATGGCGGCGGCGATGGTCTTGTCCACGTCATCGGCGCTCTCGCACCGCAGCCCGACGCAGCCCAGGGCCTCGGCGAGCTTGACGAAGTCGGGGATGCGGTGCTTGTGGGTGCCGAGCTCGGTGTTGGAGTAGCGCTCGTTGTAGAAGAGCGTCTGCCACTGCCGGACCATGCCGAGGTTGCCGTTGTTGATGACGGCGATCTTGACCGGGATGCCCTCCAACGCGCAGGTGGCCAACTCCTGGTTGGTCATCTGGAAGCAGCCGTCCCCGTCCACCGCCCAGACCACAGTGTCCGGCTTGCCGACCTTGGCGCCCATCGCCGCCGGCACCGCGTAACCCATCGTGCCGAGACCGCCGGAATTCAACCAGGTGTACGGCTTCTCGTAGGAGATGAACTGCGACGCCCACATCTGGTGCTGGCCCACCCCGGCCACGAAGATCGCGTCCGGGCCGACGATCTCGCCCAGCCGCTTGATCACGTACTGCGGGGACAGGGTCCCGTCGACCGGCTCGTCGTAGCCCAGCGGGTAACGGTCGCGCAGGTCGTTCAGCTGCGTCCACCAGTCACCGAGGTCGGCGGTGCGCCCCGACGACCGCTCGGCGGTGACAGCGGCGATCAGCTCGTCGATGACGTGCTTGGCGTCGCCGACGATCGGCACGTCCACGTGCCGGTTCTTGCCGATCTCGGCGGGGTCGATGTCCGCGTGCACCACGACCGCGTCCGGGGCGAACGAGTCCAGTTTGCCGGTGACCCGGTCGTCGAAGCGTGCGCCGAGCGCGACGATCAGATCCGCCTTCTGCAGGCCGTAGACCGCGGCGACGGTGCCGTGCATGCCGGGCATCCCCAGGTGCTGCTGATGCGAGTCGGGGAACGCGCCGAGCGCCATCAGCGTGGTGACGACCGGGATGCCGGTCAGCTCGGCCAGCCGCCGCAGCCCGTCGGTGGCACCGGCCTTGAGGACCCCGCCGCCGACGTAGAGCACCGGGCGTCGGGCCGCGGCCATCAGCCGCGCCGCCTCCCGGATCTGCTTGCCGTGCGGGTGCAGGGTGGGCCGGTAGCCGGGGAGGTCCAGGGTGGGCGGCCAGGAGAAGGTGGTCGACGCCTGGAGCACGTCCTTGGGGATGTCGACCAGCACCGGACCGGGTCGCCCGCTGCTGGCCAGGTGGAACGCCTCGGCCAGCACCCGGGGGATCTCCTCGGCGTTCTGCACGAGGAAGTTGTGCTTGGTGATCGGCAGGGTGATGCCCTGGATGTCCGCTTCCTGGAAGCCGTCGGTGCCGATCAACGGGCTGGCCACCTGCCCGGTGATGGCCACCATCGCCACCGAGTCCATGTACGCGTCCGCGATCGGGGTGACCAGGTTCGTCGCCCCCGGGCCGGAGGTGGCGATGCAGACCCCGACCTTGCCGGTGGCCTGCGCGTAGCCGGTCGCCGCGTGCCCCGCGCCCTGCTCGTGCCGCACCAGGATGTGCCGGACCGTCGAGTCGTAGAGCGGGTCGTACGCCGGCAGGATCGCGCCGCCCGGAATGCCGAAGACGACGTCGACCTCGAGCGCCTCAAGGGACCGCACGAGCGAGCCGGCCCCGGAGATCGGGGTCGCGGCGGCGGGCCGTACCGCCGGGGCGGCCGGGTTGGCCGTGCGCGTGGCGGCCTGGTCGACGTCGACGGTCGGGTCGGCGGTCGCGCGGGCCCGGCGGGCGGTGTGGGCGAGGGTCTCGGGCGTGGGTCTCGTCATGGCGGTTCTGGCCTTCGGCTGGAGTGGCTGGTGGCTAGTCAAGCGATGCGACGCGGGCGGGGCCCGCTCGCCAGGTTCCGATGGCAATAAAAACGGCCCTCGTGCAGATGCACGGGGCCAGCGCACTCTCGGTGAGGGAGAGTGCGCTCAGGTAAGTACTCGCAGCGACCGGTACGACGACATGCGGCTAAGCCTGACGCATCTCACGCGATGAGTCAACTGATCCCACATGTTGGTTAACGGAGGTCGGCGCGTCGACCGGCGACGCGCCATCGGCGGGCGGGTTGAGCTGCCCGGACATGCCCGGAACGCGGCGTGGCGCGGGCACCGGAGCGGGACGCGCACCCGGTGACGTGGCCGCCTCCAGCATCGCCTCCAGGTGCTCGGCCGGCACCCCCCAGCCGAAGAGCGCGCCCTGGCCGAAGCGGCAACCGGCCGCCACCACCGCGGCCAACTCGGTCGGGGTGGTCACCCCCTCGGCGATCACCTCCAGCCCCAACTGGTGACCCAGGCGCATGACGATGTCGACCATCGGGGCGAACGCCGGGCCGTCCTGGCCGACCGGGCGGACCGGCTCGTGCTCGGCGACCAGGCTGTGATCGATCTTGAGGATGTCGATCGGCAGCCGGCGCAGCTGCCCCAGCGACGAGTAGCCGGCCCCGAAGTCGTCAAGCGCGATCCGGACACCGGTCAACCGCAGCGCGGTCAGCCGCCGGATCAGCTCGTCCAGGTCGGTGGCGACCGCGTGCTCGGTGACCTCCAGCACCAGCCGCTGCGGCGGCACGTGGTGGGCGCGCAGCGCCTCGGCGACCTGAACCACGTACTCAGGGGCGTGCAGCTCGCGCGGGGAGACGTTGACCGACACCCAGACGTCGTGCCCGTCCGCCAGCCACCGGGAGAGCTGGTAGCAGGCCTGATGCAGGACCCAGGCACCGAGCGGGGCGATCATGCCGCACTCCTCGGCGAGCGGGATGAACTCGTCCGGACGCACGTTGCCCAGCTCAGGATGGTGCCAGCGGAGCAGCGCCTCGGCGCCGACCGGCCGCACCGACGGCAGCGACGCCACCGGCTGGAACGCCAACCGCAGCTCGTCGCGGTCGATCGCGCCGCGCAGTTCGTGCTCCACAGTCGTACGCCGGCGCAGCAGTTGGTCGTACGCGGCGTCGTACCGCTCGATCCGGTTCTTGCCACGCTGCTTGGCGTAGCGCAACGCCAGGTCGGCGTGGCGCAGCAGCAACTCCACGTCCGGCTCGTCGGCCCAGTCGGCCACCCCGATGCTCACCGACAGGAAGACCGGCCCCTCCGGCTGGTCGTAAGGGCGGTTGATCACCCCGAGGAGTCGTTCGGCGACCCGGTCCGCCTCGACCGGTCGGCCCTGCATGAGTACGGCGAACTCGTCGCCACCCAGCCGGGCGGCCACGTCGCCGGGGCGCAGGTTGCCGCGCAGCCGCCGGCCCACCTCGGCCAGCACGGCGTCGCCCACGTCGTGGCCCCGCATGTCGTTGACGTTCTTGAAGCCGTCCAGGTCCAGACCGAGCAGCACACACGGGTTGTGGTCGGCGGCGTTGTGGTGCAGCGCCCGGAGCAGCCCGCGCCGGTTGGCCAGTGACGTCAGCGGATCGGTGTGCGCCAGCTCACGGAAGTGCGCCTCCCGCTCGGCCAGGCGGCTCGCGTACGCCCGGACGTCGCGAAGGGTGAGGTACTGCCGTGCCACCAGGGCGAAGCCCTCCACGCTGCCGGCCACGATGCCCGCCGCGGTGAACCGGCCGTCCTGGGCGAGGTGGTACATGGCCGAGGCGGCCATCGCCAGCATCGGGGCGATCGCGTACTCGCCGTCGCTACCGACCAGGTCAAGGTCGATCTGCCCCGGTCGGTCGGCCCGGTGAACAGTGAGCGCCACGGTCAGCAGGCCGGCGGCGAGCACCACCGCACCGGTCAGCGCCATTGTCGGCCCGGCCTGGCAGAGCCCGGCGCTCAGACCCAGCCCACCGCAGGTCACCGCGCTGATGCCGGCGCCGAGCGCGGCGAGCCGTCGACGTGGGGTGGCGGCCCGGAAGACGATGATCACGACGAGCCCGGCGCTGAGCGCGGCGCTCACAGTGGCCACCAGGATCGCCGGGCAGGCCATCGGGGTGGCGGCACCGAGCAACCGGGTGGGCTCGGAGAAGAGCACCCAACCGACGAACCACAGCGCCGCCGCCATGACCAGGCCGTCCAGGGCGAGCCGGGCCGTTCCGGCCGCGGTGGCGGCCACCCCGGGCAGCCGGAGCAGACCGGCCGCGAAGGCCAGCCCGCTCACCGCCGTGCCGATCGCCACCATCGTCGCCCAACCGGTGCGCTGCCCCTGCTCGTGGGCCCAGTGGTCGTTCGCGCTGAGCGTGGCGACCACCCCGGCCAGGAGGCTGAGCAGGGCAACTCCGGCGGCGCCTGCGAGCAGCACGTGTGCCGGCCGACGCGGCACCGCCCGCCGCCGGGCGACGACGGTCAGCAGCACGGCCGCCACCGCGGCGACGAGCCCGCTGAGCGCCGCGACAGCGACCATGCCCGGTGGAAAATGCACGCCTCCAAGAGTGCCGGATGGGCGCACGTCATGGGGGGCTGAGTGTGCATCTGTTGGGACACGGCAGATACGGGGGCGGGCCGGCGCGTCGACGGTGTCATGCTGGTATGCATGCCTGAGCTGCGGTCGAGGACTTCCACACACGGTCGGACGATGGCCGGCGCCCGGGCCCTCTGGCGGGCCACCGGGATGACCGACGACGATTTCGGCAAGCCGATCGTCGCCATCGCCAACAGTTTCACCCAGTTCGTGCCCGGTCACGTACACCTCAAGGACATGGGTGGCCTGGTCGCCGACGCGGTCGCCGAGGCCGGTGGGGTGGGCCGGGAGTTCAACACCATCGCTGTCGACGACGGCATCGCGATGGGCCACGGCGGCATGCTCTACTCGCTGCCCAGCCGTGAGCTGATCGCCGACGCTGTCGAATACATGGTTAACGCGCACTGCGCGGACGCCCTGGTCTGCATCTCCAACTGCGACAAGATCACCCCCGGGATGCTGCTGGCCGCGCTGCGGCTCAACATCCCGACCGTCTTCGTCTCCGGCGGCCCGATGGAGGCCGGCAAGACGATGGCGATCGAGGGCGTCGTGCACAGCAAGATCGACCTGATCGACGCGATGATCGCCTCCTCCAACGAGGCGGTCACCGACGAGCAGCTCGGTGAGATCGAACGCTCCGCCTGCCCGACCTGCGGTTCCTGCTCCGGCATGTTCACCGCCAACTCGATGAACTGCCTCACCGAGGCGATCGGGCTCGCGCTGCCCGGCAACGGTTCGACGCTTGCCACCCACGCCGCCCGCCGGTCACTGTTCGTCGAGGCCGGCCGGACCGTCGTGGAGATCTCCAAGCGGTGGTACGACGGCGACGACGACTCGGTGCTGCCGCGTACTGTCGCCTCCAAGGCCGCCTTCGAGAACGCTGTCGCCCTGGACGTGGCGATGGGCGGCTCCACCAACACGGTGCTGCACCTGCTGGCCGCGGCCCGCGAGGCGGAAATGGACTTCGGCGTCACCGACATCGACGCGATCTCCCGCCGGGTGCCGTGCCTGGCCAAGGTCGCACCGAACTCGCCGAACTACCACATGGAGGACGTGCACCGGGCCGGCGGCATCCCGGCGATCCTCGGTGAACTGGACCGGGCCGGGCAGCTCAACCGGGACGTGCACGCCGTGCACTCCCCCTCGCTGGCGCAGTGGCTGACCGACTGGGACGTGCGCGGCGGCTCCCCCACCCCGACGGCTGTCGAGCTGTTCCACGCCGCTCCGGGCGGGGTGCGTACCGTCGAGCCGTTCTCCACCACCAACCGGTGGTCGTCGCTGGACACCGACGCGGCCGGCGGCTGCATCCGGGACCGCGAGCACGCCTACTCCGCCGACGGTGGGCTGGCCATCCTGCACGGCAACCTGGCACCCGAGGGCAGCGTGGTGAAGACCGCCGGCGTGCCCGACGACTGCCTGACCTTCCGCGGCCCGGCGAAGGTCTACGAGTCGCAGGACGACGCGGTGACCGCGATCCTCGCCAAGCAGGTGGTCGCCGGGGACGTCGTGGTGATCCGGTACGAGGGGCCCAAGGGCGGCCCCGGCATGCAGGAGATGCTCTACCCCACCTCGTTCCTCAAGGGCCGCGGGCTCGGCCGCTCCTGTGCGCTGCTCACCGACGGCCGTTTCTCCGGTGGCACCTCGGGGCTCTCCATCGGGCACGTCTCCCCCGAGGCGGCCTCCGGCGGGCTGATCGCCCTGGTCCGCGACGGCGACGAGGTCGTCATCGACATCCCGGGCCGCTCGATCTCACTCGACGTGCCGGAGGACGAGCTGGAGGCTCGCCGGGTGGCCGAGGAGAAGCGCGACAAGCCGTACACCCCGACCGATCGGCAGCGGCCGGTGTCGGCGGCGCTGCGCGCGTACGCCTCGATGGCCACCTCGGCCAGCGACGGCGCCTACCGTCGCGTCCCGGAGTAGAAAGCCGCTTCCGCCCGTACTGCCGACATCCGTGATGTCGGGGTATCCCGTCGAACGGGACACCCCGACATCAACGTTCTACAGCGCACTTAGCCGGGTCGAACATCGGATCCTCGATCGCCTTCAGCAGCGGTCGGGATGCCACATGCTCCGGCCTGATGTGCCGCCCGAGCACCACGACCGCCACCGACGACGCGCCAGCGTTCTTCAACGCGTACGCCAGCGACTGCGCCCGGGAACCTGTCGTCCAGGTGTCATCCAGAACCAGCGGCCGAACGCTGACGCTCTCGACCGGAGGCTGGACCGTGAACCAGTCGCGCTGGAACGTCCGCGTCTCAGATCCGTGGCGGGGGTTGGACAGCGCCGTGAGCCACGGCAGTCCAAGACGATCACCGATCAGATCCTGCAGGGGGTGCGGGTGAGACTGGCCCCGGGTACTCGGCACGACCACCACGTGGGTAGGCGCACCGCCCATCCGGTCAGCGACGCAGTCAAGGTGCCGCTGCAGGAACAGCAACAGCAGTGCGAGCAGATTCCACCTAGCCTGGGCCGACCCTGGCGTCGACTTGTACACACGCAGGTGGTGATGATGCTGACCGGTACGCGGCGAGTAAGCGATTGGAGCGACCACGTCGGCGAGCAGGCCACCAGAAGCCGTCTGGTGTTCCTGGCAGGGGTAGCAGTAGTCGAACCCAGCAGTGCGGACACCGCGACACGTCGGGCAGATCCAGGGGAGGATGGGCAGGGGATTTCGAAGGAAGTTCCGCTGGGTCTCGACGTACTCCCGGACCCTGGCCCACGGGTCAGAGGCTGGCGAAATCAGGAAAGCCCTCGAACTCGGCCGCAGCCGGTGAACGGTCGATAATGGCGTCGACCGCCTCCACCAGCTCCATCGTCCCGTGCGCGACGTGGACGCCGGGCCGGGCGGCGAAGGCGCGTGCCCAGTCGTGTCGCATCACCTGGCTGGTGAGTACCACGGGCCGACCGTGCTGGAGAGCGAGCCGCGCCTGGATCCGGGCTCCACTGCGTTCACCGGCTTCGATGACCACGGTGGCAGCGGCGTAGCCGCTCATCACCGCGTTTCGCATCGGGAAGCTCTGCTTTGTCGGGGCGGCATCGGGCCAGAACTGGCTGAGCACCAGCCCAACCTCTGCGATGTGCTCCTGGAGCGCACGGTTGACCGTCGGGTAGTGATGACGAATTCCGGTGCCGATGACCGCGACGGTGCGGCCCCCCGCTGCGAGTGCCGCCTGGTGGGCCGCGGTGTCGATTCCTTTCGCCAGACCGCTGACCACCGTCACCCCACGGCGGGCCAGCGATTCTGATACCGAGCTGGCGATCTCGACTCCTCGATCGCTCGCTTCGCGGCTGCCGACCACAGCGATGGCCCGAGCGTCGGGGCGCGACTCACCTCGGGCGAAGAGCACTGGCGGCATCTCACGGATGTCACGCAGCTGGGAGGGGTAGTCGTCGTCGAAGAAGGCCCGCACGGTGATGCCCTCGGCCCACCAGCCCGCGAGGTCGCCGGCCGCCGCCTCGATCAGCGAGTCGACGGAGCGGGTGTCGGGAAAGAGCGTGTCGGTCTGCCCGACGACCCGGCGCAGGACTGCCAGCGCGGTGCCGACCTCTTGAATGTCGTGCACGACGTCAGACCAGCCGAGGTCCGGCTGCCGCAGCAGCGCGATCAGCGCAGCCCGCTCCACCGTCACCCGGTCCATGCCCCTGATCGTAGAGGCAAGTCCTGGCAGCCCGGCCCACCGGCCACGCGGAGCCGGTAGAGAAGCCCGGCGCACCTCAGCTCGCTCCACGTGATCGAACATATGTTCCCTCAGCCCTCAGGTCAACCGAAGATCGCGCAGGTCGGAAGCTTCGGCGAGGAGGCGTACGCCGTCGTCGTCGTGTCGGTGCACGGTGCAGCCGGCGCGGGTGAAGCGCACGGTGACCACCTGCCCGGCGTGCCGGGCCGCCAGGCGCACCAGGTCCTGCTCGGGGTCGGCGACGTCACGCGGCCCCGAGCCGGGCACCGATATCGGAGAGGTCGGGTCGGTTGGGGCGGCCCCGGCGACGGCGTCGGTCAGGCACTCGACGCACCAGGCGAGCGCGGCGGCCAGACTCGGCCGGTGCGGGAAGTCGTCGGGGCGGACAGGTGCGTCAAGTGGCTTCACCTCGACCGACCAGCGCAATCCGTCGGCCAGCAGTGGGTCTGCGGCGTTGTGCAGCAGGTCGCACGCGGACACCACGAGGGCCAGGTCAAGGCCGAGGGCGAGCCGCAGCAGCTCGGACAACGGCGGCGCGTCCGGACGTGCCGCCACCACGATCAGGCGGCCGGCCGCCGTGCCCCGGCCGGCGTGGCGCACGTATTCCCGCACCGGGTCGGCCCCGGCCCAGGGCAGGGTGATGTAACCGTCGCGTAGGTCCCGGTCGATGTCGTGCCCGCCGTCGGCGTCGCGGAGGTCCTCGGGCCGCGCGCCGAGGACAGCCGCCCAGGAGCCGAGCCGGTAGCGGTCCGGGAGCTGCACGACGGGCCGGCCGTTGGGTTGGGTGGCGACCAGCGGAGTGACTTCGGGTGTGCCGGCCTGCCAGGCCAGGTGCACCACCCGGTGCCGCAGGTCAGTGACGGTGACCGACACGGTCCGAAGCAGACGGTGAGTGTCGCCGCAGGTGAAGCAGTGCAGCGCGGATGGGCGCAGGCCCGCGCCGCAGCAGTGCGGGCAGTCCGGGTCGGCCGCGCTACCGCCGAGCCGGCAGTCGCAGGCGCGTAGCCGGCTGTGTGGTCGGCAGTCCGGGCAGGGCCGCCGGGCGACGGGTGCACCCAGCCAGGGCGGGTCCGGTGGTGCGTAGCCGCGGGTCACCGGCACATCCACGCGGCGAAGCACCTGACCGGTGGGCTGCTCCGCAAAGGTCTCCACCGGCTCGCCGGCGCGAAGGGTGGTGTGCCACCAGCGGCCGTCCCGCCACAGTGCCTGCGCGCCGGGCAGCTCGTCACCGTTGGTCGCATCGACGCAGTCGGCCAGGACGCGGCGTTCAAGCTGGTCGACGTCCACGGCCGGGGCGAGCGGTGGGCGTGGCGAGTCGGGGCGGAACAACCGGGCCGGGGCGGTCCGGCCGCGCTCGGCGAGGCCGGTGAGCGCGGTGGTCGCGGAGGTGGTGGCCAGCGCTTCCGGCAGGTCCCGGCACCAGCTGGGCGACCCGAGCGGCACCGGGGAGCCGGGCACCTCGTACCGGACGGCCCAACCGAACCCCGCACCCTGCCGGCGGGCCTCGACGACCAGGTCGAGCAGCAGCAGGTCGGCCAGCGCACACAACCGGGCCAGCCGTGCAGTCGGGTCGACGGTCGCCGGGGCGGTGGATCGGCCCAGCACCAGCCGCCAGGGGGCGTGATCGGCCCGCAGGATGGCGTGGGCCTCCAGCTCGAGCCGCAGCGTTGCGGGCAGGTCGGGTCGCCACTGCCGGTCCAGCCACAGCGAAGGCGCGTCGGCCTCGTCCAGGACCGCGCCGACGGTGGCGGCGAGTTCGCGTACCCGGGAAGCAAGGTCGACCACCCAGCGGCCCGTAGGGTCGGGGTGGGGGTCGAGGCCACCCGGCACGACCTGGTGGGACGCGACAGCGCCGGTGTCCAGGTTGGCGACGGTGACCACGAGCTGCGCCCGCCGCCGGCCGCGCCGCCCACAGCGATGACAGGGGTACGCGACGGTGCCCGCGCCGCGACACTGCTCGCAGCTCCGGTACGCCTCCCGGCGCGGCCCGAGCGCGTCGGCGTCGGCGAGGAACCGGTCGCCGTAGGTGGTGCACCGGCACGGTTCCAGCGTGAAGGTCATCCCGTCGCAGTCCGGGCAGACGGCTACGGGTATGGCGGTCACCGACACCGCCGGGCCGCGCAGTCACCGTCGTGCTCCACCCGCCGCACGCACCGCCTACCGCCGTCGAGCGGCTGGTCACAGAACACCCGATGGCGTACGCCCTGCGCGTCCTCGGCGGACACCGTGGTCTCGCCCGCGTCCACTTCGGTGAGGAAGGTCAGGGAGCGGGCCAGGGTGCCGGCGAAGTGTTGGGCGGCCGGAAGGTCGGCGGCGGTGAACGGCAGGTGCGCCACCCAGCGGGCGCTCATCGGCGGGCCGCCAGGTCCTCGCGGGCCCGCTGGGACTGCCAGCGCTTCAGCGCGTCCTTGATTCGCTCGGTCTCCCGTCGGCTGCTGCCCAGCGCCGCGTACACCTCGGCCATGTCGTCGGCGACCTGGCCCAGGAACTCGGCGACCTCCACGGCGTCCACGCCACGCCGGCCACGGCGGGTGAACCGGCGTCCGCGGACCTGCCAGGGCTTCAGGGGTACGTAGTTGGCCGCCCGATAGGGCGCCGGCCGGGGTGGCTCGGCCCGGAAATGACGGAGAAACGCGCGCACGACAGTGCCCTCCTCGGCAGGTGACCCTGGAGGCGATGTCGCCCGAGCAGCATCGATCAGACGGCGTCGCCCACCCCATCGCCGTAGCTTGTTCAGCGGTACAGCAGCGGAGTGCTGCCCAAAGCAGACCGGGTGTCGTGGATCTGCGATAGACAACAGGGGTTAACCCGATGCTGTTAACCGCCGCCACTTAGAATAGGGACACGGTTACGGCAAGCTGAACCCGCCATCATCGATCGGCAGGGGGCTATGGCGAATCACCTGCGTCGCGCTCGTCTTGCCAGGGGTTGGTCCCAGGCAAGGCTGGTCCACGAGATCGAGCAGTACGGCCGCCGACGCATGGTTAGGATTGCCTCCACCAGCAGCCTCGGCGTCTACGTCTCCGAGTGGGAAAACAATCGACGGAAGATCTCCAGCAGTTACGCGGCCATCCTGCGGAGCCTTCTCGGCACGACCGATGAAGAACTATTTTCCGATAACGCGCCCGTTGGCGACGACGGGAACGGTTACGCTCGACTGGTCGAACGACTCGACACCTCGCACTCGGTCGGTCAATCGATGGTGCACACCCTTCGGCATCAGACGGAACTCCTTCGCACCATGGACCGTCAGCTCGGGGCAGCGCAGTTTGTCGACCAGATGCAGAGCCATCTGTCCCGTCTTCAGGAGAACCTGTCATTTACCGTGCTGCCATCTGCCAGGCAACCGCTCGCCCGCGCTCTGGCAGAAGCCGCATCGCTCGCGGCGTGGCAGGCCCTCGATGTCGGAGCGGCGGATCGCGCCTGGCGCCACTACGAACTGGCGAAGAGCGCCGCGCGGGAGGCGGACGACCCGCTTCACCTCGCCCATGCGATGGGCGAGCAGGCATACGTCCTGGCCGATGCCGGTCGACCGGAGCTGGGGGCGCAGCTCGTGCAGGAAGCACAGGCTTGCGGAGGAAGTCGGTTGTCGCCTCGACTGTCGTCCTGGTTGGCCGCCGCAGAAGCAGAGCTGTGGGCGCTCAGCCGACGCCCGGACGACTGCCGCCACTCCCTCGACCGAGCGAGCCGACATCTCTCAGGCCTCACGGGAGTTCGCGACCCCAATCTGCCAGGGATTTTCCTCGACGAAACTCACCTCCGCCGATGGCGGGGACATTCGCTGGCGCTGCTGGGCGACCCTCGGTCAATCGACGAGTTGTCGGCTGCTTTGGTCGCGATGGACGACACCTTTGTACGAGCCGCAGCGGGAATGCGCTGCGATCTCGCGCAGGCGCATTTGGTTCGGGGAGAAAGTGAGGAGGCCCGCTCTCATCTACGGGAAGCCGGCTCGCTGGTGAACCTGACCGGATCTGTGCGATACCGACGCCGGATAGATCGGATCAAGGGCTTGACAGATTCCGCGTCAGGCCAGCGATGACGTGCAGGATGGCGACCAAGGTTCCCGACCCCGCCAACTCGCCGCGCGCCATCAGGTCCGGCATGTCACTCAGCGGCAGCCACTCGACACGACCGGCCTCCTCCGCGTCCGTTGGCGGGCCGACATAAGTGGCACCACGCCCAACGAAGATTTCATGTGGCGAGTCGACCATGCCGATCATCGGCTGGTAGGTGACCACACGGGTCAGGGGCGATGGCCGCCAGCCGGTTTCCTCCTCCACTTCCCGGCTTGCCGCCGCTACCGCCTCCTCGCCCGGTTCGACGATGCCGCCGGGCAGTTCCCATCTTGTTTCACCAGGAATGAATCGGTAGCGCCGCAACATCAGAACTCGGTCGTGCTCGTCAAGCACGGCGACGACGGCGACACGATCCAGCCGAACGACATGGTGGGCGAAGGGTTCGAGTCCTGGCGGCTCCACGTCGACCAGATCAAGTCGCAGCCAACGGTCCTCATACACCGTCCGCTCGCCCAGAATCCGCCATGGCCCCGGCTCGCCTGTCGTGTTCTCGTGCACCCTGTGAAGCTACCGTCGCCCACCGCACCGGACATCCCATCCGTAATGGCGCTACCTGATCTTGGCTCGTGGATGCAGGGCTGCGTGCCGACTTCCTGTCGGATAGTGTCCGTCCGACCACGCAGACGTGAACCGTTAGCGCGATCGGCAGACGGAGGCGGCATGGCCAGCATCGAGGAAGTCAAGGCGGCGCTGATACAGGCCGCCGAGCAGGGCCACGCCACAATCAATCAGATCCGGGCAGCCGCCGACAACACCGAACAGATGCTGGCCCGGCTGCGCGCCATCGCCGCCGGCACCGGCCACCCGACCATCACCGAAGCCATCGCCCGAGGCGAGCAGAGCAAGCAGCGCCTGGCCGAAGCCATGGCCCTGGTGCAGGGCAGCTCGGAGGCGGCACGCCGCTACATCAGCGTGCTCGGCTGAACAATCAAACTTCACGATGAGCGTCGGCGAAATCAAGGTAGCCCTGCGTGCCGCCATCGAAGCGGCCCACCAAGGGTTGGAGGTCTTCGATCGGGCCTCCGCTGAAGCGAACGCAGCGACCGCAGCGGCAGAAGCCACCTTGCACGACAGCCGAGACGAAGACGTGAGAGCTATCCACCAGGCACTTGCCGCCGCGAGTGCAGAGGTTGAGCCGACCCGCCGCCGATTCGTCAACACTGCTGAACACACGACCCGCTACCTCAAACAACTCGGATGAGCGGCAGCATCGGCGAACTCGTCGCGCAGCTTTTCGCCGTACGTGGAAAGCTCGACGCCGCCGCCATCACGGCCTTGCGCGCCCGCACGGACGCGGAGCATGCCTTGGCCCTCCTGAACGAAGTCCAGCGAGGCAGCAGGACCCGCAGTTGCGGGCAGCCGCCACCGACGCCGCCGTGGCCCGCGACAAGGCCGGCCGCTACGCCCGCCTCCTGGCCGCCGCCGCCCGGCACATCACCCGCTACGTCAACACCATCGCCCCCGGCGCCGCATCATCCGGGCCAGACGATGCCGCATCACCTTCGGGGGAACGGCTGGTGGAGGAAGCCGAAGGCCGCAGCAGCAAAGCAGAGGCGTTCCTCCGCCGTCACGTCCAGAAAGCAGACGACTCCGAGGACACTCTCAAGCAGACCGAGCAGTCGGTCACCACCGGCCTTCGGGAGCTACAGAAAAGCATCAAGGGCCCGAAATCAACTGGCAGCACGACGTCGACCCCCGCCAACCCCGGCACACCGGCAGATCGTCCCCAGTTGGAGCACCCCGTTACATCAGTCATCATGGCTGCTGGCGCGGTCGTCGTAGGACTTCGAGGTGTCTGGAACATGGCGAAGAAGCGCCGCGAAAGGAAGCGATCTGATGAGCAGCCCTGAGATGGTCGATTACATCCGGACGATGATCAGAGGTGACCACGAGGCCAACGACCGGATCGAAGCCCGCCTAGACGAGCTTGGCTGGGACAACTTCCCGACCCTGCTCGGCGCAGTCTTCTACTTCGCGGTCAACCGACGCTTCGACGAGCGGACAACCCCTGGTGAGATCATGCGGTTCGTGGCCGAGATGCGGGCGAGCACACCGGCCGGCACACCAGAGATCGACGCCAACGCGGCCGAGCGGCTGATCCGCGCTGCCATGGACCCTGACATGGAGACCAACATCGATCCGCAGATGGCCGGAAGGGTTCAGGGTCTAGTGATCTTGCAGATTCTGGGCGACGGCGCCACTTCCGACGAAGATCTGGACGCGCTCCTCGTCGAGGCGGCAGACCTCGCCAGCCGGGTATGAGCTGCTCTTGAGCGTACGGATTGAGTTCAGCGACCTGATCCGCGCGATGGCACGGCGTGACTGGGGCGCGGTGGACCAACTCCTGAGCGGGCTGGAGAAATCCGGTTGGGGTGGCGGCAACCAGATGATCAGTGCTGCGTTCGCCATCGCCGTCAACGACCATTCCTCCAGCGCTCACTCCCCTACCGATGTCACCCGCTTCGTCGCCGAGACGCGTACTCAGTTTCCGGGCGCGGAGTCGCTGCCCACCCTGGAGATGGAAGCGCTCGTCCGCGCGGCCCTCGGTGAGGTCGGGCTGATCGACAACCTCAGCCCTGAGATCGCCCTCAAGATGCAGATCGTATTCCTCGGCAAGCTGCTTCAGGACCGCGATCCCACCGAGACGCAGCTCGAAGAGTTCATCGCCGACGTGGAGCGCACGGCCGCCGAGTACTCACGGGCCTGAGGCGCGCAGCTTCGGCATTGACGGCATGCGCCGTGACCAAGAGCGCCGCCAGCGGCACGGCTGGCTGCGTTGGCCCTTTGTGCCGCCTTCTCGTGGTTTACTCGCAGAGATGTACTTGTAACCGCCCACGAGCTAGGGGCACGCGGCCAATGCTGCTGAGTTTTCGCTTCGCCAACCATCGTTCGTTTCGCGACGAGCATCAGCTGAATCTGACGCCCGTCTACGGCGACGGGGCCGAGACCGACGAGCCGGCTCCGCAGGCGGTCCAAATCGTCGGCATCTTCGGAGCCAACGCGTCGGGCAAGTCGAACTGCCTGGGCGCGCTGGCGTTCATGCGGCAATTGGTCGTGGAGTCCGACCGGGCGGTCGAGCCCGGTGTGGGCCTGTCCCGGGAACCGTTCCGGTTGGATCCGGAGGAAGCCGTCCAGCCATCGCGCTATGTCGTCGACCTTCGGCTCGGCGGAGTCAGACACACCTATGGCTTCACGATCGACGACGACCGGGTGCTGGAGGAGTGGCTCTACCACTTTCCACTAGGGCGCCGGCGGCGCGTATTCGAGCGAGACGGTGACGCCTTCAACTGGGGCGAGGAGTCGGGCCGGCGCAGCGACCTGGAGCAGATCGCTGGCATCACCGCGCCAACAGCTCTATTTCTCAGCACTGTCGCTCGCTTTGGCCAGAGCCGCCCCCAACCGGATCCGACAAACCCACAACCGTTGCACGACACCTACCGGTGGTTTTACCTGACAGGCCAACGGACTGACCCCACCTCCGGGCTGTCCGCCCTCGTCCGTATCGGCCAATCGGATGCCGACGAGGTACGCCGCCTGGTCGTTGACCTGTTGCAGGCTGCCGATGTGGGGATCGTCGACGTCGTTATCGCTCCTGATTCGGGTGATGATCAGGCCGACTGGTCCGTCCTACCAGCCCGGAGATTGAGCGACCGGCTGAAGAAAGCCGTCGCGGCTATCCGGCCCTCGCCCCGCGTCCAGTTCGCTCATCAGGGTCCGCACGGCACCGCACTGCTCGACCTGCAGGACCAGTCGACCGGCACCCGGCAACTACTGACCCTGGGTCTGCATGCCGCAGCGATGCTACGTACCGGCACCACAATGCTGATCGACGAGATAGATGCGAGCCTGCACCCGATCCTGACCGCCAAGCTCATCAGCCTGTTCCGCAGCCCGGCCGCGAACCCGCTTGGCGGCCAACTCATCTTCACCAGCCACGATGCCGCCCTGCTCGGCACCCTCGACGCTGAGGAGATCCTCCGCCGCGATGAGATCTGGTTCGTGGAGAAGGACAACGAGGGTGCCTCCTCGCTGTATCCGTTGACCGACTTCAAGCCTCGAAAAGAAGGCGAGAACCGTCAACGCCGTTACTTGAACGGCAACTACGGCGCAGTTCCCAACCTGTCCACCGACCTGTTTGAGCAGGCCCTTGCCACACGTGGAGGCTCGGACGACGCCCCGGCAGGGTGATCGGCGTACCTCGGGCTCGACGCGGTCCGGCCGTGGCCGCGAGACCGATCTCCGACGACGGGCGTCGACCAGGGAGCAGCGGACAACCGTGCTGATCGCCACCAACGGTGAGTCCACGGAACGGGATTACTTCACCGGCCTCAAGCAGGAGGCATGGGTACGGCCTCGGGTGGTCGTCGTGGCAGAACGCGGTTCGCCGGTCAACGTCGTACGAGGTGCGGCGCGCCGCCGCCAGCGCGACGACTTCGACGAAGCGTGGGCCGTCTGCGACGTCGATGATTTCGCCACCGAGCCGGCGTCCCGCGAAGCTGTAGACGCGGATGTCAATCTGGCCTGGTCCAGCCCCTGCTTCGAGGTGTGGCTGCTGCTCCACTATGGCAACTGCAGCCGGTTCGTGGAGAACGCCAAGAGAGCCCGCGACCTGCTGCGGGAGCACGACCCCTCCTGGGACAAGACCAAGCTCGACTTCGGCAACTTCCGCGACCGGATTGAGGACGCCTGCCAGCGGGCTGATCGACTCGACCCGCCCCCGGATGGCAATCCGTCGACCTCCGTCGGGCACATAATCGCTGCGCTTCGTTGATCAACGGTCTGCCGGGGCGGGGCTCACCAGGTCAGGATGGCGCCCACGGGCCGCTGACGAACTGGCCGTTGCCGACGAACGGCTTGACGTTCGGCACGCACCCGCCCAGGCCCATCGTCTGCGTCATCATGACCGGGGCCGGTTTGCCGCGACCGCCACACTTCATGTGGGCGAAGCCGAGGAAGTGGCCGAACTCGTGATTGATCACGCCGGCGTGGTACTCGTCGATGCTGACCGGGTATCCCGGTGAGCCCTGGAGCCACCGCCGCAGGTTGATCATGATGGTCTTGCCGTACTTGCAGGAGTAAACGCCTTCGGTGTCGACGCCGCTCGCGCCGCAGAGTCGGTCCACTGTCCTCGGTGTCGCGAGCCGCACGTCGACGTCGACAGTCGAGCTGCCGACCCGCTGGAACGACCAGGACGCCCGGTTCAGGTTCACCGCCGCGTTCGTGACCGGGTGCTGCGCCGACGTGGCCCATCCGTTCGGTGCGGCCAACACCTGCTCGATGCTCGCGGCGAACCGGGCCGGCTTCCAGGCGGGGATGTCACCCCAGGCGATGCCCTTCTCCACCGAGACGCTGTAGCGCACCCGCTTCTTGCCCTTGCCGATCACCCGACCGTTGCCGGTGGCGGTGGTGAAGGTACCGGCGGCCCTGGTGGGGACCTGCGCGTCGGTCGGGATGTCCGGGGTCGGGCTGGAGGTCGGCGTGCCGTCGGGGCTCGGAGCTGAGCTCTGCGTACTCGGGCCGGAACGGGGGACTTCGGCCTGCCCGGACGCCGGTGCCGACAGGCCACAGGCGGCGGTCGCCAGCACCGCTGCCAACGAGATCGGCACGAGCAGCCGTCCGTTGATCCGCACGTCGGAACCTCCAGGAGCAGTCACGGGTGGGTGAGGAACACCGGAAGGCTACGTGACTGCCTGTAAGGAAAATGTCAGGATGATCAGTGCCGACGCACGCGCAAAAGCATATAGATCCGGCATGAAACACAGAGGCGGATAACCCTGGGTGATCAGTGCGGTCGCTGTGAGCGAGGTCAGGCGGCCGCTACGACGTGGTCGATCACCAGGTGGGCGGCACCGGTGATGCCGACGTCCTGGCCGGCTGCGACCCGTTCGATGAGCAGGGTCTGAGTGGCCAGCGGGAGGCACCGCTCGTAGAGGGTGGCCCGCATGCTGGCCAGCAGCGGCTCACAGTCGGCGAGCCGACCACCGATGGCCACCACCTGCGGGTTGAAGAAGTTGACCACCACGGCCAGGATCTCGCCGACGGCGCGGCCGGCCTGCCGGGCGAGGGCGGTGGCCTGCCGGTCACCGTCGTCGATCAGGCGGATCACACCGGTCAGGTCGGAGACCGGCACGCCCTGCTCCCGGAGCGCGGTGACCAGGGCGGCACCGCTGGCCACGGCTTCCAGGCAACCGGCGTTTCCGCAGGTGCACGGTGGCGCGGGATCGGCCACCACCCGGCAGTGGCTGATATCCCCGGCCGACCCCTGCGCGCCTCGGTGCAACCGTCCACTGGAGATCACACCGGAGCCGATTCCGGTGCCAGCCTTGATGTAGACGGCGTGGTCCAACTCGGAATGCGCGGTGCGGTGCGCGCCGAGTGCCATCAGGTTGGCGTCGTTGTCCACGACGACCGGCACGTCGACACGGCCGGCGCAGAACGCGGCGACGTCGAAGCCGTTCCAGCCGGGCATCCGCGACGGGCTGACGATCCGCCCGGTGGAGTGCTGCACCGGGCCGGGGATCCCGATGCCGACGCCGCGGAGCGCACCTGGCGCCAAGCCACCGGTCACCACCCCGCCGCCGGCCGCCGGATCGCCGCCGACCAGCGTGGCGACCTCGGCGAGTAGCGCGCCGAGGACCGCCTCCGGGCCGTCCTCGATGCGGACCGGCAGGGTGCGGGCCTGGACCACCCGCCCGGAGAGATCCAGTGCGCCGACGCGGGCGTGATGCGCGCCGAGGTCGATGGCGCCGACCACCGCGCCGCCGGTGGGCACGGCGAGTTGACGGGGACGCCGTCCACCCCGGGACCGCCCTGCGCCGGCCTCCTCCAGCAGCCCCTGGCTGATCAACGCCTCGACCCGCTGGGAGACCGTCGACGGGGAGAGCCCGGAGAGGCGGGACAGGTCGGCCCGACTGACGGCCGCACCGGTGGCCACCCATCGCAGTAGCTCCCGGGGGCCGCCCCGGAGGGCATCGCGTGGCGCGTCGTCAATCGTCACGTCAGCTTCTTAGCACCCGAAGTTTGTTCAAGCAACCGGTTGACTTAGTTTGCTGGCTACCTTTAGATGGCGCTGTTGGTTCGATATGAAGCTGACTTAGTTTTGTAGTCGAAGGAAGTGAGGCCGTCTGGTGGCACCGGAGACGACGGGTGCGAACCGACCGATGGTGTCGGTACGCGGCCTGAACAAGTGGTTCGGTCCGCTGCACGTGCTCAAGGACATCGACCTCACGGTGGCCGCCGGCGAGGTGGTCGTCGTGGTGGGGCCTTCCGGCTCCGGCAAGTCGACACTGTGCCGCTGCCTCAACCGGTTGGAGACCATCGGGCAGGGCAGCGTCGAGATCGACGGTGAGCCGCTGCCCGCCGAGGGCCGCGCGCTGGCCCGGCTGCGCGCCGATGTCGGCATGGTCTTCCAGTCGTTCAACCTCTTCGGCCACAAGACGGTGCTGGACAACATCACCCTCGGCCCCACCCGGGTCCGCCGGATCGCCCGACCCGAGGCGCGGCAGCAGGCGATGGCCCTGCTGGAGCGCGTCGGTATCGCCGACAAGGCGGACCACCACCCGGCCCAACTCTCCGGCGGGCAGCAGCAGCGGGCCGCGATCGCCCGAGCCCTGGCGATGCAACCGAAGGTGCTGCTCTTCGACGAGCCGACCTCGGCCCTCGACCCGGAAATGGTCAACGAGGTGCTCGACGTGATGGTCTCCCTCGCCGCCGAGGGGATGACCATGATCGTGGTGACCCACGAGATGGGCTTCGCCCGTCGCGCCGCCGACCGGGTGGTCTTCATGGACGACGGCCGGATCGTCGAATCCGGCGCACCCGACGACTTCTTCGCAGCTCCGCGCACCGAGCGGGCCCGCGACTTCCTATCCAAGATCCTCCAGCACTAGCCCCCAACGGGAGGGTGTCATGTCAATCCTCAAGATGAGCTTCACCGGGCGGCGGTCGCTCGCCCTCACCGCCACCGCGGTGGCGGTGGCCCTCGCCGCCACCGGCTGCGGCGGCGACAGCGGCGGCAGCGCTCCGACGCTGCCCGGCAACCCCGGTCTGGGCGGCGACGGCGTGGTCGCCCAGTCGGTGTACGACGCGGCTCCGGTGGCCACCGACGCGGAGATCCCGGCCGGTTCGACGATGGAGGCGATCCGCAAGCGCGGCTACCTGAACATCGGCGGATCCCTGGACGCGCCGCTGCTCGCCCAGCAGAACCCGGTCAGCGGCACCATCGAGGGCTTCGACGCCGACATGGCGAAGTTGCTGGCGAAGTACATCATCGGCAAGCCCGAGGTGAAGACGACGACCATCGGCACCCAGACCCGGGAGGCCATGCTCCAGGCCAAGTCGGTGGACGCGGTCTTCCAGACGTACACGATCACCCCGCAGCGGGCCACCCAGGTCGCCTTCGCCGGGCCGTACCTCACCTCCGGCCTCGCGGTCGGGGTCCGCAAGGACGACACCTCGATCAAGGGCGTCAAGGACCTCGCCGGCAAGACAGTGATCGTCGGGGCGAACACCCCCGCCGTCACCGCGCTGCCCACCGCCGCGCCCGGCTCGAAGCAGATCGCCTTCGGCACCGACCCGCAGGCGTTGCAGGCGCTGCTGCAGAAGCGCGGCGACGCGTACGTGCAGGACTTCACGCTGCTCGCCTCGGGCGCCAAGGCGAACCCGGGGATGAAGGTGGTGGGCGAGCCGTTCACCACCGAGGCGTACGGCATCGGCCTCAACAAGGACGACGCGCAGTTCAAGGAGTTCGTCAACAACTGGCTGAAGAAGATCCAGGCCGACGGCACGTGGGCGAAGGTCTGGGAAGGCACCCTCGGCTCGGTGGTGGAGGGTGGGGCGCCCACCCCGCCCGCCCTCGGTTCCGCCGACGGCTCCTGAGCAGTCTCTCGTACCGATGGAAGCCCTCACCGACCACCTGAGCGAGCTTGGCCACGGCCTGGTCACGACGGTCGAACTGACCGTCGTGACCACCGTCGGCGCGATGCTGCTGGGCATCGTCGTGGCCACCCTGCGGATCGCCCCCGTCCCGCTGCTGCGCGCCATCGGCACCGCGTACGTGGAGGTGTTCCAGAACCTGCCGCTGCTGGCGCTACTGGTGCTCTTCGTGTTCGCGCTGCCGACGATCGGTATCACGTTCCCGCTGTTCACCTCCGCCGCGATCGTCATCGCGGTGTACGAGGGGGCGTACCTGGCCGAGGCGATCCGGGCCGGGATCAACACGGTCGGTGTGGGCCAGGCTGAGGCGGCCCGAGCCATCGGGCTCACCTTCGGCCAGTCCCTGCGGCACGTGATCCTGCCGCAGGGACTCCGGGCGGTGATCCAGCCGATCGGCAACATCTGCATCGCGCTGCTGATGAACACCTCGCTGGCCGCCGCCGTCGGCGTGGTCGAGCTGACCCAGGCGGCCAACACCGTGAACCTGGTCGAGGCTCAACCGATCGCTGTCTTCACCGGCGCGGGCCTCGCCTACATGCTG
The DNA here is from genome assembly GCF_040608275.1 of Micromonospora sp. NPDC005205. Taxonomy (NCBI): domain Bacteria; kingdom Bacillati; phylum Actinomycetota; class Actinomycetes; order Micromonosporales; family Micromonosporaceae; genus Micromonospora; species Micromonospora sp. NPDC005205. The sequence continues at coordinate 161,281 of NZ_JBEXHV010000002.1, forward strand.
CTGGCGCTGATCATCGGTCAGGTCACCGGCCTGCTCGAACGAAGGCTGGCGATCGTCCGATGAACAAGACGCAACAGATCCTCTTCGACGAGCCCGGCCCGCGCGCCCAACGGCGGATCCGGATCGCCACAGTGCTGGGCGCCGTCGTCCTGGCCGGTGCCCTGGTCGCGGCGGTATACCAGTTCGCCAGCCACGGCGAGTTGGCTGCCGCCCGGTGGGAGCCGTTCACCACCTGGCCCATCTGGCGGTACCTGCTCAACGGCCTGTGGGCCACGCTGCGCGCCGCCGCCGCGACCGCCGTGCTGAGCGCCGCGCTCGGGCTGTTGCTGGCGCTCGGCCGGCTGTCGACACATCGACCGCTGCGCTGGCTCGCCGGCGCGTACGTGGAGATCTTCCGGACCGTCCCCACCCTGCTGCTGATCTACGTGACGCTGTTCGCGCTGCCGCAGTACGGGCTGAACTTCCCGCTGTTCTGGAAGCTCGTGGTGCCGCTGGTGGTCTCCAACTCGGCGGCGTTCGCGGAGATCTTCCGGTCCGGCATCCTGGCGCTGGACCGAGGGCAGACCGAGGCCGGCCTCGCGGTCGGGCTGCGCCGCGGGCAGGTGATGGCGCTGGTGGTGCTGCCGCAGGCGCTGCTCCAACTTGCCCCGTCCCTGGTCAGCCAGCTGGTCGGGCTGCTCAAGGACACCTCGCTCGGCTTCGTTGTCAGCTACACCGAGCTGCTCTACAGCGGGCAGGTGTTGTCCTCGTACACCCACCTGCTGATCCAGACGTTCCTGGTGGTGGCGCTGATCTACCTGGTGGTCAACGCCTCGCTGTCGAAGTTCGCCCGCGTACTCCAGGCCCGTAACGGCCGCTTCGGCGGACGGCGTGGCCGGCGGGCCGCCGAACTGCCCCCGCCACTCCTCGAAGGGAACACCCCCCGGTGAGCATCTTCCGCTACGCCGAACTGGCCCGGGTCGTGCGTAACGGCTTCGTCGAGAGCCGGCACTACGGCAGCGTCGTGGTGCTCGCCCCGGACGGGGCTGTCGCCCTCGCCGCCGGCGTACCCGACGAGCCGGTGCTGCCCCGCTCCACCCTCAAGCCGGTGCAGGCACTGGCCTGCCGGACCGCTGCTGGCGACGAGCTGACCGGCCCGGCGCTGGCCGTCGCCGCCGGCAGTCACACCGGCGACGACCGGCACGTCGAGGTGGTTCGGGCGATGCTGGCCGGGGCCGGCCTGACCGAGGACGCGCTCGGCTGCCCGGTGGACTGGCCGGAGGACGAACCGACCCGGGACCGGCTGATCCGCGCCGGCGGACAGCGCGACCGGATCCGGATGAACTGCTCCGGCAAGCACGCCGCGATGCTCGTCGCCTGCGTCGCCAGGTCCTGGAGCACCCACGACTACCTCGACCCCGACCACCCGCTCCAGCGGGAAACCGCCGCCGCCGTCGCCCGGCTGGCCGGCACGCCGGTCGCGCACCACGCTGTCGACGGCTGCGGTGCACCGCTGTTCGGCCTGTCGCTGACCGGCCTGGCCCGCACCTTCCAGGCGTTGGTCAACGCGCCCGCCGGCAGCGACGAGGCGCTGGTCGCGCAGGCCATGCGCCAACACCCGGAGTACGTCGGCGGCTGGAACGGGCACCCGAACACCGACCTGATGCGGGCGCTGCCCGGCGTCCTCGCCAAGGGTGGGGCCGAAGGCGTGCTCGCGGTGGCCGCACCGGATGGTCACGCGGTGGCGGTGAAGGCGATCGACGGTTCGCCCCGAGCCACCACCGCAATCGCCCTCGCCGCCCTCGCCGCCGTGGGCGTACCGGTGGGTGGAGCCGACGCGCTGCGCCAGGTGCCGGTGCTCGGCGGCGGCGTACCCGTCGGTGCCGTCACGGCCGTCATCGACTGGGCCACAGCATCGTCTCGGACCGAAGCGGCATCGCCTCGCACGGAAAAGGAAGAATCATGAACACATTCGAGATCTGCATCGACAGCGTCGAGGGAGCGGTCGCCGCCGAGGAGGCCGGCGCCGACCGGGTGGAGTTGTGCTCCGCGCTCTTCGACGGCGGGCTGACCCCCAGCCTGGGCACCATCGAGACGACAATGCGCGCGGTCAGCCGGATCCGGGTACACGTCATCGTCCGCCCCCGGGCCGGCGACTTCATCTACTCGCCGTTCGAGATCGAGGCCATGGAGCGGGACGTCCGGGCCGCCGTGGCGGCCGGCGCGCACGGCATCGTGATCGGCGCGTTGACCGCCGAGGGTGACGTCGACGTGCCGACCACCCGCCGGCTGATCGCCGCCGCGGGCGACGCCAGCATCACCTTCCATCGGGCGTTCGACATGACCCGTGACCCGCAGGCGGCGCTGGAGCAGCTGATCGAGCTGGGCGTGCACCGGGTGCTCACCTCGGGTCAGGAGGTCAGCGTGCTGGAGGGTGCTCCGCTCATCGCCGACCTGGTGCGCCGGGCCGCCGGCCGGATCATCGTCATGCCGGGCGGTGGCATCACCCCGCGCAACATCGCCCGGATCGTCGAGGCGACCGGCGCCGACGAGTACCACTTCGCGGCCCTGGTCAGCTCGGACAGCCCGGCCGTGCACCGCAACCCGGCGCCCCTGATGGGTGGCAGCCTGAACCGGCCCGAGTACGAGCGTTCGGGCACCTCGGGCGCCCTGGTCGGCCAGGTGCTCGCCGCCGCCCGGGCCTGACCCGCCGCACGGTCTGACGAGCGGTGGACCTGGAGGAGATGTTCTCCAGGTCCACCGCACGTGCCTGTTCCGGCGGCCAGCACCGCACGAAGTCACCGTGCTCTGACGGCAGCCAACCTCAGTACGCGACCAGGGCGATTATCAGCGAGGACACCGCGGCGACCACGAGCACGACGCCGGTGCCGAGCCCGACCACCGCACTCACCGCCAGGGCGCGGGCCCGGGCCACCGGCACGGCTGCGAGCGCCACCACGGTGACCAGCGCTGCGACCACATGGATCAGTGGGTAGTCCATCAGCGCCGCCACCGGGAAGAGGTGCAGGCCCACGACAAGGGCCACCCAGGGGGCGGTCAGCTCACGGCGCCGTAGCAGGGCGAGCACCCCGGCACCGACGGCGGCAACCCCGAACTCGATCCCGACGACGATGCCGAAGGTCCGGCTGGTGTCGTCGTCGAACGCTGTTCCGTCCGACCAGTGCCTCCAGGCGAGGAGGCCCCCGGCGGTAGCCGTGAGCAGTGCGAGAACCGAACCGGCGATGAGCACGGGCCGCCAGGACCTCGGAGGCGCTTCCTGAGCCCAGCCGAACCAACTGGAGGCGAAGAACCCGAAGACGAAGGCCGTCGCCGCCGCATCTCGGACGAGTTCCGTGATCATTTGTGCTCCCGGGGTACCGCGCGACCGGCTTCGTCGCTGTCGGCCGCGCTGTCACCAGCGGCCACGAACCGGTAATACTGCCCTGACGGATGCGCTCGCCGGCAGCCGGGGGTTGCAGTCGAACGTGCTCGAACACGGAAGTAGTGGCCTCCCCTGTCGACGGAGACCACTACTTCCTGGATCGAGCGCGATCGTGGCGTGCTAACTCGACGTCACGTCGTTGACGCAGCGCAGCACCGGGCGGGCGGCGAGAGCTGCGGCGTCCAGCGGGGTGTCGGCGTGGACGGTGAAGGTCGTCGACTCGCCGGGCAGCAGGGTGACCAGTGCCTCGTCGACCTCGGCGGACGGGTCCAGCCGGTCCGCGAACAGCGTCAGGTCGCGCAGCACGGTGCGGGCCGTGACCCGGACCCGCTGCCCACCGTCGACCGGCTCGACCGTCGCGTCCCAGGCCGCCGCCGGCCAGTCCACCTCCCGGTCCTCGGCGAAGAACCACAGGGCGCGCTCCGCGGTGCCACCGGACTCCGCGACCAGCAACTCGCGCCGGGCATCCTCCGGCCGCGCCAGGTCCGCCGGCAACGGCAGCACCACCGAGGAGTACGCCGGGACGTCGAGGTCGACCGAGGTCTTCGCCCTCGGCTCCCCGGTGAGCGTGAACCGGGTGACCGCGGCCGGTACGGCCCACGCCTCGGCGGTCTCGTTGACCGCTACCAGGGCCAGGCCGCCGTCACGGGGTTGCACGGTGAGCAGCCGGTCGGCGTACGCGCGGCGCAGCGCGTACCACAGGGGTTTGCGGCGGCCGTCGCCGTCGACGGCCGACCAGGAGGTGACCGGCCAGCAGTCGTTGAGCTGCCAGACGATGGTGCCGGCGCAGACGTCCCGGTGGGAGCGGAAGTGCTCCACCCCGAGCTGGATCGCCCGGGCCTGGTTGAGCTGTGTCAGGTAGTGCCAGTCGTCGAAGTCCGCCGGGGTGGGCAGGTGCGCGTCGAGGCCCCGCTGGAGCTTGGCGTCACCGCCGGCCGCCTTCTGGTGGTGCGCCATGCCCGGTGAGTCGTGGGCCAGGGGTTCGTCGCTCAACGCGCGGCGCAGCGTCGCGTACGCCGGTGGGGCCTGGTAGCCGAATTCGGCGACGAAGCGCGGGACGTACTCCCGGTATCTGGTGTAGTCGTCGGTGTTCCACACGTCCCAGATGTGGGTGGTGCCGTGCGCCGGGTCGTTGGGGTGGAGCGCCTCGCTGCCCGACCAGGGGCTGCCCGGCCAGTACGGGCGGGTCGGGTCCAGCTCGCCGACGATCCGGGGCAGCACGTCGAGGTAGTAGCCGCGCCCCCAGGTGCGCCCGGCGAGGGCCTGCTGCCAGTCCCAATCGTGCCAGCCCCAGATGTTCTCGTTGTTGCCGGTCCAGAGCACCAGCGACGGGTACGGCGCGAGCCGGGTCACCTGCTCGACGGCCTCGGCGGCGACCTCGGTGCCGAACGGCTCCTCCTCCGGGTACGCGGCGCAGGCGAAGAGGAAGTCCTGCTGGACGAGCAGGCCGCGCTCGTCGGCGAGGTCGTAGAAGTCCGCCGACTCGTACCGGCCGCCGCCCCAGACCCGCAACAGGTTGACATTGGCCGCGACCGCCTGGTCGAAGCGCTCGGCCAACCGGGCGCGGGTGATCCGGGTGGGGAACGCGTCATCCGGGATCCAGTTGACCCCGCGGACGAAGACCGGGACGTCGTTGACCGACAACGCGAACGGGGTGCCGTGCGCGTCGGGGGTGGTGTCGAGCCGTACCGATCGGAAGCCGATCTGGTGCGACCAGTTGTCCACTGTGTCGCCGTCCGGTGCGTGCAGTGTCACAGCGATCGGGTGGCGGGCCTGCTCGCCGTACCCCCGGGGCCACCACAGCGCGGGCTCGCGGACGGTGAGGGTGAGCACGGCCGTGCGCTGCCCGGCCGGGACGACCACCTCGGCGCGGACGCCGGCCACTGCGGCGCGGACGGTCAGCGGGACGTCCGCGACCCGCTCGACCTCGACGTGCACCTCGACCCGGCCGTCGCGACCGTCCATGGTGACCAGCGGACGGACGGTGGCCAGTCGAGCGGTCGACCAGGAGTGCAGGCTGATCTCCTGCCAGATGCCGGCGGTGACCAGTGTCGGCCCCCAGTCCCAGCCGAAGTTGCAGGCCATCTTGCGGATGAAGTGGAACGGCTCCGGGTAGGCGTTCGGCCGGTCGCCGAGCCGTTCCTGCTGTGCCTCGGCGTAGCGGTACGCGGAGTCGAACGTGACGACCAGGTCGTTGCTGCCGTCGCGCAGCAGCGGTCGCACGTCGAACCGGTAGCCGCGGTGCATGTTCGCGGTCCGGCCGACCTCCACCCCGTTGACGGTGAGCGTGGCGACGGTGTCCAGGCCGGCGCAGACCAGGTCGACGCGCTCCTCGTCGCCCGCCCGGTGGACGAATGTGGTCTGGTAGACCCAGTCGGTGCGCCCGATCCAGGCCAGCGCCAACTCGTTGTCGTCGAGGTACGGGTCTCCGATCAGCCCGGCGTCGAGCAGATCGGTGTGCACGCAGCCCGGCACTGTCGCCGGCACCGACCGGCCGGCGACCTCCTCGGGCACCTGCGCTCCGGGGGCCGCCCGCACCGTCCAACCGTCGTAGAGTGCCTGTCGACTCACGATGTCACCGCACCTTCCCGCATCGAAAGATGCCAACTGAACCGGATAAGCTGAGCCACGCTACGGTCCGGAATCAGGGCTGTCAACGGCCAGAGAGCGAAGGAGCACGCCGGTGAAGCGGCCGACCATCGCCGACGTCGCCCAACGCGCCGGGGTGTCCAAGGGCGCTGTGTCGTACGCGCTCAACGGGCAGCCCGGCGTCTCCGAGGCCACCCGGCAGCGAATCCTCGCCATCGCCACGGAGATCGGCTTCAGCCGCAGCAGCGCCGCCCGCGCCCTCTCGGCCGCCACCGCCGGGGCTGTCGGCCTGGCCCTGTGCCGCCCGGCGCGGACCCTCGGCGTCGAGCCGTTCTTCATGGCGCTGATCAGTGGCGTCGAGGCCGAACTCTCCGCCCGCTCGTACGCGCTGACCCTCCAGGTGGTGGCCGACCCGGACGCCGAGATCGCGGTCTACCGGCGTTGGTGGGGCGAACGACGGGTGGACGGGGTGCTCGTCTGCGACCTGCGCACCGACGACCGTCGCATCCCCGCACTCGAACAGCTGCAACTGCCTGCGGTGGTGATCGGCGGCCCCGGCGGCACCGGTGAGCTGGCAAGTCTCTGGTCCGACGACGCCGCCGCGCTGACCGAGACGGTGGAGTACCTGGTCGCGCTCGGGCATCGCCGGATCGCCCGGGTCGCCGGTCTGCCCGAGCTGCGGCACACCGAGATCCGCACCGACGCCTTCGCGGCGGTCTGCCAGCGGCTCGGCCTGGTCGACGCGGTCACCGTCTGGTCCGACTACACCGGCGAGGAGGGCGGCCGGGCCACCCGCCGGTTGCTGAGTTCGGCCGGCCGGCCCACAGCTGTCGTCTACGACAACGACGTGATGGCCATCGCCGGGCTCTCCGTCGCTCAGGAGATGGGCCTTACCGTGCCCGGCGACCTGTCCATCGTGGCCTGGGACGACTCGCCGCTGTGTCGGCTGGTGCACCCGCCGCTGACCGCGCTGGGCCGGGACATCCCGGCGTACGGCGCGCACGCCGCCCGGCAACTGCTCGCCGTCGTCGCCGGGCAACCGGCCGGGCGGGTGCAGGACGAGACACCCCGCCTCACGCCGCGCGGCAGCACCGCACCGCCGCGAGGAAGATGAACCGGTTCAGCGGGACGCTGAGGGAAATTCCTCGAAGTACGCCTCGACCCGCTCGGCGGTCGCCGGCCGGGACAGCGCGAACCCCTGCCCGTACCGGCAACCGCCCCGGCGTGCGCCCTCGACCTCCGTCGACGACTCCAACTCCTCGGCGACGATCTCGACGCCCAACCGCTCGCCCACGTTGACCACCACGTCGATCAACGGCGGTTGCCCGTCCGGCCGTGCGCCCACCAACTCCGGGCCCACCTTGAGCAGGTCGATCGGCAGGCGGCGAAGCTGGGCCAGCGAGGCGTGCTCGGCCCGGAAGTCGTCCAACGCGGTGCGGACGCCCAGCGACCGCAGCCCGGCCAGCCGAGCCACCACCGTCGACAGGTCACCGGCGACCCTCGGCTCGCTCACCTCCACCACCAGTCGCTCCGGCGGCACCCCGTACGCGGCCAGCACGGCCGCGAGCCGCTGGACGAAGTCGGGAGTGGTCAGCTCCCTGGTGGTGACGTTGACCGCCATCCACAGCTCCCGGACGCCCACCGACCAGTTGGACAACTGCCGGCAGGCCCGGTCCAGCACCCACCACTCCAACTCGCCGACCAGGTCCAGGTCCTCGGCGACCGGCAGCAACTCGGCCGGGAGCACAGTGCCGAGCACCGGGCTGCGCCACCGCAGCAGCGCCTCCGCGCCCACCGGCTGCCCGTCGGCCAGGTCGACCACCGGCTGGTAGACGAGGTCCAGCTCCCCGCGCGCCACCGCACCGGGCAGCTCGCGTTCCAGGTCGAGCCGGCGCACCAGCTGTTCCTCCAGGAACGCGTCGTACCACTCCACCCGGTCCCGGCCCAGTTGCACGGCCCGTCGCCGGGCCAGCTCGGCCTGCCGGAGCACGTCCGCCGGCCCGGCGCCGCTCACCTCGGCCAACCCGATGCTCGTCTGCACGCGCAGCATCGCACCGGCCAGCCGGTAGGGCGGGTCGAGCGCGCTCAACAGTCGGGTGCCCAGCGCGTACGCCAGCACCGGGCCGGCGGCCGTGACCACAGCGAAGCCGGTTGCCGTGCAGCCGGTGACCAGATCGTCCGGGGCGATGACCGAGCGGGCCCGGTGCACCGCCTCGGCCAGCACGTCCTCCCTAGCCGTCGGGCCGAACCCCTCGGTGCCGTGCAGGTCAACGAGCAGCAGCGCACCGGCCGGCGCCGGAACGTCGCCGATCGCGGCCAGGGCGTCCAGCAGGGCGGCCCGGTCGCCGGGGGTGCCGCCCGCCGACGCGGCTGGCCGGTTGAGCCCCGACCACGCGGAACTGTGGTCAGGCGACCAGGTGGAGCCGACGCCCGTCGCGGTGGCCGCGCCCTCCGGGACGCCGAGGGCCTGCTCGGGCGGCGGCTCCGGCGTGCCCGGCCAGCGTGCCGGCACCGCTCGGCGGTGCCGCAGCGAACGGCCGGCCGGTCGTCGATGAGCGGCCCGCCGGACGGACCTGGACGCGTCCCCGGCGCGCAGCAGCTCGCGCAGCACCAGGGGCGGCACCGCCACCAGAGCCAACAGCACGCTCGTCTGGTCCGGTGCGCGGCCGGCGCTCAGGTGCAGACCCGATGCCAGCAGCAGCACCGCCGCGGGAAGCACCGACCGGGGCCAGGCCGCTGCGACCGGCTCCACCGGCTCCGTGTCGTCAGCCGCATCCGCCGCGCCGACGGCGACGAGCAACATCCCGAACACCAACGGGGGTACGGCCAGCAGCGCCACCCGACCGGCCGGCGCGGCCGGCAGCGTGGCCAGCAGCACCAGCCCGCCCAGTGTGAGCAGCACGCCGCCCCGGCAGACCGCGGCACCCGAGCGCCGTCGTGGCCCCGCGAACGCGTTCAACGCGGCCATGCCCAACCCGCCGAGCGTCAACGCGGCGACCAGCCGGACCGGGGCCGGTGGGCTGTCGGGGGGCAGCAGCAACCAGCCGGCGAGAGCCAGACCGACGGCCGGGCCGGTCGACTCGACCAGCCACCGCAACCGGACCGGGGCCGCCGCCCGGGATCGGCCGGGGAGCCGGTGCAGACCGGCCGTCGAGAGGGCCGCCACGACCAGCGAACCGATCAGCACGGCGACGGCGTGCCCGATGCCGGCCAGCGGCAACACGACGGCGGTGAGACCCGCCGCCACCACCGCCGCGTCGAGCAGCACCCCCGCCGCACGCGGTGTCGGGTCGATGCCACGCCGGGCGGCCAGCCGGGACAGTCGAAGGCCCGCGAGCGTGGCGCCGGCGCCGGCGGCCAACGCGATCACCACCGAGGGCGGGACCAGGTCGACGGAACCGGCGAGAAGGAGCAGCGCCACCGCCACGGACGTGGCGGCCTCCGGTGCCGCACGGCGGGGGACGAGAACGCGGAACGGGTACGCGAGGAGCACGGCGGTCGCCTTCGTGAGGGGGCACGGGGGCGGTGCGGCGGTGCGGGACATCGGACGTTGCGAGTCCGCTACCCACGATTGGCAACGATGGACGGCCGAATTGGTTACTTGCCGGTCACTCAGTGGAGACAACGACCTGTGTCACTGTACGGCGTACCGCACGCTCCCGGCACCGCCCGCCGCGAGCCGAAACAACCCGGAGTGGGATCATCGGAGGGTGAGTAAGCCCGACACGGTCCGCTTCCGGTACAACCAAGCCATCCTGGTGGCCGCGATCATCGCCTTCGTCGGCGCCCTGCCGCTGGCCAACGCCCGGGACTACCTGCTGCCGGTGCTGCTCGTCCCACTCGCCGTCGCGGTGTGGGCCTGGCGGGCCGGCACCGACGCCGACGCGCGGGAGCTGCGCATCCGGGCGCTGGTCGGGCAGCGTCGGATCGACTGGAACCAGGTCCTCGAGCTGACCACCGACCAGCGCGGGCGCGCGGTGGCCCGGCTCGACGACGGCCACCAGGTCACCCTGCCGGCCGTCCGAGGAGCGGATCTGCCCCGACTGGTCGCGGCGACCGGCCAGTCGCTGCCGGACGCTGCGGCGGAGACCCCCGGTCAGTAGCCGTCGACCACCGTGTTGATCAGCGGTTGCCCGGCGGCGAACCGGCGGATCTGATCGCCCACCAGCCGGTAGGCCCGTGGCAACAACCCGCGCACCGACCCGCCGACGTGCGGGGTGAGAAGCACGTTCGGCATGACCCAGAGCGGCGAGTCGGCGGGCAGCGGCTCCGGGTCGGTGACGTCCAACGCCGCCGAGATCCGGCCGGTCCCCAGCTCGGCGACGAGCGCCTCGGTGTGCGCCACCGGGCCCCGGGCGGCGTTCACCAGCAGCGCCCCGTCGGGCATCGCGGCCAGGAACTTCTCGTCGATCAGGCCACGGGTCTGGTCGGTGAGCGGCACGATCACCACCACCACGTCCGCGTCGGGCAGCAGCCGGGGCAGCTCCTCGACGGCGTGCACCCCCTGCTCCGGGCGGGCCGTCCTGGCGACAAGGGTGAAGCTCACGTCGAACGGGGCGAGCCGGTCGCGCACGGCCGCGCCGATCGAGCCAGCCCCGACGATGAGCACCCGCTTGCCGGTCAGCTCGTCGGTCGGGGTGTTCTCCGCGAACGTCCAGCGCCGCTCGGCCTGTGCCCGGACGAACGCCGGGAACGCCCGCAGCTGGGTGAGGATCGCGGTGACGACCCACTCGGCTGTGGACGGGTCGTGCACGCCCCGGGCATCGCAGAGCGTCACCGCAGGCGGTGTCCGGCCGGCCCAGGCGTCCGCCCCGGCGGAGAGCAACTGCACCACCGCCAGGTCGGGCAGCTCCCGCAGCACCGCCGTCCCGTCCGAGCCACCCAGGAACGGCGGCACCCAGAAGCGGACGTCGGCCGGCTCGGACGGCATCCGGTCGGTGTGCTCGAAGACCTCCACCGTCACGTTCGCGGGCAGCTCGCCCAGGAGGTTCAGGCCGGCCTGGTGCGGAATCCATACCTTCACGTCCGCCGACGATAGTCCCCGACGCGGCGGCTGGTGCGGGCACGGCGGCGAACGGGTATGCCGGGCTGTGGCGCACGAGGCCGGGACGGGCGAGACTCAGCACACCGACGTTCGGCACGAGCCCGTGCGAGGTATAACGAAGGGTCGGAGGGCCGGTCCGCCTCCGCCCGGCAGACAGGTGCAGGATGACCGACGGCTCCCCCGCCACCAACCGGCGTTCGATCGCCCCACCCGCGGCGCTCGGCGATCCGGAACGGTTGCGCGCGCTCGCCGACACCGGGCTCGACGCCACCCCGGACGAGGCGTTCGACAGGTTCGCCCGGCTGGTCAGCGACCTGTTGGACGTGCCTGTCGCGTTGGTCTCCCTGGTCTCCGCCGACCGACAGTTCTTCCCGGGCGCTGTGGGGTTGCCCGACCCCTGGTCGCAGCGGCGGCAGACTCCGTTGAGCCACTCGTTCTGCCAGCACGTGGTGGACATCGAGGCCCCGATGGTGCTGCCGGACGCCCGGCTCTACCCCCGCGTCCGGGACAACCTGGCCATCGACGACCTCGGCGTGGTCGCGTACGCGGGAATGCCGCTGACCGACCTCTCCGGCCGGGTGCTCGGCTCGCTCTGTGCCATCGACAGCAAGCCCCGCGCCTGGACGGCAGCGCAGCTGCGGACCCTGGCCGACCTTGCCGCCGCCTGCTCTTCGGAGCTGCGGCTGCGGATCGCGCTCGACGGCGCACAGGAGGCGCAGCGGCGGGCCGTGCAGGCAAACGAGCGGCTGGAGCTGCTGGCCGGGGTGAGCGAGACGTTGGCCGGCACCCTGGACGTAGGCATCGCGCTGCGCCGGCTCGCCGCCGCCATGGTGCCACTGCTCGCCGACTGGTGCCTGCTCACCCTGATCGGGCCGACCGGCCTGCCCCGCGAGGTGGTGTCGGTGCATCGGGACCCAGCCCGCACCGCGGACATCGACCGGTTCGGCGAGCTGCTGGGCAGCGGGCTGAGCGCCGAGTCGGTCATCCGGGCGGTGCTCCGGACCGGCCAGCCCCGGCTCGGCAGCGTGGCGTCGCTGGCCGACGTCACGAGGGGCAGCACAAACCCGGAGATGACACTCATCGCGCAGCGCCTGGGCATCGCCTCCTACCTGAGCGTGCCGGTGCGGGCCGCCGGCGGCACGGTGCTGGGGGCGATCACGCTCGTCAACGGCGGCCAGCGTCAGCCGTTCGACGACCGCGACCTGCTCACCGCAGTCGACATCGGCCGCCGGGCCGGCCAGGCCGTCGGCAACAGCTCGATGTACGGCGAGCAGCGGCACGTCGCCGAGGTCCTGCAACACAGCATGCTGCCCCGGCTGCCGGTGGTGGCGGAGCTGGAGCTGGCGGCCCGCTACCAGCCGGCGGCCGACCGGGTGGAGGTGGGCGGTGACTGGTACGACACCTTCGTGCAGCCCGACGGCGACGTGATCGCGGCGATCGGGGACGTGGCCGGGCACGACATCGAGGCAGCAGCGACAATGGGCCAGCTGCGCAACCTGGTGCGGGGCGACGCCTTCGGCCGGCCGGACGCGGTCGGGGCGCTGATGAGCAACCTGGACGGCGCGATCCGTGGCCTGCGGCTGCCGATCGCCGCCACCGCGACGCTGGTGCGGATCTGTCCGCAGCGCGCCGGCGTGCACGAGATGACCTGGTCCAACGCGGGGCACCCGCCGGCCCTGGTGGTCCGCTTCGGCGGGGCGGTCGAGGTCCTCCAGGCCACACCGGAGCCGCTGCTCGGCCTGGCCCGTCCGTCGCCGCGGAGCAGCCACAGCACCAGCCTGGCCACCGGCGACACCCTGCTGCTCTACACCGACGGGCTGATCGAACGGCGGGACCGCTCGATCGACGAGGGGTTGGCCGAGTTGGCGGGCCGGCTGTCCGAAACCGACAAGCTGCCCCTCGACGACCTGTGCGACCTGCTGCTCGCCTCGATCCAGCACCGTGAGGACGACACCGCGCTGCTGGCCCTGCGGGCTCGGTGAGTGGCCCACCGGGGCTCATCGGGCGGGTCCATCGGCATCCGTTGCATCTCGACGGGCCCGGCCGGGTCGCGCGGCGGGCTACCCTGGGCCGGGTGAGCGCCCGTCCCCCGTACCCTCGCATCCGCCGCCTCCGGGCGGCCCTCGCGGCGTCCTGCGCGGCGCTGCTGTTCACCGCCGGTTGCAGTTTCGGTGAGCCGGAGCCCGACCCGGCCGGCGAACCGCCCAACCTGCCCACCCCGTCCGCGTCGGCGGGCCCCGGTGGCGCCGGCCAGCAGGCGGTGGCGACTGTGCTCGCCAAGGGGCTGCGGGTGCCGTGGGCGATCGCCTTCCTGCCGGACGGCGGCGCGCTGGTCACCGAACGGGACAACGGCCGGATCCTCCAGGTCGGGCCCGAGTCCGGGCCGGACGGGCTGCGGGTCCGCCCGGTGCAGACGATCCCCGACGTGGCGGCGGCGGGCGAGGGTGGCCTGCTCGGCATCGCCGTCTCCCCCGACTACGCCCGGGACCGGACGGTGTTCGTCTACTACACCGCCGAACGGGACAACCGGGTCGCCCGACTGCAACTCGGCGGGCAGCCCACCCCGATCCTCACCGGCATCCCCAAAGCCAATGTGCACAACGGCGGAGGGCTCGGCTTCGGCCCGGACAAGCAGCTCTACGTCAGCACCGGTGACGCCGGCCAGCGCCCCCTCTCGCAGGACGTGAAGAGCCTCGGCGGCAAGATCCTGCGAATCACCCCGGACGGCAAGCCCGCCGCCGGCAATCCGTACCCCAACTCCCCGGTCTGGTCCCTGGGGCACCGCAACGTCCAGGGTTTCGCCTGGGACGCCGCGAAGCGGATGTACGCCGTCGAGTTCGGCCAGAACACCTGGGACGAGATCAACCAGATCACCAAGGGCGGCAACTACGGCTGGCCGGAGGTCGAGGGCCAGGCCGGCGACAAGCGGTTCACCGACCCGATCGTGCAGTGGGCGACGTCGGACGCGTCCTGCTCCGGTCTGGCCGCCACGGACCGGCTGCTGGTCACCGGCTGTCTGCGCGGCAAGCGCCTCTGGGTGATGGAGCTGACCGACACCGGCACCCTGCTCGGAAAGCCCAGTGAGCTGCTCACCAACCGCTACGGTCGGCTGCGTGCGGTGGCCGCGGCACCGGACGGGTCGCTCTGGGTGAGCACCTCCAACCACGACGGCCGGGGCGACCCGGCGGGCGACGACGACCGGCTCCTGCGGGTGGTCTTCGCGGGTGGTGACGGCGGACGCAGCTGATTGCGTCACCATCCGTTCAGGTTTGCCAAGATCTTCCGACGGGCAGGTCAGAATCTCAAGCATGGACGGGCAACGCGACGAGCGGCAGGACGACGCCGATGACCGGGACGACCCGGTGACCGGCGACGATCGGCCGCGCCCGACCGGTTGGTGGGTCGGAGCGGCCGGCCCGCTGCGTCGCCTCGGGCTGATCGTCGCCGTCCTCGCCGTGGCCTTGGCCGGGGCGGTGCTCGGGGTGCTGGCCGGTGGCCAGGTGAGCACCGACATCGGCCCGTTCCGGGCCAATCTCAGCATCTCCCCCGCCCGGGACGGCGGCACCACCGTCGACATCCCGCCGCTCGGCGCGCTGCTGCTCGACAGCCACGACGGGCCGACCCATCTCACCGTCCGGCTGGGGGCCCTCGACCAGGGGCGCACCGAGGCGCTGATCGACGACCCCGCCAGCATCAGCCGGGCCAGCCAGAGCGCGGTGGAGGACGTCCGCTCCGGGGTGATGCGCCTCGGTCTGCGTACCCTCGGCGCGTCGGTGCTCGTCACGTTGATCCTGGCCGGGCTGATCTTCCGCGACGTCCGGCGGACCGCCTGGGCGGGAGGGTTGGCGCTGCTGGTCACCGCCAGCAGCCTCGGCACGGCGGCGGCCACCCTTCGCCCGCAGGCCATCGAGGAACCGCGCTACGAGGGGCTGCTGGTCAACGCGCCGGCCATCGTCGGTGACGCCCGCCGGATCGCCAACGACTACACCAAGTACGCGGAGCAGTTGCAGCGCCTGGTCGGCAACGTCAGCCAGCTCTACACGACTGTGTCGGCGCTTCCGCTGTTGGAGCCGACCCCGGGCACCACCCGGGTGCTGCACGTCTCCGACATGCACCTCAACCCGACCGGCTGGCAGCTGATCCGAACGGTCGTGGAGCAGTTCGGCATCGACGTGGTGATCGACACCGGGGACATCACCGACTGGGGCAGCGAACCGGAAGCCTCCTTCGTGGCCTCGATCGGCCTGCTGAAGAAGCCGTACGTCTTCATCCGTGGCAACCACGACTCCGGCAAGACCGCCGCCGCGGTGGCCCGTCAGCCGAACGCGATCGTGCTGAACAACACGACGACGACTGTCGCCGGGCTGACCATCGCCGGCATCGGCGACCCGCGCTTCACCCCGGACAAGAACACCTCCCCGGCCGGCAGCGGGTTGACCCAGCAGGTGGCCGACCAGGTGATCGCGGCCGGCAACCAGCTCGCCGCGACGGTCCGCAGCTCACCGCGACCGGTCAACATCGCGCTGGTGCACGACCCGGCGTCGGCCGGGCCGCTCGCTGGCACGTGCCCGTTGGTGCTGGCCGGGCACACCCACTCCCGGCAGGTCTCCGAGCTGCCGCAGGCGCCCGGGCAGCAGCCCACCACGCTGATGGTGGAGGGCTCCACCGGCGGTGCCGGGCTGCGCGGCCTGGAGGGCGAGAAGCCCACCCCGCTGTCGATGAGCGTGCTCTACTTCGACCAGCAGAAGCTGCTCCAGGCGTACGACACCATCACCGTCGGCGGCACCGGGCAGGCCCAGGTCAACCTGGAACGACGCCTGGTGGAGAA
The DNA here is from genome assembly GCF_040608275.1 of Micromonospora sp. NPDC005205. NCBI lineage: Bacteria > Bacillati > Actinomycetota > Actinomycetes > Micromonosporales > Micromonosporaceae > Micromonospora > Micromonospora sp. NPDC005205. Next base: position 177,163 of record NZ_JBEXHV010000002.1, read on the forward strand.
CCCGACCGCCGGCGTCCCCGCCACACCCACGCCGACACCGACGCTGAGCGGCGGCGTCCCCGCCACACCCGCGCCCACCCCGACCGGCTGAGCCGACGCCGCCGCCCGCCGGCGGGCCGGCGGGTCAGCGCAGGGCGATGGCGGCCAGGGCGGCGTTGACGATGCTGCCGGGCAGCAGGTCGTGCAGTTCGTACAGCTCGGCGACGCTGCCGGACTGGCCGAACTCGTCCACACCGAGCGGCACCGCCGGTGCGCCGACCGCCGAACCGAGCCAGGCCATCGCGTGCGACGCGGCGTCGTGCACCGACACCACCGGCACCCGATCGGCGAACGCGGACCGCAACGCGCCCGGAACGCTGGGCACCGTGGCCGTCCGCACGCCCTGGCGAAGGGTGCGCTGCCAGGCCCGGTAGAGCCGGTCCAGCGAGGTCACGTCCACCACGTGCGCGGCGACGCCCTCGTCGGCCAGCTCCGCAGCGGCGGCGAGCACCTCGGGCAGCACCGCGCCGGAGGCGGCCAGCTGCACCACCGGGGCGTCGACCAGGTGCGGGTACGCCTGGTGCGCGTCGACCAGCCGGTACGCCCCGGCGACGACCTGCCGGCGCAGCACCGCGTCGCCGAGCCGCGCCCGGGCCGCCTCGAACGGCGCCTGGTCCAGCGGTCGGGTGCTCAACCGGAAGTAGTACGCACCGTCCTCGGCGGGTGCGGCGGTGGCGGCCGGAGCCGACCCACCGGCGATCTGACCGAGCGCGTCGCAGAGCAGCCAGTCGAGGGTGGCCGCGTACGCCGGCTCGATGAAGGTCACCCCGGGCAGCTCCAGGCCGACCGACGCGGTGATCGTGGACTGGTGGGCGCCGCCCTCCGGGGCGAGGGTGATGCCCGACGGGGTGCCGGCCACCACGAACCGGGAGCCGGAGTACGTGCCGTACAGGAACGCGTCCAGGCCGCGCAGCACGAACGGGTCGTAGACGGTGCCCACCGGTAGCAGCGGCTGCCCGGACAGGTCCCAGGACAGCCCGAGCTGACCGAGCAGCAGGAACAGGTTCATCTCCGAGATGCCCAGCTCGATGTGCTGCCCAGCGGGGCTCTCCGTCCAGCGCAGCATCCGGTCCTCGGTCCAGGAACGCTGCTCGGTGGGGGCGAACACCCCGGTCTTGTTGATGAACCCGGCGAGGTTGGTGGAGGTGGCCACGTCCGGGGCTGTGGTGACCAGGTAGCGGCCCACCTCCCGGTCGCGCGCCAGGTCCACCAGCACCCGACCGAAGACCTCCTGGGTGGAGATCGGCTTGGTCGCGCGTACTCCTGTGCTTTCCGGAACGGTGACCCCCAGCGCACGCTCGCGCGGCGCACGGGACAGCGCCTCCCGGCGGGCGCCGGCCTGGATCCCGGCGGGTGACGCCGGGTCGAGGCGGTCCCACTCGGTCTCGGCGGTCAACCCCTGCGCGGCGCGCAGCGTGTCGACCTGCTCCGAGCTGAGCAACGCGGAATGGTTGCGCGGGTTGCCGGCGATGGGCAACCCCCAACCCTTCACCGTGTACGCGAAGACGACGCTGGGCCGGTCGGTGACCGCGTCGCACTGGGCGTACGCGTCGAGCATCGCCTGAAGGTCGTGCCCGCCCAGGTCGGTGACGAGCGGGCCGAGGTCCTCGTCGTCGATGCCGGCGATCAACTCGGCGATCCCGGCCGGCGCGCCGTCCAGGAACTGCTTGCGCAGGGCCGGCCCGACCAGCCCGAACAGCGACTGGTACTGCTCGTTGGGCATCGCGTCGATCCAGTCGCGCAGCGCCTCACCGCCCGGCCGGGCATACGCCTCGGCGAGCTTACGGCCGTACTTGACCTCCACGACGTGCCAGCCGGCCGCCTCGAACTGGCCCCGCCACTGGTTGATCCGGATGCCGGGGACCACCCGGTCCAGCGACTGACGGTTGAAGTCGACGAGCCACATGACGTTGCCCAGCCCGGTGGTCGCCGGGTCGGCCACCGCCTCCCAGATGTTTCCCTCGTCCAGCTCGGCGTCGCCGATCAGCGCCACGAACCGGGAGTGCGGGCGGGCCCCGAAGTGCGCGTCGACGTACCGCCGGGTGGCGGCGGCGAAGAGCGGCGCGGCAGCCCCCAGGCCCACCGACCCGGTGGAGAAGTCCACAGCGTCCGGGTCCTTGGTGCGCGACGGGTACGACTGGAGGCCGCCGCGGGCCCGCAGCCGGGGAAGGTAGGAGCGGTCCAGGTTGCCGAGCAGGTACTGGATGGCGTGGAACACCGGAGACGCGTGCGGCTTCACGGCGACCCGGTCCTCGGCGTCCAGGTGCGCGAACCAGAGCGCTGTCATCGCCGTGACCAGCGAGGCGCTGGACGCCTGATGGCCGCCGACCTTCACACCGTCGCCGGTGGCCCGGTCATGATTGGCGGCGTCCACGATCCGGGTGGCGAGCCAGAGCACCCGCCGCTGGATCTCGTCGAGAACATCAAGGTCGTGCCGGGCCACGGTAACTCCATCCAGGCGTCGCCGTTGACGCCCTCGCGAGGGGTGCGGTACACGTTGATCATGAGGTTGACCGCGGTTGTCGATCTTCGAACCGCCGTCAACCTCATGATCGACGCTGGGGCGTCGGGTCAGTCTTGGACGCCGAGGCGCTGCAGGATCAGCTCGCGCAGGGTCTTCGCGTCGGCCTGACCACGGGTGGTCTTCATGACCGCGCCGACCAGCGCGCCGACCGCCGCGACCTTGCCGCTGCGGATCTTGTCGGCGATGCCGGGGTTCGCGGCGATCGCCTCGTCAACGGCGGCGGTGAGCGCGCCGGTGTCCGACACGACCTCCAGGCCCCGGCTGGTCATGATCTCGGTGGGCGAACCCTCGCCGTCGACCACGCCCTCCAACACCGTGCGGGCCATCTTGTCGTTCAGCTTGCCGGCGTCGACCAGACCCTGAAGCTCGGCGACCTGGGCGGGGGTGGCACCGATCTCGGCCAGCTCCACACCGCTCTCGTTGGCCCGGCGGGACAGCTCACCCAGCCACCACTTGCGGGCCGCCGCCGGGGTGGTGCCGGCAGCCACGGTGGCCTCGATCAGCTCGACCGCGCCAGCGTTCAACACCGACTGCATGTCCAGGTCGGAAAGGCCCCACTGCTCCTGAAGGCGACGCCGGTGCACCCGGGGCAGCTCCGGCAGAGCGGCCTTCAGCTCGGCGACCCAGGCCGGGTCCGGGGCGATCGGCACCAGATCCGGCTCGGGGAAGTACCGGTAGTCGGTGGCCGTCTCCTTCGAGCGACCCGGGGTGGTGTCACCGGTGTCCTCGTGGAAGTGACGCGTCTCCTGGGTGATCCGGCCGCCCGCGTCCAGCACCGACGCCTGCCGCAGCATCTCCGAACGGACCGCCCGCTCCACCGACCGCAGCGAGTTGACGTTCTTCGTCTCGGTACGGGTGCCCCACTCCGCGCCCGGCAGGTTGAGCGAGGTGTTCACGTCGCACCGCAGCGACCCCTCCTCCATCCGCACGTCGGAGACGCCCAGGGTGCGGATCACGTCCCGCAGCTCGGCGACGTACGCCTTGGCCACCTCGGGGGCGAGCGCACCGGTGCCCGTGATCGGCTTGGTGACGATCTCGACCAGCGGAATGCCGGCCCGGTTGTAGTCGACGAGCGACTCCGTCGCCCCGTGGATGCGGCCGGTGGCGCCGCCGACGTGCAGCGTCTTGCCGGTGTCCTCCTCGAGGTGCACCCGCTCGATCTCGATCCGCACCGTCTCGCCGCCCACCTCGACGTCCAGGTAACCGTCGACGCAGATCGGCTCGTCGTACTGGCTGATCTGGAAGTTCTTCGGCATGTCCGGGTAGAAGTAGTTCTTCCGGGCGAACCGGCACCACTCGGCGATCGAGCAGTTCAACGCCAGGCCGATCCGGATGATCGCCTCGATGGCCGCCTTGTTGGCCACCGGCAGCGACCCGGGCAGGCCCAGGCACACCGGGCAGACCCGGGTGTTCGGCTCGCCGCCGAAGTCGGTCGGGCAACCGCACCACATCTTGGTGTTCGTGCCCAGCTCGACGTGGGTCTCCAGGCCGATCACCGGTTCGAAGCGCGCAACGACCTCGTCGTACGCGGGCAGTGTCGTGGTCATGAGACGCTCCAGGCGCGATCCGGACAGAACCTGTCCAGCCTAATGGGGTTGTCCGATCAATCCTCGGGCGGGTTTCGTCAGGGGCGCGTGGCGTCGTCGACGGCGGGGTAGGGAACGGCGATGACGAATACGGGGAGAGAGTCAGGAGTGCCGGCCCGACCAGCCACGGAGGCCCGACGGCGCTCAAGCCGGATGACCAGGGCCGCGGTCGTGCTGTTGGCGGCCACCGTCCCCGCAACGTTCGCCATCGGGATGCTGATCTCCGACGGGAAACGGGACGCAGGCGACTCGCTGATCCAGCTGCTGTTCCTGCTGGTGACAGCGGCGTTGGGCGTCGCCGTCATCCTGCTGATCAACGCGTGGATGACGAGAAACTCTTCCCTGTCCGACGGCGCCGACCCGGCCAGCCGCCGACGGGTGAAGGCGGCACTGCGCGACGGGTCGACCGCCGACCCGCGAATCGACGCGCTGGCCCGCAAGGAGGCCGAGCAGCAGGTACGTCGACGGTGGGTGTTCTGGGCCCTCGGTGCGGTCATGGCGTTGCAGACGCTGAACGCCATCAGCACCGACCGGACGTCCACCCGCTGGACGGCCGCGCTGGCCGCGCTGTTCTGGGCGGTGCTGCTCTACCAGCACTGGCGCACCACCCAACGGGCCCGCCGCTACCTCGCCGGCCCGACCTGAGGTTACGCCGAGCGGTAACCCAAGCGCACCAGCGCATCGCATGTGTCACTCCACCACTGTTGGTACGCGGGCACCCCCTGAAGACGAGCCAGCGAGACCAACTCGCCAAGTTGGCCGTAGTGGTCCGTGGTTGAGCGGCTCACCCGGCCCATCACGCTGTTGAGCGCGCTCTTGGGATCGGCCACTCGCTCCACCAGTCGCGGCTGCGCAGGAAGCCCCATCTCGGCATCGGTCCACCTGACGCCGAGAGCACTTCGCAGTGCATCACCATCCGCGAGAAGCCACGCCTCCGTCTCGCGCACCGGAACCACTGCTACCAGTTGCTCCGCACGCTCCCCCCACGCCTCACGCAGCGGTCGCAGCCACTCCGCGGCAGTCCGCTCGGCGTTGGCGCCCTGATCATGATGAAAGAAGATCAGGGAGAAGCTTGCCGGATTCTGCTCGACGAGCCCGATGACATCAGCGATCGAGCACGGGCCTTTCCGGTCGCGTAACGGCTGGATGTCAGCCACCTCGACCGCGTCCTCAAATTCGGTCAAGCAGATCTCGGTCAACGCCCTGGCAAGCAACCTGGGAAGAAACTGATCATCGGTGACGCCCTCGGAGACCAACGCGGAGGTCAGATAACGCATCAGTTGTCCAACTCCGCCATGACCTCAAACTCAGCAATCTCCCTCGGGCTCACCACGCTTCCGACATCAAATTCGTCGTCGATCGTAAGCTGCTGAGCCCCGGCAATCGATCTCCACCGACTGACCCGACTACGGGCCTGGCCGCGTTGGACGCGACTGACAACGTCCATGAAGACGGCGTCGGTTCGCGTCCGGGCCTGGGCGGGTTCCAACGCCCGCAGGATCGCCGGCGAGTGACTGCTCAGGATGAGCTGGGTCAGAGCAGCGCCCTCGGTTCTCGCGTCGATGGCCCGATCGACGAGGTTCCGGAGGTACCTGACGAATTGCGCCAGCCGTTGCGGAAAGATGCCGTTCTCTGGCTCTTCGAAACAGATGAGACCGGCGCCCCTCGGGTCGTACAGTGCCGCCAGGAGGGCGATCGCCCGGAGGGTGCCGTCCGAGGCCACCCTGGCTGAGAACGGCGCCTCCTCTCGGGTCAGCACTTCCACCTGCCGCTGCCGGCGGGCTTCATCCTCAGCGAGGCGAACCCGGATGACACCCGGGATGACGGCGGCCAAGTCGGCGGACAGGTCGTTCAGCGCCCCTTCCGGCCTGTCGTCACTGCCGGTCTCATCCGCCAACCGCCGCAGCGTATTGGCCAGGTGACCTCCATTAGCGGCGAGGCCGTCGGGGTCATCGTAGGAATCAGGGGCGCGCAGCGCGCTGGGATCCAGGTGCAGGAGACGCCACGACTGCATCTCTCGCTTGAGCGCGTACAGCAGCGGGAAGTCTGTCGCCGTGGTCAGGCTGGACAGAACGGTTGCAGTGGCAGCCGTCGCGGGAAGGCGACGCTTACGCCCCTGATTGCCCTGCTGCCTGATGCTGAAGACAGCCCGGTTCTGCTCGTCCTGCTCCGTCTCCAACGGATCGGCACCGGTGCGGTAGGCCGCCAACCGCTTACGCTGCTCGGCGTCGAACCGGGCGACCCAGGTGTCGTCGGCCCGCCGGATTCTCCGAACCGCCTCACGGACGACATACGGCCGCTGCGTCCCGCTGTGACCGGTCGACCTGAGTTCAAGCGTCAACTCGTAGCGAAGTCGCGAATGATTGACTTCGGCCGTGTCGCCGAACGCGTCGGTGACCGATCTGTCCAGCAGCACTTCCACGGCGAACGACATCACCTCGACCGAGGATCCGTCGGTGTGCTTGTGAAAGAGGTCCACGATGTCGCCACGCATGTGTTGAGCGGCTTCGAGGACCGGGTCGCCGGCCAGTCGACCGAGGAACTGGATGGCGTCGAACAGGTTTGACTTGCCTGCCGCATTCCGTCCGATGATCACAAGGAAGGGCGGGATGTCCAACGAAAAATCACGGAAAGACTTGAATCCGTCGATCTCGATCCGCGTCAGCATCCCGCCCGCCCTCAGAGCGCCGGCGGGGTGAACGTGCCGATCGCCGACTCCAACGCGGCGGCGACCCGGTACATCCGGTCGTCGGCCATCGTCGGGGCCATCACCTGCAGACCGACCGGCAGCCCCTCGGAGAGCCCACACGGCACCGAGATGCCCGGCCCGCCGTACAGGTTCGTCGGAATCGTGTAAAGGTCGGCCAGGTACATCTGGTACGGGTCGGCGGTCCGCGCACCCATCGGGAACGCCACCGACGGGGTGGTCGGCGAGATCAGCGCGTCGACCCGCTCGAACGCGGCAGTGAAGTCCCGGGTGATCAGCGTCCGGACCTTCTGCGCCTGCCCGTAGTACGCGTCGTAGTAACCCGACGACAGCGCGTACGTGCCGATCATGATCCGGCGCTTGACCTCCGGGCCGAAGCCGGCCTCGCGGGTCAGCGACATGACCTCCTCCAGCGACCGGTTGCCGTCGTCGCCGACCCGCAGGCCGAACCGGACACCGTCGAACCGGGCCAGGTTGGAGGAACACTCGCTCGGGGCGATCAGGTAGTACGCCGGCAGGGCGTACGCGAACGTCGGGCAGGACACCTCGACGACCTCGGCGCCCATCTTGGTCAGGGCGTCCACCGACTCACGGAACGCGGCCATCACGCCCGGCTCGGCACCCTCGCCCACGAACTCGCTCACGATGCCCAGCCGCACACCGGTCAGGTCACCCGTGGCGCCGAGCTTCGCCGCCGCCACCACGTCCGGCACCGGCTGCGGGATGGAGGTGGAGTCGCGCGGGTCGTGCCCGCCGATCACCTGGTGCAGCAGGGCCGCGTCGAGCACGTTGCGGGCACACGGGCCCGGGGTGTCCAGCGACGAGGAGAAGGCCACCAGCCCGTACCGGGACGTGCCGCCGTAGGTGGGCTTCGCGCCCACGGTGCCGGTGACCGCGCCGGGCTGACGGATCGAGCCGCCGGTGTCCGAGCCGATCGCCAGCGGCGCCTCGTACGCGGCCAACGCGGCAGCGCTGCCACCACCCGAACCACCGGGGATCCGGCTCAGGTCCCACGGGTTGTGCGTCGGGCCGTACGCCGAGTACTCGGTGGACGAGCCCATCGCGAACTCGTCCATGTTGGTCTTGCCGAGCATCACCGTGCCGGCCTCCCGCAGCCGCTGCACGATCGTCGCGTCGTACGGCGGGCGCCAGCCCTCCAGGATCTTCGACCCCACGGTGGTCGGGATGCCCCGGGTGGCGAGCACGTCCTTGACCGCGACCGGCACACCCGCGAGCGGGCCCAACTCCTCGCCGGCGGCCCGGCGCTCGTCCACCGCGCGGGCAGCGGCGAGCGCGCCCTCGGTGTCGACGTGCAGGAAGGCGTGCACCCGGTCGTCGACCGCGGCGATCCGATCCAGGTGCGCCTGGGTCACCTCGACGGCCGAGGTCTCGCCCCCGGCGACCAGGGCCGCGATCTCCGTCGCGGTCATGCTGATCAAGTCGCTCATGCCGTCACTCCGCTTCGCTCCGCGACGCCATGAGGCACCACGGCGCTGGACTGCTGATTCGCTCGCTGCCGCTCGCTCATGAGGCCACATCCTCGGTCAGGATCCGCGGTACGCGGAACCGCTGGTCCTCGGCGTCGGGCGCGCCCGACAGCGCTTCCTCCGGGGTCAGGCACGGCGTGACGACGTCCTCGCGGAAGACGTTCGTCAGCGGCACCGAGTGCGAGGTCGGCGGGATGTCCGCGGCGGCGACCTCGCCGACCTGGGCGACCGCCTGGAGGATCACGTCGAGCTGGCCGGCGAACGTGTCCAGCTCCTCCTCGGTGACGGCGAGCCGCGACAGGCGCGCCAGGTGCGCGACCTCCTCGCGGGAGATGGCGGCCATCCGTGCCCCCTTCTGAATTCCTGCTGGTCGGGCGGTGTGCCGGCCGCGCGACAGGTGGAGCGTGACACGCGGTGACCGGAGCGAGTCTATTGTTCCGCTCCGGTGCCGCGTCCCCGACTCCCCCTCCAGCGGCACTCGCGCCGGGTCAACGGGTGGGGCGGCGAGCGGCATCCGGCTGCGGGTGCCCGCCGGTCGGCCGGACCGGCCGGTACCGGGTCAGCCAGGTGACCAACTCCTCGGCCGGCATCGGCCGGGCGTAGAACCAGCCCTGCGCGGCGTCGCAGCCGGCGGCGTGCAGCATCCGCCAGGTTCGTTCGTCCTCGACACCCTCGGCCACCACGCGCAGCCCCAGCGCGCCGGCCAGCTCGATCATCGACCGGACGATCGCCGCGTCGTCGGTGTCGTCGGCCATGCCGAGGACGAACGACCTGTCCACCTTCACCTCGGACAGCGGCAACCGGCGCAGGTGCTGGAGCGAGGAGTAGCCGGTGCCGAAGTCGTCGAGCGCGATGGCCACCCCGATCCGGTGCAGCCGGGAGATGGTGGCCAGCACCCGACGCGGGTCGGCCATCAACGCACCCTCAGTGATCTCGACCTGAAGCCGCTCGGCCGGCACCCCGTAGCGGGCCAGCCGGTCGGCGATCTGGTCGGCGATCTCGCCGGTGTGCAGGTCACGGACGCTCACGTTCAGCGCCGCACGCAGGCCGATGCCGGCCGCCGACCACTTGGCGAGCTGCTCCACCACGTCGTCGACGACACGACGGGTGAGCAGTCGCATCACGGCGCTCTGCTCGGCGACCCGGATCAGTTCCTCCGGGTCGACCATGCCCCGACGGGGGTGCCGCCACCGCAGCAGCGCCTCGACGCCGACCACCTCGCCGGTCGCGATGGCGATCTGCGGCTGGTAGTACATGGTGATTTCCCCGGCGTCGTCGGCCGGCTCCTCGTCCGCGTGTGCCCACCCGGTCGGTTCGAGCGGCTGCCCGGGCGTACCCGGCCCGACGTCCCGCCGCGCCCCGGTGCGACCCCTGCCCAGCGCGCTCCCGTTCGGGGACCGCCGGCCGATCCCGCCCCCGGCGCGCCGCTCCCGGGCCGAGCCGGAACGGGTGCCGGCGACAGTGGCACGGGCGTTGCGGCCCCGGATCGGGTCTGCTCCGGTGGCGATCCGGTTGATCAGCTCATCGGAGTGCACCAGGTCGGTGTCGATGTGCCGACGGCGGGCCCACCACCGGGCAGCTCCCGGCCGTGCTGTGGCGACCGCTGACGCCGGGTCCGCCGCTGGCGCGGACCGGTCCGACGCCGCGGTGGCCAGCGCCCCCTCGGCCGACGCGCCGGTGGGCAGCGCCGCCCCGTCACCGCCGCGCACCTCCGCCGACGCGACAAGGGGTACGTCGGCAGTCCGCTCGGCGTCGCTCGGCCCGCTGTGCCGGCCGTTGCTGTCCGGCTGCGTGTCCTCCTCCTGGGCTGCCGCTCCGACCTCTGCCGGCAACTCGGTCGACGGGCTGGCTTCCAGTACGCGCCGCAGGTCGGCGAGGAGGCCGAGTCGCTCGGCGGAGTTGTGGTCGGACTCCGGGGCGTACACGGAGACCGTGTCGTTGCGGTGCTTGGCGTCGTACATCGCCACGTCGGCGTGGCGCATCAGGGTGGCGAAGTCCTCACCGTGCTCGGGGAAGAGGGCGATTCCGATCGACCCGCCCACGTCCAACGGCAGCCCGTCGAGCGGCACCGGCTCGGCCAGCGCCTGGACCACCCGGTCGGCCAACTCCCGCGCCTGAGCGACGTCGGTCAGCCCGGTCATCACGATCGCGAACTCGTCACCGCCGAGCCGGGCGATCATCTGTGGTCGGGGCTGCATATCGGTCAGCCGGGCGCTCACCTCGACCAGCAGCCGGTCGCCCACGGCGTGGCCGAGGGCGTCGTTGACGTTCTTGAAGCGGTCCAGGTCGATCAGCAGGAGCGCGAGCTGCCCGTCGGGTTCGCCGCGGGCGGTCCGCTCGGCGTGCAGGTGCACCTGCTCGGCCACCTCGGCCAGCAGCGCCTTGCGGTTGGGCAGACCTGTCAGCGGGTCGGCGGCGGCGAGCTGCTGCTGTTCGTTGGTCAACCGCGCCATCCGGTAGACGGCGAAGAGCGGCACCAGCACCAGCGGGATCAGCGCGGCGCTGATCTGCGCCGCCGCGACCAGCACCGGGGCGAGCAGCAGCAGCGAGCCGGTGGAGAGCAACTCGAAGCCGAGGCCCTGGCGGAGGGTGGGCCACCACCGGTCCCCGAAACGCAGCCGCACCGCCCAGCTGACCAACCCGTAGTTGACGACGAACCAGGCCAACGCGGCGCCCCCGACGGCGGCCACGTCGGTCCAGTGCAAGCGCCCGCCGGAGAAGATGGTGCCCGAGCCGAGCTGGATCACCCCGTACGCGGCGGCGAGGGCACACGCGTACTGGCCGACGTTGAACGCCGTGCGCCACGCGGCGTGCCGCATCCGCCAACCCGAGACGACGACGCCCACCGCCTGCACCACCACCGCCGGGCCGAGACCCCAGCCGAGCAGGATCGCGAAGGTGAAGCAGGTGGACGGGAACACCGCCGACGTCTGCCGGCGCCCCGGTGGCACGAACGGACGCGCGTCGCAGACCACAGCGAGCGCGGCCATCGTCCAGAACGCCACCGGCAGGTCGGGCAACTCATCGGGGAGCGTCGCGAGTGGAACGGCGGCGGTCAGCGCGGCCACCGCCAGGATGCCGGCGACGAAGGCGGCGAACGGTGCGACCCGTCCCGCAGGAAGCGAGTTGCGTGGGTCGGCGACCTCCACCACACCTCCCGACCGACCATCGGCGTGCCGGTGCGCGCGCCGTGACCCAATGAAACGCCCTCGGCCCCCAGTTTCCCGGTATGACAGTCACGAATCGGTCGTAGTCGTAATTAAGTTGGTATACGCGGCCAGTCGCCGCGCCCAGCCACCGGCCGGGTCAGTCCCCCAGCTGAGCGACCTCGCGCGCGGCGTCCGGGCCCGCGTCCAGCAGGAGCCGGAACCCGTCCTCGTCGAGCACCGGCACCTTGAGACTGACGGCCTTGTCGGCCTTCGACCCGGGGTTGTCACCCACCACCACGAAGCTCGTCTTCTTGGAGACCGACCCGCTGACCTTGCCGCCCCGGCTCTGCACGGCCTCGGCGGCCTGGTCGCGCGAATAGCCGGCGAGGGTGCCGGTCACCACCACAGTCAACCCCTCCAGCGGGCGCGGCCCCTCGTCGACGGCCTCCTCCGCCATCCGTACGCCGGCCTCGGCCCACTTGCGGACGACCTCGCGGTGCCAGTCCACAGCGAACCATTCCCGGATGCTGGCGGCGATGGTCGGCCCGACGCCGTCGACGGAGGACAGCTCCTCCTCGGTGGCCGCGTCGATGGCGTCCATCGAGCGGAAGTGCCGGGCGAGCGCCTGGGCAGCGGTCGGGCCGACGTGCCGGATGGAGAGCGCCACCAGCACCCGCCACAGGTCCCGTTCCCGGGCGACAGCGAGATTGTCCAGCAACTTGGTGGCGTTGGTGCCCAGGCTGCCGTCCTTGTTGACGAAGAACGGCGACCGGGACAGCTGCTCGGCGTCGAGGTGGAAGAGGTCGCCCTCGTCGCTGATGATCTCCGCATCGAGCAGGGCGGCGGCGCCCTTGTAGCCGAGCACCTCGATGTCGAAGCCACCCCGACCGGCGAGGTGGAACACCCGCTCCCGCAACTGCGCCGGGCAGCTGCGGGTGTTGGGGCAACGGATGTCCACGTCGCCCTCCTTCGAGGGCGCGAGCGGGGTGCCGCAGGCCGGGCAGCTGGTCGGCATGACGAACGGCCGGGCGTCGGCGGGCCGCAGGTCCACCACCGGGCCGAGCACCTCGGGGATCACGTCGCCGGCCTTGCGCAGCACCACCGTGTCGCCGATCAGCACCCCCTTGCGCTCCACCTCGCGTGCGTTGTGCAGGGTCGCGAGCGCGACTGTGGAACCGGCCACGCGCACCGGCTCGAGCACGGCGAACGGGGTGACCCGCCCGGTGCGCCCCACGTTGACGTCGATGTCGAGCAGCTTGGTGGTGACCTCCTCCGGCGGGTACTTGAAGGCGATCGCCCAGCGGGGGGCACGACTGGTCGACCCGAGCCGGCCCTGGATGGAGACCGGATCGACCTTGACCACCACGCCGTCGATCTCGTGCTCGACGTCGTGCCGGTGCTCGGCGTAGTAGGCGATGAACTCCGCCACGCCGGCCAGATCCGGGACGACCCGCCACCGGTCGCTGGTCGGCAACCCCCACGACCTGAGTGCCGCGTACGACTCGGACTGCGCCGTGGGCTGGAACCCCCGGCGGGCGCCGATGCCGTGCACCACCAGGCGCAACGGCCGGGTGGCGGTGACCCGTGGATCCTTCTGTCGCAGGCTGCCGGCGGCGGCGTTGCGGGGGTTGGCGAAGGGCGCCCTGCCCTGCTCCACCAGACCCGCGTTGAGATCGGCGAACGCCGCGATCGGGAAGTAGATCTCGCCCCGGACCTCCACCAGCTCGGGGACGTCCGGGAATTCGGCGGACGCGACGAGCTGGCTGGGCACGTCCCGAATGCTGCGCACGTTTGCCGTGACGTCCTCACCGGTGCGCCCGTCGCCCCGGGTGGCGGCCCGGACCAGCCGGCCGTTCTCGTAGGTCAGGTTGATCGCCAGCCCGTCGACCTTCAGCTCGCACAGGTAGGGCACCGGACCGCCCGCGTCCCGTTCGACCCGCTCGGCCCAGGCTGCCAACTCCTCGTCGGCGAAGGCGTTGTCGAGCGAGAGCATCCGTTCGGCATGGGTGACCGGGGTGAAGTCGGTGGAGAACGTGCCACCCACCCGCTGGGTCGGCGAATCGGGCGTCCGCAGCGCCGGGAACTCCTCCTCCAGTGCCTCCAGCTCGCGCAACTGCCTGTCGAAATCGGCGTCGGGGATGGTCGGCGTGTCCAGCACGTAGTAGCGGTACTGGTGCTCGGTCAACTCCTGACTGAGCGCGGCGTGCCGTTCCCTGGCCTGCGGCGTCGGCTCAGCCCCGGCCGCCGCCTCCTGCGCCGGGCTGACCTGCTGACCGATCTGCTCCTCGGACACACCGCCACCTTCGGACACGCCTGCGACCTCCCTGATCACGCTACTCCGGCACCGTATCGGGCCGGTGGGACAATCCGTCGCCCACCCGCGCCCGAAGCGACCCCGCCCTCAGCCGCGTCCGGTGATCCCGTGACGCTCGGTAGCCGTCGGCCGGCCGTTCCACCTACCGACCCACCGAGTGGCGGCCGGCGTGGCGTCGTCGAGGTGTGCGTGCGGCGCGGCGGTGGGGCGGCCGCGGTGTGGTTGGCGGGCGGCACGGGCGGCGGCGTGCAAGGATCGCCGGACGGTGCGACCGGCGGGTCGCCGGGACGCGGAGGTACGGATGCGCGAGGCACTGCTCTGGGCGGTGGCGATCCTGCTGGCCGTGGCCGCCGGCTGGGCGTGGAACAGTTGGCGGCACCGGGTGGCCAACCGGCGTCCGGGCACCCGGCCGGATCGGGGCGACGCCGGTGGCCGTCGTTCCACCCCGCCGCGCCCCCGTGGCGCCGAACGGCCCTCCACCAAACCCCGCTCGCGCGACACCGACCGGCACGGCGACGCCCCGGCGGCCGGCGAGATCTGGTGGGCCGACGTGCCGTACGCCGATGGCACCGGGTCGAAGGTGCGCCCGTGCCTGGTGCTGCGTGCCGACTCCCGGGGCGCCGACGTCCTGAAGATCACCAGCCAGGACAAGAGCGACCGGGACGACCACGTGCGGATTCCCACCCGGGACTGGGACCCGGGCGCGGAGCACGACAGTTACCTCAGCCTCACCGAGCCGATCCGACTCAACTCGGCCGCCTTCGCCGACCACGCCGGCCGCTGCGACGCGGACCTGTGGCGGAAGGTCCGCAGCCTGCGCCACCTCCCCACCTCCTGACCACCCCCCGTGGCCGCCCGCCGACCACCCTCGACCGCCTTCATGCCCGCCCGTCATCCATGATCGACTCGGGTTCCTGAAAGTCGCGGTGTCCTGAGCTCCCGGATGCCCCGGTTTACAGGAACCCGAGTTGATCATGAGCCGCGTGCCCGGCCGCGCGGGTCGGGGCAGACCGCCCAGCGGGGCCGGTCGGGGCAGACCGCCCCAGCCGCGCCGGCCGGGGCAGACCGCGCCGGCCGGGGCAGACCGCGCCGGCCGGGGCGGGTCAGTCCCAGGTCGCGCCGAGTGTGGCGAGCTGGTCCGCGTACTCGATGCGGTTGACCCATTCGCGCGGCCAGGCGGTCATGCCGACGGCCGCGCCCACGAACGCGCCGGCCAGGGCGGCGATCGAGTCGGAGTCGCCGGCGGTGGTCGCGCCCCGTGCCAGTGCCGCGACCGGGTCGTCGGCGTGCCGTACGGCGCAGAGCAACGCGGTGGCCAGCGCCTCCTCGGCCACCCAGCCCTCCCCGGTGGCCCGGCACGGGTCACCACCGTCGTCCGGCTGCGCCAGTGTGTCTGCCAGTCGGCCCAGCACCGCCAGGCACTCGTCCCAGCCTCGCGCGATGAACTCCTCCGGCGAGCCGACCCCCGGGCGCTGCCAGAGGTCGCCCAGCCACCGCTCCCGGTAGATCCCACGTTGGGCGAGCGCCCGCTCGGTGAGCAGCGCGGGCACCTCAGGCAGGGTGGCGCCCGCGCGCAGCACGAAGACCGCGTACGCGGTCAGTTCGCTGGCGGCCAGCCCGGTCGGATGGCCGTGGGTCAGCCCGGCCTGCAACTGCGCCAACCCGGCGAGCGTGTCGAGGTCCACGTCGAGCAACCCGACCGGGGTGACCCGCATGTTGGCCCCGCAGCCCTTCGACCCGCTCACGGTGGCCTCCTGCCAGCGCACCCCACGGCTCAGCTCGGCGCAGGCGCGCAGGCAGGTCATGCCCGGGGCACGGTTGTTGTCCGGGCTGACCGCCCAGGCGAGGAAGCGTCGCCGCAGCAGTGGCTCGACCGCCTCCGGCGTGAACGACGGCGCCTCGTGCAGCGCCCAACCCACCGCCAGGGCCATCTGGGTGTCATCGGTGACCAGTGCGGGCTCGCCGACCAGCTCACGTGGACCGGTCGGGCCGTATCGGCGCTCGATCTCGGCGACGGTCAGGAACTCGGTCGGCTTGCCCAGCGCGTCACCGTAGGCGAGGCCGAAGAGCGAACCGGAGGCGCGAAGCGCAGAGGTGTGGATCACGGCGGCCATGATGCCCGGCCGCCGCAACCCACGCCGGTCCGGCCAGCTCTTCCGAAACCAGCGCCCTAAGGCCTGTTTCCTAAGAACTGGCCGGCCTGCGCCGGGCCCGGACGACGACCGGCGGCGTTGCGGTTTCGTCCGGATACAACACCGGTATCCGGACGAAACCGCGCCTTGCCGGATCGCCGCCCGGACACCGCCTCGGCTCGACCGCCCTCAGGAAACAGGCCTTAGTCCCAGCAGAGGCAGAACGGGTGGCCGGCCGGGTCGGCGTAGACGCGGAAGCCCTCACCCTCGCCTGGCAGCCGCCGTGCACCCAGCGCGAGCGCAGCCTTCTCGGCAGCCTCGATGTCGTCCACCGTCACATCGAGGTGGAACTGCTGTGGGCGCTCGGGATCCGGCCAGACCGGTGGGCGCAGGTTGAGCGCCCGTTGGAAGGCGAGGCGCGGCTGGTGACCGGGCGGGCCGCCCAGCACCACCCAGTCGTCATCGGAGTCGCCCTCGGCGAACGGTACGCCGAGCAACTCGGCGTAGAACGCCGCCAACGCCCGCGGATCCGGGCAGTCGATCACCACTGAACGCAGCTGTCCAATCATGACCGTCATCCTGCCCACCGGGTACGACAGGAAACCTCAGTCCTCGGCGAGGCGCCGCCCGGCGTCCCGGCACGCGGCGAGCACCGTCCGCGCGTACTCCGGGGTGGCGCCGGCGAGGCCGCAGGCCGGGGTGACCACCACCTGTTGGGCGAGTTGGCGACGAGGGAAGCCGAGGCGGTCCCAGACCTGGCGTACCCGCTCGGCGATCTGCGCGGAGGTCGGCGCGCCACCGGCCGACGGCGGCCGGGTCGGTGCGGCCCCGGCCAGCAACCCGAGGCCGGCGTCGATCGCCTCGCCCAGCGGGTCGAGCTTGGTGACCAGGTCCAGGTCGAGGGCGACCGCGACGGCGCCGGCGGAGCGGATCAGCTCCAGCGGCACGTCCGGGGCGCAGCAGTGCACCAGCGTCGGCACGCCGACCGCCTCGACGACAGTGCGCAGCAGGGCGGCGGCGTCCACCGAGTCGACCGCCCGGTACGCGCCCAACCCGCTCTCGGTCGGCACCCGCCCGGCCAGCACCGTCGGCAGTGACGGCTCGTCCAGTTGCAGCAGGACCGACGCCTGGGGCAGCCGGCGGACGACCGCCGCGACGTGCGCGCGCAGCCCTTCGGCAAGGGAGCCGGTCAGGTCGCGGACCGCGCCGGGATCGCGCAACAGTCGACCACCGATCGGCAACTCCAGCGAGGCAGCCAGCGTGAGCGGGCCGGCGGCCTGCACCTTTATCGGCCCGGCGTACCCCTCGGCCTGCTCGGCGAGCTGGTCCAGGTCGCGTTCCATCAGGTCGCGGGCCCGGCGCAGGTCGCGGCCTGGGCGTGGGGCGACCCGCCACCGCCCCGCGTACACCTCGACCGGCAGCTCGACGAGCAGTCCGGCGGACCGGCCGATGATGTCCGCTCCGGGGCCACGGGCCGGCAACTCGGGCAGGTGGGGCAGCTCGGGGAGCTCACCGAGGACCACCCGCTGAGCCTCGCCGATGTCGGTGCCGGGCAGCGAGCCGATTCCGGTTGCCGCGCCGGCCGGCCAGGGCCACGCCTGATCTGTCACGGGCGAAGGCTATCCCGCGAACACCCGGGCCGTGCGGTCAGCCGGTGATGGTCGCGGAGCCGAGGACCACGTCGCCGGCCGGATCCGGTCGGTACGCCACCAGAGCCTGACCGGCGGCGACGCCGCGTACCGGTCGGCGCAGCTCGGCGTGCAGCCGGTCACCATCGAGGGCGACGGTCGCCGGCACCACGTCGCCGTGCGCGCGCAACTGCACCTCGCACTCGACCGGGGCGTCCGGCCGGGCGCCGCCGGTCCAGACCGGACGTACGGCGTGCACGTCGGACACGTCCAGGGCCTCGGCCGGGCCCACAGTCACCGTGTTGGTCTTCGGCGTGATGGAGAGCACGTAGCGTGGCCGACCGTCCGGGGCGGGCCGGTCCAGGTGCAACCCGCGACGCTGCCCCACCGTGTACGCGTACGCGCCGCTGTGACTGCCGACGACAGCGCCGGTGGAGGCGTCCACCACGTCGCCGGGTGCCTCGCCGAGCCGGCCGGCCAGGAAGCCGCGGGTGTCCCCGTCGGCGATGAAGCAGATGTCGTGTGAGTCCGGCTTGTCGGCCACGGCCAGGCCACGCTCGGCGGCCTCGGCACGGACCTGCGCCTTCGTCAGGTCACCGAGCGGGAAGATCGACCGGTCGAGCTGCTCGCGGGTCAGCACGGCGAGCACGTACGACTGGTCCTTGGCCAGGTCGACACTGCGCCGCAGCAGCCCGTCCGCGCCGAGCCGGGCGTGGTGCCCGGTCACCACCGCGTCGAAACCCAGGGCCACCGCCCGGTCCAGCACCGCCGCAAACTTGATCTTCTCGTTGCAGCGCAGGCAGGGGTTCGGCGTACGACCGGCGGCGTACTCGGCGACGAAGTCGTCGACCACGTCCTCGTGGAAGCGGTCGGCCATGTCCCACACGTAGAACGGAATGCCGATCACGTCGGCCGCCCGCCGGGCGTCCCGGGAGTCCTCCAGGGTGCAGCAGCCGCGCGCGCCGGTCCGGTAGGTCTGTGGGTTGCGCGCGAGGGCCAGGTGTACGCCGGTCACCTCGTGCCCGGCCGCCACCGCCCGTGCCGCCGCCACGGCCGAGTCAACCCCACCCGACATCGCCGCCAGAACCCTCACTGACCCACTCCCCTTCCCCGTCCCCGCCCGTTCCCCCACAACAACCCTATCCACCAGCCCCGAACCCCCCGCCACCCCACAAACCCCAACGACCAATCCCAACCCCACGCCCACGCCCACGCGATCTTGCACTTTCTGCTGCGACATATGCCGCACAAGACGCGAACGGACGACCGAAAGTGCAAGATCGCGGAAATCAGGGGGTGGGGGCCCGGGGGCGTGGGGTGGGGGGTTAGCGGGGGGTGCGGAGGGCTGCTGCTCGGCGGGCTCGGTCTACTGCTGCCGGGAGGGCCGCGATGAGAGCGTCGACGTCGGTCTGGGTGCTGGTGTGGCCCAGTGTGAAGCGCAGCGAGGAGCGGGCGCGGTCGTCGTCGGCACCCATCGCCAGCAGCACGTGCGAGGGCTGTGCCACGCCGGCCGAGCAGGCGGAGCCGGTCGAGCAGGCGATTCCCTGCGCGTCGAGCAGGAGCAGCAGCGCGTCCCCCTCACAGCCGGGGAAGGAGAAGTGCGCGTTGCCGGGCAGCCGATCGGTCGGGTCACCGTTGTAGATCACCTCGGGCACCGCCTGGCGGACCCGCTCGATCAGGTCGTCGCGGAGCGCGGCCACCCGGGCGGCGTACTCCTGCTGACCCTTCACCGCCGTCTCCACGGCGACCGCGAAGGCGACGATGCCCGCAGTGTCCAGGGTGCCGGAGCGGATGTCGCGTTCCTGGCCGCCGCCGTGCAGCAGCGGCGTGGCCGGCACGTCCCGGGCGAGCAGCAAAGCGCCCACTCCCATCGGGCCGCCCAACTTGTGCCCGGTGACGGTCAGCGCGGCGACCCCGCTGGCGCCGAAGTCGACGGGCACCTGTCCAACCGCCTGGATGGCGTCGGTGTGGAAGGGCACACCGTGTTCGGCGGCGACGGCAGCCAGCTCGGCCACCGGCTGGACGGTGCCCACCTCGTTGTTCGCCCACATCGCGGTGACCACGGCCACCTGGTCGGCGTGCGCGGCCAACTCGGCGCGCAGGGTCTGCGGGTCGAGCCGACCGACGGCGTCCACCGGCAGCCAGCCGACCTCGGCGCCCTCGTGCTGGGCCAGCCAGTCGACAGCGTCCAGCACCGCGTGGTGCTCGACGGCGCTGGAGACCACCCGGCGGCGGTCGGGGCGGGCTGCTCGGCGGGCCCAGAAGACGCCCTTGACAGCGAGGTTGTCGCTCTCCGTGCCACCACCGGTGAAGATCACTTCAGAGGGCCGGGCGCCCAGCACAGCGGCCACCTGTTCGCGTGACTCTTCGACCCGGCGGCGGGCACGGCGGCCCGACGCGTGCAGGGAGGACGCGTTGCCGACCTCGCGGGCGGTAGCGACGTACGCCTCCAGTGCCTCATCGAGCATGGGAGTCGTCGCCGCGTGATCCAGGTAAGCCATCACCGTTCAGCGTACGGCCGACACCTGGGGGGCCGGATGCCGGAGGGGACCGCACGCAATGGGCCGGGGTGGAAACTCCACCCCGGCCCGATGCGCGGACCCGCTCAGGCGGGCACCGCGGTGACGACGATGTTGTCGCGGTACTTGCGCGCCTTGGCGTCGAACGGCCCACCACAGGTGATCAGGGTCAGCCGCGGCTTGCCGTCGCGGGCGAAGTAGCGCTCCAACGGAATCTTGGTCTTGTCGTACTCCTCCCGGGCCACGACCCGGTACTTGCGGGCCTCGCCATCACTGCCGGTCGCGGTCAGGGTGTCGCCCTGATCGAGCTCCCGCAGCCGGAAGAACGCGCCCTTGCCCTGCTGGGCGCTGTCCACGTGACCAGCGATGACGATCGAGCCGGCGTCCGCCTCCAGGCCGGGACCGTACCGGTACCAGCCGATCTTGTCGACGCTCGGCGGCACCTCGAAATCGTCGGTCCGCTTGTTGATGCCGACCGCGTTGATCGTGGCGGTGACATCGATCGCCGGGATCACCAGCCGCACCGGCGGGACGATCTCCGCCCCGGCCGGCAGTTCGCCGACGGTCACCGGGACAGACTGGCCATCGGCCGCGCTGGCCGACGGGGTCGGGGTGGCGGTCGCGAGGTTGGCCGCCTCGTCGCCGCCCACGTCCTCGGCCGGCTGCGAGCCGCACGCCACGAGCGCGGCGACGGTGAGCGCGGCAACGCCGGCGGCCAGGGCCGCCAGCGCGCCGCGATTGCGCACCGTCACTTGCGGCCGGTCCGCGCGGTCGCCATCCGCACCCCACCACCAAGCAGCAGGAGTACGCCGGCACCGGTGAGCACGTACCACCAGGTGTCCACGCCCGTGCCGGCCTGGCCGCCGTCACCGCTGGGCACGCCACCCGGGGCGGAGTGCAGGCCGGTGATGGTCTGGGCCACCACGTCGAGGGTCTTGCCCTCGGCGGAGCCGATCGCGTAGACGATCGTGGCGGTGCCCTCCTTGAGGTTGAGGTCCGCCGGGCCGATGGCCACGGTGTCGGTGCCGGCGAGCACCACGTCCGCCTTCACCTCGCCCGCGTCGACGTCACCCTTGGCCTCGTTCGGGTTGGTGAGGTCCTCGAAGACCGGCTTGCCACCGGCGCGGACGTCGACCGCCGGAGCGGCGGCGGTGTGCCGGACGATCAGCCGCGCCTTGCCGGCGTCGACCTTCGAGACGTCGTTCACGAACGGGGTGATCTTCGGCTGGCCGGCGGCGTCGAGGTGGGCCGCGATGCTGATGTTCGCACCGCCCGGCACCGCGGCGTTGTCGGCCTTGAGGATCGCGCTGCCGATCGGCTCGCCCGGCTTGGTGAGCGCGATGTCGTATTCGCCCTCCTCCAGGTTCAGCGGGCCGGCGACGTCACCGGGCTTGAAGTTGTCCAGCGTCTTCTTGCCGTTGACGTAGACGTCGACCGGGGTGTCCGGAATGCCGTGCACGACGGAGACCTCCGACGTGGCGGCGTACGCCGGGCCGGCGGTGAGCCCACCGACGCCGGCGAAGGTCAGCGCGGCTACCGCGCCGCCCGCGGCGACCCGACGGAAGTACGAGAGCTGCATGTCTGCCTCCTGGTGATAACTGCTAATTCGTCAGGCCTGGCTTGCAGAACGGGTTACGCCGGCTGCCGGACGGGCGGATGCGCCCCGGAGGCACTTTTCTTTTCCGGCGCCGACCGCATCCGCAACGGGGTCGGGAGACGAAGAGCAGGTGAGATGACATCGACCGGGGAAGTGGGGCGGAGACTGTGGCAGCTACAGTCGGGTATGCCCCATCGAAGGCGAGCCGCCCGATGACGGCGCTACGACAGGAACCGGACCCTCCGGTGGACGACCTCGATCGCAGGTTCCGTGACGGTGACGACGTGGCGCTGCGCGAGGCGTACGACCGCTACGGTCGTGCCGTGCTCCATCTGGCCACGTCCATGCTGGCGAACCGCAGCGACGCCGAGGACGCCACCCAGGCGACGTTCGTCGCCGCCTGGTTGGGCCGCGACACGTTCGACCCGTCCAAGGGGTCGCTGATCGGTTGGTTGCTCGGCATCGGCCGGCGGAAGGTGATCGACCGGATGCGCGCCTCGGCCCGGGAGACCCGGGTGGTGGAGACGGTCCGACAACTGCCCGAGCCGGCGCAGACCGAGCCGGATCCGGACCGCGTGGTGGACCGGTTGGTGATCGCGGACGAGTTGGCTCGCCTCCCGGACGACCAGCGCCGGATGCTGGAGCTGGCCTTCTACGACGACCTGACACACCAACAGATAGCCGCGGTGACCGGCGTGCCGTTGGGCACCGTGAAGAGTCACATCCGTCGCGGAATGGCGAGCTTGAAGCGCAGATGGGAGGTGGACGGTGCAGCACCTGGACCACGACCGGCTGGTATTTCTGGCACTCGGTGAGAGCGAGGCGGACAACGGGGAGAGCACCCACCTCGCCACCTGCGCGCTCTGCCGCGCGGAGGTCGCGAGCCTTCAGCAGGTGGCGGGGCTCGGCGCCGAGACGCAGGGCCTGGCCGACCTGCCCGACCCACCGGAGCACGTCTGGCAGGGCATCGAGGCCCAGGTCAGGGCCGCAGAGGCCGGGCCGTTGCTGACCGAGACCCGCCGACACCGGGTGCCCGGGCAGGCCGACATCACGACGGCCGGGCAGGCCGACACCACGACGGCCGGGTCGACGGTGACCCGGCTGGACCCGGCGCGGCGATCCCGCCGGAGCCGCGGCTGGTCCGGTTGGGTGGCCACAGCGGTGACCGCGGCCGCCGCCGCGGCGGTCGCCGTCGTGGGCACCGTCTCGGTGCTCCGACCGGACGATCAGACGCCCACCCCGACGCCGGTGGTGGTGGCGAGCGCTCCGCTGGCCGCGTACGGCGCGACCCCGCCGACGGCCAAGGGTGACGCCCGGGTTTTCCAGGACGGCCAACTACATCTGCATGTGGCGAATCTCCCGAGCGTCCCGGGGTACTACGAGGTCTGGCTCATCAATCCGACGACCATGGAGATGTTCTCGGTCGGCACCCTGGGTGGCGGCTCGGACGCCCTGCTACCCCTGCCTCCGAATGTCGACCTCAAGAGCTACTCGGTGGTCGACGTCTCCGCCGAGCAGTACGACAACAACACCCGTCACTCCGGTGACAGTCTGCTGAGGGGCTCCCTGACGGGCTGATCGGCGGGCCGGCTCAGCTCCCCGGCTCGCCGATCAGCTCCCACACGGCAGTGGCCGCCCGTGCGAACGGGCGGCCACTGACGTACCGCTGGCTTACTTGCGCTTGCGGATCTCCTCGGCGGCCTGCGGGACGATCTTGAACAGATCGCCCACCACCCCGAAGTCGGCCAGTTCGAAGATCGGCGCCTCGCCGTCCTTGTTGACCGCGACGATGGTCTTCGAGGTCTGCATGCCGGCCCGGTGCTGGATCGCACCGGAGATGCCGAGGGCGACGTAGAGCTGCGGGGAGACCGTCTTACCGGTCTGGCCCACCTGGAACTGGTGCGGGTAGAAGCCGGAGTCGACGGCCGCGCGGGACGCGCCGACGGCCCCGCCGAGCAGGTCGGCGAGCTCCTCGACCAGCTTGAAGTTGTCGGCGTTGCCGACGCCCCGACCACCGGAGACGACCACGCCGGCCTCGGTCAACTCGGGGCGGGAGCCCTTCTGCTCGGCGACCCGCTCGACGACGGTGGCCAGCTTGTCGGTGTCGGTGACCGACACGCTGAGCTGCTCGATCGCCGGGGTCGCCGCCGCCGGGGCGGGGGTGACCGAGTTGGGCCGGACGGTGACCAACGGCAGGCCCTTGGTGACCTTGGACTTGACGATGGTGGAGCCGGCGAAGGCGACCTGGGTCGCGGTGCCGTCGGCGTCCAGGCCGACCACGTCGGTCAGGATGCCGTTGTCGAGCTTGACGGCGAGCCGGGCGGCGATCTCCTTGCCCTCCTGGGCGGACGCCAGCAGCACGGCGGCCGGCTGCACCCGCTTGACCAACTCGGCCAGCACCGTCGCCTTGGGGGCCACCAGGTAGCCGTCGATCTCGTCACCCTCGGCGGCGTAGATCTTCTCCGCGCCGTACTCGCCCAGCTTGCCGCTCAGCGCCTCGGCGGCGCCGGCGCCGCCGAGCACCACAGCGCTCGGGGTGCCCAGCTCACGCGCGAGGGTGAGCATTTCCAGGGTGACCTTCTTGACGCCGAATTCCTTTGTGGCTTCGACGACGACGAGAACCTCGGACATGTCAGACCCCCCTCTCACACGAACTTTTCGGTGGCGAGGAACTCGACCAGCTTGACGCCGCCCTCGCCCTCGTCAGTGATCTTGGCGCCGCCGGAGCGCGGGGGGCGCTTGGTGTGTTCGACGACGGCGCTGGTGGCGCCGTCAAAGCCCACCTCGTCGGCCGCGACTCCGAGGTCGGCCAGCGAGAGCGTCTGCACCGGCTTCTTCTTGGCGGCCATGATGCCCTTGAAGGAGGGGTAGCGCGGCTCGTTGATGGTGTCCCAGACGGAGACCACGGCCGGGGTGGCGGCGGTGACCACCTCGTAGCCCTCCTCGGTCTGCCGCTCGACGGTCAGCGTCGCGCCGTCGACGGTGAGCTTGCGGGCACCGGTGAGCGCCGCGACGCCCAGCCGCTCGGCGATCATGTGCGGCAAGACCTGGACCCGGCCGTCGGTGGACTCTGCACCGCAGATGACCAGGTCGGCGTTGAGCTGACCGAGCGCGGCGGCGAGCACCTTCGAGGTGGCGACGGCGCACGAGCCGTGCAGGGCGTCGTCCAGCACGTGCACGGCCTTGTCCGGGCCCATGGAGAGCGCCTTGCGGATCGACTCGGTCGCCCGGTCCGGACCCATGGTCAGGATGGTGACCTCGCCGCCGTGCGCCTCCTTGATCTTCAGCGCCTCCTCGATGGCGTACTCGTCCATCTCGTTGATCACGTTGTTCGCCGAACCGCGGTCGACGGTGTTGTCGTCATTGCGCAGGTTGCGGTCCGCGCCCGAATCAGGCACCTGCTTGACGAGTACGACGATGTTCATCGCGCTTCGACGACCCTCCTGTGTGGTGTTGCGATTCGCTCGCCCGGTATGGGGCGCAGCGTCGCGCGTCGGTCGACGCCAGGTCAACCGCGGGCGGTTGTGCAGTTGCCCACGGCGCAATGTTACCTGCCAGTAGGTTGCACTCCCGCAGCACTCAGAGTGACACAGCTCACCGACGCGCGGCCGGTCAGGCCGGCTCAGCCAACGCGACCCGGATCTGGTCGATGGCCGCCGCCTCGGAAGGCACCACCCCGTCGTGGGCGCGGGCCACCTGGTCCGCCGCCGCCAACACCAGATCGCGGTACGCGTCCACGTCCCGTGGGGACTTCTCGCGCAGGATCCGCACCGCCTCACCCAGCGCCGGCAGCACCACCGACTCGATCTCCAGCTGCGAGTCCCGGGGAAGTCGCGGCAGCGGGCCGGTGGTCAGCGCCTCCTTGACAGTGCCACTGGCGTCGGCCAGCGCGC
This sequence comes from Micromonospora sp. NPDC005205, assembly GCF_040608275.1. Lineage (NCBI taxonomy): Bacteria > Bacillati > Actinomycetota > Actinomycetes > Micromonosporales > Micromonosporaceae > Micromonospora > Micromonospora sp. NPDC005205. The sequence goes on from NZ_JBEXHV010000002.1 coordinate 202,738, forward strand.
CGGAAGCGGCGATGCTCTCCCGGATCACCCCCAGCACACCGGGATCGGCGTTGGAGACCAGGAAGACGGCACCGAAGGCACCCGTCTTGAGGGTCAGGCGCTCCTCGTCCGTCAACCGCTGCTCCACGATCACGGAGTGTAGACGTACGGGGTGGTGGTGGTGACCGCGACGAGGCCGAGCCGCTCGAGGATGGGCCGGCTGTCCTCGGAACAGTCGACCTGCATGAGCGTCCGACCCCGCTGCTCGGCGAGCCGCGCCCGGTAGTTGACCAACGCCCGGTAGATGCCCTTGCGCCGCCACTGCGGCAGGGTCGAGCCACCCCACATCGTGGCGAAGCCGGTGTTCGCCGGGAACCGCACCCAGCCCGCGCTCACCACCGTCCCGCCCGCCTCGGCCACCACCACGGTGATCGAGTTCGGGTCGGCGTCGATCTCCTTGGCCAGGCCCGTCACGAGGTGCGAGCGATCCTCCTGCCAGACCTCCTCCTCCATGGCGGCGATCCGCTCCAGGTCCTCCCGGGCGGTCACCTCACGCAGGCGTACCCCCTCGGGAACGACAGGCAGCGCGGCGGCCAGCGGGGCGACCGGCCCGACCACGACGGTCTCGCGGTCCTCCGGCACGAAGCCGGCGGCGCGCAGCCGGTCCGCCAGATCGGCCGGCTCGTCGTGCTCGTTGAGCTTCCACTCGACCGACTGGCCGCGCTCACGGAACAGCTGCACCTGCCGGGCGATCAGCTCGTCCAGCGCGTCACCTGTCAACCCGCCCAGGGTGCGGTAGGTGAGGAACCCGCCGGCGTCGAGCCCGATGATGCGGACCAGCGGCCCGTCCCGCTCCACGGAAACTCCGGCCGGAACCGGGTCGGGGATCTCCGGGCGGAGTTGGTTGTCGTAGGCGTCGCGCAGCGTCTGTACGTCGAGATCAGTCACCGGACCAGGCTAAGCGGGAAGGGAAACGGATATTCTCCCACTGTGTGGGAGGCGATCAGGCGGTGGTTCGACCCGGCGGAGGCACGCGCTGTCGGTGAGACACCGGACTACCGCTTCTCCCTGGCCAACGAACGGACCTTCCTCGCCTGGCTACGCACCGGGTTGGCGCTCGTCGGTGGCGGGCTGGCCACCGCGCAGTTCCTGCCACCCCTGCCGATGAGCCACCTGCGGGAGGTGATCGCGGTGTCGTTGCTGCTGCTCGGCGCGGCGGTCGCGATCCGCGCTGTGGACCACTGGGCTCGTACCGAGCGGGCCATCCGGCTCGGTCAGGAGCTGCCCGCGTCCCGGTTTCCCGCCATCCTGGCGCTCGCCGTCGGCGTCGGCGCCTTACTGCTGGTGGTCGCCGTCCTGCTCCGCGCGGTCGGCGGGCGGTGAGCACCGGACGCGACCCGGGGCTGCAACCGGAGCGGACCCGGCTGGCCTGGCGGCGCACCCTGCTCACTGTGACCGTGGTGAGCGTGCTCGCCGTCCGGCTGGCGGCGACGGGCGACCCGACCGGTGCGCTGATCGCCGGCGGCACCGTTCTGGTGTGGGGCACCCTGCTGGTGCTCTGCTGGCCCCGGGGCACGGGCACCGGTCCGGCCCGCACCGGCGGCCGGACACTTCCCCTGGTCACTGTGGGCACCGTGGTGCTGGCGTTACTGGGGGTGCTGCTGGTTCTGCGCGGACTGTGGTGACGCGCGCCGGTGCGTCATCATGGGTGCATGGCCCGGCTTGGCGTACTCCTCTTCCTGGTGCAGATTGTCCTCGCCGTCTGCGCGCTGATCAGCTGTCTCTCCGCCGAGGAGGGCAAGATCCGCGCCCTTCCCCGGATCGCCTGGGTGCTGATCATCTTGTTCTTCCCGCTGGTCGGCTCGATCGCCTGGTTCATCGTCGGCCGGGAGCCCAGCCCCGGCGCCGGCAAGGGTTGGCCGGGCGGCGGCGAGCGGCAGCGTCCACGGCAGGTGGCCCCCGACGACGACCCGGAGTTCCTGCGCTCCGTCGAGGAACGCGCCCAGCAGCAGGACCAGGAGCTGTTCCAACGCTGGGAGGAAGACCTGCGGCGACGCGAGGACGACCTGCGCCGCCGCGACGGTGAGCCGCCGCGCGAGGGCGACCGACCGGAGGTGTGAGCGCGCCGCCGCCGCCGACGCGGGAGCGACGGCGGCGGCGGGTGCGACTCAGGCCAGGTTCGACGACCGGGGGTACGCGTCGGTCGGGTCGGTGAGCACGTTCACCAGGTACGGCACTCCGGAGTCGAACGCCCGCTGGAGCGCCGGGCCCAGGTCGGCCGCCTTGGCGACCGTCTCCCCTGCCCCGCCGAGCGCGCTGACCACCGTGTCGTACCGCAGCTCCGGCTGGAGGTCGGCGGCAACGTCGTAGCCGTACATGGCACGCATCGGGTGCTTCTCCAGCCCCCAGATGCCGTTGTTGCCGACGACGATCACCACCGGCAGCTTCTGGCGGACCAGCGACTCGACGTCCATCAGCGAGAAGCCCGCCGCGCCGTCGCCCATCAGCACGCAGATCTGCCGGTCCGGGTGACTGACCCTGGCCCCCATCGCGTAACCCATGCCGGTGCCGAGGCAGCCGTACGGGCCCGGGTCCAGCCACGTGCCGGGCTGGGCCGGCTCCAGGTACCGCCCGGCGTACGACACGAAGTCGCCGCCGTCGCCGATGGTGATCGCGTCCGGGGCGAGCGCCCGACGCAGCTCGCCGTAGATCCGGGCCGGGCGGATCGGGTCGGTCTCGGCAGCCATCTCCGCGGCGTCCCGAGCCTTCGCCGCGTCCTCGGCAATGCGCAGGTCGGCGATCCAGTCGGAGTGGTCGGCCCGGTCACCGGAGTGATCGGCGAGCGCGGAGAGGATCAGGCGCAGGTCACCGGCGGGTGCGGCGGCCGGCTGCACGTGCGTCGCCCGCTGGCTGGGGGCGTCGACGATGTGCACCACCTTGGCGTCACCGAAGTCACCGAAGCTGAGCCGGAAGTCCAGCGGAGTGCCCACCACCACGACCACGTCGGCGCCGGAGAGCGCGGCCCGTCGGGCCTTGGCGAACGCCAGCGGGTGCTCCGGCGGGAGCGAGCCGCGACCCATGCCGTTGGCGAAGACCGGCACCTGCAACGCCTCGGCCGCCTCGCGCAGCGCGGCGACCGCGTCGCCCGCGTACACGTCGGAGCCGGCGATGATGACCGGCCGCTGCGCCCCGGCGATGAGCAACGCCGCGCGGCCGACCTCCTCCGGATCCGGGGCGATCGGGTCGACACCAGTCACGGTGGGCAGCTCGGCCTCCGCGACCGAGAAGACCGTCTCCAGCGGGAAGTCGAGGAAGGCCGGGCCCCGGTGCGGGGTGAGCGCGGCGTTCAGCGCCGCACCCACCGCACGCGGGATGTCGTCGGTGCTGAACACCGTCTCGGCGTGCTTGGTGACCGGGGCGACCAGCGGCAGGTGGTCCATCTCCTGGAGGCTGCCCGAGCCCCAGCGGAACGCGGGCGCGCGCCCGCCGAGCACCAGCACCGGCGAGGCGTTGAAGAACGCGCTGGTCATGCCGGAGATGCCGTTGGTGACACCGGGCCCCGCGGTGAGCACGGCGAGGCCTGGGCGGCGCTGGAGCTTGGCCACGGCCTCGGCGGCGAAGACCGCGGACTGCTCGTGCCGGACGTCGTAGATCGGGAAGTCGGTCTTGTACGCGGCGTCGTATAGCGGGAAGACGTGCCCGCCGGACAGCGTGAACATCTCCCGTACGCCGTGCGCGCGTAGTGCCGCGAGCGCCAACTCGCCGCCGTGACCCTCGATCCGCTCCGTCATGTCGCTCCCATCGTCCGTGGCCGGGATCACAGGTTACCGGCCAGTCACTTGGCCCTGCGACCGTGGCCCCGGCCGGTGGACGGTGCCGAGGTCAGGGCGCCGTCGGGGCGGGAGGCGACGGGTCAGCGGCCGGTGAAGCCCGGCTTGCGCTTCTCGACGAAGGCCGCCATGCCCTCGCGCCGGTCGTCGGTGGCGAACAGCGCCGCGAAGAGCTGACTCTCCCAGGCGAGGCCCGAGTTCAGGTCCATGTCCAGGCCGCCGTCGACCGCCAGCTTCGCCGCGCGCAGCGCCTGCACCGGGCCCGTCAGGTACGGCTTCACGTAGGCGACAGCGGCCTCGTAGACCTCGGCGGCCGGGACCACGCGGTCGGCCAGGCCGATCCGCAGGGCCTCCTCGGCGTCGACCATCCGGCCCGTCATGATCAGATCCTTGGCGCGGGCCGGGCCGACCAGGCGGGCGAGCCGCTGGGTGCCGCCGGCACCCGGGATGATGCCGAGCTTGATCTCCGGCTGGCCGAGCTTGGCGTCCTCGGCGACGATCCGCCAGTCACAGGCCAACGCCAGCTCACAGCCGCCACCGAGGGCGTACCCGGTGATCGCGGCGACCACCGGCTTGGGGATCCGGGCGATCGCGCCGAGCGCGCTGGACAGGTTCGCCGCCCGGTCGGCCATGTCCACGTAGGACATGTCAGCCATCTGCTTGATGTCGGCGCCGGCGGCGAAGACCTTCTCCCCGCCGTACACGATGACCGCGCGGACCTCGGGATCGGCGGTGGCCGCCGTCGCGGCGGCGCGCAACTCCTCCTGCACCTGGGTGTTGAGCGCGTTCATCGGCGGCCGCTCCAGCCGGATCGTGCCGATGCCGTCAGTGGTCTCCAGCCGAACGAACTCGCCCACGCTGCCCTCACTTCCTCGTCGAAGTCGCGTGCCAACCTTACGACCCGGCTCGTTTGGGTAAGTAGTGTGGTGTCAGCCCCGTGGGCGGGAGTCCAGCCATGATCACGTATTACGACGACAGGTCGGTGCAGGTCACCTCCACCACTCTTCGCGTGGACGGTCGCAGCTACAAGCTTGCCGACATCACCATGATCTGGCACCGCCGGGGCACCCGCTCCTGGCGTGTGCTGGTGGGGCGGGGCGCGCTCGGCGCTGCGCTCGCCGGCCCGCTGGTCGCGGCGGTGCTCGGCATCGGCGTGGCCGTCTGGCTGCACCGCTCCCCCACCGTGACGATCGCGATCGTCGGCGCGTCGGTGCTTGTCGGCCTGGCCGTCGGGCCGGTGGCCGACTTCCTCTTCGAACACCTGGACCGCTCGTACGCCCGGGGCAGCCGCCAACTGGAGATCTGGGCCCGTTGGCGGGGCCAGCCGGTGCGTCTGCTGCACACCGGTGACGCGCTGCGCTTCGGGCAGATCTACCGGGCGGTGCAACGCGCGGTGGAGCACAGCCAGCCGGCCCACCCCGTCACGCGCCGCTAGCCGGCCTGTCCCGTTCGAGGCACGGGCACGGCAGACCGCACGGGCACGGGCACGGCCGGCCGACCCCGCCGAGGTTTGCACCGCGGTGGTTAGGCTTAGTGATGACCCTCTATTACCGGGACGACGCGGTGCAGGTGACCTCCGAGTCGATCCGGGCGGGTGGTCACGTGATCGCCCTGTCCGACGTGACGTTCGTCTGGCACGCACGGGGGCAGAAGACCCTCGCCGTACGCGGCCGTGTGCTGGGGCGCGGTGTCCTGGTCCTGCTGCTCTCGCTGCCGCCGCTGGTCGCCGTGGTCTGCGTGCTGTCGCTGGCCTGGTCGGCTCAGGATCGAGGCAACTGGCAGCTGGCGCTGATCATCCTGGCCGCCTGCGCGGCGGGGGCGCTCGCGCTGGCACCGTTCCTGGAGATTCCCCTCGGCTGGCTGGACCGCTCCTACGAGCGCGGCAGCCACGTGCACGAGTTGTGGGTGCAGCACCACGGCCGGGAGGACCTGCTGGTGCGCACCCCGGACGCGCTACGGTTCGGGCAGATCTACCGGGCCGTGCAGCGCGCCGTCGAACAACAGGGGGACCACCGATGACCACCCGCCGCCGCGAGGCCGTCGCCCTGGCCGGCCTGCTCGCGACGGCCGGCGTCACCCATCTGGTACGCCCCGGCGTCTACGACCCGATCGTGCCGCGTGCGCTGCCCGGCCCGCCCCGTTTCTGGACGTACGCCAGCGGGGTCGCCGAACTGGTGGTGGCTGCGGCTGTCGCGAACCCGGCCACCCGGCGGGCCGGCGGCCGCGCAGCCGCCGCCCTCTTCGTCGCCGTCCTGCCGGCGAACGTCAAGATGGCAGTGGACTGGCGGCGCCGACGCCCGACACAGCGGGCCATCGCGTACGGCCGGGTGCCGTTGCAGGTGCCGCTGATCTGGTGGGCGCTGCGGGTGGCCCGCGCCGACACCGCCGGTCGACAGTCACGCTGACCTGTCGACAGTCACGCTGACCTGCTCCGACGGGCGGTTGTGGCACGGCCGACGCACACTTGACCCCATGGCGATTCCCCTCCCCACCCCGACTGCCGTGGTCGGTCTGACCCGCTACGCCCTCGACCAGGCGCTCGGCTCGGCCGCCTCGATGGCCGCCGTGCCCGCCCGCGCGTTCGCCGTGCTCGACGGGGTGGAGCAGCTGCTGGCCAGGATCAACGGCGTGGTCGACCGGATCGAGACGACCCTGGACCGGACCGACCAGGTGCTCAGCGACGCCGAGGGCGCGGTCCGCGAGGTGGCAGTCATCAGCGCCGCCGCGACCACCGCCATCGACACGGCCACCGAGGTGGCCTCCGCCGCCGCCGTGGTGGTCGCCGAGGCCGACCGGGTCTCCCGGGTGGCGGGCACCGTGGTCGCCGAGGCCGACCGGGTCGCGAACCGCGCCTCCGTCACCGTGGGCACCGCGACGGAGGCCGCCGCCACCGCAGCCGAGTTGCTGGCGGCGTACGAGCCGGCGCTGCGCCGGGCCGCACCGATGGCCGAGCGGTTCGTCGGGGAGCTGAGCCACGAGGAGATCACCGCGGCGATCCACCTGATCGACGAGCTGCCGAAGCTCCGGGAGCATCTGACGGCGGACATCCTGCCGATCCTGGCCACACTGGACCGGGTCGGCCCCGACCTGCACGACCTGCTCGACGTCACCCGTGACCTCAAGCTCGCCGTGGCCGGCATCCCCGGGCTGGGCATGCTGCGCCGCCGTGGCGAGAAGCTCGCCGACGAGCCGGTGGGGTGAACGCCAGCCCGCCCGTGCCGTGGATCAGCAGTCGCAGGTGATCGTCGTGGCGGGCGCGGTGAGGTCGTCGACCGGTCGTCGGGTCAGCCCGGCCTCCGTCACCACCGGCAGCCCCTCCCTGACCCAGTATTCGAACCCGCCGAGCATCTCCTTCACGGGATGGCCCAGCCGGGCGAACTCCAGCGCCGCCCGGGTCGCGCCGTTGCAGCCGGGACCCCAGCAGTAGGTCACAACCGCCGACCCCGGCGGGATCAGGTCCGCCGACCGGGTCGCGATCTCAGCGGTGGGCAGGTGCACCGCGCCGGGGAGGTGCCCCTGCGCCCAGGCGGCCGCGCCCCGGGAGTCGACGACCACCAGACCCGGGGTACGGGCCGACAGGTCGGCGTGCACGTCACTGACGTCGGTCTCGACGCTGAGCCGATTGCGGAACCAGGCGGCGGCGGTGGCCGGATCGGCCTGCGGAACGGCGAAGGTGAAGGTCATGCACCGATCCTCGCCAGCAGGCCACCTCGGAACGAGTGGCGGGAACGACATCCTGCGCTAACATCCCGCCATGCCGATCCCGACGGCCACCACTACCGGTCCGCGACCGCTCCCCGCGCCTCGACGACGGGCGGCCGCGCACCGGGTCGCCGTGCTCGCGTACCCGGGGATGTCGGTGTTCGAGACCGGGATCGTGACCGAGGTGTTCGGACTGGCCCGGCCCGAATTCGACGTCGACTGGTACGACCTCGTGGTCTGCGCCGAGCGGCCGGGGCCGGTGCCGGTGGTCGGCGGAGCGAGCCTGCACACCCCGTACGGCCTGGCCGAGCTGGCGGCGGCGCGGACGGTGATCGTGCCCGGCGTACCGGACGTGACCGCTGACCCGTCGCCCGAGCTGGTGACCGCGCTGGGTGAGGCGCACCGGCGCGGTGCCCGAATCATGTCGATCTGCTCGGGCGCGTTCGCGCTGGCGGGGGCGGGCCTCCTGGACGGCCGCCGGGCCACTACCCACTGGCGGTACGCGGAGCTGCTGGCGCGGCGCTACCCACTGGTCGAGGTGGACCCGGACGTGCTCTACCTCGATGACGGCGACCTGCTCACCAGTGCCGGCAGCGCGGCCGGGCTGGACCTCTGCGTACACGTGATCCGGCGTGATCACGGCGCGGCGATCGCCAACGCGGTCGCCCGACGACTGGTGATCCCGCCGCACCGCGACGGCGGGCAGGCCCAGTTCGTCGAGGCGCCGGTGCCCGCCGACCCGGCCGACGACCGGATCGCGGTCAGCCTCGACTGGGCACTCGCCCACCTCGCCGAGCCGTTGAGCGTCGCCCAGCTCGCCGACCGGGCGCACATGTCGTCCCGCACGTACCTGCGGCATTTCGCCCGAGCCACCGGCACCAGCCCGATCCGTTGGCTGGTCGAGCAGCGGGTCCGCGCCAGCCTGGCACTGCTGGAGGAGACCGACGCCGCTGTCGAGCAGGTCGCCCGCGCGGTGGGCTTCGACACCCCCGTGACCTACCGCCACCACTTCGGCCGGGTCATGCTGACCTCACCGTCGGCGTACCGCCGGGCCTTTCGCACCGGCGCCGGCGAGCGGGCGTGACACGCCGCGACGGTCGGACCGGCTCAGCGCGGACCGCGCTCAGCCGGCTCAGCGCGGAACGCGCTCAGGCCGGTACGTACAGCTCGTCGATCTCGGCGCGTTGCGGCAGCGCCACCGAGGCGCCGAGCTTGCGGACGCAGGCAGCGCCGGCCGCCGACGCCCAGCGCACCGCGTCGACCAGGTCGCGCCCTTCGCCCCAGCCGACGGCCAGCGCGGCGGTGAACGCGTCACCGGCGGCGGTGGAGTCGACCACGTCGACCCGTACCGCCGGCACGTGCACCTCGGCGCCGTCCCGGTCGACGTACCAGGCGCCCTCCCCGCCGAGAGTGAGCACGGCCCGGGGAGTCAGGTCGAGCAGCGCGCGCGGCTCCTCCCGACCCCGGCCGGCGAGCGCCTGCGCCTCACCCTCGTTGACGACCAGCAGGTCCACGGCGGCGAGCAGCTCGGGTGGGAGGTCCCGCGCGGGGGCGGCGTTCAGGATGACCCTGGTGCCGGCCTCGCGGGCGGCCACCGCGGCGGCAGTCACGGTCTGCACCGGGATCTCCAGTTGCGCGACCAGGACGTCCGCCGTACGGACGGTGGTCAGCTCCTCCTTGCTGAGGCCGACCAGGGCGTCGTTCGCGCCGGGGGTGACCACGATGGCGTTGTCCCCCTGGGCGTTGACCATGACCAGCGCCACTCCCGAGGTGCCGTAGACCACGCGAAGCTGACTGGTGTCCACGCCGGCCGCTGTGATGCGGGCCTTGAGGGTGACGCCGAAGGCGTCCGAGCCGATCGCGCCGAGGAAGGCACAGGAGGCGCCGGCCCGGGCCGCGGCCACGGCCTGGTTGGCACCCTTGCCGCCGGGCACCATCACGAAGTCGGTGCCGAGCATGGTCTCGCCCTGTCGGGGCAGCGCGGGGGCCATCGCGACCAGGTCCATGTTCGCGCTGCCCACCACGGCGACCCGGGTCTGCGGCACGGCCGTCTCCGCCTGTCCGATGCTCAGGCGGCGCGGGCGGTGAAGCGGTCGCCCGACCGCTCGACGACGAGTGGCAGCCCGAAGGTCTTGGAGAGGTTGTCACCGGTCAGCGTCTCGGTGAGCAGGCCCTGGGCGACGACTCCGCCCTCGCGCAGGAGCATCGCGTGGGTGAAACCGGGCGGGATCTCCTCGACGTGGTGGGTGACCAGCACCATCGCCGGGGCGTCCGGGTCGTACGCCAGCTCGGCCAGTCGGGCGACCAGGTCTTCCCGACCGCCCAGGTCGAGCCCGGCGGCGGGCTCGTCGAGCAGCAGCAGCTCCGGGTCGGTCATCAGGGCACGGGCGATCTGCACCCGCTTGCGCTCACCCTCGGAGAGGGTGCCGTAGCGGCGTTCGGCGAGACCACCGACGCCGAGTTGACTCAGCAGTGCCCGCGCCCGCGCCTCGTCGCCACGGTCGTAGTTCTCCCGCCAACGGCCGACCACCGACCAGGCGGCGGTCACCACCACGTCGCTGACCCGCTCGTCGGCGGGCAGCCGCTCGGCGATCGCGGCGGTGGTGAGCCCGATCCGGGTACGCAGCTCGTTGACGTCGGTGCGGCCGATCCGCTCGCCGAGCACGTGCGCGACACCAGTGGTGGGGTGCAGCCGGCCGGCGGCGAGGTTGAGCAGTGTGGTCTTGCCGGCACCGTTGGAGCCGAGCACGACCCACCGCTCGTCCAACTCGACACGCCAGGTCAGGTCCTCTAGGAGGGCGGTGCCGGAGCGGCGCACGCCGACGCCGTCGAGGCTGACCACCAGATCCGGGTTCACCGCACCATCCAACCACGCAGCGCCGGGGTGCCCCCCATGGGCGGCACCTCAGCCATAGGGTGAAGCGCCGTGTCATTGATCACCAAGCCCGAAGGACGACCCATGCCCAGCCGACGTACGGAGCTGCGCAGATGAGCGCGGTCATTGAGATCGAGGGTCTACGCAAGAGTTTCCGCAGCCTGCGCAGCGGCCGACGGGTGGCGGTGGACGGGTTCGACCTGCTGGTCGAGGCGGGCCAGGTCCACGGCTTCCTGGGCCCCAACGGCTCGGGCAAGACCACCACCCTGCGGGCCCTGCTCGGGCTGGTACGCGCCGACAGCGGCCGGATGATGGTGCTCGGCGAACCGTCGCCGGAGTTGCTGCCCCGGGTGGCGGGTCAGGTCGGCGCCATCGTGGAGAGCCCGCAGTTCTTCGGCAACTTCACCGGCTACCGCACGCTGCGATTGTTGGCCCGCGCCGGTGGTGTGCCGGTCTCGCGGGTGGACGAGGTGCTGGATCTGGTGGGCCTGCACGACCGGGGCGATGAGCGGGTGAAGGGCTACTCGCTGGGCATGAAGCAGCGTCTGGCGGTGGCGTCCGCACTGTTGAAGGACCCACGTCTGCTCATCCTGGACGAGCCGGCGAACGGGCTGGACCCGGCGGGCATCCGGGAGATGCGGGACCTGATGCGGTCGCTGGCGGCCAACGGGGTGACAGTGCTGGTGTCCAGTCACATCCTGGGCGAGATCCAGCTGATCTGCGACCACGTCACGATCATCTCTCGGGGGCGGCGGGTCGCGACCGGTCGGGTGGACGAGGTGCTGGCGGGCCACGACCGGCACGAGTTCCTGGTCCGGGTGGCCGAGCCGGAGCGGGCCGTCGAGCTGCTGCACGCGGCCGAGCTGACGGCGGTGGTGGACGGCGGAGCGTTGGTGGTGAGCGGGGTGAGCGACCCGACGGCGATCAGCCGGGTGCTCGGTGAGCAGGGTCTGTGGGTGGGCGAGCTGACGCCGCTGCGACCGGATCTGGAGAGCGTCTTCCTGGAGCTGACCGGCGCGTACGAGCATCCGTCGGTGCCCCGGCAGGTCGGCGACCCGTCGCTGCCGCAGGGCGAAGCTGTGATCGACCTCAATCGGGGAGTGGACGCGTGAACCTGGTGCGTGCCGAGTTGGAGCGACTGTCCGCGCGTCGCTTCGTGCAGCTCATGGTCGTCCTGTTGGCGTTGGCGTTCGCCGTCACGGCGGCGACCACCCTTGCCGGCTCCCACAAGCCGAGCGTCAGTGAGCTGAACTCGGCGCGGACGCAGGCCGCCGAGGCGCGGCGCGACCTGGAGGCCACCCACCAGGAGTGCCTGGCCCGCCAGGACGGCACCTCGACCTCCGACACGGACAGGTACTTCCCCAGCGACTGCTCCGAGATCGACCCGATCCGGCAGGACCGGCTGCCGATCGCCGCCGACTTCCTGCCGGGTGTGTTCAGCTTCGCCGAGCAGGCCCAACCGCTGCTGTACTTCCTCATCGCGTTCCTGGTGTTGTTCGGGTTCCTGGTCGGCGCCTCCTACATCGGCGCGGACCTGACCTCGGGCGGGGTGGTGAACCTGCTGCTCTGGCGGCCGCGCCGGTTGACGGTGCTCGCGACCAAGCTGGGCACCCTGCTCGGCGCGGTGCTGGTCCTGGCCCTGCTGGCGTCGGTGGCCTATCTCGCCACGTTCTGGGTGATCGGGCAGGCTTTCGGGTTGCCGGGCCGGCTGGACGGTGACTTCTGGCGCTCACTCGGCGCGGTGCACGGCCGTGGACTGGTGCTGGTGCTGCTGGCCTCCGCGCTGGGCTTCGCGATCTCCACGCTGGGTCGGCACACGTCCGCGGCGCTCGGCGCGCTCGCCGCGTACGCGGTGGTCTGGGAGTTGGGTGGCCGAGTGGTCCTGGAGATCATCGACGCGCGGAAGTCGGACCTGTTCATGCTGTCCAGTCACATCGGGGCGTGGCTCAACGGCGAGGCGCGGTTCTATGACGAACAGGTCTGCCGGGGCAGCGGCCAGCTCCCCTACTGCGATGGGTTCTATACGGTGACCTGGCTGCCGGCGCTGTTGGTGCTGCTGGCGATCACCGGCGGTCTGACCGCGGCGGCGTTCGCCGTGTTCCGTCGCCGCGACCTGATCTGAGTCGAGGCCGTCGGGTCGCCCCGGTCCGGGCGGCCCGACGGAACGGCCGAGCCGACGCCCGGCAGGAGCTTGCAAGCTGTGAGGGCACGGTGAAATATTCCTTCACATGACCGCCGCAGCGGGCTCAGCCGACGGTGGAGCCGAACACCTCGTCGCGCACGGCGTTGAGGGCGGTGCGCAGCGCGCCGTGCAGGATCGGCTCCTCGGTCAGCCCGGTCGGCACCACTCGCGGCTGGACCAGGGTGATCGCGGCGACCTCCTGCTGCACCCGGTCGGCGAGCGCCGCCCCACCGGCCTGGCCCACCTCGCCGGCGAGCACGACCAGCGGTGGGTCCAGCACGACGCAGGTGCTGGCCACGCCGAGCGCGAGCCGACGGGCCAGTTCGTCGAGCATCGGGCCGCCGTCAGCGCCGGCCGCGACGGCCGCGCGGACCGCCTCGGCGGCGTCGGCGTCCGGGTAGCCGTGCTCGCGGGCCACCGCGCGCACCGAGTCCGCACCGATCAGCTGCTGGAAGGCCGGCTTGGCGCGACGCGAGACGTCGCGCGGGATGGGCGCGCCAGGCACCGGAAGGTAGCCGATCTCGCCGGCCGCACCGCTGCTGCCGTGGTGCAGCCGCCCGCCCAGCATGATCGCCAGGCCGACGCCGGCGCCCACCCAGACCAGCACGAAGTCCGACAGCCCTCGCGCCTCGCCGGACTGCGCCTCGGCCACGGCGGCCAGGTTGACGTCGTTCTCGAAGACCACAGGTGTGTGCAGGTCGTCCCGCAACGCGGCGAGCAGACCGCTGTGCCAGCGCGGCAGGTTGAAGGCGAAGGTGATGTCGCCGGTGCCGGGGTCGACCAGGCCCGGCGTGCCGAGCACGATCCGTCGTACGCTGCTCAGCTGCGCCTGGGCGCTGCTCGCCGCCTGCACGACGGCGTTGTGCACCACGCCCACCGGGTCGTCGGTGTCCCGGGTCGACTGCTCCACCCGGCCGATGACCGCGCCGGTGATGTCGGCGCACGCGGCCACCACCCGGTCCGGCCCGACGTCCACGCCGACGACGTGCGCGCTGCTCGGGCGGACGGCGTAGAGCTGGGCGTTCGGCCCCCGCCCGCCGGCCTGCTCGCCGACCCGCGCGACGAGGCCGCGCTCCTCCAGCCGCTCGACAAGTTGCGAGGCGGTGACCTTCGACAGACCGGTCAGCTCGCCGAGTCGAGCCCGGGTCAGCGGGCCGCGTTCGAGGAGCAGTTCCAGCGCGGCACGGTCGTTGAGCGCCCGCAACAGACGGGGGGTGCCGGGCAGCCGGGTCGCACTCATGACACGTCCTCTAGTTTTAGTAAACTTTGCTAACTGTAAACCGACCTGCGAACGGGTAGCCGTAGCGTAACGGTCACCCGACGGTGGGACGCTCGGCCGAGTCGGCAGGGCCAGGACCACCACCGGTACGACGTTTCGTACCCGCGGGGGCACCGAAGGGGGAAACACGTGGGGTTGGATCCAGGACTGCGCCGGCTCGCGCTGGGCACGCTGCTGGCCGCGTACCCGGGACCGGTTCCGCCGGACTGGGCGGTCGACCTGCTGGCCGACGGGCTGGCCGGGCACACCCTGTTCGGCACCAACGTGCACGACCCCGTGCAGGTGGCGGCGAGCACCGCCGCACTGCGCACCGGTCGACCCGACGCGCTGATCGCGATCGACGAGGAGGGTGGCGACGTGACCCGGCTGGCGCACGCCACCGGCAGCCCGTACCCCGGCAACGCCGCCCTGGGTGCGATCGGCGACGTGGCCCTCACCCGACGGGTCTACCAGTCGATCGGCGCCGAACTGGCAGCGCTCGGCATCACCGTCAACCTCGCTCCCACCGTCGACGTCAACACCGCCGACGACAACCCGGTGATCGGCACCCGGTCCTTCGGCGCGGATCCGGTGCGGGTGGCCGCCCACTCGGCCGCCGCCGTGGCCGGGTTGCAGGCCGCCGGGGTGGCCGCCTGCGCCAAGCACTTCCCCGGGCACGGTGCCACCGTCACCGACTCCCACCACGAACTGCCCACGGTGGATGCTCCGCTGGGCCTGCTCCGCCAGCGGGACCTACCGCCGTTCGCGGCCATCGTCGCCGCCGGGGCGCGCGCCGTGATGACCGCGCACATCCGGGTTCCGGCGCTCACCGGCGCCGACCCGGCCACCTTCAGCCGAGCCGTCCTGGTCGACCTGTTGCGCACCGAGTACGGCTTCACCGGCACCGTCATCACCGACGCGCTGGAGATGAAGGGTGCCGCGGTGGCCGCCGGTGGAGTCGGGCCGGCTGCGGTCCGGGCCCTGAGCGCGGGTGCCGACCTGCTCTGCATCGGCGCGAAGGTCGACGCCGAACTGGTCGAGCGGGTGGCCGCCGAGATCGTCGACGCGCTCGCCGACGGCCGGCTGGCGAGGGCGCGGGTCGAGGAGGCGGCCGGCCGCGCCGCCGATCTCGCCGCCTGGACCCGGGCCGTCAGCGGGTCACCGGCCACCAGCGACACCGAGCTGGGGTACGCGGCGGCGCGTCGAGCGGTCCGGGTGGATGGCCTGCTCACCGGCCTGGACCAGCCGCTTGTGGTGCAACTGCACACCGAGTCGACGATCGCCGAGGGGCGGGTCCCGTGGGGCCTCGGTCCGCACCTGGACGGGGTGTCGGAGATCCGGGTGATCGCCGCCGAGACCGACCCGGCCACGCTGCGCGGGCTGGCGGGCGACCGTCCCATCGTCCTGGTCGGACGACACCTGCACCGGCTGCCCGGCGGCCCGGACCTGATCGCCGACCTGGCGGCCCAGCACCCGGTGACAGTGGTGGAGATGGGCTGGCCGGCACAGTGGCGGCCCGTCGGCGTCCGCGCCTTCGTCACCACCTACGGCGCGAGCCACGCCAACGGTCGCGCGGCGGCCGAGGTGCTCGGCCTGGCCGGCTGAGCCGCGGCGTTCTCCGGCCGGGCTGAAAAGCTCGGCCGGATGTCGCGCTCCGGCACCGGCCCCGAAGTGTCCACAGTCACTGGTCGCCACTTCTTGAACATGTTCAACATCGGCCCTAGTCTGATGACGTCGGTAGTTGAACACGTTCAAGAAGGGCGTCCACATGGACACCAAGGTCTGGATGTACGTGATCTACCTCGCGGTCAGCATCGGCCTGACCATCTGGGTGGCGCGAGCGCTGTCCCGCAACGGGCAGGTCTTCCTGGAGGAGGTGTTCGCCGAGGAACGACTCGCCCGGGCTGTCAACAGCCTCCTGGTGGTCGGCTTCTACCTGCTCAACCTCGGCTACGTCACGGTGGCGATGAAGCACCCCGACCCGGTCGACTCGACCAGCCAGGCCATGGAGGAGCTGTCTCTCAAGATCGGCTTGGTGCTGCTGGTGCTCGGCGCGCTGCACTTCTTCAACGTCTTCGCGCTCGGCCGCTACCGCCGAAACCGACTCCGCCAGCTCGCCACCCACCCCCCGCTCGCTCCGATCGGCCGACTCCCCATGCCGTCCGCTCCTCCCGGATCGCAGTTGGTCGGCGCGTACCCGGGCGGACCGCAGCCGACCGGTGCACACCCGGCAGGACCCCCGCCGGCTGGCCCGCAGCCGGGCGTCGGCCCGACGAACAACCCACAAACCCGATGACCGGACCCCCGACCGGTGGCGGCGGTCGGCTCCCGGATCCCACCGCTCACTCCGGCGGTGGGATCCGGGGGTTCACCGTCCTGTTCGACGCCGCCTGCCCGATCTGCCGCGCCGCCCGCCGCTGGTTGTCGTCCCGCGCCCAGCTCGTACCCCTGGAGTTCGTGCCGGCCGGGTCCGCCGAGGCCCGGCGACGCTTCCCCGGCCTGAACCACGACGCGACGCTGCGCGACCTCACCGTCATCGCCGACACCGGCGAGGTGTACGCGGGCGACGGCGCCTGGTTCGCCTGCCTCTGGGCGCTGACCGACCACCGGTCCACGGCCGAGCGGCTGGCCCGACCGCACCTGCTGCCCCTCGCCCGCCAGACGGTGGCCGCCGCCTCGGCGATCCGCGAGCGGATCCGCGACCCGTGGGCCGAGCCGACCGACGAACCGGCGGGATACGGTGACCTCGATGACCGAACAGCCTGCGCAGACGACCACTGCGGGTGACCCAGCCACCGCCCGAGGCGAGCAGACCCGGCAGCTGATCCGGGACACCGCGATGCGGCTGTTCCGCGAACGCGGATACGCCCAGACCACCATGCGGGCGATCGCGCAGGAGGCCGGCGTGGCGGTCGGCAACGCCTACTACTACTTCGGCTCCAAGGACCACCTGATTCAGGAGTTCTACGCCCAGTCCCAGGTCGAGCACCGGGCCGCCGCGCAGCCCGTGCTCGATCGGGAAGAGGCGTTCGGTCCCCGGCTCGCCGGAGTGCTGCACGCGGGGATCGACGTGTTGACGCCCTCACACGGCTTCGCGGCGACCTTCTTCAAGACGGCGGCGGAACCCACCTCGCCGCTGAGCCCCTTCTCCGCCGAGTCCTCCGGCCCACGACAGGCGGCCATCGACCTCTTCGGCGAGGCGTTGACCGGCTCGACGGCCAAGGTCGACGCTGAGCTGCGTCCACAGCTGCCCGAGCTGCTCTGGCTCGCGTACATGGGCGTGATCCTCTACTGGGTGCACGACCGATCGCCGGGCCAGACCAAGACCCGCCAACTGATCGACGGGGCCGTGCCGCTCATCGATCGGCTTGTGGCGCTGTCCCGACTTCGGGTCCTTCGGCCGGTGACCCGACAGGTGCTCGACCTGATTCGCACGCTCCGTCACTGACCCGGTCGACCTCCTTCGGCCGGCGAAGCCGCAGGTCAAGTCCGCTTTTAGACACTCCGAACCGACAGCTTCAACCTTGCCCCGAGCCGGTTCGATACGTAGCGTGATCGACACGTAGCGGCCCGCCGCTACACCCGGAACCGGGGCCTGGGGGGAGGTTGCGGACCGTGGATCCGGCCCGGGATCCACGGTCCGCGCCCATCACCCCGCCCCGCCCCGCCCCGCCCCGCCGATCTTGCAGGTTCGGTGGTCGAGATGCGTGGAATGCCCGGGTGTGTCGCGACAGAAAGTGCAAGATCGCGGGCAGCTGCGGCTTCGGGCCGGTCAGCGCGGATAGACCCCGTACGCGCGCCAGCCCCGGTCCGGGAAGCCGGCCGCTTCGGCTACCCGGGCCGAGGCGTGATTGTCCCGCTCGTGCAGGTAGGTGGGGATCGCTCCCTCGTCGAGCACCCGCCGCGCAGCCTGGGCCACCAGCCGACGGGCGAGGCCGCGCCCCTGGGCGGCCGGCACTGTGCCGACTGCCAACTCGTGCCCGTACGCGTCGTGCCGTTTGATCGCGGCACCGGCCAGATAGGCGCCGTCCGGGTCACGGACCACCAGCACCGGCCGGTCGAAGAGTCGCAGCCACGGCGGCAGCCCGGTGGCGGTCGGCTCGGTCCACTCCCCCACGTCGGGCAGCGGAGCGGGTGTCCGGCTCCACCGGAAGGGACCGTCGTGTACGCAGAATTCGGGCCGGCCGACGGCCTCCGGCAGCGCGGCGAGCAACCGAGCCGGCGTACGGCGAACCAACGCGCGGATCGCCGCCACCCGGTCCGGCGCCACGGAGAGCACGGCGCTCTGCCCGGTGTCCACGGCGAGCGCGGGGCGTAGCCGGCCGTCCCAGGCCGGTTCGGCACGCCGCTGCGAGGCGACCACGTGCAACCCCGGCCCGGCCGGCCACTGGCCGAGCCAGATGGCCAGGTGCAGGTGAAGTCGCCGGTCGAGCATGCGCACCTCCCCGCGTCACCCGACCCGTCGTCGATCACCGTACGCCGGACGGCAGGGCCGGGCGCAGGATACGTCAGGGCCGAACGGAAAAGGGGCCGGGAACCGAGCACCGGGATTGACCGTCATATGTATTTCCTTATCTGGACACCTTTGTTTGGGACGGTGAACGCATGCCGATTCAGCCGAGCGACCACTACCAGCAGGACCCCGAGCGACTCTGGCGGGCGACGGAGGCCGTCGGGGGCAATCCGCCCCAGCCGCGCTACCGGAACCCTCGGACGGTCGGTGGCGGCGCCCTGTCGTGGGCCGGCCTGAACAAGCTCTCCGTCGGCAGCTCCAGTCGGCACCGCCTGAACAACCATTGACGCACCACCGAGCGGGTGGCCTCTGACGTTCGCTCGGGGGCCGACACACCGGAGGAGGTCCAGCGGGGGCTTTCGCACACCTGTCGGGTAATTTCTTGTGGTCCGCCATCCCGGCCTACGACAGGAGAAGCTCCGCGCATGGGCAAGAAGACGATCCACGTCTCCGACTTCACCGGCACGGTTCTGCAGCAGGACGACGAGGTGGTCCGCGTCGTCGTACTGGAGCACCCGGACCTGGTCGCCGGGCCCGTGCAGTTGGACGCCACCCCGGGCGAGGTGGAGAACATCGACGACGCCGCGCTGGACGTGGCGGTGGTGGAGATCCACGATCGGCACGGCCACGGTGAGCCCCGCCGGGTGGTGTTGACCGCCAGCGAGTTCGACGCGATGGCCACCGACGTGCCGATGGCGCAACTGTTGAAGACGGCCGAGCGGGTCCGCCCACCCAAGGCCCGCAAGACCACCGAGAAGATCGACTACGGCACGCTGGAGCACGCCGGCAAGCCACACCGGGGCCGGGTCACCGAGGAGGAGGCCCGGCTGGTACGCGAGCAACTCGACGAGGTCAACAAGCGACTCGCCGACGCGGGCGTACGCCAGATCGACAGGGCCGATCCGGAGCACGCCCTGCGTTACGGCTTCCCTGAGGCGTCCTGACCCCGGGTTCTCACTTCTTTCCGACGGCGGCGGCGAGGGCGCTGGCCAGGTCGCCCTCGACCGTCGCCTTGTCCAGGCCCAGGTTGGTGAGCACGCCGGCGCCGTCCTCCTGCTCCAGCAGGGCGAGCAGGATGTGCTCGGTGCCGATGTAGTTGTGCCCGAGGCGCAGCGCCTCCCGGAAGGTCAGCTCCAGCGCCTTCTTGCCGCGCGCGTCGTACGGAATGAGGTCCGGCACCTGCTCGGCGCGCGGTGGCAGGACGGCAGCGACCGTCTCCCGTACCGCCTCGGGGGTGGCGCCGCGACCGGCCATCACCCTGGCGGCCAGCCCTTCCGGCTCGGCCAGCAGGCCCAGCACCAGGTGCTCCGGGCCGATCTCGGCGTTGCCGCTGGCGCGGGCCTCCTCCTGCGAGGCCATCACCACGTTGCGGGCGCGCGGGGTGAACCGGCCGAAGCCGGCGTTGGGGTCGAGCGCGGCCGCGTCGGTCGCCTTCGGCACGAAGCGCTTCTGGGCGGCCTGCTTGGTGACGCCCATGCTGCGGCCGATGTCGGTCCA
Organism: Micromonospora sp. NPDC005205; assembly: GCF_040608275.1. NCBI lineage: Bacteria > Bacillati > Actinomycetota > Actinomycetes > Micromonosporales > Micromonosporaceae > Micromonospora > Micromonospora sp. NPDC005205. The sequence continues at coordinate 222,574 of NZ_JBEXHV010000002.1, forward strand.
GGAGGCGCCCGAGCGCCGGGCCTGGTCGACGAAGTGCCCGATCAGATGATCAGCGACCTCGCCGAGGTGGTCGGCGGCGATGACCGCGTCGGTGAGCTGGTCGAGCGCGTCGGTGTGCGCTGTCTTGATCGCCTGGATCAGGTCGTCGAGCTTGACGGTGCTGCCGATCTGAAGAGGATCTGTCATGCGTCAACCATAGGTTGACGAATCTGTCTCGTCAACCCCGAGTTGACGATGGTGGTCCCATCAAGCGGCGTACTCCGGCAGGAGCTGCGCAACGGCCTCCGGCGACGGCATGCTGGCGATCTCCTCGGAGATCAGTCGTGCGGCGTCGCGCTGTTCGACCTGACCACGCCGCGGCAGCAGGAGGTGTGTCTGCTCGGCGATGGCGCTCGCGTCCACCTCCCCGGGGAGGAGCCGAAGACCGACCCCGGCCGCGGTGAGGGCCTCCGCGTTGGCGAACTGGTCCGCGCCCTGCGGCAGCAACAACTGGGGTACGCCCGCCGCGAGCGCGCCGAGGGTGGTGCCGCTGCCTCCGTGGTGCACCACCACGTCGGCGAGCGGCAGCAACTCCGCCTGCGACACCCACGGATGCACGCTGACCTGGTCGGGGATCTCTCCGAGCTGTTCCACTGGCACCCGGCCCGCCGCGACCACCACCTGCGCGCCAAGCGTCGCCAGACCGGCGATGACAGTGCGGAGCAGCTCCGGCGTACCGAACGCGGTGCCGAGGGTCAGGTAGATCAGCGGCCGGCCCACGCGAGCGGGCAGTGGGGCCGGCGTCGAGAAGGCGACAGGTCGCAGCTCGATCCGGCGTTCGGTGGCGAGGAAGTCCCTGTCCTGCAGCGAGGGTGGCCAGATGTCCAGGTGCGGCCGACCGACGACCTCGGCGTTCCTGGTCGGGAGTTCCAGGCCGATGCCCTCGGGAAACAGCCGGCCGAACCCGTGCCACAGGCCCGGGATCCCGGCCCGGTGAGCCGCCACGGCCGCCCCCGGCAACCCCCACTCGTGCACCACCAGGTCGGGCCGCAGCCGCGCCAGCTCCGGTGCGAGGTCCTCGGCGTACACCTCGTAGAAGGCGTCGCCGGGGCGGAACGGCCGCAGGCCGTGCGCGGCGAGTGGCGCGTGGACCTCCGTACCGGCGGCGAAGTGGACCTCGTGCCCGGCGTCCCGGGCGGCGATCGCCAGCGGGATCAGCGGGTAGGTGTGACCGACGGACGCAAGACTGGCGAACAGCACACGCATGGCGACGGACCCTACCTGCCGGACCGTGGCCTCGCCGGGTCCGCCGGCCCGGATACGGTGGGCTCCGGTCAAGTCGGGAGGGCGGTCATGCGTCTGCACGTGGGGTGCGCGATGTGGAGTCACCGGTCGTGGCCGGGTCACCGGCTGCCGCCCACCGAGCGCCTGGCGCACTACGCCAGTTGGTGTGACGCAGTGGAGGGCAACACCACGTTCTACGCGACCCCGGCCCGGGAAACCGTGGCCTCGTGGGCCGCCCAGACGGGCCCCGACTTCCGGTTCGTCCTCAAGCTTCCCAAGGTCATCACGCACGAACGCCGGCTCACCAACGTCGACGAACCACTGCGCGCCTTTCTGGACGCCATCGAACCGCTCGGCCCGCGCGCCCACGCACTCTGGATCCAACTGCCCGGCTCGTTCGCGCCCGCCGACGTCCCGGCCCTGGGCCGTTTCCTGCAACAGCTTCCGCAGTCCCACAGGTACGCGGTGGAGGTGCGCCATCAGGCGTTCTTCACCGAGGAGCGAGCGGCCCGACTGCTCGGGGCGACCCTCGCCGCCGCCCACGCCGAGTGGATCCCCTTCGACACGACTGCCTTCTTCGCGAGCCCGCCCACGAGTGACGCGGAGCGGGACGCCTGGACCAAAAAGCCCCGCGTGCCGCTCCGGTCCCTCGCGCTGACCGACCGGCCGATCGTCCGCTACCTCGGCCGCGACGACCCGACGCGCACGGTCGAGGGGTGGCAGCGCTGGATCGACGTGACAGTGACCTGGCTGCGCGAGGGGCGCTCGCCGACGATGTTCATCCACACCCCGGACAACGCCGAAGCCCCGACGCTCGCCCGCAGGTTCCACGACGAGGTACGGGCACGCGTACCCGGGCTCGACGCGTTGCCCGAGCCGATCCCGGTCGAGCCGTTGACGCTGTTCTGACCCGGGCGGTCAGCGCTGATCGTCCAGCAGGAGGTTGAGGTGGTTCGCGGTGCTGATCAGCGAGAGGTGGCTGAACGCCTGCGGAAAGTTGCCGATCTGCTCGCCGGTCGGCGCGATCTCCTCGGAGTACAGGCCGAGCGGGTTGCTGTAGGTCAGCATCTTCTCGAAGGTGAGCCGGGCGTCGTCGAGGCGGCCGGCCTGGGCGAGGGCTTGGACGTACCAGAAGGTGCACATGCTGAAGGTGCCTTCGGTGCCGGCGAGGCCGTCCGGCGAGGCGTTCGGGTCGTAGCGGTAGACCAGGCTGTCGGAGACCAGGTCAGCGTCTATCGCGCGCAGCGTCGATTCCCACATCGGGTCCAGTGGTGAGATGAAACCGACCCCGGGCATGGCGAGCAGTGAGGCGTCCATGATGTCCGTGCGGTAGTGCTGCACGAACGCCTGCCGGTCGGGATGAAAGCCGCGCGTCATGATCTGCTCATAGATGGTGTTGCGTTCGGTCGTCCAACGGGTGATGTCGCCTGGGCGGCCACGACGTTGCGCGAGGCGGACGGCGCGGTCCAGCGCCACCCAGGCCATCACGCGCCCATAGGTGAAGTCCTGACGCCCGGAACGCGTCTCCCAGATGCCGTCCTCGGGCTGGTCCCAGTGCTCGCAGAGCCAGTCCATCAACTCTGCCGTCTTTCGCCAACCCTCGTACGGTGCGACCAGCCCGTTGCGGTCGGCGAGCTCCAGGGAGTTGAGCGCCTCGCCGTGGATGTCGAGTTGCAGCTGACTCGCCGCGCCGTTTCCGATCCGCACCGGTGACGAACCACGGTAACCCTCCCAGTGGCCCAGCACCTCCTCGGGCAGATCCGGTGAGCCGTCGATGCGGTACATGATCTGTAGGGGCAGATCCGGGTCTCGGGCTTCCCGGATGCGCGCGTCCAGCCAGAGCAGGTACTTCTCGGCCTCGTCGGTGAAACCGATGCTCAGGAGCGCATGGACGGAGAAGGACGCGTCTCTGATCCAGGTGTAGCGGTAGTCCCAGTTCCGCTGCCCGCCGATCTGCTCCGGCAGCCCTGCGGTGGGGGCGGCGACCAGGGCGCCGGTCGGCGCGTACGTCATCAGTTTGAGAGTCATCGCCGACCGCTCGACCGCCTCCCTCCAACGGCCCCGATAGCGGGAACGGTCCACCCACCGCCGCCAGAAGTCGCGGGTTTCGGCCAGCAGTTCGCACGCCTCGTCGGTGCTCAGCGCTCGCGGCGGGTGCGGGCCGGCGGCGGTCTCCAGAACCACCCCACCGACGTCGCCAGCGTGCAGCGTGAACCGGGCCGACACACCCTTCGCGTCGCGGTGGATGGCTCCCGCGTCGATCAACCCTCTTCTGCCTGTGAACGGGGCGAGGGTCAGGCTCAGAGTGCGACTTCGGAAGACGTCCCCCTCGGGGTGGACGTCCAGCTCGAACGGGTCGCGTCCATAGTTGAACCGGGGTTGGCAGTCGAAACTGAACGACATGCTTCCCCGGACCATGCGGACCAGGCGGATCAACCGATGCCGGTCGGTGGCCTCCGCACCGGTGACGGGCATGAAGTCCAAGAGCTCCCCGACACCGTCAGCGCTGTGGAAGCGGGTGATCAGGATCGGCGTACCGGGCAGGTAGAGCTGTTTGCTGGAGTAGTCGACGCCGTCGGGCGAGAGCTGGAAGTGGCCACCGTTGCGGCGGTCGAGCAGCGCGCCGAAGACGCTCGGCGAGTCGAAGCGCGGCGCGCAGAACCAGTCGACGGTGCCGTCCGTGCTGATCAACGCAGCGGTCTGTAGGTCACCGATCAGACCGTGGTTCTCGACTGCCGGGTAGCTCTGCACGTTGTCCCCCGCCATCCGTGCTGGCAATGGCAGCGACTACCCGGGGACCGCCGAAAGATGCGGCCCGCCGCCCGACACGGTCGAGACCCACAGCTCATTGCGGAAGCGAAGCCTCCGCAGCGGTCGATACCGTCACCACCAACGACATCGACGAGAGGACACCCGATGAGCCTGCGAGGATTCGCCACACTGAACATCTGGGCGGACGACGTGGCAGCGGCCACGGCCTGGTACGCGGACTTCCTCGGGATCGAGGCGTACTTCATGCGCCCCGGCCCGGACGGACGCCCGGCCTACACCGAGTTCCGCATCGGGGACTACCAGGCCGAGCTGGGCATCATCGACAGTAGGTACGCGCCGGCCGGCGCGGCGACCGGGCCCGGCGGCGCGGTCATGCACTGGTGCGTCGACGACCTCGAGGCGACAGTCGCGCGGCTGTTGGCGATGGGCGCCACGGAGTACCAGCCGATCACCCCGCACGGGGACGAGGGGTTCGTCACGGCGGCGGTCGTCGACCCGTTCGGCAACGTGCTGGGCGTCATGAAGAACCCGCACTACCTCGAAATCCTCGCCTCGCTCACGACGACCTGACGCGCCAGGCTCAGCCCCACCCGTCCAGGTCCGCCGTCCGCCGCACCAGCTTCGCCGCCCGGTCGGCATCCAACCCGCTGGCGATGAGCAGGTCCTGTGCCGCCGTACGAAAATCACCGGCGGCGATCATGCCGGAGTAGCCCAACCGGTGGGTGTGCGGGCGGGTCGGATCCGGTGCGGCTGCCCCCTGCGCCTTTCCGATCAGCTCGACGGCCGCCAGGATCTGTTGGCGGGCCTCCCGTGGCTCCTCCCGTGCGCGGATCGCGCATCTGAGGGTCTGCACGCTCGTTGCCAGCAGGTCGATCGCCGCGGGGAACTCCTCGGATATCGGCTCGTCGTCCCGAAGGGCCTTCGCGAGCCGCCTCGCGACGGACCGGCAACTGTGCAGGCTGCGCTCCATGTGGCGGACGGCTTCGGTGTAGAAGGCCAGGGATGGTCGTTCACGCCAGCGCAGTGGCGCCAGTCGGACCACCTCCTGTGCAGCGTCGAGCCCTTCGTCCAGCGCGGTCAGTCGAGGGCTGAGTGTCCGCAGCGCGCCCAGACCCCGCTGGGCCGCGCCGAGATCGCGTTGGCGGAGCGCTGCGGCCAGGTCGTGCAGGGCGGTGACGGCCGGGTCGAGAACAGGTTCGGCCAGCCGTTGCACGGTCCGCTGCGGGTGGATGGGCACCAGCAGCAGACCGACCGCCAGGCCGATCAACCCGCCGACGGCGGCGTCGACGAAACGGGGCACGGACAGGTCCCGTACCGGCGGTTCCAGGGTGGCGATGAGCACAGCGGTGCCGCCGGCCTGGGTGAGCAGCGAACCGCCGCCCTTGAGCAGTACCGCGACGATGATCGCCAGCACGACGACCACACCGGTCTGCCAGGCCCCGATGCCGAAGAACGGCATGAGCGTGTCACCGACGGCGAGCCCGAGGACCACCCCGACCAGCAGTTCGATGGTGCGCCGCAGGCGTGAGCCCATCGAGGCGGCCACGATGCCGACCGCCGTGGTGGGCGCGAGGACCGGGGTGGGATTGCCCAGGAACTGGAACACCACGAACCAGGCCAGCGCTGCCGCGACGCCGGCCTGCACGGACAGCAACCCGTAGAGGCGGAGTCGCCAGGCGCGGGTACGCAGCCCATGGCGCACCCGCTCGCGCAGCCCGTCCCACCTGCGGCTGGCCCGGGCCCCCTCACGCGGGGACGGGTCGCCGCCGGTCGCCGGCTGCTGCTTCGCGGGCATCCGCGCCGCTTACCCAGGGTGGGCGTCCCTATCCGGCAGGGACGCGGCCAGAACCGGTCAGTGGGCCGGATTCGGCGTGTGCGGAAGTTTGCCGAGTTGACGCCAGTTCGTCTCGGCGACCTCGACATCGTAGTGGGCGGCGGCGGCGAGGATGTTCTGAAATGCCAGGTCACGCTCCTTGTCGGTAACGCCCTGGACCTGGTCGAACCGGGCGATGGCGTTACGGACGTGGCCCGCGTCGGTCATCGGCTCCTTGCGTTTGTCGGGGAACGCGAAAACGCTCTCCGGCAACTCGCGCTTGTCCTTGTCCGACAGGCCACCGTGTTTCTCGTGGGGTTTCCAGGTCGACGTCATCCCCCACCGGTACCCGCCAGATGTCCGGTAGCACCTCGCGCGCGGACATTTCCGCTGCTGACCGCCCACCACCACAAGATCCATAACATGCGACCGACGTGCGTGCGGCCGAAGCCCTTGCCCAGCGGTCCTTTGTGGAGTGCGAGCATGGCTTGCATGGCCATCCACAACCTTCTTTAAGGAAGGTTTAGGAAGCTGTTGGTCGTGATCGGGAAGCGCCTACCATACGGCGGCCGTGGCCGTCCGGGTCAGCGCCGTCGTCAGCTCGTGGGGAGTGACCCGTGTCGTACGCCACGTTGCCCGAACCGGACGCGAGCCAACCGCCGCCCCGGCACCGCCCGCCGAGCTGGTTCACCCGCAACAGACTGGGCGCGGCCGCGGGAGCCGCAGTCGCGCTCGTCATCGCCGCCGGAGGCGTGTACCTGGCCAGTGGCGACGTGACGCCCGAGCCGTCGAACGCGGCCAACGCCCTCGAATACCCGTCGCCACCGGCCGGGCAGCCGGCGTCGCCCGGGGTGGCGGCATCGACCGCCGCGACGCCGTTGGCCGCCACGACACCGCCGACCGGCGCGACACCGTCGACCACTGCCGCGCCGAAGGCCCCGGCAACCGGCTGGATTCCGGTCGACCGGGCGACCTGGAAGGCGCAGGCCGACGCGTACCGGGCGTTGAAGATCGACCCCGTTCCGTCCGGGGTGGGCAACCTCCCGGAGTTCCGGGCCGACTGCCAGTACAGCCACCGGCTTCCGGACGACCCGATCGTCGCCCCCGGCCTACCAGGCGCGTCACACATGCACTCGTTCGTCGGCAACAAGGCCGTCGATGCGAGCACGGTCGCCGGCGACCTGACGAAGTTCACGGCCACCTCCTGCAAGCCCGTCCAGGACCACTCCGCCTACTGGGTGCCCACGCTCTACGACAACGCGACGGGAAAGCCGGTCGAGACCACCGGGTTCCGGGTCTACTACCGCTCGCTGGCCAAGAACTCGACAGGCCAGATGCCGATGCCCAACGGCCTGCGCATGATCTCCGGCGACGCCAAGAAGAAGAAGCCGACCCCGCGGGGCGCGACCGGCCAGTTCTACTGCGCCTTCTACGGCCCGGGCGACCTCGACGGCATCGCCCGCAGCACCAACGGCAACTGGCCTATCTGCGGGGGCGACGCGACGCTGCACTTCATGATGCAGTTCCCCGACTGCTGGGACGGCAAGCACCTGGACAGCCCCAACCACAAGGACCATGTGGCGTACGGCGGCGGCAACGGCTGCCCGACCAGCCACCCGGTCCGGATCCCAGCGATCACCTTCGACATCCAGTACCCGGCGAAGGGCACCCCGGCGGGCTACTACCTCTCCTCCGACAAGGAGGGTAGGAGCGCCTCGTCGATGCACGGCGACGCGTTCGTGATGTGGGACGTCGACACCATGAACAAGCGCACCAGGAACTGTGTCCAGGGACGCCGGACCTGCGACAACTACGGTTACCAGAAATAGCCGGGGCCAGGCCCGTGTCGGCCTGGCCCCGGGGTTCTGGGTAGGTCAGCTACGCAGCGTCCACTGCTGGTTCGCACCACCGTTGCAGGACCAGAGGATCATCTTTGTGCCGTTGGCGGTGGCTGCGCCGTTCGCGTCGAGGCAGAGCCCCGACTGGGCGTTCGTGATGGTGCCGTTGCTGTTGACGTTCCACTGCTGGTTCGTGCCGCCGTGGCAGTCCCAGATGATGACCTGGGTGCCGTTGGCCGTGCCGTTCCCGGACGCGTCCAGGCACTTGTTGCCGTAGACGGTCAGTTGCTTGCTGCTGGTGGCGGTCCACCGCTGGTTCGTGCCGCTCCCGCAGTCGTAGAGCTGCACCTGGGTGCCGTTCGTGGTCGACGAGTTCGGCACCTCGACACAGCGGCCGGACTGGCCACCCACGAGCTGCCCCTGCCCCGTACCGCTGCCGCCGCCCTGCTGCTGCCGGACGATGAATGTCGACTCGGCCGATCGGTTGCCCTGTGCGTCGACGACGTAGAGCCGGTATTCACCCTGGGTGGTGGGCACGGCGATGGAGGTGGCGGTGCCGCCGGCCCTGGTCATCGTCGCCCCGGCGGTGAAGGTGGTGGTGCCGGACGGTGCCAGCCAGACCGACTTGGTGGCGTCGCCGGTGCTCCGGATCGGGATCGACGCCGTGGCACTGGCGACGAACGTGCTGGCCGGCAGCACGTAGTTCGGCGCGGAGAAGTTGCTCGCCGGGATGATGTCCCGGTACGCGTCCTCAAGGCCGGAGTTCGCCGCGATGCTGTACGCCGCCGCCGGCCAGACGTAGTCGGAGGAGACGAGGATGTCGGCGACCGTACTGTTCGGCAGGTTCTTGTTGGAGACCTTGTTGATCGGGCCGTAGATCTGGGTGATGCTCAGGTCGTGCTTGCGCCCGAAGTCGTCTGAATTGATCATCCAGGTGACGTTCTTGTCGATGCTCAGCACGTTGTCCCGGAAGGTGATGAAGGCCGATCCCTCGTCCGGGTGCAGTCCGTACTTGTGGCCCGAGGGAACGCCCTGGAGATAGTTGTTGGTGATCGTGGTCCCGGGCTGGCTGCCGAGCGTGTAGATCGGCGCGGTGTCACTCAGGCGCTGCACCGTGTCGATGATGTGGTTGTAGCTGATGGTGTTGTTTCTCGCCGTCGTGGTGGGTCGGTTGGGCTGGATCGAACCCGACGACCCGTCGAAGTTCCACCAGCCCCAGCCGAGCGTGATGCCCGACCACGGGGCCTTCTCGATCCGGTTGCGCTGGATGGTGAGGGTGTCGGCGAAGTACGCCGAGATGGGGCTGTGCCCGTTGAACAGGACGGCGCTGTCGTACAGGTAGTTGTTCTTGATGTCGATGTTCTTCGGCAGCCCCTCGACCGACGCGGAGTACTTCTCCCGGTTGGTCGACGTGCCGTCGCCGATGTAGACGTGCTGGGGATGACCGACATTGATGGCCGACCCCGCGATGTCGTTGGTGGCGTTCCCGATCAACTGGATGCCCTGCACGTCGTTGACCATGCTGATGCCGTCCGCGCCGGTGTGCTCGATCCGGTTGCGTTGCAGCAGGAGGCCGTCGGCGTTCTGGATCTGGATGATGCCGGGGGTGACGTCCACGTTGCGGTAGTGGTAGACGTGGAAGTTGCCCTTCGCGTACACCTGGGCGCCGAGGTTGCCCTGCTGCGCCTGCTTGAAGGACGAGCCGGCGACGTTGAACAGGTTCCAGTCGGAGTGCCGCACCGTCAGGCCGGAGAACGTGATGTTGCGGGCATGGCTTGACGTCGAGGTGCCGGCCACGCGCAGCACTGTGGTGACGTTGTTCGGCGCGTAGACCGTGGCTGTCGACATGTTCTCGGCACTGGCCTTGTAGTAGTAGACCGTCCTCGTGCCCTTGTCGAAGTAGAACTCACCCGGCGCGTCCAGGAACTCGTACGCGTTCATGAGTTTGTGGGTGCCGCCGACCTGGGCGTTGCCGTTGAACGCGCCCTGCGCGATGGCCGCGCCCGGCTGCTGGAACAGGGCGACCCGGCTCCCGCCGTCGGTGGTCACCTGTCGGACGCCGACGATGGCAGTGGTCCAGGTCGTGCCCGTCTCGATCTCGATGTCGTCCTGGTTGCGCGCGATGGCGGGGAAGTCGCTCTGGTTGTACCTGGCGCCGTCACACTGCGACCCCGACTCCCAGGCCCACGCGGCCTGGTTGGCCGTGATGTTGTACGTCCCGAAGCACCCGCCCGAGCTGATCGTCTTCGTCGCCATGACAGCGCGCTTGTCGTTGACGTAGAGCGCCCGCAGCTTGTTGGCGCGGTCCAGCGGCGCCTTCCAGATGTTGCCGCTGTGCTGGGTCCACCCGGTCACCTGGACGCCACCGTCAAGGACCGGCTTCTCGTTGGCGTAGGCCCCGTAGCTGATCCGGTATCCGTTGGTGCCGGAGTCGCTCGACCCGAATTCGATGGTGCTGGTCACCGGATAGGTGCCGCCCCGGAGGAGGACGTTGACGTCGCCGGTCAGGTTCCCGCTTATCGTTCGAACGACGTCCCGTGCACGTTGGATCGTCTTGAACGGCGACTGCAACGTTCCCGGATTGGCGTCGTTACCGTCCGGGGCGACATAGTAGGTCGCCTGGACCGCGGCCGAGGCCGGGAGTTGGTTTGTCAGCACTGCCGGCAGTGTGGCGGCGACAAGCGCCGCCGCCACCAACACTGACATTCGAGCGGTGGATAAGGCTGACTTCACGTCTGTTCCTCTCACTGGTCGTCGATGTGGTGCCCAAAGTGCGTATCGAGCGACGAGTAGGGAACAGCGACGCCACGAAGGGCCGGCGGGGATTTCCGTCGCCCCGACCGCACTCTTTGTTAACCGCCCCGAAATGCTTACTGGGAGCGTAGGTCACACGTCTGACCAATGCAACAGTCAATCGGGGAGCGTCTATGCAGAAATGCCCACGGACCGGGCAGATCAACCATGTCGCCCGGACACCCCTGATCATGTCGTCCGACGAATCCACAGTGCTGCGACGACGTCACCGCCGAGCACCGAGCCGGCACGCGGCCCGAGCCAGGTCGGGGCCGGGTCGACGATCGACCCGGCCCCGACCTCCGGTCAGCTGATGGAGAACTCCGCCAGCCGCAGCGGGGAGTCGAACACCAGGTACACGTCGTGGGTACCGACGACCCGGGCCAACTCGGTGCTGGCGCTGACGTACCGGTACTCGTCGCCGGTGCTGGGCACCGTGGCCGTGCCGAGCAGCCGGCCGGTGGGCGACCCCATCCGGATCTGGATCGCGCCGGCACCCGCACCGACCCTGGCGACCTTCGCGGTGAAGGTTCGCTCGCCGGCACGCAGCGCGGAACCGTCGAAGGAGATCCACTGACCGGCGGCGGTGGCACCGACCGCCGTACCGCGCGGTTTCGTCTCGTCGACGAGCCGGACCCCCGCGTACCTGTCGAAGTTCTCCGCCCGGGTGGGCCGGGACAGGTCGCGGGCCGGGATGGTCTCACCGCGGACCCGGACCGCGGCGCGGGCGCGGATGTCCTCGACGGACGCCCCGACCATCAGGTCGTGGACTGACGACTCGACCACCCACCTGCTGCGGGTGACGTCCCAGTGCGCCAGATCCGCGGCGGGCAGGCGCAGGGTCACCGTACGGGTCTGCCCAGGCGCGAGTTTCACCTGCTGGAACGCCTTGAGCTGGCGGATCGGGGTGGTGTCCCGCGAGGTGCGCTGGTGGGTGTAGAGCTGAACGACCTCGGTCCCGGTCCGGCTGCCGACGTTCGTCACGTCGACACTGGCCGTGATGGTGCCGTCGGCCGCCACCGACTGGGCGCCGGCACGCAGCTGGCCGTACCGGAAGCGGGTGTACGACAGCCCGTGGCCGAACGGGTAGAGCGGCCTCGCGCGGTTGTAGAGGTAGGTCTGCCCGGACGAGATGATGTCGTACTCCAGAAGGTCCGGCGGTAGTTGCGAGTCCGAGCGGTACCAGGTCTGGGTGAGCCGGCCGGACGGGTTACGGTCGCCGAAGAGGACGTCGGCGATGGCGTGACCGGTCTCCGCGCCCGCGTGGGTGGTCCAGACGATGGCCGGTACGTGCTCCTGCTCCCATCGGATGGTGACCGGGTAGCTGGTCTGGAGCACGAGCACGGTCCGCGGGTTGGCCCTGACCACCGCCTTGACCAGTGCCTCCTGGCCGGCGCTCAACGCCGTCGAGGTCCGGTCGTGCGCCTCGCGACCGTTGATGAACGGGTTGCTGCCGACCACCAGCACCGCGGTGTCGGCCGCCTTGGCTGCCGCCACGGCCCGGTCGATGCCGCTGCTGATCAGGTTGCGACTGAAGTGGGTCGCGGCGTCCGGGGTCGATGCGCCGAGCTTGAGGGCGCCGTCGTCGCCGACCGTCACGTACGTGTCGGCGCCGAACCAGCTCTCGGTGGTCTCGTAGCCGACGTAGCGCAGCACCACAGTTCCGTCGGCCTGCGGCTCCAGCTTGAACTGCTGCTGCACGTACCAGCCGTTCGGCTGCTCGTCGCGGGTGATGAACGGCCCCCAGTTGTAGCCGAGGTAGCGGCCGCTGGCGGCGTTGCGCAACGTCACCACGTCCTGCCCCCAGTCGACCACGTCGAACTGGGCGACGAGCGCCGGGACGGCACCGGTCCCGAGGACCGGGTCGGCGTCGGTGGTGCCGGTGGCAGAGACGTACCGGCCGGTCGACACGTCCTTGAGCGCGATCCGGTCCGCCCCGTCGAGCCCGCGCACACTGGCCGAGCTGCCCAGCCGTTCGCGGATGCCGTCGAGCGCGGTCACCTGGTAGGGCAGGTCGCCGCCGTACCAGTCCGAGTAGAGGGTGTCGGCCAACGGGCCGAGCACCGCCACCTTGCGGGTCCGGGCCGGGTCCAGCGGTAGCGCCTGCCGCTCGTTCTTCAGCAGCACCATCGCCTCGCCGGCGGCCTGCCGGGCCAACCGCTGGTGTTCGGGGCTGTTGATGACGTCCGGGGTGATGCCGCCGTGCCGGCCGCCACCCGGGTCGAACTCACCCAGCCGGAATCGGATGTCGAGGATCTCGCGGATCCGGGCGTCGATGTCGGCCTCGGTCAGCAGACCGGCGGCGAGGGCCTGCTTGATCGCGGTGATGGTCGGCTGCGCGTTCGTGTCGTCGGTGATGAAGCTGCTCAGGCCGGCCTTGATGATCGCCGCGTTGCCCTCGGCCTGGGTGGCGTAGTACTTCTGGGTGTTGACGAGGTTGTTCGGCGCCCAGGCGTCGGTGACGTTCATCAGCGGCCTGTCGGTCCAGTCCCGGAACACCGTCATCGGGTCCGGGTCCACTGTCGCCGGACGACCGTTGACCAGGTTGTACGACGCCATCACCCCGGTCGCCGCACCGGCCGTGATGGCCGGCTTGAAGGCCGCGCGGTCGTACTCGTTGAGCACCCGAGGTGGCACGTTCGAGGAGGTCACGTCGCGTCGGACCTCGTTGTTGTAGGCCAGGTAGTGCTTGAGGGTCGGCGCGCTCTTCAGGTGGTTCGGGTCACCGCCGGTCATTCCCGATCCGTACGCGGTGGAGATCTTCGCGGTGAGCAGCGGGTCCTCGGAGTAGCCCTCCTCGTTGCGGCCCCACCGGGGGTCGCGCAGCAGGTTGACCACCGGTGCCCAGAGGTTGAGCCCCCAGACCCGGGGATTCTGCGCGTGGTAGCCGCGCGCCTCGTCCCCGACGGCCGAACCGACCTGCCGGATCAGGTCGGTGTTCCAGGTGCTCGCCATGCCCACCGGCTGTGGGAAGGCGGTGCCGCGAGCCTTGACCACCGCGCCGTTGTTGTCGATGTCGGTGGACCAGGCCACCCCGTGCAACGCCTCGGTGCCGGTCTTGAACAGGCCGATGCCCAGCCGGGGAATGGCGGGCTGGTACTGGTGCAGCCAGGAGATCTTCTCGTCCTGCGTGAGCCGGCCGAGCAGGTCGTCGACCCTGACGTTCACGGGCAGGCTGGGATCTCGGAACGGGTAGGTGGGTTCGGCGAGCGCGGTGCCGGGAACGGCCGGTAGGGCTAGCAGGGCGAGCGCGAGCGCGGTGATTCCGCGCCGAAGGCGCCAGTTCCGCATGCGGTTCTCCTCATGTCGTACGACAGGCGCCCAGCGGACGCCGAGGCCGGCGTGACCAGGCTCGACACCCGGCTGACGGGCCTGAACGACGAATCGTCGAAGCGCTTCGACGACCCGGCCGCGTCACCACGGCCATGATTGTTGTGATCCGCGCAACTATAGATGCCCCTCGATGAGCGGGCAATAGCTGCTCCGACAGGATGAGCCCGTCGGGCCAGCCCAGGACGTCGTGGGAGGCGCACCAACCGAATCACCAGTGGTAGAGCACGTTCACTGTCAGCGCGGCCACCTCGGTGACGAAGAAGACGGCCCATCCCACCAGCTGACGGGAGCCGACGCGCAGATGGGCGATGAGCGCGCCGATGAAATACAGCACCAGCCCAGCGGCGGCGAGGGTGCCCAGCAGCGGTACGGCGAAGCCCGCCAGCAACCCCAACGCGCCTGCCGCCAGCGCCATGCCCAACCGCGGCACCCATGACCGTGGCACGCGCTTCATGTCCGCCTGGGCCTTCGGATAGTCGTGACCGATCAGGTAGGTGACGGCGGCGAAGCCGGTGAAGATCGACGCGATGATGGTGACCGTGACGTAGGCAGCGAACATTCTTTCCTCCGTTGTGTCTGCTCGCCCCCTGGACGATCTGGCAAGGCGGAACGTGACGGCTACGGGATGCGCAGCGATCAGCTCGCCGGTCGCAGCGCGCCGAACCGCACGCCGGTGGCCTGTTCGGACAGTTCCCACAGGCGGCGGCCGTGCTCGGGGTCGGTCGCGGCGGCGGAGAGCTTCGCCGGCGCGGGGTGGCCGCGCAGTTCGCCCGGCCCGCCCGGGGCGACGAGCTGGCCCGGCTGCGCGTGGGGATCGGTGGCGGCGAACAGTTGCGGCCAGACACCGCGATCGACCGGCTGGGCGAGGAGCGGGTTGCCAATCCGGCCCAGCAGCAGTCGCCAGATCGGCGTGGTGGCGCTGCTCTGCAGATTCGTCGCGGTGTAGCCGGGGTGGGCGAGGAAGCTGCCCAGCGGACTCGCCACGGCGCTGAGCCGCCGGTGCAGCTCGTAGGCGAAGATGGCGTTGGCCAGCTTGGACGTGTTGTAGAAGCCCATCGGCGAGTAGCCCCGCTCGCCGGTCGGGTCGTCGAAGCGCATCTTCGCCTGCCGGTGGTTGACCGAGGTGACGGTGACCACCCGTGGGTCCCGGCCGGCCAGCAGGAGGTCGAGCAGGAGCCCGGTGAGGGCGAAGTGCCCGAGGTGGTTCGTGGCGAACTGCATCTCGTGACCCTGCGGGCTGAGGGTGCGCGGCAGGGCCATCACCCCCGCGTTGTTGATCAGCACGTCCACCCGGCGATGGTCGGCGTGCATGCCGTCGGCGAACTCCCGCACGGAGTCGAGGTCGGCGAGGTCGATCCGCCGGACTTCCAGGTCGATGCCGGGCCGGGCTGCGGCGATGTCGGCCGCCACCCGGCGACCTCTCTCCTCGTCGCGGACGGCCAGCACGACGCGCGCACCGCGGACGGCGAGTGCCCGGGTCGTGACCAGGCCGAGGCCCGCCGTGGCACCGGTGACGACGAAGGTGCGGTCGCTCAGGTCGGGAATCTGGTCAGTGGACCAACCATCGACAGTCATGCGACCCACTGTGCTACTCATGGCACTCAGTGTCAAGCAATGCGCATGATGCCAACAACGGCATCATGCGGCAGCGAATGACGTAGCATCGACTGATGAAATCCCGTGCGGACAACAGCCTGGCCGAGCGCAAACGCCAGCTCGTTGCCGACGAGTTGCGTGACGCCGCCCTGATGCTGCTCGCGACCAAGGGTTTCGACGCGGTGACAGTCGACGACATCGTGGCGGCGGCCGGCATGTCGCGGCGCACCTTCTTCCGCTACTTCGCGTCCAAGGAGGACGTGGTCGTCCGGTTCCTGGCCGACACCAGCGCGGACATCATCACCGAACTCGCGGCCCGACCGCCCGCCGAGCCGCCGTCGGTCGCGCTGCGCCACGCACTCTGGGTGCCGCTCGCCGCCTGCAACGACCACCCGGAGCACTCCGAGCGGGCCCGGGTCGTCGTCCGTCTGATCCTGGACACCCCCGCCCTGCACGCCCGCTGGCTGGAACGCCAGATCGGGTGGCGCACCGAGCTGTCCGCCGAGTTGGCCAACCGCCGTCGCCTCGACCCGCACACCGACCCCTACCCACGGATGGCCGCCGGGATGGCACTGCTGGCACTCGACACGGTGCTTCAGCGGTGGCAGCCGGGCGACGACGAGCAGCACCTGGCCGAGCTGATGGACCAGGCGTTCGCCGTCGTGGCACCGGCCCTCGACGCGCCGGCCGCGTCACCCGCCGCCGGCTGAGCGCGAGTCAGCGCGGTTTCAGCACCCTTTCAGGCAGCTCAATACGTTCGCGGCATGACACTCACACGTTCCACGCGCACCAGGCGCGGGACTGCCGTGCTGGCGATGATCACGGTCACCGCGGCAGGCGTGCTCTTCGGTGAGCCCGCGTCGGCCGATCCTGTCCCCGTCCCCATCCCTCAGGCAGCGCTCACCGACCGGGCCTTCGGCCAGGTCGCCGAGATCCACCTCCAGGGTGCCGCTCGGATCAAGACCGCCGTGCTGTCGGCCGAGTTCGTCGGGTGGCACCGGCTGCACCCGAACGCCACCGCCGAACAGGCACAGACCCAGCTCACCGCACGCCAGCAGCTGCTCGACGGCTCGCTGACCGCGTTCGACCTCCTGCTGCCGGAGCAGGACCTGCTGCTCAGGTCCGTCGACATCCTGCTCGGCGCGCCCGGCGGCGACACTTCGACCTCGCCGGAGATCACCGGCCTGGTCGGGGCCGTGATCGGCAAGACGGTCGAGCCGTGGGACACCCGCGAGGAACTCGCCTCCGGCGCGCTGCGGACCGCCCAGTGGCTGCGCGGCCGTGACGACGCTCTCGCCGCGGTGTGGTCCGCGACCCGACAGGCGGGGGCAGCCAGCCCGCCGGTCGCCACCGCCTGGAATGCCGCCCTCGGTGCGCCGATCGGGGTGGACATCACCAGCACCTACGAGGAACTCCAGCAGGATCCCGGGCTCACGCACGTGGACCTCGACGCGATCCTGGCACTGCGGAACGACTCGGTGGCGTACGTCGCGGCCGCCAAGCAGCAGCTGGCCAACCTGCACGCGCAGCTGCTCGGCCTGAGCCTGGAGATCCGCCTCGAGATCGGCGAGAACAACAGCAAGTGTCCGCCAGAGGGGCCGCCGAGCGCCGCGTGCACCGCGGCGGCCAAGAAGGCCGCCGAGGACCGGAACAAGGCTCGGCAGCAGACCATCTCCGACATCAAGGCCGGGGTGGGCATGGTGTCGACGATCATCGGGTTTGCCGACCCCGCCGTCGGCAAGAAATCCAAGGTGATCGGCGAGGCCGTCCTCACCACGATCAGCGCGATCTCCACGTACGCGGCGGCGATCACCGGTCGCGGCCTCGCCGGCTCGATCTTCAGCACCGCGACGTTGGCGATGACCGGCAATATCTTCGGTGCGGTGATGTCCGTCGTCGGGCTCTTCGGCAGCAGTGGACCATCGCTGGACGCGCAGATCCTTGCCCAGGTCACAGCGTTGCGCAACGAGGTACGGGCCCTCGGCGACGAGATGCGCGCCAGCTTCGCGCGGATCGAGGCCCAGATCAACACGGTGTACGCGAACATGATGGCCCAGTTCGACAAACTGAACGCGGCGATCGCCGGCAACACCGCGCAGATCACCCTGGTGCAGCAGCAGGTCGCCCAGCTCGGCCTGCGCCTGGAGGACATCGCCGCCACCGTGCTGGCCGCGATCGGCGATGCCACCCTGCACGACGCCCGCGCCGACATCAACAAGTACATCGGTTACCGGGAGAACTTCGGTCAACCGATCCCGACGTACGGCGAGTTCATCGACCCGGAGAACGAGTTCCACCTGACCGCGACGCAGCTGGCCGGCGGCGCCGCCTTCGTCGTACCGAAAACCGACGCCGACAACCCGGCGGTCGACCCGACCACTGTCCTGAACAGCTTCGGCGAAGCCCGGTCGATCAACTACCTGGCCCGGATCGCCAACGGGCGTGACTCGTCGATGGCCGAGCCGTCGACACCGGTCGGCAACCCGACGGTGTGGAACCTCGGCGCGCAGGCGTACGCCATGCTGATGCTGCAGAACCCGACGTACGCCGCCCAGGTCAGCGCCGGCCGCGCCGCACAGATCGAGGCCGAGGGCACCCGCATCGCCGACCTCGCGGCCAGCTTCGGTCGACCGGCCAACGGCAACGCCAACGCCCTGATCACCGGGCTGGTGAACGAGTACGTCGCCGCCACCGACGAGCTGTCGACAGCGCTGAGGGCCTTCCGGAGCAACGAGGTCCAGGTCCGCTACGAGCCGGACGCCAACGGCGTACAGGTGAAGACGCCCAAGAACTACGACCTGTTCTGGGACACCGACAAGCCGCTCGCCCCGGCGCCGGCGAAGGCCGACGAGGCGACGGTGCCCGCGTGTGAGGGCAGCCGGCAGATCGACCGACCCAGCAACGTCACCTACGAGCTGATGTCGAGCATGGTGCGGGCACTCCACTACGCGTACACGCCGCGCCACGACGAGCCCCCGGCGGGGGTACGGGAGTTGCCCGAGGTCGGCTACTGCTACTCGCCAAGCTGGGTCCACACTCGCATCACCGACAACGGTGGCGTGGTCCGCGCCTACGGCAGGCTGCGGTTGCAGATCCACAGCCGGTTCCGGCTGAACTCGTCAGCGCCCTGGCAGAACTCGCGCACCGCCGACTACACCTGGCCGGGCGAGCAGGTCTACCAGGTCTACTGCGAGTTCTTCAGCTGCGACAGCGAGACCACACCCGAGCAGGGCCTGACCCAGAAGTGGCCGTCCGGCCGGTACGCCTTCGCGAGCGGCGCCACGATCGTGAACAACACGGCACTGGACACCACGCTGAAGTCGACCCTGCGCGGTTTCCTCCAGGCCCGGCAGAAGTCCATGTACGACCGGGTACGGGACCAGAGCACCCAGATCGGCGGGCCGGTGCCCACCGCCCTGAAGAAGGTGAACACTGCGGCGCGGCTGCTTCAGGCGTACACCCGGTTGGGTCTGCCCAACGCCCTCGACTCGGACGACGTGCTGTCCGCGAACCTGTTCGGGCAGTACCAGATCCCGGTGAACATGCCGACGGACGCCAAGATCGGCAATGCCTATGCCAGGGCGAGCGAGAACTACGTCCCCTGCGCGCCCACACCGTGCTCGCTCGAACCCAGCCGCCCACTGCTCAACCAGGTCAGCCTCAAGGCGCCGT
Source organism: Micromonospora sp. NPDC005205 (assembly GCF_040608275.1). Taxonomy (NCBI): domain Bacteria; kingdom Bacillati; phylum Actinomycetota; class Actinomycetes; order Micromonosporales; family Micromonosporaceae; genus Micromonospora; species Micromonospora sp. NPDC005205. The sequence goes on from NZ_JBEXHV010000002.1 coordinate 241,654, forward strand.
GCGAGCCCGCTGTCGACTCGTCGAACCTGCCCGGTGACCCACTGGGCGACTGCCTGATCACCAGCGCGCGGTCCCGCGCCAACACGCTCCTGCAACGGTACGAGGTGTGGGCGGACCAGATGACCGCCGGCCTGCACCGCGAGCGGGTGCCGTGGATGAACGACACCCTGCTGGGCCTGCGCATCACCACACGCCTGACTCACGCCAACTGAGCCAGGGCGTTGCCGGCGTCTACGGGCGCCGGCAACCCCGTCTGTCGTGACCGTCCGACTTGCATCCGGTACCCAGGTACACGCTTACCGTCGTTGGTATGACCACTGACTCCCCGGCGTGGGTGCCCGAGTCGTGCACCTTGCCGAGCAGGCAACAGCCGCTGCGGCTGGCCGAATTCGACAACCTGTTCGCCACCTCCCTGCTGGCGCAGCAGCGGCTCTCCCCCACCGAACTGCTGTGGCGTCTCGACCCGGCCGCCGAGGCGGCCGCCCGGGACCTCGTCGGCCGGGAAAGCTCCTGCTGCTCGTTCTTCTCGTTCACCCTCGCCGCCGACACTCACACGCTGCGCCTCGACGTACGGGTGCCGGCCGCGCACGTCGATGTCCTCGACGCGCTCGCGCAGCGCGCCGCCGCCGGGATGACGGCGTGAGCGGACTGCGCAGCGGCCAGGTCGCCGCCGCGGCCGGGGTGAACCCGCAGACGCTGCGCTATTACGAACGCCGCGGGCTGCTCGCCGAACCAGACCGAAGCCTCGGCGGGCACCGCCTCTACCCGACCGAAACGGTCACCCTGCTGAAGGTGATCAAAGCGGCGCAGCGGCTCGGGTTCACCCTCGACGAGGTCGCCGAGCTTCTCGACGCGGGCCAGCACCGTCACGGTCGCCACCCCGACGCCGGCCTACGGGCCCGTTCCCAGGCAAAGCTCGCCGAGGTCGAGGCGAAGATCGCCGATTTGCAGGTCATCGCCGGCACACTGCGCGCTGCGGTGAAGGCCGGCTGCGACGACCTCGTCGAGTGCGCCGAGCAGCCGTACTGCCCCATCCCCTTCACCACCCTCGGTACGGTCCACGGATGACCGTCGTCCGCTCGATCCTGTTGTTCGTCGTCGCCGCCCTGTTCGAGATCGGCGGGGCGTGGCTGGTCTGGCAGGGCTGGCGCGAGCACCGCGGCCTGTGGTGGATTGCCGCCGGAGTCATCGCCCTCGGCGCGTACGGATTCGTCGCCACCTTCCAACCCGACCCGAACTTCGGACGCATCCTCGCCGCCTACGGCGGCGTGTTCGTCGCCGGATCCCTCGCCTGGGGCGTGATCGTCGACAAGTTCCGGCCCGACCGGTGGGACATCATCGGCGCCGGCATCTGCCTGATCGGCGTCGCCCTGATCATGTACGCGCCGCGTTCGGCAGGCGGCTCCTGATCGCCAGGACGCCAGTGGCCTGAGGTTGCAGAACAACTCGACCTGAGAAGCGGCGCACCGGAGGCGTTCGCAGTGTTCGGACCTGTTCGGAACTGTCCGCGCGTCTGTCATTCACAGAGGGATCGCGCCCACCATCGATCGTGACGACCACACCGGTCGTTTCTCGACGGTAGGAGGTTGCCGATGATCCGCAAGAGTTCACGCTGGTTCGGTGCCACGCTGATGGCGTTGGTGCTCACGGCCACCGGGCTCGTGGCCACCACGAACACCGCCTCTGCGGGGTACCCCATCCTCGTGTATTCGGCCGACCCGTACTCCGCCGGCAACGGCTTCGCCATCTACACCAACTCCGGAATCGATGCGGCGTTCCGAGCCTGCGACGAGGGCAAAGCGGACGGCCGCCGTACCATCGGCCGCATCTGGTGGGAGCCCGTGTACGCCAAGGTCACGCTCCACGCGGCGAACGGCAGCGGCACCTGCTCCGAGCCCTACTACGTCAGACTGCTGGCGGGCACGAGAGTCTATGTCGAAGCATGCGAACGCAATGGCGCGAACGGCGCCGACGAGAAGTGCCGAACGACCTGGGACATTGTGGCGTGACTGAGGTCGGCCGGTCGGCGTTCGCCGACCGGCCAGCCGTCAGGCCGGTCGCCGCCGACGTTCCGGCGGGCGGGACGCCGGCGCGAGCACCGCGGCCTGTGATGAATCGCCGAGCATCAACGCACCATCGCTCGGTTCTGAGGTACGGTCGGCGTCAGGTTCACCGATCCGCTCTGACGATGATCGGAGAGATCATGGACGACGGCCTGCGATCGATCGCCCTCACGGGCACGTGCGCGGCGTTCGTCGCCGCACCCGTTCTCGGGGCGCTGATCGGCGACGGAGAGCAGACAGACCGCTACGACACGGTGATCACGCCTCCGGACTACGCCTTCGCGGTCTGGGCGCCGATCTTCGCCGGATGCATCGCCTCGACCATCGGTCAGTGCCTGCCGCAGGGTCGAGGTGAGCCCATGAGTCGTGCGGTCGGGTGGCCGCTGGTTGGCGCCTACGCGATGAACACCGCCTGGTCGGTTGCCGCGCAGAGCGACCGTTTCGCGCTCACGCCGTTCCTCCTGCCGGCCGCCGCCGGCTTCGCCGCCACCGCTCACCTGCGCCTGCAACGCGCACCCGACACGACCACGTGGACCGCGCTCACACCGCTGAGCACGGGCCTCCTCCTGGGGTGGACGACAGTGGCCAGCGCCGTCAACATTGCCGCAGCCAAGGTCGCCTCCGGCGCTTCTCCGGACGCACCGCGCACAGTTACCGCGTCCGCCGCCGGACTACTCGCCACCTCCGCCGTCGCAGCCGGCGCGGTCGCGCGAAGCCGGCGGGGGCGGCTGCCGCTCGCACTGGCCTCCGGGTGGGGGCTGCTGACGACGGCCCTGTCCGCCAACCGACCTCGCCGTGTCCGCATCGTCGCCGCAGCCGGTGCTGTCATGATCGCCGCAGCCGCCGTGCATACCGGACGCAATCAGCACGCGAGTCGCGGGTAGACCACGCCTCTGGGCGTCGGCATCGCTTACGTCGCTACACCGCGAACCTCATCTCGCCGGAGGCGGTTCGGCGAGCTCCATGCCGTCGCGGTCGCTGGGCTCTCTGGCCACTCGATGCTGAGGTTGACGAACGGTGCGCCGGATCGGCGACATCGGTAGCCAGCTGAGCTGCTCTACGGGGATGGAACGCTCGGTAGCAGGTCGTCGTCGCGTCCGGTCTGGGGTAGCCCAGCCGCAGCAGCGATGGCATCAACGGCCTCGTCCAGCCCGGTGGTCTCGGGCAGAACGAGCTCGTCGGGCCAGCCCAGGACGTCGTGGGCGGCGTACCAGCCGCTCATGTGCTCGGAGGTGAACTCGCTGGCCTGCGGGCGGGTGAGGTGCCGGCGCAAGGTCTCGGGCAGGGACACGTCTAGATAGCAGAACAGCGACCGGCCGCGGTGGTCGTCCCGCAGAGAGGTCAACATGCTTCGATGGCGACTGGTGTGCAAGATGCCCTCCACGACCACGTGATAGCCGTGGTCGAGGGCGAACCGAACCGTCTGCCCGATCAACGCCGGTGCCGCGCCGCCGGGCTTGTCGCGCTCGCGCAGCACGATGCGGCGCAGGTAGTCCTGCTCGACCAGGGCGCAGCCCCGGCCGTGCCGGCGTCGTAGCTCCCGGGCGATGCTGCTCTTGCCCGAGCCGGAGTTGCCTCGGACGCAGACGAGGACCGTGTCCGGGCTGCCGGTGGGTTCAGCGAGCACGATGCCTCCTCGGCGTCAGTCGTTGCGCACAGTGAGTTTGAGGGCGGCGACGGCCAGCTGGGTGAGGTCAGGAAGTTGGTCCTCGCCGAGGGTGACGCCGCGCAGGTTGTCCAGCGGCGTCTTGAGGCCCTGGAGCCGGCTGCCGCGCAGATCGGTGCCGTCGAGGTGGCAGGAGTCCAACTCCAGTCCAGCAAGGTCACACGACCGCAGCGCGATGCTCCGTAGTCGGCAGGAAGACCACGCCCCGTTGGTGAAAGTGCAGTCGGTGAACGCGACCGAACCGGCGGCGGCGACGCGTTGGAAGGTGGCGTAGTCGAAGCGGCAGCCGTCGAACAGGACGTCCTTGAGGCGTACGTCGCTGAGCCTGGTGCCGGTAAATCGGGAGCCGGTAATGGCGCAGCGTTCGATGGCGGTACCGGTCAGGGCCGCGCCGGAGAAGTCGGTGCGGACGATCTCGCAACCGAAGAGGCTGCCCGCCTCCCAGGTGCTCTCGCTCAAGTCCACACCGGTGATCAGGCTGCTGCGGATGCTGACGTCCTCAAGGTGCGAGCCGCGCCACCCTGCGCCCTCGACGAGGGCCTCGGTGAGGCGGTCGACAAGCTCCGTCGTGCTGTCGAGGTCGTCGTGTTCGAGGTCCGGCAGCAGGACCTTCACGTCGCCGATCGTGGAGGTGCGCATGTGTCCTCAACCGCTCAAACTAGCCGGCTCGTAGAGCCGGCCGCGACCAGGCGCTCGAACGCCGTCCGCACCTCGTCCGGGATCTCCTGCGGGATCGCGAACCCGCGCCGTCAACATCACCTACCAATTCCGGTGCGCGCTGGTTCCCTCATGCCGCCAGCGTAGGGCCATCTGGGCAGCGCGACGCCGCTGACTCCAGCACCACGCCTCGTTTGGCCGAGAGGCCAACCCTCACCCCTCACGGCTAGTGCCGGATCCATTCAAATGTGAGACCGTCTATGTAACTGAAGGTGCCTGGGCGGCTGCTTTTAGCGATATGGGTGGTTCCGTTGGAACAACTTCCGTTGTGGGGATCGAGCACAGACGAAGATCCGAGACCGAAGCCCGTCCTGGCACGACCAACGACACTCCGCCTCCTGATCACAGTGAAGGCGGCACCCAACCCCTCCGCGCGGTACGGCGAGACGGTCTGCGTCGGGGCACTGGGCATGGACCCGCCCTGGACGGGTTGGATTCGCCTCTACCCGGTTCACTATCGAGACCTCGACGACGAAGGCAAGTTCCACAAGTACGACATCATCCACGTCGACGCACTGCCAGCCGGTCAGGACCAGCGGCGCGAGAGCTGGAAGCCGATCATGGACACCATCACCACCGAGCGGCACATCGCCAGCCGACAGTCGCGTCGAAACCTCCTCGATCCCCTCGTCGAAGACTCCATGTGCCGACTCAACAAACAGGCCCGCGACGACCGGAGCGCACGATCGATCGCGCTGATTCGCGTGGCCGACATCTCGTCTCTTCAGGTCAAGCGACATCCCGGCTGGTCGGCGGAGGACCGCAAGAAGATCGCTGGCTACCTCAACCAGCTCGACCTACTGGAACCAACCAAGCGCAGCCCGCTTCACGCACCACGCTTCAGCGGTGCCTACCGCTATCGCTGCGCAGACCGTCAGTGCCGCGGTCACCAACAGACACTCTGGGACTGGGAGTTCGTCGCCCTACAACGCCGCCTGGGCCAGCTCACCGACGCGGAGGCTGCGGAACAGCTGAAAAACAGATTCCTCACCCAGCTCTGCGCCGCCGACCGCGACGTCGCCTTCTATGTAGGCAACCAAGCGGCAAGACCGCAGTCCTTCAGCATTGGCGGTGTCTACGCACCGAGACGGCCCACCTCGCGATACCGATTCCACGTCAACCGATGACGTCGGTCAGCACGTCGGCATGGCACGCATCCTCGACGCGGCACCAGCACGCCAACTGCTTCCCCGTTAACTCCCGCCGGGCCCGGTCAACAAGGGCCGGCTGCCCCAGCAGCCACTGCCGATAAAGGCGTAACGCCTCCGCCCGATCATGCTTTCGCAGGCTGAACGGGTTGGCCCAGGGAGAACGCCGTAACCCGAACCCCTGCCGACCCACATACACGGCTCCCGGCGGCACTACCGGGTGATAGAGATCCCCCTGCATGCGAACCCGGAGCTGTCCCCCCACGCCGCCAGCGTAATCGCCACCGACTGGATGCTCGCAGAAGCGCGGCGGACGCCTCCGCGGTCGAATACGCCCGGCCCACCGGGCTCCCGAGCACCCGCAGCGCGACCACCCACCGCCGCCCTACGCGAAGAAGGCCCTGACCCGGTGTGAACCACCAGGTCAGGACCTTGATCGTTAGTGCGCCGCCAGGGACTCGAACCCCGAACCCGCGGATTAAGAGTCCACTGCTCTGCCAGTTGAGCTAGCGGCGCTCACCGACAACGGGACGAGACGCTAGCACGCGGACGTCACCCAAACAGGAGGGGGTTCGCCTCACCGCAGTGTCAGCGTGACCTGCCCGGTTGCGACTCCGGACGGCCGGCCTTCGCACGCTCTGCCGGGGACCGGTCCCGGCCGTGACCTTGACGTACCGGTGGTCGTCGCCGGTGTCGGGCGCGGTGGCCGTGTTCAGCGGTCGGTCAGGTCCGGTGATCAGGCGGGTACGCTCGTCACTGCTGCATGCTGCGCCGACGGTGCCATCGGCCGGCTCGGCCGCGAACCCGCGGCGGCTCCGAGCAACCTCGCGCCGATCCAGGGGAATCAACCAGGTGAGCACCCATTCGATGTTGTTGTTCGTGCTCGCCGCTGTCGCGGTCATCGTCGTCGTGCGGTGGGTGGCGGCCCGCACCGGGCTGCCGGCCGCGGCGCTTCTGCCGCTCATCGGCATCGTGTACGCGCTGCTCCCCGGCCCCAACGTCGGCCTTGACCCCGACCTTGTGCTCATGATCGTGCTGCCGCCGTTGCTCTACAGCGCCGCACTGGACTCCTCGCTGTTGGACATCCGCCGGAACCTCCGCATCGTGGTCAGCTTGTCCGTGCTGCTGGTGCTCCTCACCGGGGTACTGGTCGGCATCGGGTTCCACCTGTTCGTCGCCGGGGCGACGCTCGCTGCCGGGATCGCGGTCGGCGCCGCCATCGCGCCGCCCGACCCGGTGGCCGCCCTGGCGGTGGGCCGCCGGGTGAACCTGCCACCGAAGATGGTCACGATCATTCAGGGCGAGGGGCTGCTCAACGACGCCACAGCGCTGACGATGCTCAGCGTCGCGGTGGCCGCCGCTGTGGGTGGTGAGTTCTCGTTCCCGTCCGCCGTTGCCCAGTTCGTCCTGGCGGCGGTCGGCGGGGTCGCCGTGGGAGCGGCAGTGGCCTGGCTGGTACGTCTGGCCCGACCGTTCACCGCGGACCCACTGTTGTCGAACGCCATCTCGCTCGCGACACCGTTCGTGGCCTACCTGTTGGGCGAGGAACTGCACGTCTCCGGGGTGCTCGCCGTGGTGATCGCCGGGCTGATCGTTGGTCACAAGACACCGCAGCTCACCTCGGGGGCCGCCCGGCTGCAGACCAGCGCGGTGTGGCGGCTGGTCGACTTCCTCCTCGAAGGCTTCGTCTTCCTGCTCATCGGCCAGCAGCTTCCCGAAGTCGTCAAGGGCCTGCGTCAGTACGACACGTCGACCATCGTCATCGCTGTCGCCATATCGGTCGGCGTGGTGCTCCTGCTGCGCCCCGCGTGGCTGGTGCTGACCCAGTCCCTCCCCCGGTCGTTGCACACCCGGCTGGGCGGCATTTCCGAGCAGGACGACCCCGACGAACCCGGGAGTGCCCGGCGGATCGAGCGCGCTGACCGCAACGCCCGCCGGCTCACCTCCCGTGAAGTGGTGGCTCTGAGCTGGTCCGGCACCCGTGGCGTGATCAGCCTGGCCGCGATCTTCACCCTGCCGCTGACCACCAACAGCGGCGCACCCTTTCCCGACCGTGACCTCCTGCTGTTCTGCACCTTCGTGGTCGTCCTGGTGACACTCGTCGGGCAGGGCCTGACGTTCGCGCCGCTCGTGCGGATGCTGGGCCTGCGCGCCAACGAAACCGACCAGGCCCGTGTACGCAACGAGGCCCGCTCGGCGGCGGTCGAGGCCGCCCTGGCCCGCCTCGACGAGGTTGCGGCGGCGGAGCCGGACAGCACGGTGGCCGTCAACACCACGCGTACGCAGCTGCTGGCTCGACTGGCGCGCTACCGCGGGCGGCTGGACCTTCTGGAGCAGAGCGACTCATCCGAGTTGCCCACCTCGCCGGAGTACGAGACGGCGCTTCGGGTCCGGCGGACAGCCATCGCCGCGCAGCGCGAGGAACTCGTGCGCTGGCGCGACTCCGGCCGACTGCCGGACGAGGAACTTCGCGTTCTGGAACGTGAACTCGATCACGAGGAGCTGCTACTCCCGAGGCGGGCTTCCAGCTGACCTGCAGGGTGACGGCGCCCAGCCGCACACTACGGCCACCTGATCGACGAAGTCCCGCTGATCAGTGTCGTTGAGAGCGTTTTCCCAGCGCTCGGACCGCCTCCTGAAGGCGGTGACCACGTCGCGCAGCGCCTGCTCCGGGTCGAACGTGTCCATCAGCCACCCACCAGCGGGACGAGCTTGAGGAACGTGATCCGGGACCCCGCGTGCAGGTGGACCTTGTCGTCCAGGGCCGTCACCTGCCGGTCGTCGACCAGCACCACGAAGCCGTTGCGGCCGAACGCCTCGAGCGTCGTCCGGGTCCGCTCCTCCGGATCGACCTGCGCGCCGGACTCGGCGACCTCCAGAAAGACCCGCCGCCGAATCAACTCGTCGAGGCGTACCTCCTCCTCGAAGACGTCCATGGTCCACTCAGGACCATCCGGCGCTCCGGTCACTTCATCGGCGATGGTGATCATCGGCAGGGCGCAGAGGTTAACTGAGCACTCCGACAGCGTTTCGCTCTCGTTCCACCGCCGTTCAGCCGCTGAACGGGGCGCGATTGATCCGTCGTAGGCCGGGTAGCTGAACAGCATGCGACTACCAACCCTGGCCAGGACCGCGGCAGCGGTCACTGTGACAGCCGCCGCCGGGGCGACGGTCACCGACGCTTCCTCACGCTGGTACCAACGGCTACGCAAGCCGACCTGGCAACCCCCGCCCGTGGCGTTCCCGCTGGTATGGACGCCGCTGTACGCCCTGATCGCGGTGGCCGGCGCCCGCGTGCTGGACCGCACCAGCGAAACCGACCGCGCCGCGTTCACCCGTGCCTACGGGCTCAACCTGGCCCTCAACTTCGGTTGGAGCGCGCTGTTCTTCAAGGCCCACAGACCCGCCATCGCGCTAGCCGAGATCGCCGCGCTCAACGCCTCCAACCTCGTGCTGCTCCGCCGAGCCTCACAGGCCGACAGCGTCGCGGCCGTCGCACTGGCCCCGTACGTCGCGTGGACGCTCTTCGCGACCGCCCTCAACGGCACCATCGTCCGCCTCAACAGCAACAGGTGAGCCTGCGAGCCGTCACCAGGGCACCACACCGGCGTCCTCGAAAAATCCGCCGGTGGGGCCCCCGTCGGGCAGTGTGGCCAGGCGGATGGCGGTCGCTGCGCCCTCCTGGGGAGTACGCACGCCACGGAAGCCGTTGAGGTCGGTGGCGACGAAGCCCGGGCAGGCGCAGTTGATGAGGATGTTCGTGTCTGCCAGTTCCCGGACGTACTGAAGGGTCACCGCGTTCAGGAATGACTTGGAGGGCGCGTAGGCCACAGCGACCGGACCTGTGGAGGTCTCACCACCGGGGCCGGACTGGCGGGCCAGAGAACCGACGCTGCTGGACATGTTCACAATGCGCGGCGAGGCCGACCTGCCGAGCAACGGCAGCATGGCGTTGGTCACCCGGATGACGCCGATGACGTTGGTCTCCACCACCGTGCGGATGACGGCCGGATCGACGCTGCTCGGCTGCTGCGGCCCGCCGCCGGTGATTCCGGCGTTGTTGACCAGGGCATCGAGGCGTCCGGCGCGTTCGGCGATCAGATCGGCCGCGGCGGCGACACTGCTGTCGTCGGTGACATCCAACGGGACACCGAAGGCGTCGACGCCGGCGTCCCGCAGCCGTGCCACCGCCGCGTCCCGCCGGGTCTGCTCGCGGGCCCCGACACCCACGCTCCAGCCCAGCGCACCCAGGCCTGCCGCGATCTCGTACCCGATGCCCTTGTTGGCCCCGGTTACCAGGGCGATCTTCGTGTCACTCATGTCTTCGACTGTGAGTCATGGCCCGCAAGCCGTCCAAGACCACCTGAGTCATGGGCGATACCCTGAAGGTATCGTCGCGCCTCCGTTCCCGGCTAGGCTCGACACGTGGAGACACGGGAGCTGCGGTACTTCGTCGCCGTGGCCGAGGAGCTGCACTTCGGCCGAGCGGCGCAACGCCTGGGCATAGCCCAGCCGCCACTGTCGCGGGCGATCAGTCAGCTCGAACGCCGCCTGGGCGTCACCTTGCTGAAGCGTGACAGCCGGTCGGTGACGCTGACCGAGGCCGGTGCGGTCCTGCTGCACGAAGGACGAGCAGCGCTGGACGCTGTGGAAGCTGCCGAACATCGCACCCGCCGCGCAGCCCTCGCCGTCACTGGTCGCGCCAGCGTCGTCCTGGCGACCAAGGCGGGAGCGACCAGCGAGTTGCTCGCGAAGCTGCTGCACGCCTACGCCACCGAACCGGGATCGGTCGACGTCGACGTGATGCTGTGTGGCCCCGGCGAACAGGAACGGCTGTTGCGGACCGGCCGTGCCGATGTCGCGATCCTTCACCACCCGTTCGACGACCTGACAGGGTTCGACACAGAGGAACTGCACACCGAGGGCCAGGTCGCCATCCTCCCGGCCGGCCATCCCCTCACCACTCGCAGGAGTTTGCAGCTGAGCGAGGTGACCAAGCTGCCCGACCTGCCTCTACCGCGCTGGCCCGGGAATGACGGCACCTATCCCGACGGCCCAGGTCCTGAGGCGCAGAGCCACTCACAACTTTTCCAGCTGATCGCCCTTGGCCGGACCTTGCTGGTCGTGCCTGACTCCGCCCGATCCCAGTTGAACGATGATCTCGTCGCCGTGCCGATCGTGGACGCGCCGGAAGTCACCACTGTCATCGCCTGGCCCCCGCACAGCCGTTCCCGAGCCGTCGCTGATCTGGTACGAGCCGCAGTCCGCCTCTAGCCGCTGGCACCGCACCTCGTCGCACCGGCGTACGCGAAAAAGGCCCTGAACTGGCAAGGATCTGCCAGGTCAAGGCCTTCATCGTTGGTGCGCCGCCAGGGACTCGAACCCCGAACCCGCGGATTAAGAGTCCGCTGCTCTGCCAGTTGAGCTAGCGGCGCTCGTTCGGCAACGGAGAGAACATTAGCACCCCTCCCGAGCGGCCTCCAATTCGGTTCCCCGGGTCCCCCCTTCGGTCGAGCTTTGCCGGCAAAAGCCCCGAACCGGGCACCACCGTCAAGATCGGGACGTGGGTTGCGGCGTCGATGCGGCACGATGTCCGCCAGGTACGCGAGAACAGAGGTGGGCATGGCACGGTTCACGCGAGCCGGGGCGGTGGTGGGCGCCCTGACTCTGGCGGCGGCGCTGGCACTGACCGGATGCGGCGGCGACGGAAAGAAGCCGGAATTCGTTGGCGGTGCGTCCCCGGACGTGAGCGCCACCCCCGGCTCAGCCGCACCTTCGACACCGAGCACACCGAGTGGGCCGGCGCTCACGCTGAGCCCGGCGAACGGCACGAAGAACAGGCCGGTGAGTACGGAGATCAGCGCGAAACTCCCGGACGGCGGGAAGGTGTCAGCTGTCACGCTGACGGCGGACGGCGGCGGCTCGATCGAGGGCAAGCTGCGTAGCGATGGTTCGTCCTGGGTGCCGTCCGCTCCGCTGAAGTGGGGCACCCGCTACACCGCCACGGTGACGGCCAGCGCGTCGGACGGTACGAGCAGCCAGGGCACCAGCAGCTTCACCACGATGGCCAAGCCGAAGTCGACGATCGGGTCGGGCCTGTACCTCTTCGATGACAAGAGTTACGGGGTGGCCATGCCGGTGGTCACCGAGTTCCACCCGGGTATCCCGAAGAAGGACCGGGCGGCGGTGCAGAAGCGGATGTTCGTCAAGACCGACCCGCCGCAGCCGGGCGCGTGGCACTGGGTCAGCAACGGCACGCAGGCCTACTACCGGGCTCCGGAGTACTGGAAGCCGGGCACCACCATCACCGTGCGGATCGCCCTGGCGGGGATGCCCTTGAGCAACGGCAAGTACGGCGACATCGACCGCAAGGCCACCGCCAAGATCGGCCGCTCGTTCGAGATGAAGGTCGACAACGCCAACAAGAAGATGACGGTGTTCGAGAACGGCACGCCGGTACGCACCATTCCGGTGAGCCTGGGCAAGAAGAGCACCCCGTCGTCGAGCGGCACGATGGTGGTGATGGAGAAGAAGGAAGCCACTGTCTTCGACACCCGCGACGACCCGGATCCGGCCAACCGCTACGTGACCGACATCCAGTTCGCCCAGCGGCTCACCTGGGGCGGCGAGTACATCCACGCCGCGCCCTGGTCGGAGCACGTGCAGGGGCGGCAGAACGTCTCGCACGGCTGCGTGAACGTGTCGATGGCGAACGCCAGGTGGTTGTTCGACAAGACCCGGATCGGTGACCCGATCACGATCAAGGGCACCGAGCGCAGGATCACCGCCGGTAACGGTTGGACGGCGTGGAGCCTGAGCTGGTCGGAGTTCATCAAGGGCAGCGCGTTGCCGGTGCCCAGTGGCGGGGCCGGCCCGGCGGTCTGAGCCGTCGGCCTCGTTGCGCCGGCTCGGCCGTTGGCCGGGCCGGCGTACTCTTGCACTCCCGCCGGTCGATGACGACGCGGCGACCCCCGCACTCCCGGCACGGAGACGAGCCAGGCTCATGAAACGCCGGATAGTAGCAGTATTCGGGCACTATTGACGGCGTGTTTCGGTTCACCCTCGGCAACCGGGGCCGGCTCTGGCGCGTCAGTAAGAGACGATGGGGCAGCGACCACAACTGTGAGGGACTTCATGCGAGCTAGCCAGGACCAGCTGATCAGGCCCGGTGGGCGACGCCGCGTGTTCGCGGCAGGGCTCCTCGCCGTGGCGCTGGCCTTCACCTCGGCCTGCACCGACGGCGACGGCGGCAAGTCGTCCTCGTGGCACGGGGGCGGCGAGAACCCGGCACCGAAGGCCGCGGCGACGATCAGTGAGCCGGCGGCAGACGCCAAGGACGTGGCGGCGTCCACCGGCATCACCTTCACCACGAAAGACGCCGTGGAAACCGCGGTCGAGCTGAAGGACCCCGCCGGCAAAGCGGTCGAGGGCGCCCTCGCCAAGGACGGCAAGTCGTGGCTTCCGGCTGGCGCGCTGGCCTACGGCACGAGCTACACGGCCACCGTCACCGCCAAGGGCGACGACGGGCTTCCGGCCACCGCGACGAGCACCTTCACCACCATGGCCAAGCCCGGCAACCAGGTGCGGGTGAGCAGCTTCCTCGGTGACAACCAGGTGGTCGGGGTGGGCATGCCGCTGATCGTGAAGTTCAGCCGGGACATCCCGGAGGACTACCGCGACGACGTGCAGCGCCGGATGACAGTCACCTCGACGCCGGCGCAGGAGGGGATCTGGCACTGGGTCAGCCCCACCGAGATCCGGTACCGGCCGAAGGAGTTCTGGAAGCCCAACAGCAAGGTCTCCTACCGCGTGCAGGCCGGCGGCCTGCCGATGGGTGCGGGTTGGTACGGCCGCGCAGACCTCTCGGTGGACGTCAAGATCGGCGCTGCGGTGGTCATGACCGTCGACAACAAGACCAAGCGGATGACGGTGACCCGCAACGGCTCTGTGATCAAGACCATCCCGGTCAGCCTGGGCAAGAAGAGCACCCCGTCGTCCAGCGGCACCATGGTCGTCATCGAGAAGCTGCGCAAGACGGTCTTCGACACGTTCGAGGAGCTGGGCCCGGAGGAGGGCTACCGCACCAAGATTGACTTTGCGCAGCGCCTCACCTGGGGCGGGGAGTTCATCCACGCGGCACCCTGGTCCGAGGGCCAGCAGGGCACCACGAACGTGTCGCACGGCTGCGTCAACGTGTCGATGGCCAACGGCGACTGGCTCTTCAAGAACACCCAGATCGGCGACCCGATCACCGTCAAGGGCACCGAGCGCAAGCTGCAGAACGGCAACGGCTGGACCGACTGGAACATGAGCTGGGACGAGTACGTCAAGGGCAGCGCCCTCCCGTACGAGCCTCCGGCCGACCCGGACGCCGCCACCCCGGCCCCGGACGGGGCGGTCACCCCGTCCCCCACACCGACCGCCTGAGCCAGCACACGGAAGCCCCCTCCTCGGAGGGGGCTTTCGCGTCGTCCCCTGTCTGGCCCCCACAACGACTCAGGCCCCCTCCGAGGAGGGGGCCTGAGCAGTGAAATTAACTGGGTGACTGAGGGGAATTGAACCCCCGACAACCGGGACCACAACCCGGTGCTCTGCCAACTGAGCTACAGCCACCATGCCGCCGTCGCCCGGTCGAACGCTCCGGGCGGGGTGCGGACCAATAATAGCCACACCACAGCCAGGCACGTCCAGCGGGTTGCCGGTCAGCGCGGCCGCGGTCAGAGTTCGGCGGCGATGGCCTTGGCGGTCTCGACGTCCGGGCCGGGCAGCGGAACGAAGACGGTACGCCGGTAGTACTCCAACTCCCGGATGCTCTCCCGGATGTCGGCCAGCGCCCGGTGCGCGAGACCCTTCTGCGGCTGGCCGAAGTACACGCGGGGGTACCAGCGGCGGCAGAGTTCCTTGATCGACGACACGTCGATCATCCGGTAGTGCAGGTGGGCGTCGAGGCGGGGCATGTCCCGGGCGATGAAGCCCCGGTCGGTGGCGATCGAGTTGCCGCAGAGCGGAGCCGTACGCGGATCCTTGACGAAGGTGCGGACGTACTCCAGCACCAGGTCCTCGGCCTCGGCGAGGGTGACCGCCGAACGACGGACCTCCTCGGTGAGGCCGGACCTGGCGTGCATCGTCTGCACGACCTCCGGCATCCCCTCCAGCGCCGCCTCGTCGGCGTGGATGACCACGTCGACACCGTCACCCAGCACGTTGAGGTCGGGATCGGTGACCAGTGCCGCAACCTCGATCAGTTTGTCCCTGCCGAGGTCCAACCCAGTCATCTCACAGTCGATCCAGACGAGGAGATCAGCCACCGGGACAGCCTACGCGCAGCCCACGCCTCGCGGCTGCGCGCTCTCGGCGGACCGGACCGCTAGGGTTTCGGGGTGCCAGCAGAACCCGTCGCACCGCCCGCCGTCACCGAAGACGATCCCGGCGGCCGTACGGTCCGTCGCCTGGTCGCGGTGGTGGCCCTCGGCGCTGTGCTGCCAGCGCTGTACCTGCCCGGCCTCGTGCACAACTTCTTCGATCTCAAGATTTACATGTCCGCGATGGACTGGTGGCGCGTCGGCCACCCGCTCTACGACTACGTCCAGCCCGACCGGGTGCAGGGCGAGTTGTACTTCACCTACCCACCCTTCAGCGCGCTGCTGCTGTGGCCGTTCGGTCTGTTACGGCTCGGTGCCACCGTGGCGATCTTCACGGCGCTCACAGTGCTGGCCGTGGTGCTGACCACCCGGTGGCTGGTGACGCCGGTGATCGCCCGACACGCCCTGCCCCGCAGGTTCACCCTGATCGTCGCCGTTCTGCTGGTGCTGGCGGTGGAGAGCATCCGCGAGACGATCACCTTCGGCCAGATCAACATGCTGCTGGTCGTGCTGATCCTGGCCGATCTGCTGTTCGCGGTGCCGCAGGCGCGACGCTGGGCCGGGGTGGGTGTGGGGCTGGCGACGGCCCTCAAGCTCTTTCCCGGCATCTTCATCGTCTATCTGCTGGCCACGCGGCGGTGGCGGGCCGCGGCGGTGGCGATCGCGACCGCGGCGGCGGCGACAGTGCTCGCGGCGGCGATCGCGCCTCGTGACTCGTGGCGGTTCTGGACGCACGAGCTGTGGACCACCGAGCGGGTGGGACGCACCGACATCGTCGGCAACCAGTCGCTTTTCGGCCTGCTCAGCCGGTTCACCGAGCCGGATAAGCCGGACCGGCTGCTCTGGTTGCTGCTGGTGGCCGCGGTCGCCGGCTACGGGCTGTGGCGGGCCGCCCGCGCGGCGCGGGCCGGTGACGCGTTGACCGGCCTGACGTTGACCGGGTTGGTCGGTTCCCTGGCCAGCCCGATCACCTGGACCCACCACATCTACTGGTTCGTGCCGGCGGTGGTGCTGCTCGCCGACGCGGCGTTGAGCGCGGACCGCCCGGACGAGGCACGTCGGCGTCGGTGGCTGGCCGGGCTCGCGCTGGGCATCACCGCCGTGACGATCTACGGCGTGGTGACGTTCCAGGCCTGGGGCGCGGGACCGGTCCGCACCCACGATCCGGTGGACTTCGTCGTGCAGAACACCTACGTGCTGCTCAGCCTGCTGCTGCTGGCGGCGTTGCCGGTGCGCTCGGGGCTCGATGCGGAAAATCGCACCAAATGGACAGACCTCCCGAGTAGCCATGTTCGCCGCTAATCTGTCCTCATCTACCTCAAGCGTCGCTCGGGTAGCACCGCTCCCCCGGTGAGGGTGGCCCGCCGCGTCGGCAGCGCGGCGGGCCACTCGCCGTCTCACCCACCACCACCGGCCGGGCCGTCACCCGACCGGGCCGCCACGGGCCGGGTCGTCGCCCGGTGCGGCCGCCACCGGCCGGGCCGTGGGCTCGTCCACGTCGGCCGGCGGCCAGGCGAGACTCAACGTCACCTCCGGCGGGCGGGGCAGCCGGACCGGTTCGGCCAGGTCGGCGAGGGTGGCCGCGCGGGCCGCGCCGATCGCCGACCGGGCGGGTTCCGGGGCGCCGGAGCCGACCGGGGCGAGTTGTCGGAGCGGCAACGGCGAGGTCGGCTCGGGTTGCCGGGGGCCCAGGCCACTCAGCGAGGTGACCCCGAGCCGGCCGGCGAGCACCGGCACCTGATCCGGCTCGACCACGAAGATCACCTCGCGTGGCCGTAGCGGCCGCAGCAGAAGCAGCGCCGCGCACACCACCAGCAGCACGCCGACCGTCAGCAGACCCCAGGTGGCCGGGCCGGTCCACCCGACCCGCAACTCGGCGTGCAGGTCCAGAGCGAGGTCGCCCTCCCCGTCGGGGCGCATCACCACCAGACTCATGGGTTCGCCGGCGAGGTCGTCCGCGCTCCAGTCCAGCGAACCGATCCCCTCGCGTACCCAGAAGGGTTGGCCCAGCGGCGTGACGGACCCGTCGGCCGGCGCGACGCCCGGGGTGTCGGCGGCCGGTCCGGCCGGATCGAGCCGGACCGGCAGCGGACCCCGGGCCAGCGCCACGCGGCGGACCGTGGCGTGCGGCACCGCCTCCAGCCACCCACGCACCTCGGCGGTGGGCGCCAGACCGATGAAGGCCGGCCCGCCCGTGGTGCGGGCGTCCAGGCGCAGCCGGGTCTGGGCGGTACGCGCGAAGGGCGCCTCCTGCCGCAGCAACCGGTCGAGGTCGGTGACGACGATCGCGTGACCGGGCGTGCGGACCGTTTCGAACCGGGCGGCGAAGGACCCGCCGGGGTCGGCGTGTCGGGTCACCAGCCACAGCCCGCCACCGGCGAACAGCGCCGGAATCCCCACCACCAACAGCAGCACTCCGGCGATCATCCGCACGAACCGCATCCGCACCGTCCCCCTCCGCAGCCAAATACCCGGCCGACCTTACCGACGTACACCGTCTGATCAGGGGATATCCACGGCACGGTCGACATTGGCTGCGGAAAGCACGCTGGCCCGCCGGAAGATCCGGCGGGCCAGCGGGTGAAACAGGGTCAGACCTTCGCGACCGGCTCCCGGCGGGTACGCGTGAACGCCAGCCCGCCCAGCACCAGACCGGCCAGGCCGGCGACGAGACCGGCCACACCGAGGCCGACCGCGAGCCCGTTGCCGTCGTCGTCGTCATCGTCGTCCGGCGAGGCCACTGCCGCGCTGGGCGAGGCCGAACCCGCCGGTGCCGCCGCGGCGGCCAGGGTGAGAACCGGAGCGGGGTTCTCCGGCTCCTCGGCACCCGGCGCCGGCTCGTCGATCCACCGCGAGATGTTGCCGTCCGAGTAGGTCTGCAGGACCTTGAAGACCATCGAGTCGACCTGCGGCAGCGGCCCCATCGAGACGGGGAACTCCTGGAACTGACCCGGCTTCACCCCGGCGTCGGCGGAGGCCGTCCAGGTGATCTTGGAGACGGCCTCGGTGAGCTGACTGCCGTGCACCTCGATCGGCGGATCCACCTTGCGCTTCTCCGTGGCGACCGTCCAGCCGGGCACCGGCATCGTCGACACCGAGCCGACCGGGGCGTTCTCCGGCAGCACGACCTCCAGCTTGGTGGTCGACGCGGTGTCGCTCTCGTTGGGCACCCGGAACGCCACCCGGGCGTAGCCACCCTGGGTTGCCTCCTTCGGGTTCACCGTGACGTGCGCGGACGCCGGTCCGGCGAAGCCGAGCACAGCGGTGGCGGCGGCGGTGAACGCCAGGGCGGCAGCGGCGGTTGCGGTACGCCGGAATCGGGTCATGGGTTTCGCGAACCTCTCTAACGGATGGGCACGGTGGCGGTCACCGTGGCCTGGTCGATGTCGGTCGTTCGGGCGGTGATCTTCAGCTGCCAGTCGCCGGACGTCGGCATGCTGATGTCGCCGTAGGCGTGACTGTCCGTCAACCGCAGCAACGGCACCTCGATCGGCTCGATCCCGGCCGAGGGCAGCGCGGCTGTCGCCTTCCACTCCGCGACCAGCAGTGGCTGGTTGGCCTTGTCGTACGCGTACAGGTGCACCGTGTTGTTGCCCCGCCCGGCCGGGCTCACCTCGACCTCGACGGACAGGAGCGGGCTGGCGAGCCTGGTGCTGAAGAGGCCGGACTCGGCCCCGGCGGACGGCCCGGCCGCGGCGGTGCGCGCGGGCGTGGTCTGCACGAGCGTGGCGGACACGGCCAGCACCACGACGGTGACGGCCAGCTCCACCAGGACCGCCCGGCGCACCGGTACCGGGCGTTGCGCCGCGACGCGGCTGCGCACCAACTTCCGGGAGTACGCGGCCACGGCGATCACAATCGCGAACAGCCCGATCTTGGCGAGCAGCAGGCGCCCGTACGTGGTGTCGAAGAGCGCCTGCGGGGTGGCCACCTCGATCAGCGCCTGAACGGTGCCGGCCAGCAGCAGCGCCGAGACGGCGAGCGCCGCCCAGCGCGACCAGATCGGCAGGATCGCGCCCAGCTCCCGCTCGTCGGCCTGGCGCAGCAGGAAGACGGCGAGCATGAGCAGGCCACCAAGCCAGACCGCCATGCTGCCCAGGTGGACCGCGTCGACCACCACCGAGACCGCCGGCGCCGGGGAGGCCGCCGCGTGCCCGGCCAGCGGCCAGGTCAGCAGGGCGGCGCCGCCGAGCACGGCCAGGATGATCGCGTCCGCGCGGCCGGCGGGCCGGGCCAGCAGCGGGCGGAGCAGGAAGATGGACGCTGCCAGCAAGCCGAGTCGGACCAGGTGGGCGGCGCCGAAGGCGCTGCCGAAGACAGTGCCGAACCCTTCGCCGGTGACGTCGAAGAGACCACCACCGGCCGTGTAGGGCACCTGCAACCACAGGTCGGCGAGGGTGGCGAAGGCCACCAGACCGAGGCCGGTCCAGGCCAGCCGGGTCGGCCCCCGGCGGGAGAGCCGGCGCGGCCACAGGGCGGCGAGCACCAGCGCCGGCCCGACCAGCAGCACCAGACCGGCGTAGCCGAGGAAGCGGGCGACCTTCACCGCCGTCTCCACCACCGGGTTGGCGCGGCTGTCAGTGCCGGAGTCGACGGGTGGGGTCGAGGGCGCGCCGACCGAGTAGGTGAACGCGCCGGAAACCGGGTGGCTGTCGGCGGAGATCACCCGGAAGCTGACCAGGTAGGTGCCGCGCGAGCCGGCCGGGTCCACCGGGATGGTCACGACAGCGTCACCGAACGACGGTTCGCCCCGGTCGGCCCGGGAACCGTCCGGTGCGATGATCCGGATCTTGCCGGGCACCTTGCGGACCGACTCACTGAACGTGAGGACCACCTCGGACGGCCCGCTCGGCACGATGGAGGAGGCGGCCGGGCTGCTGCTCTCCAACACCGCGTGGGCGCTGGCGGAGGTGGCTGGCGCGATCAACAGGGCGACGACGGTGACGAGCAGGCCGGCGGCTGCCGCCAGCCTGGCGGCCCAGCGGCGGGGGGCGACAGTCATGCCGGACATGGTCGCCGATAGGTGTGCCTTTCGGCGACCCGAGGGGGGTGGGGGCGTCGGTGGTCGCACGTCATGAACTGGTAGTCGGCCCGGAACGGAGAAAAGTTCCCGACGTGGCGCAGACCATCCAAGGGTCGAACGACCCTGACGCGCCGCCGGCCGCCGCGTAACCTGGTGTGTCGTGATCCCTGTCCCGCGTGACTCCGGTGCCGTCAGTCCGGCAGAGCCGGCCGACGAGGTCGCCCGGGACCCGGCAACCGAGTGGGCGCTGACCGCCCGCGACGGCGACCCGACCGCCCATGCGGCGTTCGTCCGCCTGACCCAGGCCGAGGTCTGGCGGTTCGCCGCCGCCCTGGTCGACCCGGACAGCGCCGACGACCTGACCCAGGAAACCTACCTGCGGGCGTTCCGGGCACTTCCCGCCTTCGAGGGTCGCTCCAGCGCCCGCACCTGGTTGCTCGGCATCGCCCGCCGGGCCTGCGCCGACCACCTGCGCACTGTCATCAGGCGTCGGCGGCTCGACGAGCGCCTGGCGGCGAACGCGTACACCGACCGACCGCACCCCGACCCGGCCGGCCAGTTCGGCGCCGCCGACCTCGTCCGTCGCCTCGGCCCCGAGCGGCGCGCCGCGTTCGTGCTCACCCAACTGCTCGGCCTGTCGTACGCCGAGGCCGCCGCCGTCGAAGGGGTGCCGGTGGGCACCATCCGGTCCCGGGTCGCCCGGGCCCGGGACGACCTGGTCGAGGCGGTCGGCGACGCCCTGACCGGCTGAACGCGGAACTTCCGGCGCGGACGGGACGACAAATGAGCGTGACACCACCTTCCACCCGGTCGGGCCGTTGGCCACTGGTCCGCCCGTGGCTCGGCATCGCGGCCCGACTCGGCCTCGCCGCCGTCTGGCTGGTCGCCGGCGCGTCGAAGGTCAGCGACCTCGCCGCCTCCGGGCGGGCGGTCAACGCGTACCAGGTGATGCCGTACGACGTGGCGACAGTGATCGGCGCGGCGCTGCCCTTCGTCGAGCTGGCGTTGGGCGTGTTGCTGCTGCTCGGGCTGGCCACCCGGCTTGTCGCCGGGGTGTCCGCCGCGCTGCTGGTGGTCTTCATCGCGGGGATCGCCTCGGCCTGGGCGCGGGGGCTGGCCATCGACTGCGGCTGCTTCGGCAGCGGCGGGCAACTGGCAGCGGGGCAGGCACCCAGTTACCTCCCGGAGATCCTCCGGGACCTGGGATTCTTGGTCTTGGCCGGATTCCTGCTGATCTGGCCACGTACGCCGGTATCGGTGGACGGGTGGTTGTCCGGCGAACCCGTTGTGGAGGACGAGGATGAGTAGTCGCAAGGGGCAGCGGGACGCCGCCCGGGTGGTCCGCGAGCAGTTGGCCCGCGAGCGGCGCCGCCGCCGCACGATCTGGGTCTCCGCCGCCGCGGTCGTCGTCCTGGTCATCGCCGCCGGCATCGGCTGGGCCGTCTGGTCCAGCCAGCGCTCCGACGACTTCACCACCCCACCCGGCGCCAACGCGGAGGGCACCGGCATCGTCACCGGCGGCGGGCCGGTCACCGTCGACGTCTACGAGGACTTCCTCTGCCCGGCCTGCAAGCAGTTCGAGCAGACCAGCGGGTCCACCCTCGAACAGTTGGTGGCCGACAACAAGGCGAAAGTGGTCTACCACCCGGTCGCGTACCTCAACCGCTTCTCCACCACCCAGTACTCCACCCGCTCCTCGGCCGCCTCCGGCTGCGCCGCGGCGGGCGGCAAGTACCACGAGTACGCCAAGGCGCTCTTCGCCCAGCAGCCGCCGGAGGGCAGCGCCGGGCTCACCGACGACACGCTCATCGACATCGGCACCAGCGTGGGCCTCGACCGGGGCTCCTTCGGCAGTTGCGTGAAGGATGGGACGTACAAGGGCTGGACCGAACACGTCACCGACGACGCCAGCCGGAGCAACGTCACCGGCACGCCGACCGTCAAGGTCAACGGTCAACCCGTCGAGAACCCCACCCCGGACGCTCTCACCGCAGCCGTGGCGGCGGCCGGCAAGTGATCCGTACCCTGCTGGGCCGCGCCGGCCTGGTCGCCGCCGCAGCCGGCCTGGCGACAGTGATCAGCGCGGCGCCCGCTGCCGCCCACGGCGCGGACGCACCGGACGGCACCGACTACCGCACCCGGACCACCGGCGTCGCACCGGCACGGCCAGGGCTTGAGGTACGCGTCATCGAGGCGGGCGCCCGACTGGAACTGACCAACCGCACCGGCCGCACCATCGAGGTCATCGGCTACTCCGGCGAGCCGTACCTGCGCGTCGGCCCGGACGGGGTCTTCGAGAACAGCCACTCTCCCGCCACGTACCTGAACCGCACCATCGACGGGGACACCGAACTCCCGGCCGAGGCCGACCCGGCCGCCGCACCCTCCTGGCAACGGGTCGACGACGGCACCACAGCGCGCTGGCACGACCAACGCGCGCTGTGGCAGGAGTCGGCACCACCGGCCGCGGTACGCGCCGCACCGGACCGCGAGCACCGGGTCCGGGACTGGACCATCCCGCTTCGCGACGGCACCGACCCGATGGTGATCGGCGGCACGCTGGACTGGGTGCCGCCGCCGGACGCGTACACCTGGTGGGCCGTGACCATCGTGGGCCTGCTCGCGGTGGGCGCGCTCGGCCTGTTCGCCGCCACCGCCCCGGCCGGCGCCCGCGCGCTGTCCGCGCTCGGCGTGCTGCTGATCGTCGGCGGCGCGCTGGCCGTCGGGTACCCGGTGGGACGGGAGTTGGACGCGGGGGCCCAGGGCGTGGGCGGAGTGCTCGTCGGGCTGCTCTCCGGGCAGATCTGGCCCCTGGTCACCGGCCTCGGCGCGATCGCCGCCGGCTGGTACGCGCTGAGCCGCCGCCCGGCCGCCGACTTCGTGGTCGCGCTGGCCGGAGCCTGCCTGGCGCTCTTCGCCGGAGCGTCGAACGCCGCAGTGTTCGCCCGCGCCATCGCCCCGGTGCCCTGGTCGCCCGCGGCCGCCCGGGTGATGGTGGCGCTCTTCCTGATCACCGGGGCCGGCGCGACAGCCGCCGGCGTCCTGCGCCTGCACGCCACCTCCCGCACCACCACGCCAGCAGTCCCAACTCCAGCCCCCTGACCCCCCCCCCGCGCCCCCAGCCCGCGCCGATCTTGCACTTTGGGTTGGCCATATGCGGCTTTCACCCCGAAAGGCGGGGACAGAAAGTGCAAGATCGGCGGGGCGCGGGCATGGCGCGGGGCATGGCGGGGGTTTGGTCGCTGAGAGCGGGGTTCAGGGCTGGGGGGTGAAGCCGTAGGGCAGTTCCAGGCGGTGTCTGGCCAGCAGGGGCGCGTTGTTGAGCAGGGTGGTGGTGGGGGCGTCCGCGACGATCCGGCCGTCGTCGAGGATCACCGAACGCTCGCACAGCTCCGCCGCGTACGGCAGGTCGTGCGTGACCATCAGCAGGGTCACCGGCAGGCCGCGCAGGATCTCGGCGAGCTCCCGACGGGCCGCCGGGTCCAGGTTCGACGACGGCTCGTCGAGCACCAGGATCTCCGGGTGCATGGCGAGCACGGTGGCCACCGCCACCCGGCGACGCTGCCCGAACGACAGGTGCTGCGGGGCCCGGCCCCGGTGCTCACTCATCCCCACCGCGGCGAGCGCCTCGTCCACCCGGGCGGCCAACTCGGCCCCGCGCAGACCCAGGTTCGCCGGCCCGAACGCCACGTCCTCCGCCACCGTGGGCAGGAACAACTGGTCGTCCGGGTCCTGGAAGACGATGCCCACCCGGCGGCGGACCTCGGCCAGGGTGGCCCGATCCGGGGTGACGGTCAACCCGCCGACGCTCACGCTGCCCTCGGTCGGGGTGAGAATGCCGTTGAGGTGCAGCACCAGGGTGGTCTTGCCGGCGCCGTTGGGCCCGAGCAGCGCCACCCGGTCGCCCCGCGGCACGTTCAGGTCGACCCCCTGAAGGGCGACGTGCCCGTCCGGGTACGCGTAACGAACACCCCGAACGTCCAGCGAGACAGCGGTCTGCACAACACCGATCATGACAGCACGACGGCGGTCGCGGCGATGGAGGCCGCCAACACCGGTACGGTCGCCGCGACCAGCCACTGACCGGCGCTCGCCGCACCCTCGCCCTGCCACACAGCGGGCATCCTCCCGGTGTAGCCGCGGGACAGCATCGCCAGATAGACCCGCTCGCCGCGCTCGAAGGCGCGCAGGAACAACGCCCCGATCCCGGCCGCGAAGCCACGCAGCTGCCACAGGAAACGTGGGTCGTCTCCACGGGAGATCCGGGCCACCCGCATCCGCCGCGCCTCGCCGACCAGCACGTCGAGGTAGCGCAGCATGAACGAGGCGATCTGGGTGAGCACCTGCGGGCAGTGCAGCCGGTCCAGCCCCACGATCAGGTCGCGGGTGGTGGTGGTCGCGGCGAGCAGCAGCGAGGCGAGCACCCCCAGGGTGCCCTTGGCCAGGATGTTCCACGCGCCGTGCAGCCCGTCCTCGGACAGCCGCAGGCCCAGCACCTCGACCCGGTCGCCGCTGCCGAGGAACGGCAGGGCGACCGCGAACAACACGAACGGCAACTCGATCAACGCGCGGCTGAGCAACCACCATGGGCCCACCCGGGCCAGCGCCGCCACCGCCGCCACCAGCACGGCGTACGCGCCGAAGGCCCAGAACGCCTCCCGTGGGGTGGCCACCACGGCGAGGGTGAAGACCACCATCGCCACGATCTTGACCTCGGGCGGGAGCCGGTGCACCGGCGAGTCCGACTCGCGGTACAGCACGTGCCCGTGACCGGCTCCCATCCGCGTACCCCTGTTCAGCTTGTCGTGGCGGCGCGCGACGTCGTCGCCGCGTCATCCTCGGCGGGCGTGGCGTCCCCGGTGGGCGTGGCCGCGTCAGCGTCGGTCGGCGTGCCGCCCCGACGGCGCAGCAGCCAGAACCCGCCGGCCCCGATAGCGAAGGTGACCAGCACCCCGAGCACCCCGGAGAGGCCGGTGGAGACGAAGCTGTTCTCGATGCCCCGTACGCCGTAGTCGGCGAGCGGGCTGTCCCCGAGCTCATGGTCCTTCGCCTGCTGCGCCGGGCAGCTGCCGGCCACGATGTTGTCGTCGGCGTCGACGGTGCAGCCCTTGAGCAGCGAGGAGTCCAACCCGTCCGGGTGGGACGAGGCGTAGTTGCTGACCACGCCGGCGAGCAGCAGGGCGACCAGCAGGCCGCCGGCCAGGAAGGCCCAGGAACGGTTCTTCATCGGACACCTCCGGAGACCGGGACAGCGGGGGTGGTGGGGGTGCGCAGGGAGCGCAGCGCGTACACCAGGTCGGGTCGCACCTTCGCGACGGTGAGCACGGTGGTCGCGGTGATCAGGCCCTCGCCGATGCCGATCAGCAGGTGGGTTCCGGCCATCGTGCCGGCCAGGCCGGCCAGGTTGCCGCCCAGGTCGGTGGTGCCGCCCAGCCAGTACTGCACGACGAAGCCCTGGGACGCGACCACCACGCTGAGCATCGCGGCGACGAACGCGGTCACCGCCAGACCAGCCCGGGTCCGGGGCAGCACCCGCAGCAGCAGCGCGATCAGCGCGTACGCCGCGGCGGTGCCGAGCAGCGCCATGTTGGTGATGTTGAGGCCGAGCATCGCCACGCCGCCGTCGCCGAAGACCAGCGCCTGCACGACCAGCACCACGGAGACGCAGAGCGCGCCGACCCACGGACCGACAAGCATCGCGGCGAGCGCCCCACCGAGCAGGTGGCCGCTGACACCGGCCGTGAAGATCGGGAAGTTGAGCATCTGGACGGCGAAGATGAACGCCGCCACCAGGCCGGCCATCGGGGCCAGCCGGTCGTCCAGGTCGCGCCGGCCGCGCAGAACGCAAAAGGTAAGCGCGGCAAGAGCGAGCGCAGCGAAGATCGCTGCCACGGGACCGTCGATGATCCCGTTCGAGATGTGCATCGCCAGTGTCTCCACGCGACCTCCTACGCGTCAGCGGGCCCGACCGGGCCGGCGTGGGACAGCCTATTTCCCAGGAGTAGTTGTTGCCAGAGTCTGGCAACAGGGCATGGCCTTGATCACCTCTACCTGGTCAGGCGGATGAACGGCGGGTTTCCACCAGCCGACCCCCTGATGATCACCCCCCGCATCCCAGCCAACAGACGTAGCGACGGCCCGCGTCGTCGGTGATGGCGCTGGCCGGCACGGCGGTAGGGTCGGGGCCATGACCTCGCCCGACCGACTCTCCCCCGGTGACCCCGCGCCCGAGTTCACCCTCGCCACCGACACCGGCGACCAGCTCTCCCTCGCCGACCTGCGAGGTCGCAAGGTCGTCCTGTACGCCTACCCGGCCGCGATGACTCCCGGCTGCACCAAGCAGGCCTGCGACTTCCGCGACTCACTCGCCTCACTCCAGGCCGCCGGCTACGAGGTCGTCGGCATCTCCCCGGACAAGCCGGAGAAACTGGCGAAGTTCCGCGAGCGCGACGCCATCACCTTCCCGCTGGTGTCCGACCCGGACAAGTCGGTGCTGACCGCCTACGGCGCGTACGGCGAGAAGCAGCTCTACGGCAAGACCGTCACCGGCGTGATCCGCTCGACGTTCGTGATCGACGCCGACGGCAAGGTCGAGCGGGCGCTCTACAACGTCAAAGCAACCGGGCACGTCGCCAAGCTCCGCCGCGACCTCGGCCTGGACTGACCTGTCGCACCGGGGCGCTACGTTCCGTCAGTGGTCCGATACAAGTACACACCGGAAGCACTGGCCGCCGCTGCCGCCGTCGCCCGCAACATCACCGAGGTGATGCGGTTGCTCGGCGTTCGGGTCAGTGGTGGCTCACACGCGCACATCAGCCGACAGCTCAAGCGGTTCGGCATCGACACGTCGCACTTCACGAGGCAGGCACACAACAAGGGGCGACGTGGCGAACGGCGCATCACCTCCTCGCAGCTCCTGGTCGTGCTGCCCGACGGGTCCCGGCGGACGCCAGGCGCGCGGTTGAAGTGGGCGCTGGGCACGATCGGCGTGCTGGAGGAGTGCGAGGGGTGCGGGATAGGGCCGGCGTGGCGGGGCGCTTCGCTCATCCTGCACGTCGACCACATCAACGGGGATTTCCTCGACAACCGGCCGCCGAACCTGCGAATTCTCTGCCCGAACTGCCACAGCCAGACCGACACCTACGCCGGCCGCCGGAACCGTTCTTCTGAACTTCCCATCGTCGCGACGCCGACCGATGGAGAGGAACGCGAGTCCGGCTCCGAACGCCGACCGGCCACTCGCCAAGAAATTGTCGACGTGTGCGGCCGGGTCGATGCCCAACAGGTGACGGCCACGGCGGCAGCACGACAGTTGGGCTGGACCCCGGCGTATCTGCACAAGATTCGGCGAAGACTGGAGCAGGACGGGGTGTTGAGACCACGTCCGAACCGTGGTTGGCGTTCGAGGGCTCATCGTGAGGCGGTAATAGAACAGGCGCTGGAGCACCCGGATGTCGGGCCGAAGCGGCTGTCCGGCATCCTTCGCGATTTGCCCCGTGGGGGATGCAGAGTTGGTCACGGCACGATCTCGACCATTCTCAAGGAGGCCGGGCTCAACACCGTCGCAGCCAGACACTCTAGACTCAGGGAGTTGGCGGGAGTGGCGTAACGGCAGCCGCGCAGGTCTTAGGAACCTGTATCCGGAAGGATGTGGGGGTTCGAATCCCCTCTCCCGCACAGGCAACACCGATCACATACCCGCGCACGGTTGTCGGGCGCGTCACTGCCGCGGGTCGTGGCCCTGGTCGTTGGGTCAGGATGGCGAGCGTGAGTCTGCGCTTCGTCCTTGATCCTGACCTGACCCCGCAGCTACGCGCCGAGATCGTCGACCTCTGGGTGGACGTCAGCAATGCGGGCGGGGCGGTCGGCTTCGTACCACCTGTCACCGCCGCCGACGTGCACGTCACCGCCGATCCGACCTTCGCCGGCATCGCCGACGGACCGGACCAGCTGTTGGTCGGCTACTCCGGGGACCGGCTGGCGGCAATGCTGATCTTCAGTGACAACCGTTTTCCGCTCACGGCGCACTGGTGCACAGTGAAGCGGGTGATGGTCCACCCGGACACCCAGGGCGCCGGCTACGGCTCGGCGCTGATGGTGGAGGCCGAGCGACTGGGCAGGGCGTTGGGCCACGAGGCACTGCACGTCACGGTGCGCGACGGGCTGGGGTTGGACAAGTTCTACGGTCGCCTCGGGTACCGGGAGGTCGGCCGGCTTCCGGGTGCGTTGCGGGTGGCCCCCGATGACGACCGGGACGAGATCCTGATGTGGCTCGATCTGACGGTGGCCGGCTGAGCGGTCAGCCCTCGCACCACCGGGCGTTGGCCCGGGCCGAACTGGTGGTCGGCGCGTCGGTGGCCGGAGCGCTCGTCCTCGCCACCTCGACCGAGCGACGGGTCGGCGTCGGCGTGACGGCGGGTCGGCTGCTTGGCGGACGGGTCGACGCGGACGGACGGCGGGTGGCGGCACCGGCACCGGGTCCGTACATCCGGATCGTGCTGTTCTGCACCTGGCCCGGTGCCATTCGGATGCCGCCGGCTGTGACCCGGTTGCCGTACACGTCGGTGACCCGGACGGTGAACGGGCCCGGCCCGGCGCCGGAGGCGATCAGCCAGTAGTTGTAGTCCTGCCGGGCGGCCGACTGCCAGGGGTCGCTGTCGCGCTGCCGGACCTCGACGGACCGCAGCGGGTTGCCGTGGTTGCCGACGCGGACGGCGAACCACCACTGCGACGCGCCCTCCTTGATCCGGAAGCTGAGTGGTCCGGGCAGAGGCGGGTTGACCACCGCGCGGTAGGTCACCGGAACGAGGCCCTGGACGGGGTCGGCGATCCGGGCGAACGCCTCGCGGGACAGGTCGAGGTGGCCGGGCTCGCACTCCGGGCACTGGTCCATGATGAGCACCCGGACGGTGCCCTTGGGGCCGACGACGTCGAGGAATCCGCCGCAGGCGGCACCGGCGGAGTATTCCGTCGGACCGAGCGCGACGTAGAGCCGGTTGGCGGGGGCAGCCGGGTTCGAGCAGTTGCCGCCGGCGCCCTTGGAGTCGTAGAAGGTGGCCTTGCCGGTGTGCGTAGCGTTGCCGGTGGGTGGCGCGGCGGCCAGCGTCCGGCCGGCGGCGCAGGCCGGGGTGGAGCCGGATCGCAGGGTGAGGGTGAGCCCGAGCGTCGCCGCGAGGACTGTGACGCCGGTGGCTACCAGCCAGGGTTTCGCGCCGGACGACGGCGCGGGCCGGTCCTCTGGAGGATGGTCCAGGTCGATGTTGATGTCGACAGCGCTTCCGTCCGTCACGACGGCGATGCTGCCGGACCCGGTCGGGTACGGACAAGCGGGCTAAGCCAAAGCTAAGACAGCATCGACGGACGGTGACCGTGGGGTGCCGGTTGCTGGTCGGCTCCCGGTCAGGGCGCGAGAACCACCGGGGCGTCCACAGCCAGCGGTCCGCTGTCGAGCGGCACCAGGTTCAGTCCGAAGAGGAGTTTCTGCTTGACGTTGCGGTGCCGCCCGAGGGTGCGCAGCGGCTCCCTGGTGCGTACCCCGGTCTCCTGGTCGGTGGTGGTCACCACGCAGCGGTCGCACGGCCCGGCGGCCTGGAACGTCCGGTCGCCGATGCGCAGCCGCCGACCCACCCAGTCGTCCTCGGCCCAGGCCGGCGCACCGTCGACGACCAGGTTGGGTCGGAAGCGGGTCATCGGTACTGGTTCCTCCCCCGCCTCGGCCAGCCAGTCGTTGAGGGCGTCGAGGGAGGTGGCGTTGGCCAGCAGCACCGGGTAGGCGTCGGCGAAGCTGACCTGGTCACCGGTGTCGTGTTCGCGGGTCCCGGCGGCCAGGTGGCGGGTCGGCTGGGCCAGCCAGACCAGTCGGACCGGTCGGCCTAGCAGGGCGCCGAGCCAGTCGTCGGCCGCGTGGCCGGCGGGCAGCGCGGGGACCGGGAAGGTGCGGCTGCGGAAGGTACGGACCGGGACCGGTTCGCCGCCGGCCGGCTCGGGCACGTCGAGGTCGGGGTGCCCGTCGGCGCGCAGTGACAGACCCCCGGGGTGCACGGAGGCGCGCAGGCTGACGAGCCGGGTCGTGTCCCGCTGGGTGACGCCGACCCCGTCGGCGTCCACGAGCATCCAACGCCGGTCGCCGGCCAGACCCCACCGGTGCACGAACGCGCCGTCGTGGTCGAGCCGGTGACAGCCCTTGACGGGGTACGTGTGAATCGAGGTCAGCCGCACCCGGCTACCATGCCACGCCGATCCCGTCGCCCGGGTACCAGTGGTTGGCCGGGGTCTCCCGGTAGGCGAGGAACCGCCGGCCGGTGCGTTCGGCGTGCTCAGCGAGCACGTTGGTGCTGGTGACGTTGTCGGTGAGCAGGATCGCGCCGGGTGCGAGCTTGGGTTCCACGGCGTCGAACTCACGCTTCTCGTGGGCACGGCTGTGGTCGCTGTCGTGCAGGAACAGGTCGACCGGGCGGTCCAACGCGCCGATCGAGGCGATCGAGTCGCCGATCACCAGGTCGACGACCTCCGACCACGGCGCGACCCCGGCGAGGTAGCCGGCCTCGGGGTTGATGTCCAGGGAGGTGACGCGGCCCGGGTGCCCCTCCTGCGCGTTGCGCAGCAGGGCGGACGCCAGGACGACGCTGCCGAGTCCCTTGTCGACGCCGGTCTCGACGACGTGGGCGGGGCGGGTGGCACGGACGATGGCGTACCAACCGATCCGCCGGGCGTAGCGGATCTCCTTGTCGGCGAGGCCGCGCCGGTCGGAGGCGGCGATCGCCGCCAGGAGGTGTTGGCGCAGGCCGTCGTCCGACTCGATCTCGCCGAGGTACGCCCGTACCTGTCTGACCGGGATGTCGCAGACCACGCTGACGAACCAGGCGAGGTGGTTGCGGCTCAACGAGGTGAGGTCGTACGTGTAGTTGTGGTGCTCGCGGGAGGTCAGCAGCCAGCGCGCCGAGCGGCGCAGCATCTTCGCGTCGTGCCGTGCGACAGTGCGAAGCCTCTTGGGAAAGGCGGCGATCGGGGCGAGTGGAGTACGCGCGACGGCCCGTCGGAGCTTGATTCGATCCACGGGTGCCGTTGTAGCAGGGTTCGGGCGGCAGCGGGAGCGTCCTCGCGAAAGCCGATGTTCACGTTGCCTTCACCTGTCCGCAGGGGCAGCAGAATAGGGCCTGGAAAAGGTTCCCGGGCCGGCGTTACCGGCAGTCCGTCCGAACGCAGGGTCGGGTTCGCCGCACCGGTCGGCGGGCGTGCGATAGCCGAAAGGACGAGGGTGCACGTCAGGCGCACTCAATCAGTAGCATCGCCGGCATGTCTGGTGCTCAGCGGTACACCGATGCCGACACCGAATTCTTCGACCCACACGCAGCCGATCCGCAGGAGGATGTCCCGGCCGGGGGCAAGCGGCGACGTCGCGGCCCTCGCTGGCGTCGCGTCCTCGTCATCTGCCTGGTAGTCGCAGCGATCCTGGGCGGCGGCAGCATGATCGGTGGCGCCCTCTATCTCCGCTCGGTCGAGAAGGACATCGACCGGGTGGATGCCTTCGCCGACGTTCCCGAGGAGGGGCGTCCGCAGGCGGTGGCCGACGGCGCGATGAACATCCTGATCCTGGGCAGCGATTCCCGCGACCCGGAGAGCACTGGCGGCTCGCGCACGGACACCATCATCGTCGCGCACATCCCGAAGGACCGAGCGAGCGCGCAACTCGTCTCGATCCCTCGGGACACCTGGGTGAACGTGCCGAAGGCCAAGAACGGCCAGCACGGCGGCCGCGATGCGAAGATCAACGCAGCGTACGCCTGGGGTGGCATTCCGCTGATGGTGCAAACAGTCGAATCGTTCACGACGGTGCGAATCGACCACGTCATGATTGTCGACTTCGCTGGCTTCAAGGAAATCATCGACGCCCTGGACGGCGTCGACATCAACGCGGAGAAGTCGTTCACGTCGATCCACCCGCCGTTCCGCAAGTTCGAGCAGGGCGTGCAGCGGATGGACGGCGAGACGGCCCTGGACTACTCCCGCCAGCGCAAACAGTTCGCTGACGGCGACTTCGCCCGCATCCGTCACCAGCAGCAGGTCATCAAGGCCATCCTCGACAAGGCCGTGTCCGGCGGCATCGTCACCAACCCTGGGCGGCTCAACTCCTTCGTCAAGGCGACCTCGAGCGCCGTGGCGGTGGACGAGAAGATGTCGCTCGTCAGCATGGCGACAGACCTGCGGAGCCTCCGTGGTCGTAACCTCACCTTCGTCACAAGCCCGACGAAGGGCACCGGTCGAGTGGGCAGCGAAAGCGTCGTCTTCGCGAACACCGAGAAGGCAAAGACCTTCTACGATGCCGTGCGCCGGGACTCCGTCGACGAGATTCTCGCCAGCGCCAAGTAACCCCTGGGCCGGTGGCCGTTGCCGTCCGCCGCCTTGTCTCGAATTACGGACCGGCCAGGTCAGCCGGCCCTCACGGGGAGGTCCACAATGTCCAATCAGCCCGCTATGTGGCATCGACCGGTGCCGGCCGATGACCGGGCCGGCAACGCCACCGACGCCCAGGGCGACGGTGAGGGGGACGACGAAGGGAGTCGCGGCGGGAGTAGCCCTCCCGCCTACCAGTTCCCCGGTTACCAGCCTGCCGGCTACCAACCTCCCGGTTACCAGCCTGCCGGCCACCAGACCCCGGCCTTCCCTGCTCCCGCCGACCGGCGCTCGACCTCGCCGGCCCCGGCACCCGCACCCGCACCTGAACAGCACGAGCCTCGCGCCGGCCTGGACACGACTGCCGTCCTGCCGTACGCCGGCTCGCGCGCCTCGACCCGGACCCGGTGGCTGCGGGCCTGGATGATGACCGCGCCGGTCGACGTCCTGGCACTGCTGACGCCGTTGCTCGTCACTCAGCAGTACTGGCGCGGCACCCTGGCCATGACGGTCCTGACCGTGATCGTCTTTGCCAGCGGCGGCCTCTACCGGGCACGACGGCACGTGAGCTTCCTCGACGAGGTGCCGAGCCTCTGCGGGCGTCTGCTGGCCGCGGCGTCCGCGGTCGCCATCGTCGCGGCGATGCGTCACGAATCCGCCGAGTACGTCTTCAGCTTCACCCGCGGTGTCGCCGCGTCGGCAGGGCTGGTCATCCTCGGCCGGGCCTTCACCCGCGAATTCGCCATCATCGCCCGCAAGCGCCGGTGGGTCGAGCACAACACCATCATCGTCGGCAGTGGCCCCACCGCCGTGGAACTCGCCCGGCTCCTGCGCCGCTACCCCCAGTACGGCCTGCGCTTCGTGGGTTGTGTCGACACCCCGGACGGCCCGTCGGCGCTGCCGCTGATCGGATCCCTCGACGACCTCGACAGCCTCGTACGGCTGCGCGAGTGCGACGTGGTGATCGTCGCGGACGCGAGCTGCTCCGAGACCTCACTCATGGAGATCCTGGCCCGGCCACGGACGGCGGAGTGCGACCTGTGGGCGGCCACCCCCCTCTGGGGGTCCCGTTCGCACGGCGACCACATCGGCGCGGTCCCGGTCGTCAGCATCGGCGACATCACCCTCTCCGGCCCGCAGTCCGCGCTCAAGCGCGCGTCGGACATCGCGTTCGCCTCGGTGGCGCTGCTCCTGCTGAGCCCGGTGCTCCTCATCTGCGCTGTCGCCACGCTCATCGACGGCGGCCCCGGCATCTTCTTCTACCAGGAGCGCATCGGTCGGTTCGGCCGACCTTTCAACATCATCAAGTTCCGGTCCATGCGCCCCGTCGACGAGCACGAGTCGCAGACCAACTGGTCCATCGCCAACGACCGGCGGGTCGGGCCGATCGGTCGGATCATGCGCAGGACCTCCCTCGACGAGCTGCCGCAGCTCTGGAACATCCTCCGTGGCGACATGAGCGTGGTCGGCCCCCGACCCGAGCGCCCCTACTTCGTCGAGAAGTTCTCGGCCGAATACCCCCAGTACGCGATGCGCCACCGCGTTCCGGTCGGGCTCACCGGTCTGGCACAGGTCAGCGGGTTGCGCGGCGACACCCCGATCTCCGACCGGGCCCGCTTCGACAACTTCTACATCGAGAACTGGTCCCTCTGGCTCGACGTCAAGGTGGTGCTCCGTACGGTGACCGAGGTGTTCCGCGCCGGCGGCCGCTGATCCGCCCACGCACCGGCACACCGCCGGGTACGGCCACGGCCGTGCCCGGCGGCCGTGTGCAGGTCGTACCCCAACGCATGGAGAACGCAATGCCGAACGTATCCGTCGTGATCCCCACCACCGGCCGCCCCAGCATCGCCGACGCGGTGCTCTCCGCCCGATCGCAGCAGGGCACATCCGTACACATCGTGGTCGTCTGTGACACCCCGGAGGTGCCGCAGACGGTGCGGAACCTGGGGCAGCACATCGACCGGGTGGTCTGCACCGGCGGCGGCCGGCGCGGGTCGTACGCCCGCAACCTCGGAGTCACCCACGCCATCCCGGGCAGCCACGTCGCGTTCCTCGACGACGACGACACCTGGCTGCCGACCAAGCTGGCGGCACAGGTTCCCGCGCTCGAGCGGGTCGCGGCGGCCGGGTTCCGCCCTGTCGTGTCGTCCCGGATCCTGCAACGCAAGGACGGCGCGGAGCCGCTGCCGACACCGGCACCCGCCGAGGTGATCCCCGACGGCATGCTGCCGGAGGACTACCTGTTCCGCCGCCGTCACCTCGGCATCGGCCGGCAGTCGTTGCCCACGTCGACGCTCCTGACCACGTACGAGTTGGCGACCGAGTGCCGCTGGGACGAGACGCTCCCCCGACACCAGGACTGGGACTGGCTGGTCCGGGTCGCCCGGCTGCCGCGCGTGAAGATCGTCCAGGTGGAGGAGGCGACGGCCGTCTACACGGTGGGCAGCCCCGGGTCGATCTCGGCCGGCGCCGACTGGCGTACCTCGTGGCACTGGGCCCAGCGCTGGGAGGGAGTGTGGGCACCGGGGACCTTCTCGGACTTCATCGCGGCCCAGACCCTCCGCTACGCTCTCCAGGCCCGGGACCGGGAGGGCGTGCGGGAGATGGTGCGGGCGATCCGCCGCAACTCGCCTCCGTCCGCCCGGAACGCGGTGCTGGCGGCGCTCGGGCTCGTACCCAGGTCGACCCTGGAACGGGTCGCCATGCGCAAGTCGAAGGCCCCCAGCAGCCCCACTCGACCGCTTGAGACCGAACGGCCACACTGATGCGTCTGCACTTCGTACTGCCGCAGCTCGAGCCGTACTACGGCATGGAGCGCGCCGCAGTCCTGGTGATGCGCGGGCTCGCACGTCACGGCGTGGAGGTGTCCGCGACGGTTCTGTCCCGGGGAGTTCCGCACGGGCTCGACGATCTCCGTATCGACACCCTGGACCTCGGGTCGCGGCTCACCCGGCTGGTGGAGGCCGTACCCCCGCTGCGCCGCAGGCTGCGGAGCCTGCCCCCGGACGTGGAGGTCGTCGCCAGCGGGTTGTGGGGCAGCGTGCCCGTCGGGGCGGCTCTGGCTGGCTCATCTCGGACCTTCATCGCATGGGAGCACTCGCTGCTGCCCGAGCGAATGCGGGCCGACCGTCGGGTACGGATGCTCGCCCGTGCTTCCGGGTTCGGTGCCCTCCGGCCACGGCTCGTCGTGGCCGTGTCCGACGGCGTCGCCCGGACGGTACGCAGTCTTCACTCCGGGTCGCGCGTCGTCACGATCCCCAACCCGGTGCCGACCGCGCCGTTCGTCCCGCCCCGGCCGATCGCCGATCCAAGGAGGATCCGGCTGGTCACCACCGGCGCGCTCCGCCCCCTGAAGAACCACCTGTGCGCCATCGACGCGCTCGCGGAACTGCCCACCTCCTACCACCTGACCCTTGCCGGAGACGGCGAGGAGCGGACACTGCTGGAGACCCGGGCGCGCGAGCGCGGCCTGGCGGATCGGGTGACCTTTCTCGGTCGGATCCCTGACGTCCGTGGGCTGCTGACCGACGCCGACCTGCTCGTCCACCCGTCACTGGCGGAGACCTTCGGATTCAGCCTCGTGGAGGCAGCCGAAGTGGGGCTGCCCGTCGCCGCGATGCCCGTGTCCGCCGTCGACGAGATGGTGCCGGACCTGGTGCCCGGCGTGCTGACGACGGCCCCGACCTCGACCGCCCTCGCCGAGGCGATCAGGCACCTGACGGGTTTCGGCCGGCCCGGTCCGGTGGAGTTCGAGAAGGCCTGGCACGCCCGCTCGGCCGCCTTCGATCCGGCCGGGATCAGCCGACAGTGGGTGGAGGCGGTACGACGATGACCCTCGCCCAAGGAGCAGTCGACCTCGTGGGCGAGCCGGACCGGAGCGCGTCGCCACGTCACCGGGCGCCTCGCCGGGGTGACGCCTTCCTGCGCAAGTCCGGCAGGTTCTTCGTGGGAACCCTGCTGCGGACTCTCGCCCAGGGAGCACTCTTCGTGCTGCTGGCGCGGGAGATGCCCATCGACACGTATGGCCTCTTCGTCGGCATCACGGCCTTGGTGGCGGTCATCTCGCCCTTCGCGTCGGCCGGCGCACCGAGCCTGATCTTCCAGAGCCACGCCGACGCGCCTGCCGAGTGGGCCCGTCACCTGGCCCGAGGGCTGCTGCTGTCGGTGGTGTTCGGGGCTGGCGCGACAGTGCTCGTCGCTGCGGCGGGCGCGCTGATCTGGGGCGCGCAGGCGAGCCTGATCGACCTGTTCTGTCTGGCCTTCGCCGACCTGGTGGCCTGGCGCCTCATCGAGGCGGTGGCCGCCTCAGTCCAGGCCCGGGGCCGGATTCTGCTGGCCTCCGTCATCCCCGCGTTGCTACAGGTCTCCCGGTTGGTCGGGGTCATCGTGCTGGCTGCGGCGGCCGGGCCGGTCACCCTGCACGCCTGGGCCGTGACCTCGGTGCTGCTGTCGACGGTGGTGTGCGTGGCAGTGGTCCTGGGTGGCCTACGCGGGTCAGGTCGGACTCCCCTGGAAGTCCGGGGATCGTTGGCGCAGGCGCGGACCGGCATGCTGTTCGCCGTGGGTCTGTCCGCCCAGACCGTGTACAACGATCTCGACAAGGTGATGCTCTCCAAGCTGGGCACCACGGAGAGCGCGGCCATCTACGCCGCGGCGTACCGCGTCGTCGACTTCGCGTACACGCCCGCCCGGTCGATGGCGGCTGTCGCGTACCCCAACTTCTTTGAGGCGGGGCGCAACGGCCCTCGAGCCGCACTGCGGCTCACGCGCAAGCTGCTGCCGCGCTACCTGGCGTTCAGCGTGCCGGCATCGCTTCTTCTCGTCGCGTTCGCCTGGATGATGCCAGTGGTCTTCGGCCCCGAGTACGAGGCCGCCACCCTCGCTCTGCAGGGCCTGAGTGCACTGCTGGTGCTGAAGGCAATCCATTACCTCGCCGCCGATACCCTGTCCGGTGCCCGTATGCAGGGACGCCGGACTGTGGCCCAGATTGCGGTCGGCGTGGTCAATGCCGGCCTGAACGTCTGGCTGATTCCGGCGTACGGGTGGCAGGGTGCGGTGGTGTCGAGTCTGGTGTGCGACGCTCTGCTCGCCGTCCTGCTGTGGGGGTGCCTCGTCGCTGCCCTGCGACGCGACCCGCACCGCGACGCCGATGCTGAGGCGGCATCGGCAGCTGACCGAGAAAGGGTCTGACGTGACCACCATCTTCGGTGTCCTACTGACCGTCGGTGGCATCGCGGTAGCCCTGTGGTTGGTCCGAGTCCCGCGGAACATCGCCGCCGCCTTTGGCGACGGTGCGACCGCTGTCGCTCTGGTCGGGTTCGCCGTGCTCACCAACGCGGCGCCCGCGCTCGTCGGCGACAAGAGCTCGGCGCTGATCGGCGTACTGCTGATCACGCTGCTGGCCTGGCTGGTGCTCACCGGCCGGGCGGTTCTGCGCGGACCTTCCGATGTGTGGCTGCGGATCTCGATCGCGATGGCCGGCGCGCTGCTCGCCTGGTCTGCCGGCGTCGACGCCCTCACCGGAGACGGCTTCTACGGTTCTCGGTTGCCGGCTTACTCGGCGGCCGCGCTAGTGCTGCTCGCCGTCTGGTTGATGGCTGCCCGCACCGCAGTGAGCGTCCGGGCGGTGGCCTACACGGGGCTGGCGGTCCTGGCACTGCTGGCCATCCCGACCGCGCTGTACGAGCAGTCGTGGCGAACCTGCACCGGCGGGCAGTTGGAGAAGTGTTCGCTGGCCGGGGCACTGTTCAAGAGTTTCTACGACTCTGAGAACTACGTTGCCATGATCGCCTCGTTCACGGCGGTGGCGGCCGTCTGCGGCCTGCGTCGCTGGGAGCGGTGGGCCGCTGTGGCGTTCTGCCTGCTGATCATCATTGCCACCGGATCCCGGACCAGTTTCCTGGCCCTCGCAGCGGTAGGCGGATGGCTGCTCGGCGCGTCGTTCCTCGAGCGGCGGCGAGCGTACGCACAGATCAACTTCGCGTTCTGCGTTGCCTTGGTCGTCGGCGCCGTGGGAGCGGCCACCTACCTGACCTGGAGCGCGTCCAAGACCACCCTGAGCAACCGTGGCAACATCTGGGTCCACGTTCGCGAATACATCGCAGGGTCGGAGGTGACCGGCGTCGGGGTCTCGAAGTGGTACTACCTCCGGGACATCGGCGACGCGCCTCACCACTTCTTCCACTCCGGCTACGTCTTGGCCATCTTCTCCGGGGGCTTCGTCGCGCTGACATTGTGGGGCCTCTGGTTGGCTGCGTTGCTGCACCGACCAGTCGTCGACGGGCGGGCCTTCTCCGCAAAGACCCCGCTCGTCCTCTTTGTCATCTACTCGTTCACCGAAGTCGTGTGGAACCCGCTGTCGGCTGACGGGCTGACCTGGATCGCCATGCTGCTGATGCTGACCGCCTCGGTGTCCGCGACCCCGGCCCGCGCCCAGTCGCCCGGACCGGTGGACCTGGTAGACCGGCCCGGCCCATTCGCCAGCCTCAGGTGGCTGACGGGACGGCATCACGCCACCGCGGCAGCACCGGCCAACCCCGGGACGTCCACGACAGTTGGTACGCCGGTTGCGGTTTCCAGTTTCCGTCCGGATATCCAAGGGCTCCGGGCCTTCGCCGTCGTCGTGGTGATCGCCGATCACGTCTTCCACTGGCCGGCTGGCGGCTTCGTCGGAGTCGACGTCTTCTTTGTCATCTCCGGGTTTCTCATCAGCGGCCTCCTGCTCAAGGAACACCAACGGACCGGCAGGATCTCCTTCACGGACTTCTATCGACGACGGATCCGGCGGATCCTTCCGCTGGCGCTGCTGGTCCTTGTCACCACCTACCTCGCGGCCTCCCTGCTGTTCATCGGCGAGCGCCTGCGGTCGACAGCCTGGGATGCCCTGGCCGCTGCCCTCTTCTCGGCCAACTGGCGCTTCGCCGCCGCCGGCACCGACTACTTCCAGGCGGATGGGCC
The DNA here is from genome assembly GCF_040608275.1 of Micromonospora sp. NPDC005205. Taxonomy (NCBI): domain Bacteria; kingdom Bacillati; phylum Actinomycetota; class Actinomycetes; order Micromonosporales; family Micromonosporaceae; genus Micromonospora; species Micromonospora sp. NPDC005205. Next base: position 280,986 of record NZ_JBEXHV010000002.1, read on the forward strand.
CGTGTCGCCGCTACGGCACTACTGGTCGCTTTCGGTCGAGGAGCAGTTCTACTTCGTCTGGCCGGTCCTGATCACACTGGTTCTCGGCTTCACCGCACAACGGCTCCGCTGGACGCAACCGAAGGCACGGTGGGTGCTCGGCGGCATCATGGCGGTGCTAGCCCTCGCCTCAGTCGCCTTCGGCCTGTGGCAGACAGGACATGCCCCCACCGACGCGTACTACTCGACCTTCTCCCGCGCCTGGGAACTGGCGGTGGGTGGGCTCATCGCGCTGACGGCACACCGGTGGGCGGCCCTACCGGCCCGGGTACGGCTCGCCATGCAGTGGGTTGGCCTCGGGGGTCTGGTCGCCTCGCTCTTCCTCGTGGGCCCCCAGACGCCATTCCCCGTCCCGGGTGCGGCGCTGCCGGTGCTCGCCGCGGTCCTGGTGGTGGCAGGCGGTGCCGGCGGCGCGCCGCGAATGCTGCCGCTCACGAATCCCGCGTCACGGTATGTCGGCGATATCTCCTACTCCCTCTACCTGTGGCACTTCCCACTGATCGTTCTGATCGGCGCGGTGCTGCCGGCAGAGAGCAGCAAGACGCAACTCGTCGTGCTCGCCGGCACCGCGTTGTTGTCCGTCGCCTCGTACCACCTCTTGGAGGACCCGATCCGGCGCTCCTCGTGGCTGGACAGCAAGCCGCGGGAACCGGGCCGCCCCCGGTCCCGGGTGCGTGGTCTCCTGTGGGGCGCACCGGTCGCCGCCCTCACTGCGGGCTTGGTCCTGGTCACCGTAGTCGCCTTCGGGCCCGGATCCCGGCCGCCCGCACCGAATCCGGCCGCCTTCACGAGCGAGACCGCACTGGCCGCCGCAGTCGAGGAGGCGTTGCGGGCGAAGGAGTGGCCGCCAGTCACCCCCGCCCTGTCCGAGGTGGGTCGGCAGGGCTTCGCCCGGGAGGACTCCCAGGGTTGCGGACCGGCCACACCGCGCGGTCGGGACTGTTCAGCTGTCAACGTCGATCCGCAACGCCTTGCCGTGGTGGTCGGCGACTCGACCGCCATCGCGTGGCTGCCGGCCATCCGGGCTGCGCTGGAGCCTCAGGGCTGGACGGTCCACCCGATGACCTACGTCGGCTGCCCGCTGCTGTCGACGACGACCATCGCCGACGACGACAGCATTACCCGGGCCTGCCCGGCCCACAAGGAGATCGTGCGCTCGTTCATCGCCGACGTGAAGCCGGCGCTGGTCATCGTGACCAACACCTACGCGCAGCGGCTGCAGGCAGAGGGCGGGAAGCCCTCGCTGCCCATCTGGGAGGCATCGGCCAGGAAGGCCAGGGAGTGGCTCTCACCCGCTGGCGAAGTGGTTGCCCTTCAGCCCCCGCCTCCGGCGATGAACCCGACCGCTTGTGCCACCCGCTTCTCCAGCCCGAAGGACTGCGTGGCGAAAATTCAGGCGCTGTGGCGGTCGTACGCGGAGGCCGACGAACGCGTGTGGAGCGAACCGGGATCCGCGTACGTATCGACCCGGTCGTGGTTCTGCGCCCCTGACGATCGTTGTCCCGCGTTCGTGAACGGTGTGGTCGTGCGGCGGGACGCCTCACACATCACCAGCGAGTACGCCCGCAGCCTCGCGCCGCTGTTGACGGCAGCTCTGCGACCCTCGCTCGCCAAGGCGCTGACGACCCCAGCCGCCATGCCCGGCAGCTAGCCATCAACGATCGGCAGGTCCTGGAAGGCCAGCAGTCCGGCCCCGATACCCGTGACGATCCCCGGCGCGGTCCGGCCCAGATAGCTGACGCCGCTCGTGGGGAACGCGGGGCCGGTGAGCGTCAGCTCCAACTGGCCACCGTCGCGGTACTCCACGCCACTGACCGAGACCCCGCTGCGGGTGATCCGAAAGTCGGCCGCGGCCCCGGGGTTGACAGTGAGCTTGTCGTTGTCGCGGAGCTGGATGACGACCCGGGTGCGGCCGTCGACGAATGCCGCCGAGCGGGGGTTCGGCGCCGCTACACCAGCGGCCGCACCCCCGTAGAGATCACGAGCCACCGTCGCGAAGACCTGGTCACCGAGTTCCCGGTAACCCTTCTCCCATGCGAAGTGGCAGTTTTCTCGGCCAGTGAGGCCGCTGGTGGACAGCACTGTCACCCCGAGCGTGTCCGCCATCCGCCGCTGGGCCTCTCGGAGCGGGCCAGGCGAGCTGTCATCGCAGGGCGACGTCCGTACCTGGAACACGTAGTAGCGGCTGTCCGTCCCCAGCTCGGCACGCCAGTTACGCAGCAGGTTCGTGACACCGGCCATGTGCCCAGCGGCGTCGTTCCGGTCAGCCTCGCCGTGGTACCAGAAGACCGCCCGGATCTGGCCGAACAGCCCTGCGGCAAGGAGACGCTGGCGCAGCCGACCGTAGTTGGTACGTACGTCTCCGGGGTCAACGTCGCTACGTTGGAAGTACGACACGGTCTTTCCGGCGAAGCCACCGTTGAGGATGGCCACCGGCACCTGGTAGGTGTCCACGAGCCGCCGTGCTGTCCGGATCCCCCACTGACCCACCGACCCGGGTTGCTGGATGACGTCAGAGACCGCGTAGTTCCAGCTCCGCTCGGCCGCTGAGAAGTCCGGTTCCGGAGTCGACGAGCCGAAACTGCGAATGAACTCGTGTTCCTCCTCCCCTGAGGATCCGCGGTAGGCAGCCGCCACCGCGTTCGACTGGCCTTGAATCACGTACACGTCGCCGGCCACGACACCCTCCCACCGGGCGACGCGACGATGCACACCGTCGCCCAGCACGTAGAGGTCGAATCGGTACGCGCGCAGCGCTGCGGAGATCCGGTGGCGGAGTGAGAACGCGCCACCGGGACGGACCACCGTGCTTTCCTCCCAGGCTTCGGAACCGCTGACGACCTTGATGCGCACTGCGGCGGCCCGCGGGTCCGCGGCCCGTCCGGCCACCAGCACCGTCGCGCCGCCTGCTTCATCTCGCTGGTACAACTGCCGGTCCGCTGGATGTTGATCGACGGCGAGGAGGGCTGGGCGGGCATACACGGTCAGGCGCCGCTGCCCGAGCGCACCTGCGTTGTCGGCGAAGGTCCAGTCGGAGTTACCGGTCGGCGCCGATCCGATGCCGAGGGAGAGCGGCCGACCCGGTTGGGTGAAGCCGTTGACGGCCAGGATCGTCTGTGGCACCTCGGCGGCTGGTCGGTCTGCGGCCACACGATGCACCTGGAATGAGCCATAGAAGTCTGCGACCTGGGGATCGTCGTCGGCGTCGTACTGCTGAGTCGAGGCGGCGGGGATCTGGCGGGAGGCGAAAGGACGATAGCTGTTGGGCCATATCTCCAGATAGCCGGTGAGACCGGTCCCGGTGGTAAGCCCGGGGACGTTCGTAGCGACTTCCAGGTCGGCGACGCGCTGCCGGACGATCGGGTCGGATCGGTCGGGCAGGCCCAGCCGGTGGACGTCGTCGGTGAAGGGCGCCATTGCCGTCCATACCCACTGTCGGCCGGGTGGGCGGTCCAGTTCGAGGCAGTAGCCGACCCGGTCGAATCCGCCGGTGATGGTCGAGGATTTGTCGAAGACGAGGGCCGGGGGCCGCCCGTCCCCCCGTTCGGGCAGGTCGATGGCACTAACTGGGAGGAAACCAGCCATGCCGCCGGCATTGGCGGAGCAGGCGGTGTCGTCGATTGGCGTCACTGGTCGCTGCGCGTCGTCGAACTCCGGCGCCGACCAGGCGGCGGTGGGCCGGCCGCCGTCCGACGGTGGCCAGTCAATCGCTACGACGACCGCCACCAGTAGACCGACAACGCCAGCAGCAACCCAGACGAGGCGAGGCCCCGCCCAAAGACGGCCCAATGCGGGGATGGGACCGGGCAACCGTGGACCTCCTAGTAGCTGCCTCTACGACGCCCGAGCACAAACACCACCAGCACCACGAGCCCGACGGCCAGGGCCCCGCCGGCGCCGGCGAGCAACGGCACCGCCCATGCGGGCCGGTCCGACGTGCCGCCGTTCCGACCGCTCGCCATGGCGGCCTCGCGGTAGGACTGGGCAAGCAGATTGGCCGGCGACGACCTGGCCGCTTCGTCAAAGCGTGCCGCGGCGGTCGAATCGTCGCCGGCGAAGTACGCCTCCAGCCCGCTGCGATAGACCTTGTCGGCCGGGCCGAGATCGTTGCTGATCCCCGCGGCACCGAGCAGACCAACCATGGTGGAGACCGGCACGAGGATGCGGTTGGCCTTGTCCGGCCTCAGCAGGTCGGAGTCCACCATGCCGACGATGCGGCCGCTCGGGTCGATTGCTATGCCGCCCTTCGAGTATGGCCCCAGGTCCTCGTTCACGCGGTAGACAGTCAGGGCCGAGCGATCGTCCACCCCGGTGACGTTCACCGTCTTGGTTTCCACTCTGTATTCGGCGGACCGGTAGGTGGTATCCGTGGTGTTGTAGCCGAGGAGCATGACGGGGGTGTCCGCGGCGACGACGGCAGACGGATTCAACTCAGCGGTCGGTAGATTCTCCTGAGCGAGCTTGACCAGGGTGAGGTTGCCAGCTTCGACGGGAAGCGTCCGCACCACTGCGCCACTCACCGCTGGGGTCGCCGTCAGGTCACCCTTAGCGAGGTTGAGCTGTCCATACAGCTTCAACTCGGGCTGGTCGGCCGCACCCATGCCGGTGAAGGCCGAGGTCCTCACCCGGTCCCTGATGAAGGCATCGAAGTCCTTCGCGGCGAGTCGTCCCTCCGAAACCAGCACATTGGCCACGGTGTTCAGGGCACCGCCGAGCAGGATCTCGGGCGGCGGTTGCAGGCAGATGCCGTTACTGAGGGCGTATCCACCGTGGTTGATGACAAACCCGCTGCAGCGCCGGCTGACGGTGACCGGGCCCTCGCGCAGCAGCGCATTGTCGACCTTGTTTCGGAGGTACCCGGTGAAGACTGCTTCAAGGAACACCATGGACGGTCCGGCCACCGCCAACGCACGTTCCTCGGGGCTACGCAGGGCGGCCTCCGCCCATGGCTTCAGGCCAGGAAGCGCCTGCGCCTCGCCCGGGAAGGCAGTGGACGTCACCGGGGGCGTGGGCACTGGATCTGCGGGGTCACCGGACGTCACCGCCCAGATGCCCACCCCACCTCCCACGACCACAACCACGGCCAGCGCGGAGAGCGCGGCCCACAGCCCGGTGCGCCGCCTGGGTGGCGCGGACGGCTTGATCCGACGGACGGGCGCGGCGAACGGATCGTGCGTGGGCAGCTCGCTCTGCATGCCGGGTTGGGCAACGGGCACCTGAACTGTGTGCGCGGAGGCCGGTTCGCCAGCGGGCGACGCCGGGGCGGCCGAGACGGGCTGGGTGGTCGAGTCGGCTGCCTGGCCAGGGATGAGGTTGCCGTGGATGGCCCACGGCGCTGGCGGCCCCCCGGAGACGGGCTGCGGCACACCCGACACCGGCTGCGGCACACCCGACACCGGCTGCGGCACACCCGACACCGGCTGCGGCACACCGGAGACGGGCTGCGGCACACCCGACACCGGCTGCGGCACACCCGACACGGGCTGCGGTGCTACGTCGACTGCCTGATACTCGACGCCGAGGGCTCGGAACAGCCGCTCCGCCCCAGGCCCAGCCTCAGCGGGATACGCGACCCACGGGCTCGCCGCGGAGAAGTCCGCGTACGCGAAGGCAGGCCCGTCGCTCGACTGGGCGAGAGCGTTCGCCACAGTGACGAACGCTTGTCGCCACTTGACGTCGGCGGCCACGGCGGCATCCAGCACCGCCACCGTAGCGAAACGTCCCTGCCCATCGATCGCGGCCCAAGCCTTACCCACCGGGGATCCACCCAACATGTGGGTGAAGCGGTATGGGCCCTCCGGCTGCATTGGCACTCCTCCGCTCGACGCCCTGCGGATAGTACCGAGCGGCACACAACTTGCCACCCGCCGGTCGACGGACGGAGAGATCAACCATCGCGCAGGTTGTAGCGAGCGGACGCCCGTCCGCGGTCCCCTGCAGGGCCGCTCGCTCCGGCCGTCACCTCCTGCTGATCACGACGACCGGTTCCGGCCCGGAGGTGACCGAGCGCACCTGGTAGGCGGCCAGCGCGGCGCGCCAGTCCGGCTCGCTGGGATGGGTGTAGGTCCGGATCAGCCACACCTGCGTTCCAGGTGGCCGCGTCGATGCTTTCGCCAGGATCTCGTCCAGGGCCCGCTGAATGCTCCGCGCGCCGCCGGCCGGGTCAATCAGAGGGAGCACCACGTTCGGTCGGTTGGGCATGCCCACCGTGAAGCCCACGGTGCTGGATATGGGCGCGACGAGTTCGAGGGGGTCGTCGGAGTAGAGGGCGAATCCAAACCAGGCCGGTCCGGCGACCACCACTATGTCGTTCGGGCCGGCGTGTGTGGCGACGTAACGGGTAGCCGAACCAATGGTCGTCACCGCGCTGTGGTTGCGCCAGAGGCCGGCTTCGTCGCCGTCGAAGCGCCACCAACGCTGGTTGGCGACCGCGTAACTGGACAGCAGCAGCGCGCAGATCACGCCGGAGACAACGACCGGCCGACCACGACGGACCACCATCGCGACCAGGTCAGCCAGTCCCGCGACGCCAATGCCAGCGACCACCGCGGTGAGCACAAGCAGAAAGTGCGAGGTGCGAAGGTCGAGAAGGGGGTAGATCTGCGCGAGTCCCAGCCCAGTAGCCACGACCGGTACCAGCAGGATGGCGATGCCTGTACCAGGGCGACCTTGACGGACCAGGGTCAGCACACCGAGCAGCAGCAGCGCGACGAGGAGCCATCCGGGAACGCCAAGCAGGGGAAGCAGATTGCTGATCCGGGCTACGAGGTATTCGGGTAGCGAGGAGAGGGTCGGGAAGTAGGAGGTCCAATAGCCGTGCATGGCGTCGTTGTCGGCGCGGACGGAGACACCGAAGTAGACAGCTGCCGCAAACCCTCCGGCAGCGAGGCCGGCGACCGCTGTTCGAACAGTCCTCGACCAGTTACGAGAGAAAACCGCAGCGGCGAACAGCAGGCCCCCGAAAACGCAGGGTGCGATGATCGCGGTCGTGTGGCTCACCAGCATCCCTGCGAAGACCACCGCTACTACGACGGCAAGCCTCCGTCGGGACCACGACTGCTCCGTCCAGGCGGCCAGGGCGAGCAGGCAGACCGCCACTGCGGCGTCAGCCGTGTACTGCTTCAGGTCGTGACGGATCTGCTGGGCCGGCAGCAGCAGGACGACGAGCCCGGTCACAAGGCCGATGAGAATGCCATGCGCACGGTTCCGGCCAACAGCACGACCGAAGAAGTAGGCCGCGACGACGGTCAGCAGTTGGAAGCCCAGGGGTACGACCCGGAGGTGGTCGATGTCCGGGACCAGTCGGAGCAGGAAACTCCACCCGATCGGGCTCGACGAGGTCGTCACCGGCAGGTCGGCGAGGGGAAAGCGGACCGAGAGCGCGACCCACGCCTCGTCGCCCCAGTACTGGGCTGTCAGCCACGACCGGATGTCGTTGACGACGAAGAAGGCCCCGATAAGGGCGAGGATCGGCAGCGCCTCACCGACCGCCCCCCGAACGCGCGGAGAGGGCGCCGGACGAGAGGCCTGAATGGGTGGGGCGTCCTCGACTGCGACCACGACGCTCCTTCTCGCTGGCGCGATCCTGCTCGCGCTGGACGCCCGCATGTTACGAGTCGCGACGGCTGAACGGGGGGCGGGGGTGACCCGAGGTGGTTGTCTATGAAAGTTTCTATGCATAGAGTCAGCTCATGAATGAAGGAGCTGTCGCGGCACCCGCTGACCGGGTGCTCGACCTGTTCCAAGGGGTGCGCCTCACCCCCACCCAGCGCCGCATCGCGCACTGCCTGGTGCAGCACGCCCCCGGCGTGGCGTACCTGTCCGCCGCCGAGGTCGCCGAGCTGGCCGGCGTGAGTCAGCCGTCGGTCACCCGGTTCGCCGTCGCGCTCGGGCACGACGGCTACCCGGCCCTGCGCCGCCGGCTGCGCGACCTCACCGGCTCGACTCCGGGCGGATCGACGGACACCGGCAACGAACTCCAGCAGGCGGTACGCGCGGAGATGGGCAACCTGGACCGGCTGGCCGGTCAGCTCGCCGACCGGGACCGGATCGCCGAGACCGGGCGGTTGCTCGCCGAGAGTCGCCCACTGCCGGTGCTCGGCCTGCGCGCCGCCGCGCCACTGGCCGCGTACTTCGCCTACTTCGCGGCGAAGGTGCACCCGGACGTACGGGTCCTCGACGACGGCGGCAGCCTGCTCACCGACCGCCTGGAGCAGGCGGCCGAGGCCGGAGCGTCCGCCGTCCTGGCCTTCGTGCTGCCCCGCTACCCCCGGGAAACCCTGGACGCGCTGCGCGACGCCCGCCACGCCGGGTTGACGGTGGTGGCGATCACCGACTCACCGGTCAGCCCGGCCACCGAACACGCCGACGTGGTGCTCGCCGCCGCGGTCGGCGCGCAGCTCGTCTTCGACCTGCACACCGCCCCGATGACCCTGGCCATGGTGCTGTTGCAGGCGATCTGCGACGCCACACCGGGCGAAACCCAGCGCCGACTGGAGGCATTCGAAGCCTCCGCGGCCCGCCGACAGTTGTTCCTCGGTTGACCGGAGGAGAACCAGAGATGACCCAGTCCATTCGTGCCGCACGGGGCAGCCAGCTGACCACCCGCGGGTGGCAGCAGGAGGGCGCCCTGCGGATGTTGATGAACAACCTCGACCCCGAGGTGGCCGAACGCCCCGACGACCTGGTGGTCTACGGCGGCACCGGTAAGGCGGCGCGGGACTGGCCGTCGTACCACGCGTTGGTCCGCACGCTGACCGACCTGCGCGAGGACGAGACGATGCTGGTGCAGTCGGGCCGTCCGGTGGGGGTGATGCGCACCCACGAGTGGGCGCCGCGGGTGCTGCTGGCCAACTCGAACCTGGTCGGCGACTGGGCGACCTGGCCGGAGTTCCGCCGCCTCGAACAGCTCGGCCTGACCATGTACGGGCAGATGACGGCCGGTTCGTGGATCTACATCGGCACCCAGGGCATCCTCCAGGGCACCTACGAGACGTTCGCGGCGGTGGCCGCCAAAATCGCCGACGCCCGCGGCGACGGGCAGGGGCAGAGCGGGAGCACCCTCGCCGGCACGCTGACGCTGACCGCCGGCTGCGGCGGAATGGGCGGCGCGCAGCCGCTCGCGGTCACCATGAACGGCGGCGTCTGCCTGATCGTGGACGTGGACCGCACCCGGCTCGACCGTCGGGTGCACGACCGCTACCTGGATGAGGTCGCCGACTCCCTGGACGACGCGATCGCTCGGGTCCGCGCGGCGAAGCGGGAGCGCCGGGCCCTGAGCGTGGGCGTGGTCGGCAACGCCGCCGAGGTCTTCCCGGACTTGCTGAACCGGGGCGTCGAGATCGACATCGTGACCGACCAGACCAGCGCGCACGACCCGCTGGCGTACCTGCCGGTGGGGGTGGAACTGGCCGAGGCCCGGGACTACGCCGCCGCGAAGCCGGCCGAGTTCACCGACCGGGCACGCGCGTCGATGGCCCGGCACGTCGAGGCGATGGTCGGCTTCCTCGACGCGGGCGCCGAAGTGTTCGACTACGGCAACTCGATCCGGGGTGAGGCGCAGCTCGGCGGCTATCAGCGCGCCTTCGACTTCCCGGGCTTCGTGCCCGCGTACATCCGGCCGTTGTTCTGCGAGGGCAGGGGTCCGTTCCGGTGGGCGGCGCTCTCCGGCGACCCGGCCGACATCGCGGCCACCGACCGCGCCATCCTCGACCTGTTCCCGGAGAACGAGTCGCTGGCCCGGTGGATCAAGTTGGCTGGCGAGCGGGTCGCCTTCCAGGGCCTGCCGGCCCGGATCTGCTGGCTCGGTCAGGGCGAACGGGACCGGGCGGGCGTGCGGTTCAACGACATGGTCGCCTCCGGCGAACTCTCCGCACCGGTGGTGATCGGCCGGGACCACCTGGACACCGGCAGCGTCGCGAGCCCGTACCGGGAGACCGAGGCAATGGCCGACGGCTCCGACGCCATCGCCGACTGGCCGCTGCTCAACGCCCTGGTCAACACGGCAAGCGGGGCGTCCTGGGTGTCCATCCACCACGGCGGCGGGGTGGGTATCGGCCGGTCGATCCACGCCGGGCAGGTGTGCGTGGCCGACGGCACCGCCCTCGCCGGTCAGAAGATCGAGCGGGTGCTCACCAACGACCCGGCGATGGGCGTCATCCGGCACGTCGACGCCGGCTACGAGAGCGCCCGCGAGGTCGCCGACCGCACCGGGGTCCGGGTACCGATGACGGAGGGGGGTGCCGCGTGAGCGCGAGGAGTGCAGCGGAGCGGAGCCCCGCAGTCGCGAACAACAGAGACTCAGCGAGCGACGACCTTTCCGCCCGCTTCCGGGCGCTGTGGGACGAGATCGCGCCGGTCGGGCGGGACGCCGACAGCGGCGGCTATCTGCGGTACGCGCTGACCGAGCCGGAGCGGGAGCTGCGCGCCTGGTTCCGGGCGCAGGCCGAGCACCGTGCCATGCCGGTCACCGAGGACGGCAACGGCAATCTCTTCGCCCACTGGGGTGACCCGCAGGCGTCCGACGCGGTGCTGACCGGCAGCCACTTCGACTCGGTGCCGCACGGCGGGGCGTACGACGGGCCGCTCGGCATCGTGAGCGCGTTCCTCGCCGTGGACGAGCTGCGCGCCGCCGGCGTCACCCCCGGCCGACCGCTGGTGCTGGGTGCCTTCGTCGAGGAGGAGGGAGCGCGCTTCGGCGTACCCTGCCTGGGGTCTCGGCTGCTCACCGGGGCGCTGGCGCCCGAACGCGCGGCCGGCCTGCGCGACGCGGCCGGGGTGAGCTTCGCCGAGGCGCTCGGTGACCGGCCGGCGGGCGCCCGCCCGGAGCTGCTGGGCCGGATCGGGGCGTTCGTCGAGCTGCACGTCGAGCAGGGCCGCGCGCTCGTCGACACCGACGCGCCGGTCGCGGTGGCCAGCGCGATCTGGCCGCACGGCCGCTGGCGCTTCGACGTCGTCGGCGAGGGCAACCACGCGGGTACGACCCGGATGGCCGACCGCCGCGACCCGATGCTGACCTACGCGTTCACGGTGCTGGCGGCCAACAAGGAGGCCCGGCTGCGCGGCGCGCACGCCACTGTGGGTCGGGTCGCCGTCGAACCCAACGCCACAAACGCGATCCCGTCGAAGGTGACCGGTTGGCTGGACGCCCGGGCCGCCGACCCGGAGACGCTCGCCGGCCTGGTCGACGCGGTACGCGGCAAGCTCGCCGAGAGGGCCCGCCGCGACGGTACCGAGGTGACCGTCACCGAGGAGTCCGCCACAGCGGTGGTCGCCTTCGACGGCGGGCTTGCCAAACGCCTCGCCGCGCTGCTCGACGCGCCGGTGCTGCCCACGGGCGCGGGGCACGACGCCGGGGTGCTCGCCGCGTACCTGCCCACCGCGATGCTCTTCGTGCGCAACCCGACCGGCGTCTCGCACTCCCCCGCCGAGGCCGCCACCGACGACGACTGCGCCGCCGGGGTGCGGGCGCTGGCCCGGGTGCTGGAGGAGCTGACATGCCGGTGACACCGAACCGCTGGCTCGCCGAGTACGCCTGGCTGCCCGAGCACGCCGAACCCACCCCCGACGTGCTGATCGAGGTCGAGGACGGCCGGATCACCGCGGTGACGCCGCTGCTGGGAGCGCACGGACCGGAGGCCGGGGTCGAGGTGTACGCCGACGCGGTGGCACTGCCCGGACTGACCCTTCCCGGCCTGTCCAACGTGCACTCGCACGCCTTCCACCGGGCGCTGCGCGGGCGTACCCACGGCGGCCGGGGTGACTTCTGGACCTGGCGGGACCAGATGTACGGCATCGCGGACCGGCTGGACCCGGACACCTACCTCGCCCTGGCCCGGGCCGTCTACGCCGAGATGGCGCTCGCCGGGATCACCTGCGTGGGCGAGTTCCACTACCTGCACCACCGGCCCGACGGCGGCGCGTACGACGACCCGAACGAGATGGGCGCGGCGCTGGTCGAGGCCGCCGCGCACGCCGGGATCCGGCTCACGCTGCTCGACGCCTGCTACCTGACCTCCAGCGTGGACGGTCAGCCCCTCGCCGGGCCGCAACGCCGCTTCGGCGACAGTGACGCGGGCCGCTGGGCCGAGCGGGCCGCGGCGTTCCAACCGACGGACCCGCACGTCCGGGTCGGCGCGGCCGTGCACTCGGTGCGGGCCGTCCCGGCCGATCAGTTGCGCACCGTCGCCGACTGGGCCCGGGAGCGGCAGGCGCCGCTGCACGTGCACCTCTCCGAACAGCCCGCCGAGAACGACGAGTGCCGGGCCGTGCACGGGCACTCGCCCACCGCGCTGCTCGCCGAGCACGGCGTGCTCGGGCCGCACACCACCGCCGTCCACGCCACCCACCCCACCAGCGCGGACCTGTCAGTGCTCGCCGACAGCCGGACCGGGGTGTGCCTCTGCCCGACCACCGAGCGGGACCTCGCCGACGGCATCGGCCCGGCCCGGCTGATGGCCGACGCCGGCATCCGGTTGAGCCTCGGCAGCGACAGCCACGCAGTGATCGACCTGTTCGAGGAGGCTCGGGCGGTCGAGCTGGACGAGCGGCTGCGGACCCGCCGGCGCGGCCACTTCGCGCCGCTCGACCTGCTGAACGCGGCCAGCGTCGCCGGGCACGCCGCGCTGGGCTGGGCCGACGCCGGAAGGATCGCGGTGGGCACCCGCGCCGACCTGGTGACGGTACGCCTGGACAGCGCCCGCACCGCCGGGGTGCCACCGGTGGGCGCGTTCTTCGCCGCCGGCGCGGCGGACGTCGAGCAGGTGGTGGTGGACGGCCGGGTGGTGGTGGCCGAGGGCCGGCACCTGAACGTCGACGTACCGGCCGAACTGTCGTCCGCGATCGAGGCGGTGACGCCCGCATGAGCGGCAGCCTGCTCGTCGACAACATCGGGGAACTGGTCACCAACGGTGCCGGCGAGGGCCCGCTCGGCATCCGCCGCGACGCCGCCGTGCTGGTCGAGGCGGGTCGGGTGGTCTGGGTCGGGCCGTCCGCGTACGCGCCGGCCGCCGACCACCACGTCGACGCCGGTGGTGCCGCCGTGCTGCCCGGGTTCGTGGACAGCCACGCCCACCTGGTCTTCGCCGGGGACCGGGCCCCCGAGTTCGCCGCCCGGATGGCCGGTCAGCCCTACACCGGCGGCGGCATCCGGACCACCGTCGGTGCCACCCGGGCCGCCACCGACGAGGAACTGCGTGCCACGGTGCGCCGGCTGCGCGGGGAGGCGCTGCGCCAGGGCACCACGACCATGGAGATCAAGAGTGGGTACGGCCTGACCGTCGCCGACGAGGCCCGCTCGCTGCGGATCGCCGCCGAGACCAGCACCGAGACCACCTTCCTGGGCGCGCACGTGGTGCCCGCCGAGTACGCCGACCGCCCCGACGACTACGTGGGGTTGGTCTGCGGGCCGATGCTGGCCGCCGCCGCTCCGTACGCAAAGTGGATCGACGTGTTCTGCGAGCGCGGTGCCTTCGACGTGGACCACGCCCGCGCCATCCTGGCCTGCGGTCAGGCCGCCGGCCTGGGCGTGCGGCTGCACGCCAACCAGCTCGGCCCCGGCCCCGGGGTGCAACTGGGTGTGGAGCTGGACGCGGCCAGTGTCGACCACTGCACCCACCTGAGCGACGCCGACGTGGCCGCCCTGGCCGACACGGCCCACAGCGACGGGTCGGGCACCCGCACCGTGGCGACCCTGCTGCCCGGCGCGGAATTCTCCACCCGCTCGCCCTACCCGGATGCCCGCCGGCTGCTCGACGCCGGTGTCACGGTGGCGCTGGCGACGGACTGCAACCCCGGCTCGTCGTACACCTCGTCGATGCCCTTCTGCGTGGCCCTCGCGGTCCGCGAGATGCGGATGACCCCGGCGGAGGCGGTCTGGGCCGCCACCGCCGGTGGCGCACGGGCGCTGCGCCGCGACGACATCGGTGTCCTCACCCCCGGCGCACGGGCCGACCTCGTCGTCCTCGACGCGCCGTCACACCTGCACCTGGCCTACCGGCCCGGTGTCCCCCTGATCCGCCAGGTAATACGCAACGGAGTTCCGCAATGACGCACGTGACCATCCAGCCCACCGGAGTCTCGGCCGACGACGTGCTCGCGGTGGCCCGCGGCACCGCCACCGTCGTCCTCGCCCCGGCCACCATCGACGCGATGGCGACAAGCCGGGCCATCGTGGACGGCATCGAGTCGTCGGGCCGTCCCGTCTACGGGGTCTCCACCGGGTTCGGCGCGTTGGCAAACACCTTCGTCGCGCCGGAGCGGCGGGCCGAGCTGCAACACGCGCTGATCCGCTCGCACGCCGCCGGGGTGGGCGCCCCGATGCCGCGCGAGGTGGTCCGGGCCATGATGCTGCTGCGCGTCCGGTCCCTCGCCCTGGGCCGCTCCGGGGTCCGGCCGCTGGTCGCGGAAGCCCTGGTCGACCTGCTCAACCACGACATCACCCCGTGGGTCCCCGAGCACGGCTCGCTGGGCGCCTCCGGTGACCTGGCGCCGCTGGCGCACTGCGCGCTGGTACTGCTCGGCGAGGGCTGGGTGCTCGGCCCGGCCGGTGAACGGCAGGACGCCGCCGACGCGTTGACCGCCGCCGGGCTCAAGCCGATCGAGCTGGCCGCCAAGGAGGGGCTGGCGCTGATCAACGGCACCGACGGCATGCTCGGCATGCTGCTGCTGGCCATCCACGACGCGGAGCACCTGTTCGCCATGGCCGACGTGACGGCCGCGCTGGCCATCGAGGCGATGCTCGGCTCGGAGCGGCCGTTCCTGCCCGAGCTGCACGCGATCCGCCCACACCCCGGTCAGGCGACGTCGGCGGCGAACATCCACCGCCTGTTGCAGGACTCCCGGGTGATGGACTCACACCGCGACGACCTGGCGCACGCCGTGCAGGACGCGTACTCGATGCGCTGCGCGCCGCAGGTGGCCGGCGCGGCCCGCGACACCCTGGACTTCGTCCGCACCGTCGCCGGCCGGGAACTGGTGTCCGTTGTGGACAACCCGGTGGTGCTGCCGGACGGCCGGGTCGAGTCGACCGGGAACTTCCACGGCGCACCGCTCGGCTTCGCCGCGGACTTCCTCGCCATCGCCGCCGCCGAGGTGGGCGCGATCGCTGAGCGGCGGGTCGACCGGCTGCTCGACGTGACCCGCTCCCGGGAACTGCCGGCGTTCCTCTCCCCCGACGCCGGGGTCAACTCCGGGCTGATGATCGCCCAGTACACGGCGGCGGGGATCGTCGCCGAGAACCGTCGACTGGCCGCCCCCGCCTCGGTGGACTCGCTGCCCACCAGCGGAATGCAGGAGGACCACGTCTCGATGGGCTGGGCCGCCGCGAAGAAGCTGCGCACCGTCCTGGACAACCTGACCAGCCTGCTCGCGGTGGAGCTGCTGGCCGGCGTACGCGGCCTCCAACTGCGCGCCCCACTGGAGCCGTCCCCGGCCGGCCGGGCGGCCGTCGCCGCGCTCGGTACGGCAGCCGGCGAGCCCGGCCCGGACGTGTTCCTCGCCCCGGTGATGGAGGCGGCCCGTGCCGTCGTTGCCGGGCCGGAGTTACGCGCCGCCATCGAACGGGAGGTCGGCCCGCTGGGCTGATCTCCGGCGGGTCGCTGTCGTCCGCCGCGGGTCAGGCGGCGGGCGGCAGCACCTTGGCGATCAGCTTGGCCAGCTCGCGCAACGCCTTGCCCCGGTGACTGATGGCGTCCTTCTCCGCCGGGGTCAGCTCGGCGTTGGTCCGGTCCTGTCCGTCGCCCAGGAAGATCGGGTCGTAGCCGAACCCACCGTCACCGCGCGGCGCGCGCAGCACCCGACCGGACTGCCGGCCGTCGACGAGGTGCTCCTTGCCGCCCGGCAGCACCAACGCGACGGTGCAGACGAACGAGGCGGCCCGCTGCTCGTCGGGCACGTCGCCGATCTGGTCCAGCACCAGCTGAAGGTTGGCCCGGTCGTCGCCGTGCTTGCCGGACCAGCGGGCGCTGAACACCCCTGGCATCCCGTTGAGCGCGTCGACAGCGAGCCCGGAGTCGTCGGCGATGGTCGGCAGGCCGCTCTGCCGGCAGCCCTCCCGCGCCTTGATCAGCGCGTTCTCGCCGAAGGTCAGGCCGGTCTCCGGCAGCTCCGCGTACTGCTCGATGTCGTCCAGCCCGAGCAGAGCGATCCGGTGCGCGCCGAGCGCGCCGTCCAGGATCCGCTGAAGCTCGACCAGCTTCTTACGGTTACGGGTGGCGAGCAGGACCTTGTTCATGCGAGTGCCTTCCGCTGGGCTTCGGCCAACTCGGCGCAGCCGGCGACGGCCAGGTCGAGCAGGGCGTCGAGCTGGTCGCGGGCGAACACGCCCGCCTCGCCGGTGCCCTGCACCTCGACGAAGTCGCCAGTGCCGGTGCACACCACGTTCATGTCCACCTCGGCGGCGACGTCCTCCTCGTAGCAGAGATCGAGCCGGGCCTCCCCGGCGATGATCCCCACGCTGACCGCGGCCACCGAACGGTGCATCACCTTCTCCGGCTTACCGGCCAACGACTTGCGGGCGGCAAGCCAGCTCACCGCGTCGTGCAACGCGACGTACGCGCCGGTGATAGCGGCCGTGCGGGTGCCGCCGTCGGCCTGGAGCACGTCGCAGTCGAGCACTATCGAGTTCTCGCCGAGCGCCTTGAGGTCGATGCTGGCCCGCAGACTCCGGCCGATCAACCGGGAGATCTCATGGGTACGGCCACCGACCCGGCCCTTGACGCTTTCCCGGTCGGAGCGGGTGTTGGTGGCCCGGGGCAGCATCGCGTACTCGGCGGTCACCCAACCGAGCCCGGAGCCCTTGCGCCAGCGGGGCACCCCTTCGGTGACGCTCGCCGTGCAGAGCACCCGGGTGCCGCCGAACTCGACGAGCACCGAGCCCTCCGGATGGGTGCTCCAGCCTCGGGTCAGGGTCACCGGTCGGAGTTGAGAGGGCCCTCGCCCGTCAGGTCGCGCCATGCCTGCACCCTATGCGGTGCGGCGATCCACCCCGCTCGCGGTGCCCAGGAGAACGCCCGCGCCGTGCACACCGAGGAACCCGGCGACCGCGGCCGGCGAGCCGAACTCCTCGGCCCGCGCCCGGGACCCGGTGCGTCAGATGTCGTAGCTGGCGCCGGGCCGGACCACCTCGAGCGGCCCGTTGTACGCGGCGGCGGCCGACTCCAACGTGTGCGCCTCGCTGCCCCAGGCGGGCACCAGGTGGGTGAGCAGCAGTCGACCCACAGCGGCCTTGGTCGCCGCCTCGCCGGCCTCCCGGCCGGTCAGGTGCAGATCCGGCGGATTGTCCACGCCGTCGAGGTAACTGGCCTCGCAGAGGAACACGTCGGCGTTCTGGGCCAGCCGCAGCAGCGCCTCACAGGGCGCGGTGTCCGACGAGTAGCACAGCGAACGGCCGTCGTGCTCCAGCCGCACACCGTACGTCTCGACGGGGTGGTTGACCCGGTCGACGGTGACGGCGAACGGGCCGATCGGGAAGGTGCCCGGCTGGAGCGCGTAGAACTGGTACACGTCCTCCACCGAACCGTCGTCCCCGTAGGCGGCGCTGAGCCGGTCCGGCGCGCCGGCGGGCGCGTACACCGGCAACGCCGGGTAGGGGCCGTCCGGGGCGTACCGGCGCACCACCACGTAGAGCACGGCGTCGAACATGTGATCACAGTGCAGGTGGGTCAGCAGGATGGCGTCCGGGGCGTGCAACCCCGCGTACCGCTGGAGGCTGGACAGCGACCCCGAGCCGAAGTCGACCAAAAGCCGGAAACCGTCGGCCTCGACGAGGTAGGCCGAGCAGGGCGACTCGGGGCCAGGGAAACTGCCGGCGCTCCCCAGAACTGTCAGTCGCATCGAGTGGTCTCGCTGTCACTGTCAGTAGCAGCTGTGCCGGCGATGGTCCCAGCCATGATCTCTACCGACGCGTACGCCACGCTGCGCAGCCTACGCTGGCGCACCCGGCAGCAAGAATCATCCAACGGAAGTTGTCACGAACGTGACACCTGCTCGCGGTACATCAAAAGGCGTACGGGCCGTCGACGAATGTCGACGGCCCGTAATCGGCAGACCAGATCGGTCAGGCCCAGAGCTGCCCCTCCAGGGCGTCCTCGGCGTCGGCGAGGGTGCCGCCGTACGCGCCGGTGGACAGGTACTTCCATCCGCCGTCGCAGACCACGAAGGCCACATCGGCCCGCCGGCCGTCGCGCACCGCCTCGTGCGCCACCGCCAGCGCGGCGTGCAGGATCGCACCGGTGGAGAAGCCGGCGAAGATGCCCTCCACCTCCACCAGCTGGCGGGTGCGCAACACCGCGTCCCGGGTGCCGACCGAGAACCGCCGGGAGAGCACCGAGGCGTCGTAGAGCTCCGGAACGTATCCCTCGTCGATGTTGCGCAGCCCGTAGACCAACTCGCCGTAGCGCGGCTCGGCAGCCACGATCTGAATGCCCTCGACCTTTTCCCGCAGATAACGCCCGGTGCCCATCAGGGTGCCGGTGGTGCCCAGCCCGGCCACGAAGTGCGTAATGCTGGGCAGGTCGTGCAGCAGCTCCGGCCCGGTCGTCTCGTAGTGCGCCCGCGCGTTCGCCTCGTTGCCGTACTGGTAGAGCATCACCCAGTCGGGGTGCTCGACGGCGATCTGCTTCGCCGTGGCGACCGCCTGGTTGGAACCACCCGCCGCCGGCGAGAAGATGATCTCGGCCCCGTACATCCGGAGCATCTGCACCCGCTCGGTGGAGACGTTCTCCGGCATCACGCAGACCAACCGGTAGCCGCGCATCTTCGCCACCATGGCCAACGAGATGCCGGTGTTGCCGCTCGTCGGCTCGAGGATGGTGTCACCGTTGCGGAGCCGGCCAGCCTCCTCCGCCGCCCGGACCATGAACAGCGCCGCGCGGTCCTTGATGCTGCCGGTGGGGTTGCGGTCCTCCAGCTTGGCCCAGAGCCGCACCGGAGGGGCCCCCTCGGGCGCCGTCGGGGAAAGTCGGGGCAGGCCGACCAGCGGCGTACCCCCGCAGGCGTCGAGCAGGCTGTCGTACCGCGCCATGGCGGCCGACCTCAGCGAGCCGCGACGGCGTCGCGGGCCACCGCGTCGACGGCACTCTGCGAGCTGATGCTGTGCGAGCTGATCGCCGCTGCCGCGGCGCTGTGCGCGCTGATCGCCGCTGCCGCGGCGCTGTGCGCGCTGATCGCCGCTGCCGCGGCGAAGCCGAACGCGCCGCCGGCCACCGCCGGCAGGATGGTGACGCTGTCGCCATCGGAGAGCTTCGCGTCGAGCGCACCGAGGAAGCGAACGTCCTCGTCGTTGACGTAGACGTTGACGAAGCGGTGCAGCGTGCCCGCGTCGGTGATCAGCCGGCCGCGCAGACCGCCGTGCCGGGAATCCAGGTCGGTGAGCAGATCGGCGAGCGTGTCGCCGGTGCCGTCGACGACCTTGGCGCCGCCGGTGTAGCTGCGCAGGATGGTGGGGATGCGAACCTCAATGGCCATGATGGGAACTCCTCGATCGGGTGTGCCTACGGTGACGGGACGAGATGGCTGCGGCGCTGACAGGTCAGCGGCCGGAACACTCGTAATCGACCGTCGCCGGGCTCTGCCCGAACATGTAGGACTGGACGGCGTGCGGGTCGACACCGGCCTTCACGACACGGACCGGCTCCTCGGTGATCACGCCGTCGACGATCCGGAACGACCGGATCTCCTCCGAGTCGGGCTCACGGGTCGAGACGAGCAGGTAGTGCGCCCCCGGCTCACCGGCGAAGGCGACGTCCGTCCGCGACGGGTACGCCTCGGTGGCGGTGTGCGAGTGGTAGATGACGACGGGCTCCTCGTCCCGGTCGTCCATCTCCCGCCACACGCGCAGATGCTCCATCGAGTCGAACTCGTAGAAGGTCATCGACCGCGCCGCATTGTCCATCGGGATGTGCCGGGTCGGGGTGTCGCTGCCGACGGGACCGGCGACCACGCCGCACGCCTCGTCAGGGTGATCCCGGCGCGCGTGGGCGACGATCGCGTCAATGATCGACCGGTCGATGCTCAGCACGTGTACCAGCCTAACGCCTGCCGGGCACAGGTCGAAGTGGTGCCGGTCACCCTTAGTCGATCAAGGCGTTGAGCAGCGACTCCTGTAGATACCCGAGATAGGCGTAGACCGAAAGCTGGAACACCCGACTGGAACCCGGGTCCTCAGCGACAGCGTCGTCCAGCTCCTCGCCCAGATCCGTGCCGTCCTTGATCTCCAAGCGGACGCCCATCGCGAGCCGTGCGTCGTTCAGCGCCCGCAACCACGCCTCGGCGGCCTCGGCGTCCAGCCGCACCTCGCCGCCGGCCTCGTCCGGCAACGCGGCCAGGATCGCCCCCGCCTGATCGATCTTCGCGGTCTTCAGGTCGCCCTCGGTGTAGCGGCGGAACTCGGCGGTGCCGGGAGCATCCTGCGGGTAGACCGCCGGAAAGAGCCGACCGACCACCGGGTCGGTGTGGTCGAAGCCATCGGTGAGCAGACCCACCACCTCGGAGGCGACCTTGCGCAGCACCCGCACCTCGTCGACGGCGAAGACGGCGACGTAATGACCGGCCTGGCGATGGAACATGCTCATGACCTGTCCACCGTCGCCCACAGCCCGTACGCGTGCAGCTGCGACGCGTCGTGCTCCATCCGTTCGCGGGCACCGGTGGAGACCACGGCACGGCCCTTGTGGTGCACGTCCAGCATCAGCTGTTCGGCCCTCTCCCGGCTGTAGCCGAAAAGCTTCTGGAAGACCCAGGTCACGTACGTCATCAGATTGACCGGGTCGTCCCACACGATCGTCACCCACTGCCGGTCGGACGCCGGCACCTCGTCAGTGTCCGGCGTCTCGACCGGTGCAACCTGCGGAGCCGCCATGCCCCCCATCGTGCCACCGGTTCCCCGGAACCGAGGAACCGGAACGCCGGACCGGCGCGGATCACCCACCCCGGGCCCTCCCGACCCGCCCCGGACGCCATCGGAGGTGGGGTCCGGCCCGGACCCGGACCAACCGGTGGGCGCGCCGTCAGGCGAGCAGAATGCCGTGATCGACTGCATCGGAGAGCACCACGCCCAGCGAGAGGCGGATCACCTCGAACCGTCGGGAGATCTCCCTGGACAAGCCCAACTCGACCTCGCGCACCGCCCGCTGGGACCAGGCTCGCGCCGCGCTGTGGTCACCGTTGCCCGGCGTACGCCACTGCTGCCAGCACCCGCCGGAGAGCGCCACCGCAATGGGCGGGAGCACCTCGTCCCGGGACGCCATCGGATAGCTGGCGGCGGCATCGATCGCCTCCATACCGGTCAACTCGGCCACGCCCGCCGTGCTGGTGATCAACAGCACCTTGTCCAATTCGTGGCCGGGCCGGTGATCGGCCAGGCCGTACTGCACAGCGGTGGCGATCCGGCGGCGCACGCCTTCGGCTGGCGGCGCGCCGAGCACCTGGGACGCGACGTCGGTCATGATGCCGCGCACCGCCTGATCGCACTGCGCGGTCGCCAACAACGACAACGCCGCCATCTCACGGTCGAGAAGATCCGGTAGGCCGGCAAGGCCGACTCCGAACACGATCTCCTGAACGGCCCGAAGGTGGATGTTCGCCAACTCCAGGGCGAGGTGCTGGCGGATCCGCTGAGCACACGAGCGGGCATGGCGGTCGAGCCGCTCGGACCAGTCACCCGGATCGGCGGCCACGGCCACACGGCCCTGCTGGCCCGGCAGGATCGGTGGGTCGACGCTGGCCCGCTGCAACCCCTCACGCGACGCCCAACCCACCAGCGCCCGCCGTAGGTCGGCGGCAGTGTCGGCGCCGTCGACCGGGAACCACCGCGCGCCGGCCAGCGCCGGCACCGCGGCCAGGAGCGCCGCCCGATGCGCCTCCACAGTGACCGCGACCGCATCCACCTCGGTCTCCGCACCCCCGACCGGCGGGACGGACGCCCCCGCGCCCTCCGTAGTCGCCGTGCCGTCGGCCAGCGGAGCCCACCCCGCCGCGCCCGGGGTCACCGCGAAGACGACCTCCACCGAGGTCGGGGCGACTTCGGCGAGCAGGTTCAACTCGGCGGCGGTGAAGGCCTGGTCGGCGGCGATCACGAAGAGCATCGCGCCGGCCCGGCCCACCGCTTCGAGCAGCACCCGGGTGCCGGACACACCGAGGGTGGCAGTGTCCGGAACGTCGACCAGGGTGAAGTGCCGCAGCAGCGGCTGGGGCACGCTCAGCTCGACACGCCGGGGCGGGCGGGCCAACGCCGGACCGGCGGCGTCCCGGTCCGCGCCGTACGAGTGCGGCTGCCGGTAACCGGGCACGAACGCCGCCCGGGTGGGCACCTTGGCGTCGCGCACCACCAACCAACTGCCCGCCGGCACTGTGAGCATGACCGGGTCGAGCTCGAGCAGGGTGGCCAGCACCGCACGCCGCTCGGCACCCGCCGGGCCAACGGCGACCACACCGAGCGGCTCATCCGGGGCGGCGCCGGACACGCCGACCCGGGTGGGGAGGGGGCCGCAGGTCGGTAGGTCTGCTGGGCCGGTCATGTCGTCCGGCGAATCGACCGAGGGGAGAGGGCCCTGCTTCATCAGGTGCCTCCCGTTGCGGGTGACCGGAAATCCGGTCGCGGAATTTCCGGTACGTCAATCGGATGTCGGAAGACTACGGGCGGGCCGACGACCGGGCGGAACACCTCGAATACTCAGCGGTAATTGTGCGATTACTCAACTTCGCACGGTGACGGTACGGGCGCGGACGGATTCCGGTCGATATGCTGCGCGAATGAGTCGATGGGAGTTCGTCGGCCGCACGGATGAGCTCAACCGCCTGCTGGAGGCCGTGACCGGCGAGGCCGGCCGCGGGCTCTTCTTCAGCGGCAGCGCTGGCATCGGCAAGAGTCGCCTGCTGCGCGAGGGCGTGGGCGCGTTGCCCACCGACCGGTTCGCGATCTGGTCCATCGCCGCCAGCGCCACCACCGCGGCGCTGCCGTTCGGTGGGCTCGTCCAGGTCCTCCCCGCCGAGCAGCCGCAGGGCCTCTCCCCCGCCGGCATCCTGCGCTGGGCGCTCAACGTTCTGCAACAGCAGGCGGCCGGCCGACGAATCGTGCTCGCCATCGACGACGCCCACCTGCTCGATCCCCCCTCGGCCGCACTCGTGCATCTCGTCGCCCGCGCCGAGAACGCCACAGTGGTCGGCACCCTGCGCGACGGTGAGCAGATCCCGCTGCCGATCCGCGCACTCTGGACCGACGACCTGGTCGAGCACGTCGAGCTGACCCCGATGCCGCAGGAGGAGACCACCGACCTGCTGGCGGCGATCCTGGGCGGCCCGGTCGACGCGAACTCCGCCGACCGGCTCGGCCGGCTGTCGGCCGGCAACCCGCTGCTGCTGCGCGAGCTCGTGCACGCCGCCAACGGCAGCGCCGAGTTGAAGCGCACGTACGGGATCTGGAAGTGGACCGGGCGTCTGGAACTGGCGCCCAACCTGACCGACCTCATCGACACCCGGGTCGGCAAACTCACCGACGGCGTCCGCGCGGTCGTCGAGCTGGTCGCGTTCGGCGAACCACTGGGCCTGCACCTCCTGCGGCAGGCCGCCGAACAGTCGGACGTGGAGACCGCCGAGGAACGCGGGCTGATCACCGTCATCCAGCACGACCGGCGCACCAACGTCCGGCTGGCACACCCGCTCTACGGCGAGGTGATGCGCCGTCGCTGCCCGGTCAGCCGCACCCGCCGGCTCCAGGCACACCTCGCCGACCTGCTCGAGCAGGTCGGCAAACGCCGACGCGACGACCTGTTGCGGGTGGCGGTCTGGCGACTCGACTCGGGCACCGCACAGGATCCGGCTCTGCTGCTGGACGCCGCGGTGCAGGCGTTCACCCGCTACGACGTGCCGCTGGCGACCCGCCTGGCGCGGGCCGCGCTGCACGCCGACGGCGGCTACGACGCGGCGGAGCTGCTGGCCACCATCCTGATGTTCGCCGACCGGCCCGACGAGGCGATCGACGTCCTCGACGCGGTCACCCCCATGCCCGGCGACGAGCGACGGCTCTGCCGGTGGCTGACAGTACGCGGCATGGTCAGCTACTGGGGGCTGAGCCGGGAGTCCACGGTGGAGGAGATCGCAAGCCGGGCCGAGCAGCTCAGCGACTCCGCCGACCGGTCCCGGGTGCACGCATTCGAGGCGATCATGCGCCTGCACCGCCTGGACACAGCCACCGCCGTGCAGCTCAGCCGACGGGTGCTCGACCGTCCGGCGGCGGGCGTCGCCGCCCGCGAGCTGGCCCGCTCCACCATCGCGTACGTCCAGGCCGCGCAGGGCGAGCTGACCCGCAGCGGTACGGCGATCGCCCAGGTGCACTCGGCCGCGGCGAGCTGGCGCACCGACATGCCGTACCTCCAGTTGGCCCTGGAACTGGCCCGAGGCACCCGGCTCATGCTCACCGGCGACCTGGCCGGGATCGACACGATCGTGGCCGACGAGTTCGCCGACCTCGCCGGAGCCGGCGACTTCCGCCTCGGCACCGGCTACCTGGCCATCCTTCAGGCGTACGCGGCCCGGCTGCGTGGGCAGAGCGACGCGGCCATGCGGACCTCGCTGGGTGCCTGCGCGGTGCTGGCCACGAGCCGGGTCTACGCCGGTCTGGCCCAGGCCGAACGCGCCCAGGCGGCGGCGCTGCGCGGTGACGCCGCGCAGGCGGTTGCGGCGATGGCCGAGGCCGACCGCACGCACGCGCCGGGCATGGCGGTGCTCTACCCGTGGCTGGAGCAGGCCCGGGGCGCGTCGCTCGCCACGTCGGGCGACCTGCCGGGCGCGGTCAAACACCTCGGTGACCTGGTGGACCGGCTGCGCTCCGACGGCTTCGCCGGGCACGAGGTGCATGTCCTGCACGACCTCGTCCGACTCGACCAGGCGGGCATGGCCGTCGGCCCGACCTGCTCCGACGGCAGCCGCCGCACCGTCGCGCAGCGCCTCGCCGAGCTATCCGAGCGGGTCGACGGGGTGCTCCCGCCGCTGCTGGCCCGGCACGCCCGCGCCGCGGTGACCGACTCCCCCACCGATCTGCTGGCGGTCGCCGACGACTACTCCGCCCTGGAGTTGACCGTGTACGCCGCGGAGGCCACCTCCCAGGCCGTCCAGCGGCTGCGCCGGCAACACTCGGCCGCCGCCAACGACGCTCGGGAACGCCTCGCCGGGTTGCTCGGGCGCTGTGACCTGATCCGGACGCCGGCGCTCCAGGCCGGCGCGCCAGTGCTCACCGAGCGGGAATGGCAGGTGGCGCGCCTCGCCGCGCACGGCGCTCCCAGCCGGGCCATCGCCGAACGGCTCTACCTCTCGGCGCGCACCGTGGAGAACCACCTCCAGCGGATCTACGCCAAGCTCGGCGTCACCGCCCGGGCCGAACTCTGGGCGGCGTTGCGCTCGATCCCGGGCCACGACGGCGGCGACCCGAGCTGAACCTTAGGCTGGGGCGGTGAGCAACCACCGCCCCGCGCTCCTGACCGACCACTACGAGCTGACCATGGTCAGCGCGGCACTGAAGGACGGCACCGCCGATCGCCGGTGCGTCTTCGAGGTGTTCAGCCGCCGGTTGCCCAGCGGTCGCCGGTACGGCGTGGTCGCCGGGACGGCCCGTCTGATCGAGCTGATCCGCGACTTCCGGTTCGACCCCACCGAGGTCGATTTCCTGCTGCGGACCGGGGTGGTCGACGAGACGGCGGCGGCGTGGCTCACCGACTACCGCTTCACCGGCGACGTCGACGGGTACGCCGAGGGTGAGCTGTTCTTCCCCGGTTCACCGATCCTCACCGTCTCCGGCGGCTTCGCCGAATGCGTGGTGCTGGAGACGGTGGCGCTGTCCGTGCTCAACCACGATTGCGCGGTGGCCGCCGCGGCGGCCCGGATGGTGACCGCGGCGCGGGGCCGGACGCTGATCGAGATGGGGTCGCGTCGGGCACACGAGGAGGCGGCAGTGGCCGCGGCGCGGTCCGCGTTCCTGGCCGGGTTCCGGTTCACGTCCAACCTCGCCGCCGGCGCGCGCTACGGCATCCCGACCGCGGGCACGGCAGCGCACGCGTTCACCCTGCTGCACGACGACGAGCGGGCTGCGTTCGCCTCGCAGGTCGCCACGCTGGGCAAGGACACCACGCTGCTGGTCGACACGTACGACATCAGCCAGGGCATCCGCAACGCCATCGCGGTGGCCGGGCCGGACCTGCGGGCGGTACGGATCGACTCCGGCGACCTCGCGGTGATCGCTCAGCAGTCCCGGGAGTTGCTCGACTCGCTGGGCGCCACCGAGACCAAGATCATCGTTTCCGGTGACCTGGACGAGTACGCGATCGCCGCGCTGGCCGCCGAACCGGTGGACATGTACGGCGCCGGCACTGCCGTGGTCACCGGCTCCGGGGCACCGACCGCCGGGCTGGTCTACAAATTGGTCGAGGTCGAGGGCCGGCCGGTCGTGAAGCGATCCGAGCACAAGGCCACCATCGGCGGCCGGAAGGTAGCGGTCCGCCGGCACAAGCCGACCGGCACCGCCACCGAGGAGGTCATCGTCCCGCAGGGCGTTCCCGACCGGCAGCCCAACGACCGCCTGCTCCAGCAGTCGTACGTGGTCGCCGGCGAGTCGGTGGCGCTGCCCACCCTCGACGAGTCACGCGAGCACCTGCGGGAGTGCCTGATCTCCATCCCGTGGGAGGGACTGAAGCTCTCGGCCGGCGACCCGGCCGTGCCGGTCACCGTCGTACCCGCTGGCTGAGTCATCCCCCGAGCGCCACCGACCGACAGTGCGGAGAGAGGAAACCCCCCGATGGCCAACGCGCTGATCATCGTGGACGTGCAGAACGACTTCTGCGAGGGCGGCTCGCTGGCCGTCGCCGGCGGCGCAGGGGTGGCCGCCGGCATCTCCCGGTTACTCGCCGCCGAGCCGGACCGGTGGACGCACGTGGTCGCCACCAAGGACTACCACGTCGACCCGGGTGCCCACTTCGGCGATCCCCCGGACTTCGTGGAGTCCTGGCCCCGGCACTGCGTGGTCGGCACCAGCGGTTCGGAATTCCACCCGGAACTGAACACCGCGAAGGTCGAGGCGATCTTCCACAAGGGCGAGCACGCGGCGGCGTACTCCGGTTTCGAGGGCCATGCCGACGACGGCGAGTGCCTGGCCGACTGGCTGCGCCGGCGCGACGTGGACCGGGTCGACGTGGTCGGCATCGCCACTGACCACTGCGTCCGGGCGACGGCGCTGGACGCCGCCCGGGAGGGTTTCGCCACCACCGTGCTGCTGGAGTTGACCGCCGCCGTCGCCCCGGCGACCACCGACGTGGCCCTACGCGCCATGGAGGGCGCCGGGGTGCTCATGCACGGCCAGCCTGTGATCAGGGCCGCATGAGGCGCTAATTGGTTGGCCAAGGGGCCGCCGCCGGTCGAGGATGTCGCCGGAGGTACGGACCCACGTGAACATGAAGCCTTACCGGCGGGCGCTCGCCCTGCCCGGCCTGCGGTCGCTGCTACTGGTTGCCGTCCTCGCCCGCATTCCGCTCACCGCGACCGGGGTGACGCTGACGTTCCACGTGGTGCTCGATCTTGATCGAGGCTATGGGGCGGCCGGCCTGGTGGGCGCGGCGGTCACGGTGGGCGCGGCGATCGGCGGGCCGCTGCTCGGCCGACTCGTGGACCGGCGTGGACTGCGCCCGGTCCTGGTGCTCACCGCGATCGCTGAGGCGATCTTCTGGTCCACCGCGCCGTCGCTGGCGTACCCCGTGCTCCTGCCGGCCGCCTTCGTGGCCGGCTCCCTGGCCCTGCCCATCTTCTCCGTGGTCCGTCAGTCGATCGCCGCGCTGGTACCCGAGGACCAACGCCGCCCGGCCTACGCACTGGACTCGATGTCGGTGGAGCTGTCCTTCATGATCGGCCCGGCGTTGGCGGTGGCCCTGGTCACCGCGATCTCCGCGCAGACCACCATGTATCTGGTCGGTGGCGGCATCGTCGCCGCCGGGATCGCCCTGTGGGTCGTCAACCCACCGATCCGGGAGGCCAACGAACCCACCGGCCCACAGCGCCGGGTGCCGCGCCGGGAGTGGCTGACCCCGCGACTGCTCGCCATCCTGGCGCTCAGCGCGGCCGCGACCCTGGTGCTCGGGGGCACCGACGTGGCGGTGGTCGCTGTCCTGCGGGCCAGCGGCGAGGTCGGCTGGACCGGCGTGGTCCTGGCCATCTGGGCGGTCGCCTCGCTGGCCGGCGGTTTCGCCTACGGTGCCGTACACCGATCGTTCTCCCCGCTGGCACTGACCGCCGCGCTGGCGCTGTGCACCATTCCGGTGGGGCTGGGCGGTGCGCACTGGTGGCTGCTGTGCCTGGCGCTGATCCCCGCCGGCGCGCTCTGCGCGCCGACCATCGCGGCCGGCTCGGACGCGGTCAGCCGCCTGGTACCGGCCGAGGTGCGCGGTGAAGCGATGGGTCTGCACGGCTCCGCGGTCACCGTCGGCATCGCGGTCGGCGCACCGCTCGCCGGCGCGGTGATCGACGCCAGCGCGCCACTCTGGGGCTTCGTGGTGACCGGGGCGCTCGGCGCGCTGGTCACCCTGGTGGTGCTCCCGATCGAGCTGCGCCGCCGCCGCATCGCCGAAGCGGCCACCCCGCCGCCCGCCGAGGCCGACCTCACCCTCGCCGCCCGCTGACAGCCGGGCCCAGATCCAACGGCCCGGCCCGGACAGGGCCATCTAAGCCGGGCACGCCCCGGGCGGCAGCCCAGACCGGGCCGCGCACTACGGGCCGGGGCCACGCACTACGGCCCAGGGCCACGCACTACGGGCCGGGGCCACGCACTACGGGCCGGGGCCAGGCACTGCCGGCCGGGCGGGCCAGGCACTGCCGGCCGGGGCCGGGCGCTGTGGGCCGGGCGCTGTGGGCCGGGCAGGGCGGGCAGGGCAGGGCGGGCAGGGCGGTGTCGGCCAAGGCGCTCAATATCTGACGTAGCTACATCGGCCCGCTCAGTTCCAGGCGTGCCGGGACAACTGCATATCCCGGTGTCCGCCCGACAGCCGGCAGGCATACACGCCATAAAGCGTGATGTCTGTGAGTCATCGTGATGACTCACAGACATCACGCTTACTAGCGACATTGCCTGCTCCGGCGCCGGCGCCGGCGCCGGCGCCGGGCGGGCCGGGCCGACGCCAGCCGGGCCAAACTGCACCGGGCCGGGCCAGGCCGAACCAAGCCGGGCCAGGCCGAACCGAGCCGAGCCGAGCCGAGCCAGGCCGAACCGAGCCAGGCCGGACGGAGCCAGGCCGGACCGAGCCAGGCCGGACGGAGCCAGGCCGAACCGAGCCAGGCCGACCGAGCCAGGCCGAACCGAGCCAGGCCGACCGAGCCAGGCCGGACCGAGCCAGGCCGACCGAGCCAGGCCGGACCGAGCCAGGCCGACCGAGCCAGGCCGGGCCGAAACGAGCCGAAAAGGGGCCGAGCGAACCGACGCCAGGCCAGGCCGACCCAGGACAGGCCGGGCCGGGCCGGGCCGGGCCGGGCCGGGCCGGGCCGGGCCGATGCCGAGCGGGCCTGGGGAGCGAGGGGGAGCGGCCGGAACGAGGGCGAACAGTGGGAGTGACAGTGGCTGGAAATGGCGACGGGCGCCGCTCCCGGTGTCCCGGGGGCGGCGCCCGTCGTACTGCTGAGCTTGAGTGTCAGTGCCGGTCGACGTCGCTCGCGGTGTCCTCGCGGTAGCTGGCTCCGCCGTCCGACTCGCTGGTGAGCGGCTTGGCGCCACCCTCCGGCGGGCCGGCCAGGCTCTGGCCACCGGCCGCCAACTCCGGGAACTTCGCGTCGAACGCCGGCCGCTCGGAGCGGATCCGCGGCATCCGGTCGAAGTTGCGCAGCGGCGGCGGGCTGCTGGTCGCCCACTCCAACGAGTTGCCGTGACCCCAGGGGTCGTTCACCTCGACCACCGGGCCGGTCTTGTACGACTTCCAGCAGTTGTAGATGAACGGCAGCGTGGAGATACCGGTGATGAACGCGCCGATCGTGGAGATCGTGTTCAGCGTGGTGAAGCCGTCGGCCACCTGATAGTCGGCGTACCGGCGGGGCATGCCCTCGGCGCCGAGCCAGTGCTGCACCAGGAACGTGGTGTGGAAGCCGATCATGGTGAGCCAGAAGTGCACCTTGCCCAGGCGCTCGTCGAGCATCCGGCCGAACATCTTCGGGAACCAGAAGTAGATGCCCGCGAAGACCGCGAACACGATGGTGCCGAAGAGAACGTAGTGGAAGTGCGCCACCACGAAGTACGAGTCCGACACGTGGAAGTCGATCGGCGGGCTGGCCAGCAGCACACCGGTGAGACCACCGAAGAGGAAGGTGACCAGGAAGCCGACCGCCCAGAGCATGGGCGTCTCGAAGCTGATCTGGCCCCGCCACATGGTGCCGATCCAGTTGAAGAACTTCATACCGGTCGGCACGGCGATCAGGTAGCTCAGGAAGCTGAAGAACGGCAGCAGCACCTGGCCGGTGGCGAACATGTGGTGCGCCCAGACGCTCATGGAGAGCGCGGCGATCGCGACGGTCGCGGCGACCAGACCCTTGTAGCCGAAGATCGGCTTGCGGGAGAAGACCGGAATGATCTCGCTGATGATGCCGAAGAACGGCAACGCGACGATGTACACCTCGGGGTGACCGAAGAACCAGAACAGGTGCTGCCAGAGCATCGGCCCACCGGTTGCCGGGTCGTACACGTGCGCGCCGAGGATGCGGTCCGCGGCGAGCGCGAAGAGCGCGGCGGCCAGCAGCGGGAAGACCAGGATCACCAGAAGGCTGGTGACCAGGATGTTCCACGTGAAGATCGGCATCCGGAACATGGTCATGCCGGGCGCACGCAGGGTCAGCACCGTAGTGATCATGTTCACGGCGCCAAGGATGGTGCCCAGGCCGGAGATGGCCAGACCCATGATCCACATGTTGGCGCCGACGCCCGGCGAGTGCTCGACGCTGCTCAGCGGCGCGTACGCGAACCAGCCGAAGTCAGCGGCGCCACCCGGGGTGATGAACCCGGCGGTCGCCATCGTTCCGCCGAACAGGTACAGCCAGTAGGCGAAGCTGTTCAGCCGGGGGAAGGAGACGTCAGGCGCGCCGATCTGGATCGGCACGATGTAGTTCGCGAAGGCGAACACGATCGGCGTCGCGAAGAACAGCAACATGATCGTGCCGTGCATCGTGAAGAGCTGGTTGTACTGCTCGGGCGACAGGAACTGCAGCCCGGGTCGGGCCAGCTCAGCACGCATGACCAGAGCCATCAGGCCACCGATCATGAAGAACACGAACGCGGTGATCATGTACATGATCCCGATCTGCTTCGCGTCCGTGGTTCGCAGCAGCCGCGCGATGGCCGACCCCTTGACCGGCTCCCGGACCGGCCAGGGCCGGGTCACGACCGGCTTGGGTGCGACGGTGGTCACGAGTGGCCTCCGGTTCTCGGTTGTCCCGCTCGGCACACGCTGGTTATCGGCGGGCCGTCATCCGCAAGGAGGATAGTCCCCGGCAGGTCGCAGCGCCGCGTGGGGTGGCGTGACACGATCTACTACGGGCCTACAGCGGGCCGAGCAGGAGCCGGTAGTGCTCCCCGAAGATCCGGTCGCCGCGTCCGCGCAGCAGCGGGTCGCGCAGCGCCGGCGGGACGTCCCTGGTGCGGTTGCGGTCCCGGGTCCGGTCCCGCACCCATCGGGTACGCGGACGGCGACGACTTTCGTACGCCACCAGGGCCGCCTCCACGCTGTTGGCGGCGCGCAGCGACTCGGCCAGCACCACGGCGTCCTCGAGGGCCATTGCCGCACCCTGCGACAGCGTGGGCGCGGTGGCGTGCGCGGCGTCGCCGACCAGCAGGACGCGCCCCCGGTACCAGCGACCCAACTCCACCTCGTCGGTGATCCCGACGTGCACCTCGTCGAGGGCCGCCAGCACCTCGGGCACCGGGCCGCGGTAGTCGGCGAAGAGGTCCCGCAGCCGGGCGAGGGGGTCGGCGGGTTCCTCGGTGCCGGCCTCGTCGGCGTAGATGTGCAGCCGTCCGGCACCGATCGGCACCATCAGGAACCCGGAGCGCTGGCCGAGTAGCGCGGTCCACTCGGTGACCGGTGGGCCGTCGCGTAGGAGGGCCCGGTAGACGACCTGCCCGACGGGGCGCGGCGGCCCACCGAGCGCGGCCAGCGCGCGGACCGAGGAGCGTGGCCCGTCGGCACCGATGACCAGGTCGTACTCCGTGGTGGTGCCGTCGGTGAAGGTGACGCCCACCGCGCCCGGGAGCAGGTCCAGGGTGCGGACCTCGGCGCCGTGCCGGACGGCGCCGCCGGCACCGCTGAGCAGCACCCGGTGCAGGTCGGCCCGGGGCAGCGCCCGGCACTCGCCGACGCCGGCCCAGAGGGCGTCGAGGTCGACTTCGCAGAGTTGCGCGCCGGCGGCGTCGTAGAACCGCTGCCGGTGGATCACCTGCCCGATCGGCCGGACCGGGTCGTGCAGGTCGAGCCGGTGCAGCGCGCGGGCGGCGTTGCCGGGCAGGTAGAGACCGGTCTCGGTGGACTCCCCCGGTGGCAGCTTGTCGGTGACGTCGGGCCGGAAGCCCGCCAGGCGCAGCGCCCGGGCTACGGCCAGGCCGGCGATGCCCGCGCCGACGACGAGGATGCGCAGGGGGGAGCCACCCATGGTGGTGTACGCCTCCGGAGGGGGAGCGGCACGCGTTGGAGGCAACACGCTACTCGGAGCGATCGGCGCACACCAGGCCCAATCGGTCCACTCCCCGCCGCTCGTCGGCGACCCGAGCCGCTTGGCTGGCCGTCCGTCGGCAGCCGTCCGGCGGGGCATGGCAATCCTCACAATTCACCAGTTCGACGCGGACGGTTGCGCACCAGTTTCAGACATGTAAATGTGTCGTTGAGCGTGGGAGCGCTCCCGCACCACCCCACCACATCCGGCGCCCGGCACGCGCCGAGTCGAGGAGTGTCATGAAACGTCAACTTCGGGCCCTGGCCGCCGCCGGGTTGCTGGTCGCCAGTTCACTGGTGGCCGTGGCCCTCGGCGGGAGCGCCTCCGCCGACACCCAGATCTGCGAACAGTACGGCTCGACAGTCATCCAGGGCCGCTACGTGGTGCAGAACAACCGCTGGGGCACCACCGCCCAGCAGTGCATCAACGCCACCAGCAACGGCTTCGAGATCACCACGCTGAACGGGAGCAGCCCCACCAACGGGGCGCCCACGGCGTACCCCTCGGTGTTCTTTGGTTGTCACTACACCAACTGCTCCCCCGGCACGAACCTGCCGATCCAGGTGAGCCAGATCAGCAGCGCCACCAGCAGCATCTCCTACCGCTACGTCAGCGGCGCCACCTACAACGCGTCGTACGACATCTGGCTGGACCCGTCGCCCAAGCGGGACGGCGTGAACCAGATGGAGATCATGATCTGGCTCAACCGGCAGGGCCCGATCCAGCCCATCGGCTCGGTCGTCGGCACCACGAACCTGGCCGGCCGTACCTGGGAGGTCTGGCGGGGCAGCAACGGCTCCAACAACGTCATCTCCTACGTCGCGTCCTCGGCGATCTCCAGCCTGAACTTCAGCGTGCTGGACTTCATCAACGACACCCGTAACCGGGGCGCGATCACCAACTCCTGGTACCTGACCAGCATCCAGGCCGGCTTCGAGCCGTGGCAGGGCGGTGTCGGCCTCGCGGTGACCTCGTTCTCGGCCAACGTCAACGGTGGCGGTCAGCCGCCCACCAACCCGACGACCCCGCCGCCGAGCGGTGGCGCGAGCTGCGCGGTGAAGTACACGGCGAACTCGTGGAACAACGGCTTCACGGCCGACGTGCAGATCACCAACACCGGGTCCAGCGCGATCAACGGTTGGACGCTGAGCTACAGCCTGCCCGGCGGGCAGACGGTCACCAACGCCTGGAACGCCACGGTGAGCCAGAGCGGGTCGACGGTGACCGCCCGCAACGTCGGCCACAACGGGTCGGTCGCACCGGGGGGCACGGCCAGCTTCGGCTACCAGGGCACCCTGAGCGGGGCCTACTCGTCCCCGACCAGTTTCTCGCTCAACGGGGCGAACTGCTCCCGCTCGTGAACTGACGGTGGGGGCGCGACCGTACGGTCGCGCCCCCACCATTCAGGAGATCCACTCGGGTTCCTTGAAGTCGGGGCATCCTCGCACGTGGGACACCCCGACTTCAGGGAAGTCGAGTCGATCAAGTCAGGGCCGGGCGGGTCAAGCCACGGCGGGCGTCGGGGTCAGACTCGGGTGAGGCGGACGGCGTCGGCGACGATCAGACCGGTGGCGCTGCTCCACCGGCTCACCGCCACCCGGTTGGCGTCCCCGGCCGGCAGCGTGAACGTGCCGAGGGACCGCCACTGCCCGCCGGTGGCCCGCTGGTCGACGACGACCGTCCGGTTGCCGGTGGTAGTGGCGACGATGTACGGGGCGGCACCGTTGTATCCGGAGGTCGCCGGCCACCAGGCGTCGACCCGGTAGTTGGCGGTGGCCGGGACGTTGAACTTGTACCAGGCGGCGTCACTGGCCGCGACCGGCTCCGCGTACCGGTAGTCGGCGCCGTAGCGCTGCGCCGAGTACGTCGACACACCCCAGTTCGCGCTGGCGGTGAACCGCCCGGCGGTGGTGTTGTCCACGATGGAGGACCACGCCGGCGGGTTCCCGCCGGACATCTTCGCGGCCACGTCGGCGCGCATGACGTTCAGGTCGATGAAGGACGGGTCGATCTTGCCGCTGGTGCTGGTCTCCCGGTGGCCCCGGGCGTAGCTGCTGTCCCGGCCGAGCCGGGTGAGCACGGCCGCGGTGGCGGCGAGCGAGGCGTTGTACTGCGCGGCGGTCATCTCCTGGTTGACGCCGTTGTAGTCGATCTCCCATCCGATCATCAGGGTGTTGCCGTCCCCGGCGGGGATCGGTCCGCTGCCGCCGCTGGCCCCGGCGTGGTTGCACCGTCCGGCTGAGATGACGTGGAAGACACCGTTGTAGTCGACCAGCGCCTGACACAGCGGGCCCGGCAGGTCGGACCGGCCGTTGATGCAGATGTTGAGTGCCGGGTGCGGGTTGCTGGCGCTGGAGGTCGAGGCGGTGTGGTGCCAGAGCACTCCGATCGGGTCGAAGGACCCGGGCCGCATCCGGTTGAGCCAGTCCCCCTCGACCACGACCTGGACCCCGGCGGCGCGCAGCACGTCCACCAGCCAGGGGATGGTCGCCATCAGGCGTCCTGAAGCAGGTCGGCGAGGCATTCGGCCTTCGGCGCGGCGCTCGCGGCGGCGGGTCGGGTGACGACGGTCAGCGCGGCGACCACCAGGGCGGGGATGCCGAGCACCCCACGACGGGGCAGACGGATGGACGGGGTTCTGGCCATGGCGATCCTCCAGCGACTGGCGGGTACGAACGGATCGACGAACGTGATGACGGGACGCTATACCGTCACGTACGTCGATGTCGATACCCTTCATTCCCCCGTCACGCTGTGAAGGAATTCGCCGACTCAGACCTCACCGAGCGCGTCGATGTCGCGCATCTCCTCCGCCGTGAGCGAGAAGTGGAAGACGTCGAAGTTGGCGGTGATCCGCTCCGGGGTCACCGACTTCGGGATCGCCACGATCTCGTGGTCGATGTGCCACCGCAGCACCACCTGCGCCGGGGAGACACCGTGCGCGGCGGCGATCCTGACCAGCACCGGGTCACTGAGGTCGCTGGTCTTGAACGGGCTGTACCCCTCCAGCACCACGCCCCGGTCCCGGTGCTCGGCGTGCCGCTGCCGGTCGTACAGCGCCGGGCTCCACTCGATCTGGTTGACCGCCGGGTTCTCCTCGGTGGACTGGATCAGCTCGTCGATCTGGGCGGTGCTGTAGTTGCTGACACCGATCGCCCGGGTGAGGTTCTCGTCCCGGGCGGCGATCAGCTCCCGCCAGAGCGGGATGCTGTCCCCCGGCGACGACGGCGGCCAGTGGATCAGCCAGAGATCCAGGTGGTCGACGCCGAGCGCCTCCAGGCTGGCCTCCAGCGTGGCGCGCTCCTGACCCACCCGGTTGGGCGGGAGCTTGGTGGTGATGAATAGGTCCTCCCGACGCAGCCCGCTCTCGCGTACCGCCCGGCCGACCTCCCGCTCGTTGCCGTACACGGTGGCGGTGTCGAGGTGCCGGTAGCCGGTGTCGAGCGCGGCCAGCACGGCGTCGTAACCGGCCTGGCCGGTGGCCTGCCAGGTGCCGAAGCCGAGCAGGGGCATCCGCACGTCACCGGGGAGCAGGGCGGTGGGCTGGTCGGTGAGGTCCATGAGGTCCGTTCTACCCCGCCGCGCCCCCGACCGCCGAGCGAACCGGACACTCCGGCGTCCAGCGCACCGGTCCGCTCTGCCGGAGAATGCGGGTGTGACCGACCGGCTGGACGAGTACCGGCGACGGCGGGACGCGGCCCGCACACCCGAGCCGGTGCCGTCGGAGAGCCCGCCGCCGGCCGGCCCCGACGCCGACGCCGCCCGCTTCGTCATCCAGCAGCACCACGCCCGCAGCCTGCACTGGGACCTGCGCCTGGAGCACGAGGGAGTGCTCGCGTCCTGGGCTGTCCCGCGCGGTCTACCCCGCGATCCGGGTCACAACCACCTCGCCGTGCACACCGAGGACCACCCGATGGAGTACCTCGACTTCGCCGGTGAGATCCCCGCCGGTGAGTACGGCGGCGGCCGGATGCTCATTCACGACCGGGGCACCTACCGCTGCGAGAAGTGGCGCGACGACGAGGTGATCGTGACGCTCTCCGGTGAGCGGACCGCCGGCCGCTACGTCCTCTTCGCCACCGGGGGGCGGGACTGGATGGTCCGCCGCACCGACCCCGCGCCGCCGGGCTGGACGCCGATGCCCGATCTGGTCCGACCGATGCACGCCACGTCCGCCGCCGGGCTCCCCCGCGACCTCGCCGCCTGGGGGTACGAGCTGCGCTGGGACGGCGTGCGGGCGATGGCGTACGTCTCCGGAGGGCGACTGCGGCTGCTCTCCGAGGCCGACGAGGAGATCACCGGCGGGTATCCGTGGCTGCGCGCGATGGCCGAGGCGCTCGCGCCGACCGAGGCGGTGCTCGACGGTGTGCTGGTCCGCATCGACGGTGCCGGCCGGGTCCGCCCGGTCCGGCCGGCCGCCGGCAGCCGGGTCCCCGCCGGCGCCCAGTACCTGATCGTCGACCTGCTCTGGTTGGAGGGCGTGAGCAGCGTCGACGTGCCGTACGCGCAACGCCGGGAGCTGCTCGATGGGCTGGTCTTGTCCGGTACGCACTGGCAGACTCCGCCGTGGTTCCCGGGCGCGGGCGACGAGGCCCTGCGTGCCGGGCGGGAACAGGGCCTGCCGGGCGTGGTCGCCAAGCGACTGGACTCGGTCTACCAGCCGGGGCGGCGCAGCCGGCACTGGCTGAGCATCGACGCGGTGTGACGGCGAGGAGCGACGTGTACCTGACTCACCTGGACTGCCCGCGCTGCGGCACGGAACACGCCGCCGACCGGTTACAGAATCTCTGCGAGTGCGGGTCGCCGCTGCTGGCCCGCTACGACCTGCCGGCTGTGGCGACCGTGGTCACCCCGGAACACTTCCCGCTGCGCCCGGCCGACCTGTGGCGCTACCGGGAGCTGCTGCCGGTCGCCGACCCTCGGCACGTCACCACGCTGGGTGAGGGCTGGACGCCGCTGTTGCGGGCCCCGGCGTACGGCACCGAGATCGGCATCGCGGACCTGATGGTCAAGGACGAGGGGCTGATCCCGACCGGCTCGTTCAAGGCCCGGGGCGCGGCGGTCGGGGTGAGCCGGGCCCGCGAGCTGGGCGTCGAGCGGATCGCGATGCCCACCAACGGCAACGCCGGGTCGGCCTGGGCGACGTACGCCGCGCGGGCCGGAATGGGCGCGACGATCGTCATGCCGCTGGAGGCGCCGAGCATCTGCCGGCGCGAGTGCGTCGCCGCCGGTGCCGACCTGCGCCTGGTCGACGGGTTGATCGGCGACGCCGGTCGGCGGGTGGCCGAGCTGATCGCGGAGTCGAACGGGGCGATCTTCGACGCCGGCACGCTGCGTGAGCCCTACCGGCTGGAGGGCAAGAAGACGATGGGGTACGAGATCGTCGAGCAGCTCGGCTGGCAGACGCCGGACGTGATCATCTATCCGACCGGCGGCGGGGTGGGCCTGATCGGCATCCACAAGGCGCTGCACGAGCTGCGCGAGCTGGGCTGGATCGGCGACAAGCTGCCCCGGCTGGTGGCGGTGCAGTCCACCGGCTGCGCGCCGATCGTGCGGGCCTTCGCCGCCGGCGAGGATCGGGCCCAGCCGTGGACGGACGCGCACACCGTGGCGTTCGGCATCACGGTGCCGGCCCCGCTGGGCGACGAGCTGATCCTGGCGGCGCTGCGGGAGTCCTCCGGCACGGCGGTCGCCGTCGACGACGCGGACATCCTGGCCGATCTGCGGGACTTCGCCGCCCGGGAGGGGCTGCTGCTCTGCCCGGAGGGGGCGGCCTGCCTCACCGCGGCCAAGCAACTGCGCGCTGGCGGGTGGATCCGGGCCGGCGAGCGGGTGGTGGTGCTCAACACCGGCGCCGGGCTGAAGTATCCGGACACTGTCGACGTCTCCGGCGTACCCCTGATGGGGTGAGGTGACGGCGCCCCGCGGACCGGGCGGTGCGCGGGGCGCCGTCGTGCCGGTCTACTGGTAGGTGATGTCCGAGGGCGAGTAGAGGCAGTTGACGCCGTCGGCGCCCTCGCCGATCTCGGTCGGCTCGCTGCCCTTCGGTACGCCCTTGTACTTCACGCAGATCGAGGTCTCCCGGTCCGGGTCGCCGACGATGGTGATCCGGCTGAACCGGGCGGTGTCGCCCCAGTTGGTGTTGATGCCGGCGATCGCGTCGGTGTTCCGGACGATGACGTTGTCGATCACCACGTGCCGCTGGTACGACGTGGAGCAGTTGCCGCAGGCGCGGTAGAGCTTGCCGGCGTTCTCCACCCGGAAGTTCTTGATGTAGACGGTGCCCGAGCCGTTGTGCTGGAAGACCTTGTCGCTGGCCGAGCGGGCCCCACCGCCGTCGACCGTGTACGTGGTGCCGCCGCGGAAGGTCGCCGCGTCCTCGCCGACGTCCTCCCACCAGACGTTGATCAGGGTGCAGTTGCCCTCGCAGTGCACGCCGTCGCCGGCCGGAGCACCGATGATCACGTTGCGCAGGGTGGCGCCGGCGGCCAGCTCGAACATCGGGTCCTGACTCTCGCTCTGCCCGCCGTCACCGATGCCGTAGTAGCGCTTGAGCCCACCGTCGAACGAGCCGGAGACCGGGATCGTGGCGTCCACCTTCTGACTGCCGGTGGGCGTCGGCCAGCCAGCCGGCGGAGGTGTGGTGGTGGGTGGCGGAGTGGTCGTCGGTGGCGGGGTGGTCGGGGTGCCGCCGCCGGACGAGTCGACAAGCACGTCGTCGAAGCCGCCACTGGCGTACGCGGTGACCAGGCCGATCCGGCCCGCACCGGCCAGGCTGTTGCTGCCGGACGCGATCTGGGTGCCGTTGACGAAGCCGCGGATGGTGCTGCCGCTGGTCTCGATGCGCAGCGTGTACCAGGTGCCGGTGCCGATGCCCAGCGCGGCGGAACCGATCGCCGTGACGGAGCTTCCGTTCACCGCCTGGAGTTCGGCCCGGCCGGAGCCGAGCAGGGCCAGCCGGTACATCTTGGTGCTGCTGGTGGAGCGGGCGGCGAGCCCGACCAGGGCGCTGGACGAGCCGAAGCTCGTCGGCCTGACCCGGGCCTGCACGGAGTAGTTGGTCCAGCTGCTCTGGCCGGCGAACTGGCGGGCCAGCTCGCTACCGGCGTTGGACTGGTTGAGCACGCCCGAGCCGTCGACGGTCCAGGTGCCACCGGACTTGGACCAGCCGGAGGTGTCGCCGTCGGTGAAGTCGTCGCTGAAGACGGTGGCCGCGAAGGCCGAGGTCATGCCGGCGGCGAGGGCTGCCGCGGTCACCCCGGCGCCCACCGCCAGCAGGAGTGGTCGGCGGCCGGAGAGTCGTCTTTTCTGCACAGGTGTCCTCCTTGACGCATGTGGTGGTGATCCCTCGGCGGCCGCACCGAGACGGGTTCGCACGGCGTGCGGC
The DNA here is from genome assembly GCF_040608275.1 of Micromonospora sp. NPDC005205. Classification (NCBI taxonomy): domain Bacteria; kingdom Bacillati; phylum Actinomycetota; class Actinomycetes; order Micromonosporales; family Micromonosporaceae; genus Micromonospora; species Micromonospora sp. NPDC005205. The sequence goes on from NZ_JBEXHV010000002.1 coordinate 321,124, forward strand.
GTTGAACGGGATCGGTGTGCGCCCCCGTCGTCGGACGCCCGGATCCGAAGCGGGGTGAAGCGGGATCAACAGCCCTGGGAAAGGGCTTTCCCACTCCATCGAGGCTAGGGCTATCCAACCATCAGCGTCAATGCCTGGCGCTTGCAGGTCTGTTGCAGGATTCCGGCCCTGACGGAAACGCCCACCGGGTCAGTAGCTCTCCGGCTCGGTGATCCGCCAGGCCGCGTTGATCAGCCCGATGTGCGAGAGCGCCTGTGGCATGTTGCCCAGCTGCATGCCGGTGGCGAGGTCGATCTGCTCGCTGAACAGTCCCACGTCGTTGGAGTAACCGACGACCCGCTCGAAGAGCGCCTCCGCGCGCTTCGGCTCACCCGTCATCACCAGGCACTCCACCAGCCAGAACGAGCACAGCAGGAACCCGGCCGGGTCGGTCGTCCAGCGCCGCAGCAGGCCGTCCTCGGTGCCCAGCTCGCGCTCGACCATCGCGATCGTCGAGCGCATCCGCGGGTCGGTGGCCGGCAGGAAGTGCGTGACCGGCAGGGCGAGCACCGAGGCGTCCAGCTCCGGCGATCCGAACGCGCCGGTGAACGCGCCGATCCGGTCGTTCCACCCCTCGCGCAGCACCGTGTCGCGGATCTCGTCGCGTACCCGCGCCCAGCGACGGGGGTCGGCCCGATCACCCAGCCGGTCGGCGAGCCCCACCGCCCGGTCCATGGTCAACCAGCAGGACACCTTGGACGAGACGTAGTGGCGCTCCTCGTCGCGGGTCTCCCAGATGCCCCGGTCCGGCAGGTGCCACGTCGTGGCCACCTGCTCGGTCAGCCCGAGCACCATCTCCCGAAGCTCGTCCTCGAACCGCGTGCCCAGGTAGTCGCGCAGCCGCCACACCGCCGACATCACCTCACCCGGCACGTCGAGCTGCCGCTGCCGCCAGGCGTCGTTGCCGACCCGCACGGGTCGACTGTCGCGGTAGCCGCGCAGATGGTTGCAGTGGTGCTCGGAGAGGTCGCGCTCCCCCTCCAGCCCGAAGAGCACCGGCACGGGCTCGTCGCCGAACCGGCCGATCGAGCGGGTCACCCAGGTGAACAGCCGGGACGTCTCGTCCGGGCAGGCCGCCACCCAGAGAGCCCGCATGGTCAACGAGAAGTCCCGCAACCAGGAGTAGCGGTAGTCGTAGTTCCGGTCGCCGCCGATCTGTTCCGGCAACGACGAGGTCAACGCGGCGGCGACCGCGCCACTGCGGGCGTACGTGAGACCGGTCAGGACCGTCGCGCTGTGCGTGACGAGTTCGGGGTAGCGACCGGAATAGGTATGCGTCTCCCGGAACGCCCGCCACGCCTGCGTCGTCTCGGCAAGGGTGGTCAGCGGGTCCACCCGGGCCGGCGGGTCGCCGTACGCCTCACCGAACGCGAGGTCCATCCCGATCACCTGACCGGCGGAGACCTCGAACTCGTGGGTCACCCGGTCGGTGCCCGCCCGCAGGTGCAGACCTCCGGCGCGCAACATCAGCACCACCGGGCCGGCACCGGCCAGCACCCCGCCGTCCGGCTGCTCGTGCAGGTACGGCGTGAGCAGGCCGTACTCCGGGCGGGGCGCGAAGTCCAACGCCATGCGCACCCGCCCGGAGAGCCCCTGAACGACCCGGATCAGCACGGCGGGTGAGTTCTTGCCCAGCTCGTGGGCGCGGGCGCCGACCTCGGCGGCCAGCGCGTCGGTGACCGCCACGCTGCCGTGCGGGGTGTGGTGCACCGTCCGCAGCACCAACGTGTCCGGCAGGTACGCCCGCTCCACCCGGTGACCCGGGCCGCCGACCCCTACCGGCGCCAGCCGGAAGTGGCCGGCTCCCGGGTCGAGCAACCGCGCGAACACGGACGACCCGTCGAACCGGTGCGGGCACCACCAGTCGATCGAGCCGTCCTTGCCGACCAGGGCACCCGAACGAGAGTCCGACAGAAACCCGTAGTCGGAGATCTGCGGCTGCTGCTCCACCCGCCGGGGGTACCCGCATCGGCCCGGATCAGGCCGGAGGCGATCACTCGGTCGGTGGCTCGTCCTCGCCCGCCGCCTCGGCCGCGTCGGCCTCTTCCTTGGTCTTGTGCACGGCCTTGTCGGCGTGCTCCGGCGGCCCGTACACCGTGTAGAGCACCAGCGGGTTGGGACCGGTGTTGACGAAGTTGTGTTTGGTGCCCGCCGGCACCACGACCAGGTCGCCCGCGACGACCTTCCGCTTCGCGCCGGCGACCCGCGCCTCGCCGACGCCACTCACGAAGGTGAGGATCTGGTCGATGTCCTCGTGCACCTCCTCGCCGATCTCCCCATCGGCGGGGATGGTCATGATGACCAACTGGGTGTGCTCACCGGTCCACAGCACGCGCCGGAAATCCGGGCTCTGCTCGGCGACAGTCGCGATAGTGAAATGCTCCATGCCCACGCTCTTACCCCGTCCGGCGGTGCGCCACGCCGGGGTTCACGAATGGTGGAATTCCTGACGCTGGGCGGGTTTGGATCCGCACGGACCGGGGATCGAGGAGCGGACCGGCGCGAACGGCCGGTCGAGCCAGGTCCCCGCCGGCGTACCGCCGAACGGCTGCGGTGGTGGGAGACGGCCAGAGCGCGGCGACGTTCCGATCACGGAGCGGCGCCGCGCGCTCTTGTGACCTAGCGGTGCAGCCAGGTGAGCAGGTCGGGTGGGGCCAGCGCCGCGACCCGTCGCCGGTAGCGGACGAGGCCGGCCTCGTCCAGGAGATCTCGCCCCTGCCCTGAGCCGCCACGGCGAAAGAACGCCTGCCGGTCGCGCAGCACGCCGCGCGTGTCCGGTGCGAGCCGGTCAGCCCGCTCCCGCATGCGACCGAAGGTGGCCGCCTCCACCAACTCCGGCCCCGGGCTCGGGAGTTTCCACCGGTCGGCGAGCCGGCGCATCTCACCGCCCAGATCGGCCAGCAGGTCGTCGTAGTGCACAAGCTCGACGTTCGGCTCGTGCCGGCGGGCCCACGCGTCGCTGAGGTGCATCAGCACTCCGGGCAGCGAATCCAGCGCGGCGCGGGGGTCCGCCTCCCGGTCGACCCAGCTCGGCAACCACTCCCGTACCGAGGGCCGCTGCGGGGGCGGCCCGGCCGGGACGGGTTGGCCGGTCAGCTCGGCGATGCGCGCCCGGTCCAGGTTCGCGCCCTGGTGGTAGAGGGAGACCGCCATGTCCAGCGGGTGCCGGGCCACCACCACGTAGTGCGCCCGAGGGTCGAGCGGCACCCCGTCCAGCGGGGTGTGCGTCTTGATGAACCGCCGGTGTGGCTGGGCGGCCAGCCGGTCGTACACGGTGGCCTGCGGCTCGCCCAACCAGTCCAGCCACGGCGAGAGCTCTGTCAGCGGCGCTGGCAACTCCGGGGTACGGAGCACCAGGAGCGCACAGATCATCTGCATCCACGTGGTGCCGCTCTTGGAGCGGGTGCTGATCACGATGTCACCGTCGCGGAACGGGAACCCGCCCCACCGCGCGCTGTCCTCTTCGTCGGATTGGTAGCGGTGAATCGGCGTGGGCATCGGTGGATGGTAGTCGCCGAACCGACAGTCGAGCAGCCGAATTCCGGCTTACATTCCTGGGGCATGTCCATCTGCCTGGCTAGATTGAAGTATGGTGCCCGCCCACGGGGGCCGGGCGACGGCACCGGTCTACCGCCCCATCCTCGCCAACCGACGGGGCGAGCTTGAGGCCCTGAGCCACCTCGATCCCGCGTACGCCGCACTGGTCGCCCCGATCCTGGAGATCGGCGCGATCGGTCGGTCCACGACGGACGCCATTCGCCGGATGCCACCCGGGCTGCTGCCCGCCGTCGACGTCAGCGCACTGCCCGACATCCCCGAGGCGGAGCTGACCCGTTGGGGCGTACCGGTGGTGCCGGTGATCGGGCTCTCCGAGAACGACCACCGGCTGGTCGCGCACGGCGCGGCGGCGCGGGCGTACGGCCGACGCGCGCTCATCCGGCTACGGGCCGGTCGGGACCGGGCCGGGCCGGACGCGAGCACCACGGCTGTGGAACGGATCTGGCGGTTCACCAGCCTCGCCCCGGAGGAGTGCGACCTGCTGGTGGACGCGGGGGACGTCTGCTGCCCGGCGGAGGTGCGGACCGCCGAGCCCCGGGTACGCCACCTGCTGGACTGGGCCCGCCGACACGCCTGGCGGTCGGTGACGGTGGCGGCGGGCGGTATGCCTCCGACGCTGTCCCGTCTGCCCACCGACGAGCCTGTCCAACTGGACCGTTGGGACTGGCGACTGTGGCGGCGGCTGGCCGACGCCGGGGTCGACTACGGCGACTACGGCGTCCACCCGGCCGGGCCGGGCGCGGATGACACTGGCGACCGGTTGCCGACCGTGCGCTACACCGACGACGGCAGCTGGTGGGTCTACCGCTGGGCGCGACGCGGCGGCCGGGGCGACGACCGCTTCGCCGACCTGTGTCGCACGCTGGTGTCGGCACCGCACTGGCCGACCACCGGTGCGGCCTTCTCCTGGGGTGACCATGAGCTGCTGCGCCGGGCCCGCCGGGGCGCCGGGGCCGGCTCGACCGCCAACTGGGCGGCGTGGAGCACCTCGCACCACCTGGCGCACGTGCTCGCCACGCTGTCGCATCCGGCAGGAGACGGCGCGCCGCGGTGGCACCCCGGGCAGGGGCCACCACCGCAGCGGGGACGATCGCTGCGCTGAGGCGGGGTCTACTGCTTCTCGGTGAAGCCGAACTGGATGATGCCCTCGTCGTCGACCGTCGCGTCCACCGACGCGTCCCCGAGCAGCTCGGCGGCGTCCTCGTCCAGGAAGATCCGGGCGCCCTGGTTGTCGACCACCCGATCGCCCTGTACCGGTTCGGGCACCAGCTCGACGGTGAGCGAGCCCGCCTCGGTGTCGGCGGCGATACGCACACCGCCGTCCTGGGCGACGTCCTGTTGGTTGGCGAGGTCACGGATGACGAGCACGGCGTTGTCGGTCATGGTGAGCATTGACGGAACTCCTCGTGAATTGTCGGCTCGCGGTCGGATACCGCGCGGACCGGACAGTCGGTCCGCGTACGAGCAACGTGGGAGGCGACAGAGGGGCGAACGATCATCGCCGTCGCATCGAATCGGGGCAGCTGACGGCCCCGTCACTCCCACCGTGCCCGCTGGCCGACCATCCGTCAAATAGAGCCAGGTCAGTGGAGAACGGCGGCCGGCGCCAGCCAGGCGCGAATCTCGTTTACCGCCGCGCGGCCGGCCCGGTTGGCCCCGATAGTGCTGGCCGAGGGGCCGTACCCGACCAGGTGAACCCGAGCGTCGGCGACCACCCGGGTGCCGTCCATGGTGATACCGCCGCCCGGCGCACGCAGCCCCAGCGGGGCGAGATGGTCGATGGCAGCCCGGAAGCCGGTGCACCAGAGGATCACGTCCGCCGACACGTTCCGCCCGTCCGTCCAGGCCACCCCGTCGGGTGTGATCCGGTCGAACATGGGTAGCCGGTCGAGGACGCCGCGCTCGCGCAGTCGGCGTACCTCCGGGGTGACCGGAAGCCCGGTCACGCCCACCACACTTCCCGGTGGCCGGCCGGAGCGGACCACCCGGTCCACCCGAGCCACCGCGGCGCGACCCAGTTCCGGGCCGAACTCCTCGTCGTTGAACGTCGGCGGCCGGCGGGTCACCCAGGTGGTGGCCGCCGCGACCGTGGAGACCTCGCCGAGCAGTTGCACGGCCGAGGTGCCGCCGCCGACCACCACCACGCGCAGGCCGGTGAACTCGGCGGGCCCCCGGTAGTCGGCGGTGTGCAACTGGCGTCCCCGGAACGTCGACCGGCCCGGGTAGTGCGGCCAGAACGGTCGCGTCCAGGTGCCGGTGGCGTTGATCAGGGCCCGGGCGGTCCAGGTGCCCCGGTCGGTGCGCACGTCCAGTCGTCCGTCCGGGCGGGAGTGCACCCCCCGGACCCGCACCGGCCGCCGCACCGGCAGGTCGAAGGCCCTCTCGTACCCGGCGAAGTAGGCGCTGACCTGCTCGGAAGCCGGGCGCTGCGGCTCGGTGGGCGGGAACGGCAGCCCGGGAAGGTCATGGAAGCCGTGCACGCGGTCGAAGACCAGCGTCGGCCAGCGGTGCTGCCAGGCGCCGCCGGGCCCGTTGTCGGCGTCGAGGATGACGAAGCCGCTGCCGGGCGCGAAGCCGGTGCGGTGCAGGTGGTAGCCGGCGCTCAGGCCGGCCTGCCCGGCGCCGATCACCACGACGTCCACAAAGTGGGTGTCCACGTGGGCTACAACGCGCGGGACGTCATCGCTGTGCCCGTCCTCGACCGTCGCGCCGGTCACAGACCGCCATTCCGGCTTCGGCCACCTGAGCTGCGCTTACGCTGAGTGAATGAGTGACTTCCGTCGGTACGCGGCCGAATTCCTCGGCACCTTTCTGCTGGTGTTCTTCGGAGTGGGCAGCGCGGTCGCCGCCCGGGTCCAGGGCGGCGTGGTGGTGGTGGCGCTGGCCTTCGGGTTCGTGATGGTGGCCCTCGTCTACACGATCGGCCCCCTCTCCGGCAGCCACGTCAACCCAGCGGTGACGCTCGGTGTGCTGCTCTCCGGCAAGATCTCGGTACTCGGGGCGGTGGCGTACTGGATCGCGCAGTTCGTCGGCGCGACAGTCGCGGGTTTCGTGCTCTGGGCGCTCACCCGTTGGGGCGACGTCGCGGACCAGACCGGGGCCCTGGGCACCAACGGTTACGGCGCGCACATCAACCGGGGCGGGGCAGCCGTGCTGGAAGTCGTGCTGACCTTCCTCTTCGTGCTGGTGGTGCTGGTGGTGACCAGTCGGAGTGAGAATCCGGGCACCGCCGGGCTGGCCATCGGCCTGGCCCTGGCCGTTACCCAACTGGTGGGCGTGACGCTGACCGGAGCTGCGGTCAATCCGGCCCGCGCGCTCGGCCCGGCGGTCTTCGAGGGCGGCGTGGCGCTGCGGCAGCTCTGGGTGTTCATCGTCTTCCCGCTGCTCGGTGGGGCGCTCGCCGCGCTCGTCGCACCACTGGTCATGGGCGCACAGCGGCACTACTGGGGTGGCCACGAGAAGACGGTCGGCAAGCCAAAATGACACGGACGGCAATAACTTTCGCCTGAGGGCCTTTTCTGGCGATTATCTCCGTGACAGCATCAGCGGATGCATCGTCGTCACTTTCCCCGGGCCCTCGCGCTGCTCGCGCTGGTCGCCACCGCGGCCACCGCCGCCGCGCCCGGTGCCACAGCCGAATCGCCCACCCCCGCGACGACCCGCCTGCACGACACCATCGACACGATCCTCGCCGACACCCGGCTGGCCGGCGCGCAGGCGTCGGTGGTCGTCGTCGACACCAGCACGGGCCAGACGCTCTACGACCGCAACGGCGACCGCCGGCTGGTCCCGGCGTCCAACACCAAGCTGCTGACCTCGACCGCGGCCCTTGAGCTGCTGGGTCCGGGGCACCGCTTCGGCACCGACGTACTCGCCAGCGGCAAGCGCCGTGCGGGCCTGCTCTCCGGCAACCTCTACCTGCGCGGTGGGGGCGACCCGACAATGCTCGCCGCCGACTACGACGCGCTCGCCGCGCGGGTCGCCGCCGACGGCGTGCGGGTGGTCACCGGAAACCTGGTCGCCGACGACACCCGCTACGACAACACCCGACTCGGCCCCGACTGGACCTGGGACGACGAGCCCTACTACTACGCCGCGCAGGTCTCCGCGCTCACCGTCGCCCCGGACGCCGACTACGACGCGGGCACCGTGATCGTGCACGCCGCACCAGCCGACCGGGCCGGCGCCCCGCCAGTGGTCACCACCACCCCCGCAACCGGGTACGTCACTGTCGACAACCGCGCCCGGACGGTCAGCGACGGCGAGACCTCGATCTCGATCGAGCGCGAGCACGGCGGCAACACCGTCGTGGTGACCGGTCAGATCGCCGTCGGCGACGAGCCCGCCAGCGACTGGGTCACCGTCTGGGAACCCACCGGCTACGCGGCCGACGTGTTCCGGTCGGCGCTGCACCGACACGGCGTCCGGGTGCTCGGCCGGACCGTGCTCGGCCAGCCCACCCCGGAGACGGCCCACCCGGTGGCACGCCACGACTCGATGAGCCTGGGCGATCTGATGACGCCATTCCTGAAGCTGTCCAACAACGGGCACGCCGAGGTGTTGACCAAGGAGATCGGTCGGGTGCTCTCCGGCTCCGGCACCTGGACGGCCGGCCTCACCGCGATCAGCGAGTACGTCGCCGACACCGGAATGGACACCGGGAGTCTGCGCCAGCGTGACGGCTCGGGATTGTCCCGGCGCAACCTGATCCCGGCGGCCGAGTTCGTCGACCTGCTGAGCGCGGTCCGCGCCGAACCGTGGTTCGCGACCTGGTACGCGGCGCTGCCGATCGCCGGTCAGCCGGAGCGGTTCGTCGGCGGCACTTTGCGCAGCCGGATGGCCGGCACGCCGGCTGCGGGCAACGTGCACGCCAAGACCGGCAGCCTGACCGGTGTATCCGGGCTCTCCGGCTACGTGACCAGCGCCGATGGGCGACTGCTGGCGTTTTCCATCCTGCTCAACAACTACCTGACGGCGTCGGTGAAGTCGCTCGAGGACCAGGTCGCCGTGGCGCTTGCCGGTTTCCGCGAGGGTGGTGCGTCGACGGCACGGGTGGCCCCGCCGGCGGTGCCGGAGACGCCGCGTACCCCGGAGGGCGTCGAGTGTTCCTGGGTCAAACCGATCACCTGCTGAACGATGGCCGGGAGGCGCGGACGCGCCTCCCGGCCCGGCGAGCGCTCAGGCCGGACGGTCCGGTGGGGGGACCACCGCCGTCGGGTCACCGCGTTCGATGAGCGCGGCGATCTCGGCGGCCCGCAGCCCGCGCAGCGCCAGCACCCGGGTGCCCCAGCGGTGCAGGCGGCACGGGTGCGGGCTGGCGTCGTTACGGCAGACCACGCCCCCGGACCACCGCCGGGGGGCGTGCACCACCACCGCCCGTACGGCGAACTGGGTGTCCTCGCCCGTCACGTACGGCGGCAGGGGGATGTCGCGAAGAACCTCCCCGGACGCTTCACCGGTGCCGGACGAAGCGGCACGACGGAGACGGTGGGCGGTGCTGCTGCTCATCGGCTGCCTCCACACTGGATGGTCGGATGGGGACAGCAGAAAGTTACGATGCGTTCGACGGTCCGCGACGGACAAACTGTCCCGCTGGCCGACCGCACAGCGATCAGTCAGTCAGTCAACGCACCGTCACGGCCTGGAGGCCGACGTTGCCGCAGTGCTGCGTGAACACCTTCTCGACGGTCCAGTTCAACAGCAGCCGGGCACCCTTCGGCAGAGTGAAGCGGATCGTGAACTGGGCGCTCTGACTGGTGTAGGGGTCTTCCAGTCGGGCGATGCTGGCGGGCCCGCCGGTGGACAGCCGCGCTTCCAGTCGCCCCCGAGCCATCCAGGTGCCACCGTAGAGCTGGACAGTGCGCGGCTCACCACTGCCGGCGACGGCGAGGCTGAACCCGTTCCCGGCACCGCAGACGTAGACGCCGTTGGAGCTGCCGTCCGTCGACCGCTCCGGCGTGCCGTCGGCCCAGCGCACGTACTCCTGGTTGCCGTCCCAACCGACCCGCCGACCCGGGCCACTGCCGTCGATGATCTCGCCGGAGCCGGAACGCTTGCGGTTCGTCGACCTGCCGCCGCGCTCCCCCCAGTGCACCCAGTCCCGGGCGCCCACGGCGGTGAGGTCGACGATGGCGGGCATCTCGCCCCGGCTCACCGTCAGCGCCGGCGAACCGGGCTTCGGCGGTGGCGGGGCGGGCGCGCTGGCCGACGGCGTCGGTTCCGGCGAGGGTGGGCGCTGGCGCGGACGCAGGCCGGGCGTCGCCGGCCCCGTCTCGCCGGTGCGCCCCTCGGCGGCCGGGAAACGAGGGGAACTGACGGAAACGCCACCCGGAACCGCCTGGTCGTCGTCCGGCGCCGGACCGGACCGGGTGGCGAGATACGAGATCAACACCACCAGGCAGACGAGTACGGCCGTTCCCTCCACCGCCCAGCGCCGCCGCTGTCGGGCGCGGCGCAACACACTGCGGGTCTTCCCGGCGGTAATGGCACGCGGACGGTGCTTCGACGGCGTGTCGCCAGCCCTCGAACCAGCCCGCGTGCGGTCTTCGTCCGCCACCGACCCCTCCAACTCCGCCGCCCGGCCGTTTTGGACCGCCGAGGACCACACGCAACCACTGTGGGCAGTTTCACGTTTACCCGGGCGTGGACGACACGCTAGATCCGGACTGCCGGACGTGTCCAGCCCACAATGGGACGCTGCCGGACAACCCGACCGCCCCGGACGGGCACCTGGGCAGACCAGAAGCCCTTTCCGGGTCAGCCGATCCGGAAGCCGAGCAGTTGCGCGACGACCACTGCCTGCTCGACGTCGATCACGGCACCGGCCCGTTCGACGGCCGTCGGGTCCAGCGCGGTGAGATCGCTGCCCCGCAGGTCGGCGCCGTCGAGCCGGACGTTTGTCAGCTGCGCCCCGGAAAGATCGACACCGGTGACCGTAGCACCGTTGAGGTTGGCCCTGGTGAGGTCCACCTCGCGCATGCGCACCCCGGTCAGCCGGACGCCACGCAGGTCGGCGCCGGGCAACGCGACGAAGGACCAGTCACCGCCGTCCACCGTCAAGGGACGCAGATCGCACTCACTGAAGGTGCTGCCGACCAGCTTGCAGCCGGTGAACTCGGCCTCGAAGAAATTGCACCGCCGAAACACGCAACGGGTGAAGGCGGAGTCGACATGTCGGGAGGCGTTGAACGCCACGTTGCCGAACGTGCACCCGGTGAAGACAGCACCCCTGCTCACCGCCTCTGTCAGGTCCACCCCGAAGAACTCGCAACCCACGAAGTGCCGGTCGGTCAGCTCCTCGCCGTACCAGTCCTCGTTGCGGAACGTCACGTCCTCGGTCAACTCAGGCATCCGGCCAGGCTAGTGGGCGCGGCCGACAGCCGACCGCCGGCGGGGCCGGTGCCGGCCCCCTTCCCGCTTCGTTGTACCGGCGAGTAGGTTCGGCGGCGTGAGTGTGGCTCGGAGCAAGGACCCGGATCAGATCGGTTTCGACAGGGCGCGGCTGGCGCGGATCGACGAGCACTTCGGCCGGTACGTCGACGACGGCCGGCTGGCCGGCTGGCAGGTGGTGGTCACCCGGCGCGGCGAGGTGGCGCACTCCTCGACGTACGGGCTGCGCGACCGCGAGTCGGGCGCACCGGTCGAGGCCGACACCCTGTGGCGGATCTACTCGATGACCAAGCCGGTCACCTCGGTCGCGGCGATGATGCTGTGGGAGGAGGGCCGGTTCGAGCTGACCGACGAGATCAGCCGCTGGCTGCCCGAGTTCGCCGACCTGCGGGTCTACTCCAAGGGGTCGGCGCTCAAGCCGTACACGGTGCCGGCGGTCGAGCCGATCCGGGTCTGGCACCTGCTCACCCACACGGCCGGCCTGACGTACGGCTTCATGCAGACCTCGGTGGTCGACGGGCTCTACCGGGCCGCCGGCTACGACCTGTACCCACCAGCGGACGTCGACCTGGCCGGCGCCTGCGCGGCCTTCGGCGAGCTGCCGCTGCTGTTCCAGCCCGGCTCGGCGTGGGGCTACTCCGTCGCCACCGACGTGCTCGGCCGACTCGTCGAGGTGATCTCCGGGCAGAGCCTCGACGCGTTCTTCGCCGACCGGATCTTCGGCCCACTGGGCATGACCGACACCCGCTGGTGGGTGGAGGCCGACGAGGCCGACCGGCTGGCCGCGCTCTACGTACCGGAACCGCGCAGCGGTCGGGCCGTCCGCTACGACAGCCTGGGGTCGCTCGCGTTCAGCAAGCCGGCGCTGCTCTCCGGCGGTGGCGGCCTGATCTCCAGCGCCGCCGACTACCACCGGTTCACGCAGTTGCTGCTGCGCGGCGGCGAGCTTGACGGCGTCCGGCTGCTCGGGCCGCGCACTGTGCGGTTCATGACCCGCAACCACCTGCCCGGTGGTCGGGATCTGGGCACCCTGTCCACCGGCGGCTTCGCGGAGACCACACTGGACGGGATCGGCTTCGGTCTCGGCTTCGCGGTGGTCGACGACCCGGTCCCCAGCCGGGTGCCCAGCAGCGTCGGCGAGTACTACTGGGGTGGGGTGGCCAGCACCGCGTTCTGGGTCGACCCGGCCGAGGAGATCACCGCGCTGCTGTTCACGCAGCTGATGCCGTCGAGCACCTACCCGCTCCGCTCCCAGCTGCGCCAGCTCGTCTACGCCGCCCTGGTCGACTGACCGGTGTGGGGTCCGTCGTCTGCGGCTGACGGACCCCACACCTCAGGTCAGCGGAGCTGCTGCGCCTGGATCGCCCGGATCTTCGCCGGCTTCACGGCCGAGAGGTTCGAGATCAGGTACGCCCGCACGCTGCCGTCCGGGAACACCGCCCACAGGTCCGCCACGCCGTCGGCGTTCTGGTCGGCGGCGGTGAGGCTGCTGATCGCGACGCCCGTGTTCCACCCGGAGGCGAGCCGGTACTGCGTGTAGGCGAGCGCGCCGGTCCCGTCGCCGTTGTCGGTCATGGTGACGCCCTGCCAGAGGTAGAGGTCACCGGTGGTGGCGTTACGCAGCACCAACGCCGCCCCCGAGGCCAGCTCGGTGCTGGCGAGGGTCCAGTTCTGCCAGTCGCTGCCGCCGGTCGGAGTGGCGTTGCCCTGCGGCAGCGGAAGGTAGAGGCTGGGTGCCCAGACGTTGGGGTAGTAGGCCAGGCGGTAACCGTTGCTCGCGTCGCCGACGATGCCCAGCAGGTCCGGGATGCCGGTGTCGACGCCGTCCGCCGTGAACCCGTTGACGAGCTGGATCGGAGAGTTGCCGTACTCGTCGAGGAGGTAATCGCGGATGAGAGTGACCTGTCCGCTGCCGCGGTACGGGTTCACCATCGTGCCGTCGCCGACGCCCGCGATGAAGCTGCCGCCTCCGGCGTTGACGCCACCCGGGTAGTAGGCCAGGAAGTCCTGGTTCGCGGTGCCGAAGAAGCGTCCGGTGATCACCTGGGCGCCGTCGAAATCCGCGGCCGGGATGTCGTTGCCGGAGACCCCGTTGCCGTGGACGCCGATGTTCACGGCCGGGACCTTCACGCGGCCGGTGCCGACGCCGGTGGTCGCGTCGACCCGACCCCGCGCCGCCCAGACGCCGGAGGCGAGGCCCGTCGTGGTGCCGCCGACGGTCACCAGGTCGGGAACGCCGTCGCCGTTGAGGTCCTTGTCGACAGGGCCGGCGACGGCCGAGGTCGGGGTGTTGGCCGGGGCGGCCTGAGCCGGCAGGGCCGGCGCGACGACGGCGAACGCGAGGGTGGCCGGCACCGCCCAGGCGAGCAGTCGGCGAGGGACGGAAGGGTTGTTCATGGGTCCCCGTTCGGGTCAGTGGATCTTGCTTGGTTCACCGTAGTCGATGCGCACCAGCGTGTGGATCCACCGAACGAGGGGTCAGTCGGCGAGACGGGCCGGGAAGCCACCGGTGGCGATCGGGCCCCAGGCGTCGATGGTGATCCGGATCAGCGACTTGCCCTGACGCACCATCGCCGCCCGGTAGTCGTCCCAGTCCGGGTGCTCGCCGGAGATGCTGCGGAAGTACTCGACGAGCGGCTCCAGCGCCTCGGGCAGGTCGAGCACCTCGGCGGTGCCGTCGATCTGCACCCAGGGGCCGTTCCAGTCGTCACTGAGCACGCAGGCCGAGACCCGGGGGTCGCGGCGGAGGTTGCTCACCTTGGCCCGCTCGGGGTAGGTGGAGACGACCAGTCGCCCCTGCCCGTCGACCCCGGCGGAGACCGGGGAGGACTGCGGTCGCCCGTCCGCCCGGGTGGTCATCAGCACGACGCGGTGTCGCGGCCGGAGGAATTCGAGCAGGCCGTCCCGGTCGACCCGGGTGTTCCTTGCGATGCTGCGTGCCATCCCCCGTTCCTACCAGGGTGCGGGCGCAGCGGCGGCGGCGGGTCAGCGGGGTCGGGCCGCGGCGCGGCGCGCCTCCTGGGTGGGCACCCGGAGACGGCCGGACGGACGCCAGGCCCGACCGTTGGCGTAGATCACCCGAAAGCCGAGGTACGACGCGAGCGGAGCCCAGTGGGCGGAGCCCATCCGCAGCTCGGCGGCATTGTGGCGCTGGCCGTTGGCGAGCACGTCGAGGAGCACGGTTTCGAAGGCCGCCGATTCGACCCAGTCGACTTCCCGGGTGAACCCGCAGATGAGAGCGGCTCCGGTGACCTCCAGGAACTCGCGCAGCACCGCGTCCGAGGCGCGCAGCACCGAGCAGCTGCCGAAATAGAGTCGCCGCCCCTCCGCGCGGCCGGCCATCAGCTCGGCCACCTCGTTCAACTCCACCGACTGCCAGTCGGTGAGGCAGAGCCGGCTCGGCTCGCCGTGCATGGCGAAGAAGCCGACCCGATGGTCGGCGTACTGCTTGAGCAGCCAACGGTCCAGGAAGTAGAACAGCTCGTCGCGGGTGGCCGCGTCCTTGTGGATGAACCGGATCTTGCCCAGCCGCTCCAGCAGCTCGAGCGTGGGCAGCACCGAGCCCCGCTCGTTGAGGTCACGGTGCCACTGACCCTCGACACAGAAGACGCCACCGCGTGCCACGTGCACCTCCGCCAGTCCGCCGCCCGGAGCTGACGTTACCGGCCGCGATCACCCCGGGAACATCACCCTCCGTGTGGCAGATTGCGACATTCGGTGCGCTTGACCGTAGGAGGGGTGATCGGTGGGAGATGGCTGTTTCGCAAATCAGTCGAATTCCCAGCCAATACCCAGCCGCAGCGGATTGTGAGCACGATTCTCGTTAACCACCTCCAACGGCACTGATCAGTGCGAGGGTGGAAATCACGGGACTTCTCGGTCGATGTCCTGGAGCCACCCCATTCGCTCTCCTATCGGGAGGACTTCTGTGCGCGTAAACACCTTGAAGCGGGTCGCCGTCGCATTCGCCCTGGCACTGCCAGGGGCCGTAATCGCCACGGTGGTCGCCGCACCGGCGGCGCACGCGGACGGCTGTTACACCTGGAACCGCACCCTGAGCCAGGGGCGGTCCGGCGATGACGTCCGCCAGTTGCAGATCCGGGTCGCCGGGTGGGCCGGCTACCGGGACATCGTGGAGAACGACGGCCGCTACGGGCCGAAGACCGCCGCCGCGGTCAAGCGGTTCCAGCAGGCGTACGGGCTGCGCGCCGACGGCGTCGCCGGCCCACAGACCTTCGCCAAGCTCTACCAACTCCAGGACAACGACTGCACGCCCGCGCACTTCACCTACGGCGAGTTGGACAACGGGTGCGGCGGGAGCGGTTACAGCGGCGGCCCGCTAGCGGCGAACCAGACCAAGCAGAACGCGCTGCGCACCATGTGGAAGCTGGAGGCGCTGCGTAAGAGCCTCGGCGACAAGCCGCTCTACGTGTCGAGCGGATACCGCAGTCGCGCCTGCAACAACCAGGTCGGCGGCGCGTCCGACAGCCAACACCTGTACGGCAACGCGGCCGACGTGACCTCACGGACGTCCTCGCTGTGCCAGGTCGCCCGCGGCGCCCGCAACAACGGCTTCAGTGGGATCTACGGGCCGGGCTACCCCGACCACGACGACCACGTGCACGTCGACTCGCGCCGGGAGAACAACAGCGACGACAGCTCGAACACGACGAGTTGGTCCGCCCCGGACTGCGGGGTCGGCAACTGAGTCGACCGCTCAGAGCGACGTCGGTCCGACGCGGAGGGGGGAATCTCCGCGCCGGGCCGACGTCGTGTCGCCCCGGGTCGTGTGGGCGGAGGGGGACAGCGCGCTCAGCTCGCCCGGGGCCAGCGCGGCGCGGTGACGGGGGGAGTCACCGGCCGGCCGGTAGCGGTGGGCCGTACCCCCTGGGGGACGGCCCGCGCGGCCTGTTGCCGCGACGGCCCGGTCGCCGTGAACGGAAACGGCACGTGCACGAACGGATTGCCATGCCGGATCAACGCTTCGATCTGCCGCTCGTTGAGCCCGTGTGTCTCCAACACCCGACGCCCCCAGCGGTGCAGTCGGCACGGGTAGGAAGCGCCGTCGTTGCGGCACAGCGGCCCGGTGGGCCACTCCTCGGCGGTGTGCACGACCACCGCCCGGACCGCGAGCCGGACATCCTCCGGTGTCAGTGGTGCCGGCATTGGCACCTCACCCAGTACCTGATCGATGGGATCCGTCGACTGCTCACCAACTCGCACGGCAGGCCTCCCGCAGTTCGGCAGCGGTACGGCGGACCTACCGCACCGACATCCTCGGCCATGGGTACGGCGGACACCGGACGAAAGTTCAATTCCGGTACGCGGTAAGCAGATCCTCCGCCGACAGCACCTGGATGCCGTCCACCGCGGTGCCGCTGCGCGACACGGCGACGACCGGCACCGACTCGTCGGCGCCGGGAAGCAGAGACCGGTGCAGGAGCAGCCGGCCCAGGTCATGCGCGTCAAAGGGTCGGCTCTCCTGCCACTTGACCGATCCGACGAAACTGATCCGCTGAGCGACGGGCGCCCGGTCGGCGCCGACTATGTCGATCTCCGGGTCGTTGGTCCGGGTCCAGTAGCCGCCGATCGTCGCCGCCTGCGCCGGCAGATGGTCACCGGGCAGCCGGCGCAGCGCCTCCCGGACGACAGGTTCGATGGCCCGCCCCCGCCAGGACGTCCACGACCGGTCGATCCGGTCCAGGGTCAGGTCGCCACGCCCCCGCTCGATCTCGGAGAGGTGCGGCCCCAGGAACGACAACCAGAAGCGCAGGTAGGGGTCGGCCACCGCGTACCGGGTCTCCCGCGACGGCCTGGTCGACAGCGGAACCGCGACCTCCACGGCCCGCTTCTGGGTCAGCAGGCGCAGGGCGCGGTTGAGGGACGCCTGTGGAAGGTCCCCTGCGGCGCGGGAGATCAGCGAGAAGGTCCGCTCACCGGAGCCGATGGCCCGCAGCACCAGACCCGCCTGGGACTGCGGCGGGAACTCCGCCGCCAGTGCCCGCTCGCCGCTCACCAGCAGGGCGGAGGTCGGATCCCGTACCGCGTCGGTCAGGTAGTCGTGGACGGACGCACCAGTCGGCCACTCGTCGAGGATCAGCGGCAGACCGCCGGAAACCAGGTAGGCGTCGAACGCGTCGGCGGCGGACAGGCCGAGCATGTCGCTGACGTCGGCGGGGCTCAGCGGCGGAATGACCATCTCAGTGGCTCGCTGGTGGAACGGCCGGCCGTAGTCGTTGAGGGCTTCCATCATGGCCAGGTCCGATCCGACGCAGATCAGGAGGACCGGCCGCCGGGACAACTCGCGATCGAAGATCTTCTGCAGCGTTCCCTCGAAGCCCGGGTCGCCCGCGACGAGGTACGGCATCTCGTCCAGGACGACGACGCTCGGCCGGTCGGACGGCAGCGCGGCGGCGAGCAGCGTCAGCGCGGCGTCCCAGGTCTGTGGTTGCTGCTCCCGAAGGATCTGCGCACCGGGCAGGGTCGAGGCAGCGGCCTCCTCGACGAAGAGCGCGAGCTCGGCTGCGACGGTCGGCTGCGCGGAGGCGGTGAAGAAGAGATGCGGCACGCCGGCCCGCTCCACGAACTCCTCCACCAGTCGGGACTTTCCCACCCGTCGGCGACCTCGCATGAGAAGGGCTCGCCCAGGCCGCCCCGCACGGCCACCCCGTTGCACCCGAGAGAGCATGCCGCCCAGAAGGTGGAGCTCATGGTCCCGTCCGACAAAGCCGGTCACGATCACTCCTGACACTACCAACAATGGAACAACCAAAAATGAGTGTAACCTCATCCGTGTTGGTGTGCCGCCCAACCGGCCTGGGGAAACCGCTGGTCAGACGAGGCCGGCGTCGTGCACGAGCAGGGCCACCTGGACCCGGTTGTTCAGCTCCAGCCGGGTCAGCAGCCGGGACACGTAGGCCTTCACCGTCGCCACGCTCATGAACAACTCCCCCGCGATCTCCGCGTTGGTGTGGCCCCGCCCGAGCGCGACCGCCACCTGCCGCTCCCGCTCGCTGAGCCCGGCGAGGAGCCGCAGCGCCCGTTCCCGGCGCGGGTCCGGGCCGACCGGGCCGGGGGCGGCGGCGGTCACGTGGGCGATCAACGTCCGGGTCACCGTCGGCGAGAGCGTCGCCTCGCCCGCCGCGACCCGGCGTACGGCGCGCACGATCTCCGCCGGCGGGGTGTCCTTGAGCAGGAAACCGGCCGCCCCGGCGCGGAGTGCCCGCAGCACCTGTTCGTCGGCGTCGAAGGTGGTCAGCACCAGCACCTCCGGCGGGTGCGGTTGGGCACGCAGCGCCTCGGTGGCGGTCAGCCCGTCGACCCGCGGCATCCGGATGTCCATCAGCACCACGTCCGGGGCGTACGCGGCGACGGCCGCCGGCACCTCGCCACCGTCGGCCGCCTCGCCGACCACGGCCAGGTCCGGCAGACCGCCGAGGATCATGGAGAGCCCGGCCCGGACCAACGCGTCGTCGTCCACGATCAGCACGCGCACCGGCGGCGCAGCCGCTCCGGCCGCTCCGGCCGCCCCGGCCGCTCCGGTCGCGTCCGGCGGTCCGGCGGCGCTGGTCACGCCGGCCACGGCAGCCAGGCGGCCAGCCGGAAGTCACCGCTGTCGTCCCGACCGTAGGCGAGCCGCCCACCGGCCAGGGTGACCCGTTCACTGATGCCGACCAGGCCGGTGCCGGCACCTGGCAGTGTGCCGCCGGGCGGCACGCCGACCGGCCACCGGTTGCCGATCGCCACTGTCAGTCCGGCGCCCGGCCCGCCGGCCACATCGACGGTGACGGCCGCGCCGGCAGCGTGCTTGCGGGCGTTGGTCAGCCCCTCCTGCACGATCCGGTACGCGGCCCGGCCCAGCGCCGCCGGCACCTCCGCCGGGCTGGCGACGCTGTCGCTGACATTCACCCGCACCCCGGCCGACCGTGACTCGGCGATCAGCGCCGGCAGGTCGGCGAGGGTGGGCTGCGGCGGCTCGGGGGCGTCGCCGGCACCGTCGTCCTCGGCGCGCAGCACCCCGATCACCTCGCGCAGGTCCTGGAGGGCGGCATGCGCGCTGCCCCGGATCACCCCGGCGGCCCGGGCCACCTCGTCGGCCGGTGCGTCCGGACGGAACTCCAGCGCACCCGCGTGCAGGCTGAGCAGCGAGATCCGGTGGGCCAGCACGTCGTGCATCTCCCGGGCGATCCGGGTGCGTTCGAGGTGGCGGGCCTGGGCGATCCGCAGTTGCTGCTCCGCCTCTGCCCGCTCGGCCCGCTCGCGCAGCGACACGATCAACTGCCGGCGGGCCCGGACGAACATCCCCCAGGCCAGCACGGCGAGAGTGATCACCACACCCCAGGACACGGTGCCCCAGTACGGCCAGTTCGGGTCCGGGCGTGCCCAACTGAAGACCAGGTTGGTGAGGAGCCCGGCACCGGTGACCGCGGCCGCGACGGCGGTCCGGCGATGCACCACCACGGTGAAGTAGATGATCAACAGCGGGACGGCGGCGGCCATCGAGAACAGGTTCAGCGGCAGGGTGGCCACGGCCAGCCCGAGCGGCCAACGCCGACGCACCCAGAGCAGCCCGCAGCAGACCAGCCCGAGCACCGCGTCGACGCCGACCATCCAGTCGTGTGGCAGCGCGATCGCCGCCTCCGGGTTGGGCGACAGGGCGTCGAAGGTGGCGAACAGCACCCAGAGCAGGCCGACCAGGAAAGCGAGGCCGTCCACCACCCAGTCGCGCGTGGTGCGGCGCGGGTGCGCCCGGTCACGCTCGGCGGGCACCACCAGCTCCCCTGGCAGCAGCCAGGGGTGCTCGGGGACGGCGAGGCTGGTCACGACGCCATGCTAGGCAGCCGACGGGCGACACGACCAGCTACCAAAGTCGAGATCCGATGATCGACCAAGGTCGAGACGGCACCGACCGGTGGCCGCAGCGGATGGCCGGGCGGCGCGGGCAGGCTCAACCGCATGATCACCGTGGAGAACCTCACCAAGCGGTACGGGCCACACCCGGCCGTGGACGACGTGTCGTTCCAGTGCGAGCCGGGCACCGTCACCGGCTTCCTCGGCCCCAACGGCGCCGGCAAGTCCACCACCATGCGCATGATCTGTGGGCTGACCATGCCGACCGCCGGCCGCGCCACCGTCTCCGGGCACCCGTACCGGGAACTGCCCAACCCGGGGCGGGAGGTCGGGGTCCTGCTGGACGCCTCCGCCCAGCACGCCGGGCGCACCGGCCGCGAGGCGTTGACGCTGTCCGCGTACACGATGGGTCTGGACCGGCGCGAGGTCGCCGCGAAGCTCGACCTGGTCGGGTTGAACGCGGTGGCCGCGAAGCGTCGGGTACGGGCGTACTCGTTGGGCATGCGCCAACGGCTCGGGCTGGCCCACGCGCTGCTCGGCGATCCCCGGGTGTTGATCCTCGACGAGCCGGCCAACGGCCTGGACCCGGAGGGGATCTTCTGGATGCGCGGTCTGCTGCGTGACTTCGCCGACCGGGGCGGCACCGTGCTGCTCTCCTCCCACCTGCTGCGCGAGGTGGAGGCGGTCGCGGACCGGCTGGTGGTGATCGGGGGCGGCCGGATCGTGGCCCAGGGCGACAAGAACGAGCTGCTGGCCGGGGGCGGCACTGTGGTTCGCGCCCGCGACGACGCGGCGCTGCGTCGGGCGCTGGAGGTGGCCAACCTGAGCGCCGCCGACAGCTCGGAGGGCCTGCTCGTGCAGGCCGACGCCGAGGCGGTCGGCCAGGCGGCGGCCGATGCCGGCGTCGCGCTGGCCGAGCTGCGACCCGCCAGCGGCGGCGGCCTGGAACAGCTCTTCCTCACCCTGACCGCCGGCGAATCGACCAAGGAGGCCGTTCGATGACCACCACCACCGCACCCGCCGCCGGCGCCGTCGCGCCCCGGCACCACTCTCCGGTACGCCGACCGTCGCTGCTCCGTCTCAGCGCCGTGGAGGTGCGCAAGCTCGTCGACACCCGGGCCGGCCGCTGGCTGCTGATCACCATCGGACTGGTCACCGCCGCGATCGTCACCCTGCAACTGATCTACGCCAACGACGCCGACCAGACCTTCCTCAACTTCTTCGTCCCCTCGCTGCTGCCAGTGTCGGTGCTGCTGCCGGTGCTGGGCATCCTGTCGATCACCAGTGAGTGGTCGCAGCGCACCGCCCTCACCACGTACGCCCTGGTGCCTCGCCGGGAGCGGGTGGTCGCCGCGAAGCTGATCGCCGTGTCGCTGACCGCGCTCGTCTCGGTGCTGGCCAGTCTCGTCGTCGCCGCCGTCGGCACGCTGGTGGCGTCCGCCACCGGCGGGGCGGGCACCTGGCAGTTCGACTGGTCGCTGGTCCTCAACGCGGGGATCCTCCAGGTCACCAGCGTGTTGATGGGTGCCGCCTTCGGTCTGCTGCTGCTCAACCCGCCGCTGGCGATCGTCGGCTACCTCCTGCTGCCCACCCTGTGGGGGGTGCTCGGCGAGATGGTCAAACCGCTGCGCGGTCCGTCCGAATGGCTGGACACCAGCAAGACCATGGAACCGTTGTTCAGCAGCGACGCCGTCACCGGCGGGCAGTGGGGGCGGATAGCGGTCTCCCTGCTGGTCTGGATGGTGCTCCCGCTGGCCGCCGGCCTGTTCCGGACGCTACGCCGCGAGGTGTCCTGACCATGGAGATGGCCAGCTACCGTCCGCGCACCGTGGTCAGCGGCGGCCCGCTGGAACTGGCGGTCCTGTGGGGTGGCTTTCCGCTTCTCGGCGCGGGCGCCGGATGGCTCCTCGCGGCGGCGACGGGCTGGCTCGCCCGGCTGCCCTGGGTGCCGTTCAGCGACCTGATCGAGTGGTTGGACCGGCTGCCCGAGCCGCAGGCCACCGCCGGCACCATCGGGGTGGGCGTCCTGGCCGGCCTGGTCATCGCCGGGATCGGCACCGCCGAACGGTTGATCGTCACCGTCGACGGGGCGCAGGTCCAGCTGCGCCGCTCGGATGAGAACCGGACCATCGCCCGGGTCGACACCCGGGTGGTCTTCCTCGCCGACAAGCACCTGGTGCTGCTGGACGCCGACGGCGCGGAACTCGTCCGGGAGTCGACGGACCTGCCGGCGGCCCAACTGGCGGCGGCGTTCCGGGAGCACGGCTGGGGCTGGGCGGACGACGACCCGCACCGGTCGGCGTACCGGCTGTGGGTTCCGGACCTGCCCGGGTTGCCGGCCGGCGCGGACGCGCTGTTACGGGCCCGGGATCGGGCGATCGAGCGGGACCGCCGCGACGACACCCGGGAGTTGCGCCGCGAGCTGGGGCAGATCGGGGTGGTGCTGCGCGACGAGGGCAAGCGGCAGTACTGGCGGTTGACCACCAGGGCACTCGCTCCCGGGCCGGAGCGGCCGACTTCGGCCGAACGGGAGCCGGACGGGCGGTAGCGTCTGTCCCAGCAGACCCTGGGAGCCGCGCGATGACCGAACAGCAGCCGTACCGGGTGGTGTCCCGACACCCCGGTTTCGAGCTGCGTCGGTACCCCGCCCACCTGGTGGCCGAGATGCAGATCCAGGCGTCGTTCACCCGGGCGCCGATCGAGGCGTTCCGGCCGCTGGCCGCGTACATCGGTGGCGCCAATCGGGCCCGGCACCCGATCGGCTCCGCCGCGCCAGCGCTCGCGGCGGTCAGCGGCTCGGAGAAGATCGCCATGACCGTGCCGGTCGTGCAGATCGAGGGTGAGTGGCCGGGCGCGTACCTGATCCAGTTCGTCATGCCGGCCAGCTTCACCGCCGCCACCCTGCCCGAGCCGGTGGACGCCCGGGTACGGATCCGCGAGGTTCCGGCGCGGCTGGCGGCGGCGATGCGGTTCTCCGGGCGGTGGACGGAGCAGGCGTTCAGCCAGCGGGCCACGATGCTCGGCCGGTCGGTGACCGCGGCCGGGCTGCAACCGACAGGTGCCATCCGGTACGCGCGCTTCGACCCGCCGTGGAAGCCGTGGTTCCTGCGCCGCAACGAGGTGGTGCTGCCGGTCGTCGAGTGAGCTAGCGGAGCTGCCGACGGTCCTCGACGCTCGGCCGCGCCAGCAGCACTGCCATTCCCAACCCGGCGAGCAGCCCGACCAGGGAGACCAGTAGATCGGAGTCGGCGGAGTTGATCGGGCTGTTGCCGGCCAGCGCGGTGAACGCCGCGCCGATCGGCATCAGGATCACCATGGGGATGGCCGTGGCCACCAGGAACACCACCGGACCCACGAGGGCGATGAGCGCGGCCAGGGCGTGGTGCCGCCAGATCGGCCGACCGCCCGGCCAGTCCCAGGCCAGGAGTGTGACTCCGGTGAGCACCACCGCCCCGAGAGCGGCCTCCGGCAGGAGGCGTGTGCCGGGCGCTGTGGCACGGACCCACCCGACGCCGAGCAGGGCCACCACTGTGAGGCCGGCCGCCAGCCCGGCGCGAACCCGGGTCCGCGCCGGCGCCGCCGCCAACGCGGCACCGACGGCCAGGGCCACCAGCAGCGCCGCCGTGGCCAGCGCACCCTGGTGCAGTTCCGGCTCCCGATCGGTCGGTGACTCCATCCCGGCCGCCACCAGCGTCAGGACCCCGGCCACGCAGGCAGCACCGGTCAGCACCCGCCGGTCGGTGGCCGGAGTCGCGCCGCGCTCCCGTGCCGACTCCGTATCGGGCTCCCCCATTGGCGGCACGGCGCGCTCCCACCAGAGCAGCAGCGCCGCGACCACGCCGAGCACGGCGTAGCCGGCGACGGCGAGGCGCACCGTCGCGTCGACGCCGATCAGGTCGGCCCGGTCGACAGCCACGTCGGCCGCGATCCAGCAGCCGCCCAGCACCACAGCCGGGCCGCTCCACCGCATCTGCCCCCGCCCGGCCAGCACCAACCCGAGCGGCACCGCCATGATCGCCATGAAGCGCAGATCGCGCGCCCAGTAGGCGTTGTTGCCCGGCAGGTGCTCCGACCACGGGCCGAGCGGCTCGGTCAGCGGCTGCCACGTGGTCATGCCGTACGCCCAGAGCGCGACGGCGGCGGCGGAGAGGAGCAGCCCGACCGGGCGCGCGGATCGCATCCATGGACGGTAGCTGGCCGATCGTCCGCGCGGGGGGCGCTGTCATCCGACGAGGCCCACCGGTGACCGGGCGGGACGGTGGCGCAGCAGCCGCCACGTCGGCAACACACTGGACAGCACCGCGAGCAGCAGGCACAGCCCCACCACCCCGGCGATCACCGACCACGGCATCACCAGGTCGACGGGGGCACCGACCTGCTCGGCGAGGCCGGCGCTGATGCTGAGCAGACCGACGAACGCGACAGCCCCACCCAGCAGCGCGCCGATCAGAACCACCAGCGCGGATTCCGCCGTGACCAGCCAGATGACCTGCCGTCGGGTCGCCCCGGCCATCCGGATCAGCCGCAGGTCCGCAGCGCGGCCAGCGGCGGCCAGCAGGAGGGTGTTGGCCACCGCGACGGCCCCGTAGCCGGCGGACACCCCGATCAGCAGCAGTGTGAAGAGCCAGACGAGGCGGTCCTCGGCGGCGTCCGCCTCGGCCGCCCAGCCCGGCACGTCGAGGATCCGCGCGCCGACCGGTGGATCGATGCGGTCCCGGACGTACACGGTGGACGTCAGCGCCGACGGGTCGTGCGCCCGCACCACGGCCCGGGGCACCAGCAGGTCGCCGGGGATCGAGGTGTCGTCGACCACGGCGACGACGCGCAGCGACACCGTCGTCCCGTCGGCGAAGACCACCGGGTACGGCTCCGACGGCAGGCGGTTCGCCGAGGCGGTGACCACCACCGTGTCGTCGCCCCTCAGGTCGTTCAGCGAACCGGCGACGACGGTGAGCACCCGGTTCGCGGCGGCGAAGCCTTCCGGGTCCACGCCGAGCGCGGTCATCGGCCGATCCGGTGGCGACGTTCCGGGGTCGGTGCGGTAGACGGTGGTCGGCAGGAGCGCGGTGCCACCGGTCGAGGCGACGGCCCGGTCGGACAGGCCGGGTGCGCGGTCCGGCACGACGATCCAGCCGGCGTTCACGTTGTCCGCCCGACCCGCGGCGTACGCGGCGGTGCTGGTGCGCACCATCCCGGAGACCAGCAGCGCGAACGCGACAGTGAGCAGCACCGGCGCGGCGATGGCGGCGGTCCGCCGGGTCGCGGTCAACGCCCCGCCCCGGACCAGCATCCCGATCGCGCCACCGGGCCGACGCACCGGAGAACGCAGCAGGCGCACCAGCGGCCCGACCACCACCGGGGCGAGCACCGTGGTGCCGGCCACCAACGCCATCACCGCGTAGAGCGCGTACTGCGCCCCCACCTGAGCCTCGTCGGCGGTCGCCGTACCGAGGCTGAGCGCGGCCCCCGCCGCGAGGAGCAGCACCCCGGTGGCGGCGCGCACCCGCCCTACCGGTCGCTGTTCCACAGCAGCCTCGCGTAACGCCTCCAACGGGCGGACCCGCGCCGCCCGGCGCGACGCCGACCAGACGGCCAGCACCGCGATCACCGGCCCGGCCGCGAGCGAGACCGCGATCGGCCAGAGTTCGTAGCGGACCCGGAAGGTCGACGGTTCGAAGCCGACGTCGACCAGCAGCCCACCCAGCAACGGGGCGAGCGCCGCGCCCACCAGCAGGCCGACGAGCCCCGCCGAGACGCCGACGGCGAGCGCCTCGGCGTACACCATCCGGCGGACCTGGCCTCCGGTGGCGCCGACGGCGCGCAGCAGGCCCAGCTCACGGCGGCGCTGCGCGACGGTGAAGGCGAAGGTGGAGGCGACCACGAACACCGTGACGAAGCCGGCGAGGGCCGCCGTGGCGGCGAGCACCTGCATGCCGATCCACCGGGTACGGGCGTCGCCGCGCGGCTCCAGCGCACCACGGGCGGCACCGGTGAACACCAGTCCGTCGCCGCCGACGACTCCGCGAGCCGCCGTGGCGACCCGCTCGGGGTGGGCGTCCGGGGCGAGCACCAGCCCGATGGCCCGCACGCCGGGCGCGAGCGCGGCGGCGACCCCGTCCGCGACGTGGACGCCGGGTCCGTCGACCAGACCGGTGACGGTGTACGACTCCGGGCCCGCCGCGGTCAGCACTGTGACCGGTGCGCCGGCGCGCAGTCCGAGCGCGCTGTCGACGACCACCTCGCCGGGCCGGCGGGGTGGCTCGCCAGCCGTGAGGCGCAGCCCACCCAGTTGGGCGCTGGACCAGCCGTGCCCCTGGTAGGCGTCCTCGCGCCGGGTGTCGGCGGCCGAAGGCCGGCCGTCGACGAGCGGCTGGGCGTAGAAGGTGCGGTCCGGCACCGCCGCCACCACGTCCGGCAGACCGGCCAGCCTGCCGACCAACTCCGCTACCGCGCTGGCCGACCAGGGCCGGGTCGGCATGAACTCGTCAGCGGACGCACCCGCCTCGGGGCTCTGCACCACGACCGCCGCCCGCGCCAGCCGGTCCGGCACCTGCGGGCGGCCGGAGGCGAGCAGCACTGTGGCCGCCGCGACAAGCGTGACCCCGATGGCCACCGCCACGAAGGCGCTGGCCGACCGCCGGACGCTCAGCACGACGACTCCGCGACGGCTTCCCGCTGGGCGATCCGGGCGGCGACGGCGGCGGCGGTGATCCCGCCGGTCAGCTCGTCGACGACGCGGCCGTCGGCCAGCAGAAGGACCCGATCGGCGTACGCGGCGGCGGCGGGATCGTGGGTCACCATCACGACGGTCTGCCCGTGGTCGTCGACGAGTGCCCGCAGCAGCCGGAGCACCTGCCGGGAGGACGCGCTGTCCAACGCCCCGGTCGGCTCGTCGGCGAAGACCACCGCCGGGCGGGTGATCAACGCTCGGGCCACGGCGACGCGCTGCTGTTCCCCGCCGGACAACTCACTCGGCCGGTGCCCGGCCCGGTCGGCGAGACCGACGGCGTCGAGGGCTGCGGCCACGTCCCCGGCCGGCGGACGGCGACGGGCCAGGCGCGACGGCAACTCGACGTTCTGCGCGGCGGTCAGCGTGGACACCAGGTTGAACGCCTGGAAGACGAAGCCGACCCGGTCGCGCCGCAGCCGGGTCAGCGCGTCCTCACTGAGGTCGTCGAGGCGGGTGCCGTCGATCGTGACGGTTCCCTCGGTCGGGCGGTCCAGCCCCGCCGCGCAGTGCAGCAGTGTCGACTTTCCCGAGCCGGAGGGCCCCATCACCGCCGTGAACGTGCCGCTCGCGAAGCGCGTGGTCACGCCGTCGAGCGCCGTCACCCGCCGGGTTCCGGTGCCGTACACCGCTCGCAGCCCCGTGACTGTCACCGTGTCTGTGGTCATGACCGTTACGGTCCCGAACGCGGGGGGTACGGCGCGTCGTGCCGGAGCGGGCACTTCCCGGCCCTCCCCCGGGTGGAGTCGCAGGCCCGGCAGCACCGGCACGTCGTCCTCGGGGATGACGGCCCACGGGCGGACGCGGTCAGTCCAGCCGATCGTTACCGTTCGACGGGTGACTGCTCTCCTGTTGACCCGACGGATGCGGCCGGTGGACCTGTACACGGTGGACGCCCTGCTGGCGGTTGCCGTCGGTGGGTTGCTCTGCCCGTACGCCGCGCTGGAGTCGCCGCTGCACGGTGGCGTGCGCGAGCCGCTCTGGGTGTCGGTGCTGGTCGGGATGGCCCTCGGGCTGCCGTTGGCCGTCCGGCGACGGTGGCCGATGGCGGTGGCCGTCGTGATCAGCTTCGTCGCCACCGTCACTCTGATCACCGGGGTGATCCCCAACTTCGCCGCCGCCGCGCCGGCGCTCGCCATCGGACTGTCCTTCTACACGGTGGCCGTGGCGACGCCCACCCGCCGGTCGCTGCTCTGCGCCGCCGGTTGCCTGGCGCTGGTGAGCGTCGGCCTGGTGCTGACCGCGGGTGACCTCTGGTCGCGGACCGGCGCTGTCGCCTACGCCGCCGTCATGGTCGCGCCGGCCTGGGTGATCGGTTGGCAGATCCGGGAGCGACGAGCCCTCGCCACCCGGCAGAGTGACCAGCTGGTTCGTCAGGCCGCCACCGAGGAGCGGTTGCGGGTGGCGCGTGAGCTGCACGACGTGGTCGCGCACACGCTCAGCCTCATAGTGGTCAAGGCGGCCGTCGCCAACCACGTCGCCGAGGCCGACCCCCGTGAGGCGGGTGCCGCGCTCCGGGTCATCGAGGAGACCGGCCGCACCGCGCTGACCGACGTACGTCGGGTGCTCGGCGTGCTGCGCGAGGACAGCCCGTACGCGCCGACGCCAGGGCTGGACGAGTTGCCCCTCCTCGCCCGGCAGGCGGCGATCGGCGGGGTCGACGTGCAGCTCGACGTGCGGCGGGACGAGCCGGCGGGCGCGGTGCCGGAGTCGGTGGGCCTCGCTGTGTACCGGATCGTGCAGGAGGCGGTGACGAACGTGGTGAAGCACGCGGCGCCGGCCTCCTGCCGGGCCACGGTGACCGTCCTGCCCGACGAGGTGCGGGTGGAGGTGACCGACGACGGCCAGCGGCCGGTCCTGCTCGGCGGGGAGGGGCACGGGTTGATCGGCATGCGGGAACGGGTGGCGTTGCACGGCGGGGAGTTCCGCGCCGGGCCCCGCCCCGACGGTGGCTTCGCGGTGACGGCCAGCCTCCCCTACCGGGTGGCCGCGTGATCCGCGTGCTGATCGTCGACGACCAGGCGTTGCTGCGCGGCAGTTTCCGGTTGCTGGTCGATCTCAGCCCGGACTGCACCACTGTCGGTGAGGCGGGCACCGGCGTGGAAGCTGTCGCGTTGACCGGGCAGCACCGGCCGGATGTGGTGCTGATGGACGTCCGGATGCCGGAGATGGACGGGATCGAGGCGACCCGGCGGATCTGCGCCGACCCGGCGACGGCCGACACCCGCGTCATCATTCTGACCACGTTCGACCTCGACGAGTACGTCTACGGGGCGCTGCGCGCCGGGGCCAGCGGGTTCCTGCTCAAGGACACCCCACCGGCGGACCTGCTGACCGGGATCCGGGTGGTCGCCGCCGGGGAGGGGCTGCTCGCGCCGACGGTGACCCGCCGGCTGATCGACGAGTTCGCCCGGCAGCCGGAGCCGACCCGGCCGCTGCCCCGCCAGCTCGACGGGGTGACCGATCGGGAACGGGAGGTCCTCGCGCTGATCGCCCGGGGCCTGTCCAACGCGGAGTTGGCCGTGCACCTCAACCTCAGCCAGGCCACCGTCAAGACGCACGTCGGGCGACTGCTGACCAAACTGGCGGTACGCGACAGGGCGCAACTGGTCATCGTCGCGTACGAGACGGGCCTGGTGGGGCCGGGCGGCCTACGCTGAGCCGGTCGTCCGCACCCGAGGAGGAGCCATGACCCGCTATGTCGCACTGCTGCGTGGGGTGAACGTCGGCAGCACCCGGCTGGCGATGGCCGACCTGCGCCGGATCGTCACCGATCTCGGGCACGAGGACGCCCAGACGTACCTGCAGAGCGGCAACGTGGTCTTCGGCAGCTCGGTGCGCGACGCGGAGAAGCTGGCCGCCGGCATCGCGCGGGCGCTGACAGACGAGCTGGCGTTGACGGTGCCGGTGCTGGTACGCAGCGCCCGGGAGTTGGCGGCGATCGCCGGCGGCAACCCGTACGCCGACCGGGAGGACGACCCGACGCGGCTGCTGGTGGCCTTCCTCGCCACCGCACCGGAGAAGTCCACAGCGGATGCCCTGGCCGTGCCTGGTGGCGAGAACGTGTCGTTCACTGTGACCGGCCGTGAGGTGTTCCTGCACTACGTCGACGGCGGTTACGGGCGGTCGAAGTTCACGAACGCGTACCTGGAGAAGAAGCTCGGCGTGGTGTCCACCTCCCGCAACTGGAAGTCGGTGCGGGCCCTGGCGGAGATGGCCGCCTCCTGACCGGGTGGGGGTCGCGGCTCGGCGACCCCCACCGACGCTGCTCAGAAGTGGTACGCGGTCTCGTACTCGGGCACCAGCACCCGGCTGCGCGGCGAGATCCGGCGCACCGCCGCGATCATCTCGTTCAGCCGGGTCCGGTCGGTCGGGGCGACCGGCGGCGGGTTCTGCAACGCCGTCTCGAAGTTGTCGTAGTGCACCGGCACCACGACCTTCGGGTAGTCGAGGCCGGCCAGCAGCCGGGGCAGGTAGTCGCCGGTGGTGGTGGCGTTCTGCATGGCCACCATCGCCACGTCTGGCGCGAGGCCGGTGAGGTTCCGCTCGGCGACGTCACTGGCCCCGGTGAAGTAGACCGACGGTCCGTTGTCGACCCGCAGCAGGTAGCCCAGCGTGTCGCCCTCCGGCAGGTCGGCGATGGTGGCCGGCTGCGGCGGCGGGCTCACCCGCACCCCGGGAAAGGCCACCGAGTACGACGGGTTGCGGCTGTGCAGCGAGCCGACCACCTCGACGCTGTGGTCGCCGAAGTCCAGCACCTCCCCACCCTTCACGGCGCTGAGCTGCGTCGACGGCACGTCGTAGGCCAACCCCAGGTGGTACGCGGTCAGCGTGCCGAACACCCGCGCCCCGGTGCGCTTGGCGATGTACGGCACGTCCATGAAGTGGTCCCAGTGGGTGTGCGTGACGAGCACCGTCGTGGCCCGGTCGACCCGTGGGTCGATCACGTCGGTGCGCACCGTCAACTTGGTGTCGGTCTTGAACGCCCCGGTGAACAGCCCGGTGTCGATCCGGCTGAGGAACGGGTCGACGAGAACGGTGCGGTCGCCGATGTCGACGCGCCAGCCGGCAGTACCCCACCAGCGGAAGCTGACGGCGCCCTTGCGGCGAGCGGTCGGCCCGGGGGCTGCGGCGGTCGAGGGCGCGGCCTGGGCCGGGGTGGCGACGCCGGCGGCGAGGCCACCGGCGGAGACCAGGGCGGTGGTGGCGGCGGCGTCGCGCAGGAAGCGTCGGCGGTCGAGACTGGGCATGCGGATGTACTCCCCGTGCTCGGGTGATGTGTCGACCACGAGCCAATCAGCGGCACCGGGCCGCGGTCCAAGATCAAGGGCCGTCGGCTTCGATACGCCGACAGATATCGGTGCTGCTCAGCAGGGGTACGGCGGCGCTCGGTGGGTCGCGAAATCAGTCGCCGCGCAGCGCCTCCACGGCAGTGCGGGCGGCCTCCCCCATCGCCAGGTCCACGTCGATGCGGCGCGGGGTCAACTGTTCGGCGCGGGCGAAGACGGCGATGGCGTACCGGCCGCCGTCGGGGTATTCGGCGACCCCGGCCTCCAGGTGGAACCCGGGCAGGGTGCCGGTCTTCCCGGAGACCCGGACGCCGGGCGGGAAACCGGCGGCCAGCCGGGTCCAGAAGATCTGCCGGGCCATCCAGGTCCGGACCATCGCGCAGGCCGCCGCCGGCCCGGCCTCGTCCCGCCAGATCAGCGTGAGCAGCCGGGTGATCTCCCGGGCGGTGCTTGACGTGGTGTGCGCGGGGTCGAAGACCCGCATCGCCCGCACCCGGTCCGCCGACAGCGTGGGGAAGATCCGGGCGAACTCCGCCTCGGTCCGGGCGCCCACGTCGGCGAGCATCATCTCGACCAGTTCCCGAGGGCCACCGAGGACCCGGGTACGGGTCAGCCCCAGCTCGACGGCGAGCATCGGCAGCAGGTCCGGGCCGACCCGGCGTAGCAGCAGGTCGGCGGCCGTGTTGTCGGTGACCGACATGGCGAAGTACGCGAGGTCGCGCAGCGACACCTCGGCGTCGTCGTCGCAGCCGGCCAGACCCCACCCACCGAGCCGGTCGGCGGCGGTGACCAGCACCCGCTCGGTCGGGTCCAGCTGACCGGCCTCGACCTGCCGGGCGAACTCGAGCACCAGCAGGATCTTGAAGATCGAGGCGATCACCACCTGCTCGTCGGCCCGCACCCCGACCTCCCGAAGCCCGCCGCCCTCGACGGCATCCGGGTCGACGGCGTCCAGGTCCACGACGTGCAGGCTGGCCGTCACCCCGACGGCGGCGAAGATGGCCCCGATGCGTTCCTCCACGTCCACGCCAGCACGGTAACCACTGCCGACCCGGTAGCGCTGGCGTAGGGTCCCGGCCGTGGATCTGCTCCGGCATTTGCGGCACTTCGTGGTGGTCGCACACGAACTGCACTTCGGCCGGGCCGCTGAACAGCTCGGGATGGCCCAGCCGCCGCTGAGCCAGTCGATCCAGCGGCTGGAACGGGAGCTGACAGTCGAGCTGTTCGACAGGTCCCGCCGCCAGGTGCGCCTCACCACCGCCGGTGAGCTGCTGCTCGGCGAGGCGGAGGAACTGCTCGCCGGCGAGGGTCGACTTCGCAGCCTGATGGGGCAGATCCGCGCCGGTGAGCTGGGCGTACTCCGGGCCGGGGTGCCGCCGGAGACGCCCGCCGTGACGTTGCGCTCGCTGCTGGACGGGCTCGCCACCCGGGCGCCCGGCCTGGACGTGGAGCTGCACGAGCTGACCACCGCCGAGCAGGTGCGGATGCTCACCGAGCGGACCCTGGACGTGGGGCTCGTACACCACCCGGTGGCGGCGGACGGGCTGCGCTTCGGCGCCCCTGTCGACGTACCCCTGGGGGTGCTGCTGCCGCGCACCTCGCCGCTGGCCCGTGGCCGCGAGGTGACGCTCGCGTCGCTGGCCGGTCTTGATCTGGTGGCTGCTCCCCGCGCCACCGCCCCCGGCTGGCACGACCACCTGCTGGCGGTGTGCCGGCAGCACGGTTGGCGCCCGGACCGGGTGCGCCCGGCCCGCAACCCGGAGTTCCTCTGCGGGCTGGTGCTGGCCGGCGGCGGGGTGGCAGTGGAACCGGCGGCTGTGGCCCGCCGGGAACCCCGGATGGCCTGGCGGCCGATCGCCGACGCGCCGCTGGCCAGGCGCACCTCGGCGGCCTGGCCGGACCGGTCGGCGCACCCGGCGGCGGCGATGTTCGGCCAACTCGCCGCGGAGGTGCTGGCCGACGCCGAGCCCACAGTGCCCGCGCCGCCCGTGACGTCGGTGCCGGCGGCACGGCCGTGGCCGGTGCTGTTCGACACGACCGGGTGAACCGGTCCGCCGTTGCGTTCGTCACCTCCGGTTGGGCGGTGGATCGTCCGCCCGCCCGGGTATGGATGACAGGTAACGAAGACGCGAAGGAGCCGCAGTGGCAATCACGATTCCCGACATCAGCCTGAACGACGGCACCACCATTCCGCAGCTCGGCTTCGGGGTGTTCCAGATCGAGCCGAAGGACACCGCCTCGGCGGTGACCACCGCCCTTGAGGTGGGCTACCGGCACATCGACACCGCTGAGATGTACGGCAACGAGGCCGAGGTCGGCGAGGCGGTACGGACGTCCGGCCTCGACCGGGGCTCGGTCTACGTGACCAGCAAGCTCAACAACGGCTTCCACCGCCCCGACGACGCCCGCCGGGCGTTCGACTCGACCCTCGCGGCGCTGAAGATGGACTACATCGACCTGTTCCTGATCCACTGGCCGCTGCCGACCCTGTACGACGGCGACTACGTCTCGACCTGGAAGGTGCTGGAGGAGTTCCAGCGCGACGGCCGGGCCCGCTCGATCGGCGTGTCGAACTTCCAGGTGTCGCACCTGGAGCGGCTGGCCGACGAGGCGAGCGTCGTGCCGGCGGTCAACCAGATCGAGGCGCACCCGTACTTCACCAACGACGAGGTCCGCGCCTACGGTCGCGCGCACAACATCCTCACCGAGGCGTGGTCGCCCATCGCTCAGGGCAAGGTGCTCGACGACCCGACGGTGGTCGACATCGCCGGGCAGCTCGACCGGTCCCCGGCGCAGGTGGTGCTCCGCTGGCACGTGCAGCGCGGCGACATCATCTTCCCGAAGTCGACCACCCCGAAGCGGATCGAGGAGAACACCCGGATCTTCGACTTCGAGCTGGACGACACGGCGATGGAGCGGATCACCGCGCTGGACAAGGGCGAGGCCGGCCGGCAGGGTCCGAACCCGGACACCTTCGCCTACCTGCCCAACTGACCTGGGTCCGCCGCTCGGCGGGCAGGTCTCCTGAATGCGTGATGCCTCAGAGTCATCTTGATGACCCTGAGGCATCACGCTGTTCCCGGCGCTCGGAGCCGACGCGCTCGGCGATCCGGCGGAACACCGCGTGGGTCGGCGATCCCGGCTCGGGAACGTAGACGATCATCCGCTGGTCGGTCTCCGGCACCAGCAGGACGCGGCACTCGAACTCCAACGGCCCCAGCTCGGGGTGCGGCACCCGCTTGACGACCGGACGGCGTTCCTCGACGTCGTGCTCGGCCCAGAGCCGGGCGAACCGGGGTGAGGTGCCGAGCAGCTCGGTGACCAGCTCGCGGATCGCCGGGTCGGCCGGGTAGCGCCCATAGGCGGCCCGCAGGTCCGCGACCGTGCTGCGCACGAATCGGATCACCTCGGCATCGGTCCAGTGCGCGCCGGTCGCCGGCTGCCGGAACGTCCAGCGGATCATGTTGCGGTCCGCGTCGGGCACGGCCGCGAGATCCCCCACGAAGTACGTGGCCAGGCGGTTCCAGGCCAGCACGTGGTACGCGGCGTCGACGAGGTACGCCGGGGTGTCGGTCATGGCGTCGAGCAGGTGCCGCAGCCCGGATGGCACCTCCCGGCTCGGCCCGCCGGCCAATGGCGGATTTTCCCCGGCGATCCGGAACAGATACTCCCGCTCGTCCCGGCTCAGCAGCAACGCCCGGGCCATCGACGCGAGCACCTGCCGGGACGGGTGCGGCCCACGGCCCTGCTCCAAACGGATGTAGTAGTCGATCGACATGCCGGCGAGTTGGGCGACCTCCTGCCGGCGCAGCCCGGGGGTACGTCGGCGTTCGCCCTCGGGGAGCCCGACCTCGGCGGGGCGCAGCCGGGCGCGGCGGGTACGCAGGAACGCCGCCAGTTCGTCACGCCGCAGGCCGCTGCTCGTCATGCCCCCAGCATGCCGCGACCAGGGCCGGCCAGGGTGGTACCACCGGTCCCAGCCTCGGCCCGTCTCTCCCCCGACGCCGTCGGCGCGGACACGCTCGACGGCATGACGAACATGATCGCCCTGATCACCGGGGCCAACAAGGGAATCGGCTTCGCCACCGCCCGGCAGCTCGGCGCCCGGGGGATGACCGTGCTGGTGGGCGCCCGGGACGCCGAGCGGGGTCGGGCAGCCGAACGGAAACTGCGCGACGGCGGCGCGGACGCCGCGTTCCTGCCGCTCGACATCACCGACGCCGAGTCGGTGACGGCCGCCGCGAAGCGGGTGGAGGCGGAGTACGGCCGACTGGACGTGCTGGTCAACAACGCCGGCATCGTGCTCGCCGACGGCGCGCGAGGGCTGCCCAGTGAGACGACGGTGGCGACGATGCGCCGGCTGTACGAGACGAACGTCTTCGGGGTGGTGACGGTGACCAACGCGCTGCTGCCGCTGCTGCGCCGGGCACCGGCCGCCCGAATCGTCAACGTGTCGAGCGAGGTCGGCTCGATAGCGGTGATGACCGACCCGAACGGCGCGCTGTTCGAGTTGACCTCCGTGCCGTACCCGTCGTCGAAGGCGGCGCTGAACATGCTCACCGCGATGTACGCCAAGGAGCTGCGGGACACCACGATCACTGTGAACGCGGCGAACCCGGGCTACTGCGCCACCGACCTGAACGGCAACAGCGGCTTCCGCACGGCCGAGCAGGGTGCCGAGGTGAGCGTGCACCTGGCGACGCTGCCGGCCGACGGGCCGAGCGGGCTGCTCTGGGGCTTCCAGATGGACGCCGGCGGCGGGTACGGCGTGCTGCCCTGGTGACTGAGCGCTTGACCTGGAGTGCGCTCCAGGTTGGAGGGTGATCGGTGCGCCCACCGGAAGGGCGCCCGAGAGGAGATCCCCATGCGGTACCGCACGATCGGCGCCGACCCGGCGACCCGGCGCGAGGTCAGCGTGCTCAGCCTCGGCGCGATGCTCTTCGGCAGCGCCACCGACGAGGCCACCTCGTACGCGATCCTCGACCGGTACGTCGAGGCCGGCGGCACGTTCATCGACACGTCCGACAACTACGCGTTCTGGGTGGACGGCGGGCAGGGCGGGCAGAGTGAGGAACTGCTCGGCCGGTGGCGGCGCAGC
Source organism: Micromonospora sp. NPDC005205 (assembly GCF_040608275.1). NCBI lineage: Bacteria > Bacillati > Actinomycetota > Actinomycetes > Micromonosporales > Micromonosporaceae > Micromonospora > Micromonospora sp. NPDC005205. The sequence goes on from NZ_JBEXHV010000002.1 coordinate 357,074, forward strand.
CGGGGCGTCGGCCCCGAGATCGTCATCGCCACGAAGCTGGGCGCCCGACCGCTCGCCCCGGGGACCAGCTACCTGGACAACGCCGAGGGCCTCTCCGCCAAGGTGATCCGCGAGTCTGCGGAGCGCAGCCGGGACCGGCTCGGGGTGGAACGACTGGACCTGCTCTACGCGCACATCGAAGACCGGAACGTGCCGCTCCAGGAGACCGTGGAGGGCTTCGCCGAGCTGGTCACCGAGGGCACAGTGGGTCTGCTGGGCGCCAGCAACCACCGGGCCTGGCGGGTGGAGCGGGCTCGTGCGTTGGCCGCCGCCGCCGGCCTGCCAGGCTACGAGGTGCTCCAGTACCACCGGAGCTACCTGCCCAACCGCACCGACCTGATCAGCGAACTGGACCCGGACGGCGAGCCGGGCGGTGTCAGCGGAGACCTGCTCAGCTATCTGCGCGCCGAGCCGGAGCTGACCCTGGTGGCGTACTCACCGCTGCTCAAGGGGGCGTTCACCCGGGCGGACAAGCCGCTCAGCTCGGCGTACGACCTGCCGAGCGCGCCCCGGCGGCTGGCCGCGCTGCGGGAGGTGGCGGGGCAGAGCGGCGCCACTGTCAACCAGGTGGTGCTCGCCTGGTTGCTGGGCGGCGAGCTGCCGTCCATCCCGCTGGTGGGTGCCTCGTCGGTGGCGCAACTGGAGGAGAGCCTGGCAGCGATCGACCTGGAGCTGACCGCCGAGCAACGGCACCGCCTCGACACCACCTGGTGACAGTCACCGGCCGCCCCGCCGACCTCAGCTCGCTGTCGGTGGGGCGGTCAGGTCGAGCTGCCAGTCGTTGGCCCGCATCATCTGCCCCGGCGGGTATTCGAAACCCGTCTCGCCGAGCAGCGTGAAGCCGGCCTTGCGGCACACCGCGTTCGAGGCGGGATTGTCGACCGAGGGGTAGGCGTGGGCGTAGTGCCGGTCCCGTCGCGCGCGGGCCACGTCCAGCACCGCGCGCACCGCCGCAGTGGCCAGCCCCTGCCCCCGGTACGCGGGCAGCACCGCCCAGCCCAGCTCGTACACCGGCTGGTCGCGCCACTCGCGGGCCCAGTATCCGACGCTGCCCGCCCGCACCCCGTCCGCCAGCACCAGCGTGAACATGCAGCCCTGCCCGGTGCCCGAGAAGTGCACGTACCTGTCGTGCCGGGCGAGCACCTGCTCGTCGGTCTCCGGGCCACCGGTGTGCTTGCGGGTATCCGGTGAGTTGAGCTGCCGCAGCAGGTCGAGGTCGTCCTCGTGCCACGGCTCGATGCGTACCTGTGCCATTGCGCTCCCCCGTTCGTCGACCCCCAGTCAAGCCGATCCCACCGACATTTCGCCCCCGAACCGCGCCCGCTAGATCGGATCTAGCGGGCGCCTGTCGTCACCTCGCGCCTTCACTGTGGAAGGGGGGTGGGCCATGGCACCGTTGCGGATCGCCGTGATCGTCGGCAGCACCCGGGAGGGGCGGGTCGGCGACCGGCTGGCGCACTGGTTCGTCGAGCAGGCCGCGCGGCACGACGACCTGGCGGTGACGGTCGTTGACCTGACCGAGTACGACTTCCCGGCCACCTACCCCGCCGAGCCGACCGCGTCCATCCGGGCGTTCGTCAGCGAGGTGGGCCGGGCGGACGCGTTCGTCGTGGTCACCCCCGAGTACAACCACAGCTTCCCGGCACCCTTGAAACAAGCCATCGACTACGCGTACGACGAGTGGCAGGCCAAAGCGGTCGGCTTTGTGTCGTACGGCTGTCGGTCCACCGGCCTGCACGCGGTCGACCAGTTACGTACCGTCTTCACCGCACTGCACGCGATGACGGTGCGCGACGTCGTCGGGATCGACCTGCTGGCCGGCGAGCCGACCGCCCAGTGCACCGACGAGCTGCAACGCGATGTCGGCGTCCTGCTCGACCAGCTGCGCTGGTGGGGCCTGGCACTGCGCGACGGCCGGGCGGCTCGACCCTACGTCTCCTGAACACGTCCGACACGAAAGGTAAAGATCATGAGTAGACGCACCACCGGCCTGGCCATCGAGGCAGAGGGGCTGACCCGCTCGTTCGGGGACACCCGGGCGCTGGCCGGCATCGACCTCCAAGTGCCCGCCGGCACCGTCTACGGCCTGCTCGGCCCGAACGGCGCGGGCAAGACCACGGCGGTCCGGGTGCTCGCCACCCTGCTGCGACCCGACGGCGGCTCGGCCCGGGTCTTCGGGCACGACGTGGTCACCGAGGCCGACAAGGTCCGTTCCCGGGTCAGCCTCACCGGCCAGTACGCCTCCGTCGACGAAGACCTGACCGGTACGGAGAACCTGGTGCTCCTGGCTCGCCTGCTCGGCCTGCGCAAGCCGGCCGCTCGGGATCGCGCCGCGGCCCTGCTGGCCGCGTTCGGGCTGACCGATGCGAGCGACCGCCAGGTGAAGAAGTACTCGGGCGGGATGCGGCGACGCATCGACATCGCCGCCAGCATCCTGAACACCCCGGATCTGCTCTTCCTCGACGAGCCGACGACCGGCCTCGACCCGCGCAGCCGCAACCAGGTGTGGGAGATCATCAGGGCGGTGGTGTCGCACGGCACGACGGTGCTGCTGACCACCCAGTACCTCGACGAGGCCGACCAGCTCGCCGGGCGGATCGCTGTCGTCGACAACGGCCGGGTGATCGCGGAGGGCACCCCGGGTGAGCTGAAGTCGTCGATCGGCTCCGGCACCGTCCACCTGCGACTGCGCGACCCCGCTCAGCGCCCCGAGGCGGAGCGGGTGCTCCGGGAGGCGCTCGACGTGCCGGTGCAGCTCGCCGCCGACCCGGTGGCGTTGACCGCCCGCGTCGGCGAGGCCGGCACCGACCTCGACGCCAGCTCCCAGGCCGCTCGCGTACTCGGCGACCTGGCCCGCGCCGGCATCGTGGTCGACAACTTCTCCCTCGGCCAGCCGAGCCTGGACGAGGTCTTCCTGGCCCTGACCGACCATCCCGCCGTGCCGACCGACGAGCGCGACGACGAGCTGGAGGCAGCCCGATGAGCGACACCACGACCACCACCACCGAACGGGCGCCGACCGTCTACGTTCCGTCCGCCGAGGCGCTGGCCACTGTGCTCGCGCCCGGTGCCCGACCGCCGCGGCCGAGCGCGCTGAGCGCGTCGCTCACCTTCGGTTGGCGGGCCATGCTGAAGATCAAGCACGTGCCGGAGCAGCTCTTCGACGTGACCGCGTTCCCGATCATCATGGTGCTGATGTTCACGTACCTGTTCGGTGGCGCCCTCGCCGGCAGCCCGCGTGACTACCTGCAGTTCTTCCTGCCCGGCATCATGGTGACCAGCGTCGTCATGATCACGATGTACACCGGCGTCGGCCTCAACACCGACATCGAGAAGGGCATCTTCGACAGGTTCCGGACGCTGCCCATCTGGCGTCCGGCCGCCCTGGTCGGCATGATCTTCGGCGACGTGCTGCGCTACATCCTCGCCGCCGTGGTGATCCTGAGTCTTGGGCTGGTGCTCGGGTTCCGCCCCGAGGGCGGGGTGGTCGGGGCTGTTACCGGGATCGGGCTGCTGGTGGTCTTCTCGTTCGCGTTCTCCTGGGTGTGGACGTTCTTCGGGCTGATCCTGCGCAGCGAGAAGTCGGTGATGGGGGTCAGCATGATGGTGCTGTTCCCGCTGACGTTCCTGAGCAACGTCTTCGTCGAGCCGAGCACCATGCCCGGCTGGCTCCAGGCGTTCGTGAAGGTCAACCCGGTGACGCAGCTGGTGGCCGCGATCCGGGGAGCGATGAGCGGCGACCCGGACCCGTCGGCGACGATGTGGCTGCTGCTGTGGAGCGCCGGCTTCGTCCTGGTCTTCGGCACCCTGACCATGTACAAGTACAACCGCCGCTAACCCCCACCCCACCCCACCCCCGCGATCTTGCACTTTCTGTCCTGACAAGGGTGACGAATCCACCTGAACCGGCGACCGAAAGTGCAAGATCGCGGAGGGTTGGGGTGTGGTCAGAGCTGCCAGGGCAGCGGGTTGGGGGGTTGGTAGCGGCAGGTCGTGCCGGTGGAGACCGTTTCCCGCAGGTGGCTCGCCAGCGCCGGGTGCCGGTCGTCGAGCTTGCGGAGCGCGTCGCGGATTCGCGCCGTCACCGTCTTGCGGGCCCGCTCGGCCTCGTCGCCCAGGCGGCGGCTCCGGCCGGCGAGGCCCGCCGCGGCACGCAGCTCGTCGAGCAACGCACCCCGCTCGGCGTCCAGCTTGGACACCTTCCGGTCGTCGTCGCGGGCGGCGGCCCGGTCGATCTCCTCGTCGAGGCGGGCCAGGTGCCGCCGGTAGCGGGCCTTCGCCTCGTCGTCGAGGACCGGATCGGCACCCATTCGCCGGGCGGCCACCAGCTCCGGCCCGGCCGCCGGGTCGAGCAGTTCGACGGCCGGCACGTCGCTGCCGGGCCGGCTGAGCAGCAGGTGCAGGTCATGCAGGCCCTTGGCGTCGGGCAGGTGCGCCACGACACTGTCGTACGCGAGTTGCCAGACCCGCCCGTCGCGCCGAAACTCGTACCCCTTGAACGCAGCCGCGACCGGCGCGGCACGACCGGGCGCGACGACCTGGCCCGACCCGATGGCCTGGCCCCAACCAGCAACCTGACCCAGCGAGACGGCCTGGTCCGGGTGGTGGATGTCGCGGGCTGTCGGCGCGGCGAGCCGGTGGAGCACCTGCGTCATGCCGAGGGCGGTCGCCTCCTGGACGGCGGCGGCACGCAACGCTGTCGACGTGGTCGAGTCGCCGGGGTGACCTCGGCCGGCGAGGGCGTTCGCGAGGCCGGTGCGGGCGAGCAGCGACCAGGTTCGGGAGCCCATCCGGTCGGCGGAGTCCCGGGCGGCGGTGAATCCGGCGATGGCGTCTTCCCATCGTTCCTGAGCGGCGTCGATCAGCGCCACCCAGTGGTCGACGGGGCCGCTGATGTCGCAGCCGAAGAGCCCCACCATCCACTCTCCACGGTGTGGGGTGAGCGCGGCCCGCGCGGCATCGCAGCGCTTCGGGTCGGCGGACGCGGCGGCGGCCTGAGCGCGGAGTCGGAGCCAGAGCGGTGACACCGGGCGCGGGTACCGGGTTGCGGTGGCCTCGATGCCGACGGTCAACCGGAGCGCCGTCTCGCCGTCGCCGCGCTCCGCAGCGGTGATCGCTCGCAGCAGCTCCCGGTACGGGTAGTCCGTCGGGGCGAGCCCCTCCACGAGCGCGGCGGCCTCGGTGACCCGGCCCTGGAGCAGTAGCCGGGACCAGCGCAGGTGATGCCCCATGAAACCGAACTCGGCGTAGCTCGCGTCGGCCTGGTCGGTGAGGAAGGCGAACCGCTCGTCGGCCGTGGCGAAGTCGCCCCGGAACGCCGCGATGATCCCGCTGTCGACGGCCGCAGCCATCCGGTGCCGGGCGAAGTCGCCCTCCCGTTCGGCGTCGACGAAGGTGACGAGCTCCTCGACGAAGCGCGGGTCGCCCAGCTCCAGCAGCGCCACCCAGCGCAGCGAGGTGGCCCACAGCTCGGTTTCCCGGTCGCCGGTCCGCCGGGCCACGGCCCGGATCTCGGCGGTGAGCGCGGCTCGGGTCGCGGCGGTGCCGAGCCCCCAGGTCGTGTCGTGGCGGGCCCAGAGGCTGAAGGTGAGCGCCTCGTCGTCCTGCCCCCGACGGGCGATCGTCTCGCTGGCGGTGATCAGATCGGCGACCAGGGCGCCGACTGGCGCGGTGGCGTCCGGTTCGCTGATCAACCGGCGGTACGCCTCGCGCACCAGCTCCGCCGCTTCGGTCGACTGGGCGGCGTCCACCTGGCGGGCGCGGTTGACGATGAGCGCGACCCGGGCCAGCAGCACCGGGTCGTCGAGTGACCGGGCCAGCTTGGCGGCCTCGGCCAGCAGCCTCGTGACCTCTTCCCGGTCGGCGTGGTGGTAGTGCGACTCGGCGAACTCGACGAGGATCCGCACCCGTTGTGCCGGGTCTTCGACCACCTCGAGGGCTCGGCGGAAGTGCAGCGCCGCCTCGTCTCCCGCCAGCCGGGCGAACGCGGCCCGGCCGGCGGCGAGCAGCAGCGTGGCCACCCGGGCCCGGTCGAGCGCGGGGCCGGCGAGGTAGGCGTGGCGGGCGAGGTCGGCGGGGATCAGGCGGTCGGTCAGCTCCCGCAGGTCGTCGACCGCCCGGACGACCGCGCCGTGCCGGGCCCGCCGGTCGTCGTCGGTCAGCCCGTCGTAGAGGGTTTCGCGGACCAGGTCGTGGGCGAAGGCGAAGCGGCCACCGCCCCGGGCGACCACCAGTCGGGCGGTCACCGCCCGGTCGAGCAGCCGGTCGACCTGCGCCGCGGGAGCGGCCGCGCAGGCCGCGAGGACCTGACGGTGGAACTCGCGACCCAGTACGGCGGCGACGGTCAGCGCCTCCACCACGGTGGCGGGCAGTTGGGCGAGGCGGCGGCGCACCGCCTCCCGTACGCCGGGTGCGATGGTGCCGACCGCGTCGTCGGCGTGCCACAGCCGCGCGGTCTGTTCGACGAAGAACGGGTTGCCCCCGGTACGCCGGTGCACCTCGTCGACAAGGCTGGCCTCCGGCTCCCGGCCGGCGGTCCGGGTCATCAGTGCGGCCACCTCGTCGCGGGTGAAACCGGTGAGGGTGATCGTGGTGGCCTTCGCGACCAGCGGCATCAGCAGCGGGCGCAGGGGGTGCTCGCCCGACTCGACCTCGGCGTCGCGGTAGGTGCCGATCAGCAGGAGTCGCTCGAACCAGGTGTGCTGGGCGGCGAAGCTCAGCAACCGCAGTGAGGCCGGGTCGGCCCAGTGCAGGTCGTCGAGGACGACCACCACCGGCCGGTGCTGGGAGACGGCGACCAGGGCGGCGGTCACCGCGTCGTACAGCGCGAACGCCTCCTGGTCGGCGGCGTCCGGGCCGGGGTCGACGCCTGCCCAACCGACGAGGCGACCGGCCTGCTCGCCGTCGGCACCGGACTGGCCGAGCAGGGCCGCGAGGGCCGGCTCGGCGGACTGCCGCGCCACCGCCCAGTCGTCGGCGGAGCGCCGCAGGGCACGCAGCACCTGCACCCACGGCCAGTAGCCGGGGGCGCTGTCGGAGTCCCAGCAGGCGGCACCGAGCACCAGCGCGCCCCGCTGGCGGGCCTCCCGGGCCGCGGACGTGACGAGGGTCGTCTTGCCGATGCCCGGCTCGCCGGTGACCAGGGCGAGGCCGCCGTGGCTGGTGGTGGCGCGATCCAACTCGGCGCGCAGCAGACCTGCGGGGTGATCCCGCCCGATGATGGCGTCGCCGAGCGCGTCCATGGTTCCCAGACGGTACTGGACCTGTCCGACAGCGCGAGCGGGCTAATGCGGTAACGAGTCGACCCCATCACTCCCTATGCTTCCCTCTCTGGGTAGGATAGGGAGCAATGAAGGAAGAAATGTACTCAGTCGAACAGGTCGCCGACCGGCTCAACCTGCACGTACGCACCGTGCGCGGCTACATCCGCTCGGGCCGGCTGCGCGCGGTGCGGATCGGCAAGCAGTACCGGATCGCCGCCGGCGACCTCGACGCGCTCACCGGCCAGGCCCCGGCCGCGCCCGGCGTCGCCAGGCAGGCGGAAGTGTCGAGCATCGTCCAGGTCGACGGTGTCGACAGGGCCGCCGCCGACCGGCTCGGCACGCTCGTGCTCACCAGCGCCAACACCGGCCACGACCAGGCCAACCCGCTGCGGGTGCAGACCGTGTACGACGAGCAACGCCATCGCATGAAGATCATCATCCTGGGCGACCCTGCCGCCACCGCCGAGTTGCTGCACCTGCTCGACGCCGTACTCAACGCCGACAACGGCCTGCTCGACCGGGAGGTCCACGATGCCTGACGAGATCCAGGAACGCGCCGGAGTGCCCGTGCTGGTCTGCGACCCCGACGGCCCGCCGGTGGCCACCGAGCAGGACGCGCTGGACCTGATCGGGGCGGCGTTCCTCGGCGCCCAGGTGGTCGCCGTGCCGGCCAACCGACTCGACGAACGCTTCTTCTCGCTGGGCACCCGCTTCGCCGGCGACGTGATGCAGAAGTTCGTCAACTACCGGGTGCGGCTGGCCGTCGTCGGCGACATCTCGGCGCAGCTCGCGGAGAGTTCAGCGTTGCGCGCGCTGGTGCACGAGTCGAACCAGGGCGGGCAGATCTGGTTCGTCCCCGACCTCGACGCCCTCGACACCCGCCTGCGCGCCGCTCGATAGCCACCTCACCGGTCGGGCGCGACCGCCACTTCCACCGCGTCCGGCTCCACTCCCCTGACCCGAGCCTGCCCGGCCGCCCACCGCAGATAGGCCAACCATTCCTCGGACGACCAGCCGTTGCGCCGGCCGACGCCCGCCTCGGCGGGGAGTTGGCCGGCCACGACACGGTCGAGGATCAGGGGCTGCACGCCGCCCACCCCGCGCCGGTAGCCGACGAAGTAGAGGACCTTCGTGAACAGGCCCGGCCCCAACCAGGGCAGACGAGCGTGGGCGGGGTCGCGGAAGCGGCGGTACGCCGTCCGCAACGCCTCCTCGTCGGGCGCGGGCGTGGACACCTCTTCCAGCGCGTACGCCAGGCGTTTGCCCTCGGGGTCGGCGTCGAGCGACCTGGCGGCGCGCCACGGGCCGTACCCGATGGGTCCGTAAGCCCAGGCCAGCACGGCCGTCAGCAGTTGGCGTGGGCTCGCGGACCCCGCCCGGTACGCCTCGGCCACCGCGAAGACGTCACGCCGCCAGACCTCGCCGGTCGCCGGAAAGCCCTCGGGCCACGCGTCCGGTGGTAGCCCCGCCCGCCAACGGTCCACCCGCACCGTGACCGGCGCTCGCTCGCCCGGTAACTCCACACCTTTGGTCGTCTGCATCGTCGCCTCCCTCGGAGCGCGCGCTCGCGGAACTCCGTGGTTCGGACGCTATGGCCGGGCGCTCCCACACACCGCCCGCCGACGGCAAATCGCGGTATCGACCGCATTGGCGCCTGTCTTCCGGGCAGCCAGCATCCGGCGGGGTCGAGAACGTCGCACGGTTGACCTACGGTGCTCCCGTGCTTCCCCGAAACGTGAAGATCCTCGATCAGGTCCGCGCCGAGGCGCTGCGCCGCGACATCCCCGCTGCCGACGTGGAGCGCTGGTTGGGGCTCGCCCGCCCGTCCGCCCTGCTGACACAGGGGGGTGACGGGCCGGTCGTGGGCGCCATCCGTGGGCCCGTGATGCTTCCGGCCGACGCCGAGGACCCCGAGTTCCCCTTGATCGCCACCATCGACTGCGCTGCTCTTCCGGCAGACGTGACCGACCTTCCACTGCCGTCCGACGGCCAACTGCTGCTGTTCGGCTGGCCCGAAGAAAGCGGCTGGGGCGAGGTCAGGTACGTGCCGGCAGGCGTGGCGGTCGAGGAGCGAGAGCAATATCCGCCTGACTTCCCTCCGGACGACGACGAGTTCGCCGAGGTCTATTACGAAATCCCCCAGGGCGATCTGCACCTCACGGTCGACATCTCTCTGCCCTACGTCAAGACGATCCCGGGGCCCCCGTGGTCTCCGCCGCTGCCGGGAGATCCCCCGTTCGAAGAGCTGACCGATGTGTGGAAGGAAGTCCTGGCCAAGGTGCCGGACGGCGCCTTCTCCTATGGAGGCTGGACGACGCCGCTGCTGTTGGGCGGCTACGGCACTGACTGCAACGGTTTCAACCCCGCGTGGTTGGGCGCCAACCCCTCGGGCCGGTCCGGCCAGGACGGGTCGGTGCGAGGGGTTGGCGGGCCAGCCGACCATGGCGACTGGGTGGTGTTGGCCGAGTTCCACGGCGGCAGACCAGGCGGCGCCAGCATCCACTGGGTGATCCAGCGTGCCGATCTGAAGGAGCGACGCTTCGACCAGGCCCGCGTCCTCGTCTACTGGAATCCGTGAGGCGGGGCGAGCACCGCACCGGCCGCATTATCTCCAAACCGACTACGTCGCGTAACGGACTGGACTTATCGTCTGGCGCCGCTGGACCGACGGACGATACATGGTGATCGATGTCTGTGCCTACCATTCGCTATGCCTGCTCGCCGCGTCACCGCCACCATCGCCCTCGCCGCGCTGGCGAGCCTGCTCGCCGTCAACGCCGCCCGCGCCGACGGCCCAGCGATCAGCACCCCGGGCACCCCGACCGTGGTCGCCAACGAACCGCATCAGCTCACGCTCAGCTGGACGCCCTCCGCCTGGGTCGAACCTGGCACGGGGCAGCCGATCAACTATGAGGTGCAGGTGCCGCTGGGGCCGAACACGTACCGTTTCCTCGGCTCCACCACGGACACCACGATCACGCTCACCGACCTGGCACCCGGCACGACGTACCGGATCGCGATTGCCGCCCGCGCGCTCGGCGGCTACTCGGACACCTCACCCGCCACCACTGTGCGCACTGCCAGCGGACGCGCGACGGTCAGCTACCTCAACCTCGACTGGTCACCGACGAACAACCAGATCCAGCACCTCTTGAAGGTCACCAACACCGGCACCGGGCCGCTCGACCTGAGCACCGTGCAGGTGCGCTACCACCTACGTTTCGAGGGCGGCAACACCTCGCTGGTGCCGAACTGCGACTGGGCGGCGCTGGGTTGTGACCGGATCCAGCAGACCGTGCAGTTCTTCGTACCCCCGGGTGGGCCGTCCGTGTTGTCGACGCCGGCGCCGCCTTATCCCCCGCCGGGCACGCCGGTCCCCGGCTGGGTGGAGCTGACCTTCACCGACGGCACGCTCGCGCCGGGTCAGTCGACCGGGCCGATCCAGCTACGGCACCACCGGCACAGTTGGAGCACCATCGACGAGCGCGACGACCCGAGCTGGCTCGCCGCTACCGGCCAGTGGACCGAGAACGGGCGGATCACGCTGGACGTCGACGGGGTACGCGAGTTCGGCGACACCAACAGTTGACCCAACGGCACCGCCTGCTCAGACGGTCGAACGCCTCAGCCAGTGGCTTGACCGGTCACCTTACGATCCGCTCATGCGGCGTGAGGAGATAGACGGAGTTACTGTCATCCAACGCAATGTGCCTGGCACCCTGGCCGCGTCGTTGACCTTCGGGTGCGGCGCCCGCGACGAAGAGATCGACTCCATCGGCCTGACCCATCTCGTCCAGCACCTGGTGGACTGGACCGAGGACCACGTCGCGGAGAACCACCAGGACAACATATGGATGAACGACACGTCATTCCTCGCAGGCGGCCCACCTGATCAGGTCGTGAGGCATTTCGCCACCATCTGCTCGGCTATCAGCAATCTTCCGCCGGAGGATCTGTCCGACGCGGTCGAGGGCCTCGATGCGGACAGCCGGTACATGTCGAACATCGAAGAAGGGCTACGCGACCCGTGGGGAGCGCTGCTGTCGCGGCGTTTCGGGCCGAGCGGACACGGCCTGTCGCGCTGGCCCGTAGTGGACTACAGGCTCTTCACGGCGGACGAGATCCGACGGTACGTCGAGAGGTTCTTCACCAGCGGAAACGCGGTTCTCACAGTGACGGGCGAACCGCCTCAGGCGATGCGACTCCCGCTGCCCGCCGGCCCGCGAGTCACCCGCAGCACGCCACTCGTCAACAACCAGATCGGGCCGATCTGGTACGCCGACGAGGTCCGTGGTGTCGCGCTGATGGTAGGTGTCGAACCCAGCGCGGAAGCGGTCGATCTGATGTGGGCACTGCGGTCGCGAGTCGCTGAGGCAGTAGACGAGGCCGGGGTGGCCATTGGTGCGGAATTCATGTGCGAGGTCGTCGACAGTACGCGGCACGAGCTCGGGTTGAGGGTCACGCCAGACTTCGGCAAGAAAGCCAAGAAGTTCGACGCCACCGTCGCGGCGGAGCTGCTCTGGGCCGAGCTGCAACGGCTTGCCGCCGATGGGATTGATCGAGAGGAGCTCGCTGACCGGGTGCCAACGGGACGCATGGCCATGGAGGGCGACATCGAATGGATGCAGTCGATCAGCGACCTTCAACCCTTGACCCACCAGGAGCTGCTCGGCACGGCTGAGATCTACGGCTCGGAATCACTCAATGAGCTGACTGGGCTTACTCCGCAAGCGACGCGGGACATCGTGTCGGGCTGGCTCTCAAGCGCCATGATCGTCGTACCGTACGGGTCGAAACCCAACCTTCCTCGCGCCACCGAGGACTCCTGCCGGACCACCCGTTTCGTGCCGGCAGGTGAGGTTGTCAGGCCGCCGTTCTCCAAGCGGCTCCAGAACAAGGCCAAGCTGGTCATCGGCATCGACGCGATTTCGACAGTGGATGGCGACGGGAACGTGCACACCGTCCCGCTGTCCCAGGCACTCGTGGTTGAGAGGTTTGGCGTCATCCGGCTCGCCCACCTCGGCCACGGCTGCGTCACCACGATCTCGGACTTCGCTGACGCTGCCGACAAGCTCCGGGCCGTCCTGCCGCCGCGGCGCTTCCGCCAGGCCGTCACGCAGCTCAGTGCCAACTGGTAATCGACGGGTGTACGAGGGCCGATCAGAGTTCAGCCGGTAGGCACACCATCAGCGGGTGAAGCCCCTGGGCAGGTGGATGCGCGCGGCGGGGATGCCGAGGGCGCGCAGCCGTGATCGCGCGTCGGCCAGCATCGCGGGTGGGCCGCAGAGATAGATGTCCTGATCCGGCTGGTGATGGTCGAGGGCGATGGTCAGGGCGTCGCCCCGCTCGGCCGGGTTGGCGCAGGGGTCGCCGGAGAGGGCCGGCACGACGGTCAGCCAGTCGTGGGCGCACTGCAACTTGTCGAGGGCGATCGGGTCGTACAGGTCGGTGAAGGTGCGCGCGCCGACAATCAGCGTCACCCGCCGGCCGTCCGGTCCGGCGGCGACCTGTTCGACCAGGGCGCGCAGCGGCGCCAGGCCGGTGCCACCGGCGACGAGCAGCAGATCGTTCGTGCTCGCCTGGTCGAGGCTCAGGCCGGTGTCGACGGGTGGGCCGAGCCAGAGCAGCTCGCCGGGGCCTACCCGATGGACCAGGCGGTGGGAGACGGTGCCGGCGGGTACGGCGCGGACGTGCAGCTCGACGGTGCCGTCCGCGCGTGGGGCGTTGGCCGGCGAGAGCCAGCGCCAGTGCCCCGGCAGGCGCGGCGTGCAGACCGGCACGGCCTGACCTGGCTGGAAGGGCAGTCGCCGCCAGGGACGTACCGTCAGGATGGCGATGTCGGACGACGGCCGGTCATGGCCGATGACCTCGACGTGCCACCAAGCCCGGCCGTCGCCGGCCTGGGCGGCGGCGCGGCGGATGGCGTGCGTGGCGCGGTGCAGGGCGCGCTCGGCGGTGACGGTGAGCTGCGGCGTCCACAGTGGGCGCGCGTGGCGGGCGACGGTGGCGAGCAACGCGTCGCCGATGGTGGTGGCGTGCGGGAGCAGGTCGAAGTGACGGTACGCGCGGCCGAGCACCCGGAGCAGCGCCGCCCGACCCGCCGGGTCGCCGCCGCCGACCAGGAGGCGGCCCAGCGCGGTGAAGAACAGCGGCGCGTCGCGCTGCGGGAGCAGCCCAGCTCGGCGGTCCTCGACAGTGCACCAGAAGTCGCCGGCGGCCCGCACGTCGACCGACTCCCAGGCGGCGGCCAGGCCCACGCGAGCCGGGTGATCGTCGTTCACGGTGGGCATTCCGGCTCCAAGTCGACTCGTTGGCTGGCACCGGGGCGGGCGGGAGGAGCTGTGCCGTTGAGGGCCGGCGCAACTCCGAGGCCGAGCACCCGCCCCGGGCCATGCGTCAACTGTCGCGGCTGACCAGGCACAACGGCATGTCACGGTGATCGTTGACGGCATACCTGATCGGTATGCGCTCCACGCCGCGACTGTCGGATCGGGCAGACTGCGGGCATGACGGAACGCCCGGTGCTGTATCTGGTCGTCTGCGCCGCGGGACCGGCGGAACACATCGACGAGCTGGTCGACCTCCTGATCGCCGACGGGTGGCGGGTCTGCATGATCGTCAGCCCCACCGCCGCGCCGTGGCTCGACCGGGCAGCGTTACACGACAAGACCGGCTATCTGGTACGCGTGGAGTGGCGGATGCCCGGCGACCCCGAGCCGCACCCACCCGCCGATGTGGTGGTGGCCGCCCCGGTCACGTTCAACACGGTGACGAAGTGGGCGCTGGGCATCAACGACACGCTGGCGCTCGGCGTCCTCAACGAGTCGCTGGGGGCTGGGCTGCCGATCATCGCGTTCCCGCACACCAAGGCGGAATTGGCCGCGCATCCCGCCTATGCGGGCCACCTGGAGGTGCTGCGTGCTGCCGGCGTGGTCGTGGCCGACGGAAAGCCGCTGGACTCGATGAACGGGCCGGGGCGTTGGGGCGTGGTCATCGAGGCGCTGCGGACGGCGCGCCCGTCCTGAACGGTCGCTGCTTATTTCGCGGTCCTTTGACGATATGCGTCGCGCGTATACCAGAACTGCACGCAGCGTGTTCAATGGACAGGCTCGATGAGGCGAGATGGACGGAGCCGCCGGTGACCCACGCGAACTGCCCTCGGTGCGGCGGACGGCTGGCCCGGGACAACGACAGCGGACGGTGTACGCCGTGCCAGGCCGCCGAGCGTGACCGGTTGAGCGCCCCACCGAAGGTGCCGGCGAGCTTCTGGGAGCACGAGCCGGTGCGACTCGCGCTGGCCGAGCGGCATCTGGGGCGGGTGATCCGGGCGTACCGGTGCCATCCGTATCACGGGCGGGTTGCCCTGCCGCAGTCCGTGGTGGCGGGGTGGTTGGGGATCACGCAGGCGCAGTTGAGTCGGGTGGAGAACGGCCCGCCGCTGGTGCACCTGGACAGACTGGCGCACTGGGCACAGCTTCTCGGGATACCCGCTTCCTGCCTCTGGTTCGGCCTGCCGGACCAGCCCTACCGGGCAGATATCCGCGCGACAGAGCACACAGCAGACGATCCCTATGCGCATGACGCGATATCTGAGCAGGGCAAACTGCCGGCCATCGCGGTTACCGTGGAGGGGGCATCAACCGGAGGGGGTGGCGCTACGGACCGGCGACGCTTCAACGCAATGGCCGCGCTCGCAGGACTCGCCGCAGCCGGTCACCCCTACCTGCTCAAAGACCCTAGCGAGGTGCCTCGGAACATAGGCATGGATCAGGTACGCCTGGCTAGTTCGCTGGTCCAAGATTTCCGTCGAGCCGATGCGGCAGCCGGGGCCGACCAGCTCTGCGACGTTGCCGTCCAGGCGCACGCCCGGCTGTCAACGTGGGCGGCGAAGGCGAACTACAGCCGAGAGGTCGGCGATGCCCTTCAAAGCGCCCTGGCTGACCTTGGCATCCAGGCCGCATGGCTCGCTACTGATGCTGAACGCAGGCCCGAAGCCAGGCCCTACCTGAACGAAGCCATCACCCGTGCCCGCATCGCCGACGATCCTCGTATGGAAGTGCAGGCGCTGACCCAACTATCCATGCTGCTCCGCGAGAGTCAGCCCGGCGAGTCTCTGCACTGCGCCGAAGCCGCGCTGCGCGTCTCGGCCAGATGGGCGACACCTCGGCTCACCACGCTTTTGCATCTGCGGAGAGCGCACACGTACGCCGTGCTAACGGATGCGGGCGGCTTCAGCCGGGAAATGACTAAGGCTCGCCGCGAGTTGGAGCGCGGACCGCACGAGGATGATCTCGGGTTCGTCGACTTCGTGAATGAGCAGGAAGTACACGGCATCCAGGGACTCTCCTACCTCGCCCTGGACCGGCCCGACCGTGCCGCCCAGTCGTTCCGCGCCCTCATTGCCAACCCGTCGCCCGGCCATCGACGTAACCAGGTCTACTACACCGTCCACCTCTCAGAAGCCGCGTATCAGCAGGGCGACGTCAACGAGGCGGCCCGTATCGCGCTGGACGTCCTGCCCGCGGTGAGCCAGATGAACTCGGGACGAATCAGCCGGAACCTTGCGCGGGTGCGTTCGAACCTGGCGACGCCACGGCAGGCGACCACGGCAACGCGCCAGTTCGTCGCCGCCTACGACCGGGCGGTGGGTGTGTGATCGAGGGCTTGCAGCTTCGCCATCACAGCGCCGACGAGGCTGAGGGAATCCTCGATCAGCTCGTGGACCTCTACCTCGAGGTCTACGCGGGTGGCGGCGAGTTCTACAGCGGGGACCGCTACCGGCGTCAGCTCGACCTCCACATGCAGCGAGCTGGGTGGACGCTGGTCACCGCCACTGACGGAAGGGCCTTGATTGGCTACATCTACGGTTTCCCGCTACCTCCAGAGACACGTTGGTGGGATGGCATCCACGAGCCTGTGCCGCCCAGGTTCACAGAGGAGGACGGGAAGCGCACCTTTGCGCTCAGCGAGCTGCTGGTACACCCCGCCTGGCGACGTCAAGGCATCGCAGCTGTGCTTCACGATGAGTTGCTAGCCAACCGGACCGAGGCGCGAGCGACGCTGCTGGTCCGCCCCGGCAACGCTGCAGCCCAATCGGCGTACCGGTCTTGGGGCTGGACAATCTGGGAAGCGGCTCCAGTGTTCGATGTCCTCCTGCGCCCGAATCGAAGCCCTGCCGGGCTTAGCTGAGCAGTGCCCCAATTAGCCCATACATGCGCGATAACGATCTCGCCGCTCAGACACGGAGCACCCCCAAGTGGTGTCGCTGGCGTAGCAGCTCTTGCTTACCCATGTCGGACGCGGCTCTGGCGCACCTGAGGCACCGCCCCTGTCCAGACGGACCCATCCAGATGGCTCAACCCGGGTCAAATCGAGGATCAAGAGCCGTCTTTGGAAGGATGGCTTGCGATCGATCAGCCCTCTAGAGTGTCCACATGAGCCTGACGGTGTCAGCAACTGAAGTTCTTCGGCCCCGCCTGCTAACCATTCCGGACTACCAGCGCGGCTACGCCTGGGAGCAGGACCAAGTCCAGGACTTCCTCGACGACCTCAGCCTCCTAGAACCGGGCAAGACCCACTACACGGGCACGATTGTCTTGCTTGGCGGCGGGGAGCCGCTAGTCGATGATGAGTCGAATGCCCTTGTACGAGCGGATGTTGTAGACGGCCAACAGCGACTGACAACGCTATGCCTACTACTAAACGAGCTGCGCCGCGCCCTGCATTCGGCTGGCCGCGAAGAAGCCGCTCAGGGCCTAAGACGTCAATTCCTTCTCATCTCCGAGAAGGGTGCACCTAGAAATAAGCTCCAAGTGGGACCCGATTCTGCTGCAGTATGGACGGCGTTACTTAATGACACGCATGCAGCTCCACCGGAGACGCTGTCGGCAAGAAGGCTTCAAGCCGCAGCACTGCAGATACGACGACATGTGGAACAGGTCGCTTCCGAGTTAGGCGACCCGGTGGAGGCGCTGTTCTCCCTCCGAAACCTCGTAGTAACCGGGTTGCATTTCACACTGTATACCTTGCACCAGCAGGCTGAAGTGGGCGTCATCTTCGAGACGCTGAATGACCGCGGTAAGCCGCTGACAGAGCTCGAGAAGGTTAAGAATTATCTACTCTTCCTCGCCGCCAGGATCCCGAGCGGGCAGCAAGAGGCTTTGGCCGACCGCATCAACGCGGCCTGGTCGACGATCTACCGACTCCTGCTAGAGGTAGCAATGGTTTCACCAGCGGGCGAGGACCAGTTCCTCCGCGCCCATTGGCTCGCCGCAGTTGACCCGGTCCCGACGAAATGGAAGGGCATCAAGTCACTTAAGTCGCATTTTCCGCGTCAGCAATATTTCGGCAAGCCCGACTTATTGATTCAGGAAGTCGGTGGGTATGTCGACTCACTAGCCAGAGCAGCCCGAGCGTATGCTGACTCACTACGACCTGATTTGCAGGCATTCTCAGAATTCGGAGCCGATGCCACGAAGGCACGTAGCGCCCATGAGCGGTTGTCTCGAGCAGGCACCGTCGCAGTCTTTCAACCATTGATGATTGCACTCCGCGAACGGGCTCCGAAAGATGGCCATGCATACCTCAGAGTTCTCGATTTGTGTGAGCGTTTCGCCGTCCGTACGTATCTCATTGGCGGCTACCGTGCCGATGCTGCGCAAACGCGGCTCTACCGTTTGGCGCACGAGGTTTATACCGGGAAGCGCACCCCACAGTCTGTCGAAGCGGCAGTACGCGCACTCGCGATGGATTACGCGAACGACACGTACGTGCGACAGTCACTTTTGGATACCGAGTTCAACTGGTATCGATGGGGGGCGTTGAAATTCTTCCTTTACGAGTATGAGCTCGACCTCTTGGGCGGAGCGACGACAGACATCAGCTACACCTTCTTCGAGAAGAGTAAGCGCGAAAAGACGATCGAGCATATCTTGCCACAAACCGCAAGTTCCCCATATTGGACGAAACGGTTCGACGGGAATGAGCGACGACAACTGACACACGCTCTGGGGAATCTCGTTCTGACCAGAGATAATAGCGCCTACTCGAATAAGGACTTTCCCGACAAGCGTGGATCGTCCGGTCCAGGCATTGCGGCAAAGACTTGCTACGCCCAAGCGCCCCTCGCACAAGAGCAGGAATTGGCCCGGCTTGCCGACTGGACGCCAGAGCAAGTACTAGGACGACAAGAGCGTCTTGCAGATTGGGCACTCGAACGATGGGCAATCGACTTTTCCGACTTCGATCCAAGCAATCAAATGGAGGACGAGGAGGAGGTGGGTGGCGAAATTGGAGGCCCTAAGCCGGCGGACCTCCTCATGAATGAGTAATTAGCACTAAAGGCCGGGGTGCGGGACCGCGAAGCCAGAATTCGCTAATCGACGCTAAGAATTCTGCTCAGCCAGGGCCTCGCAGGTGAGGAGGCAGCAACGCCAGTTTCGCGGTGGGCGGAAATTGTGTTCCACGCGAGTAGTTCCACCAAGATCCCCTAAATATGTGTCACCGTTCGGACATAAGGCGAGGCCTGTCCAGGGACGCGCTACGGTCCGGCGCCGGATACCTTGCCTGGATGACCGATCTTGAGCGGGGTGTGTACGAGCACCTGATCACCCGTGAGCTGGCTGACCGCCTCCAGCACGTCGATCCCGCCCTGGTTCAGCACCACAACCTCGACCCGGCCGACGCGCACACCACCCTCGCACGGCACATCGCCACATTGGCCGCCCGAGCCCTTCAGTCCGTCCCCAACGGAGACGACAAGCTCCACCACCAGATCGCGATGGCTAACCAGATCGCCGAGGCCATCACGACCCTGAGCCCCAAGGCGGCGACCGATCTGGACCAGGTCACCGATGCCAAGCACCTGCTCCACGCCATCGCCGCCCCGCCAACCCCACCGGCGCTACCAGCCTTCCCGCAGCGCCCCACCACTCCCCTGTCCACCGGCGCGCTGCTGGTCAACGGCCGCCACCAGCCCCGCATCGGCCACGAGGTCAACCACGAGATGGCGTCAGCCGAGAGCGTCGATCTACTCTGCGCGTTCATCAAGTGGTACGGCCTGCGCATCGTCGAGCACGCCATCCGAGACCTGATCGACCGAGGCGGCAAGGTTCGTGTCATCACCACCACCTACCTCGGCGCTACCGATCAGCGAGCGCTAGACCGGCTCAAGGAGCTGGGCGCAGAGGTCAAGGTGTCCTACGAGACGAGGACCACCCGCCTACACGCCAAGGCGTGGCTCTTCCGCCGCGCCAACGGCACTACCACCGCGTATGTCGGCTCGTCGAACCTGTCGAAGACCGCGCTGGTGGACGGCGTGGAGTGGAATGTCCGCATCTCGAACATCGAGCAGCCGCACGTCATCGACACGTTCACGGCGACGTTCGAGGACTACTGGAACGATCCGGCGTTCGAGGCGTACGACGCGACCAGGGACGCCGACCGGCTACGGCATGCGTTGAGCGGGGAACGCCGCGAAGACGCACCGACTGCGATCTCGAACCTGGACGTGCGCCCGTACCCGTACCAGGCGGAGATCCTTGCCGACCTGGACGCCGAGCGCCTGGTGCACGGGCGCTGGCGCAACCTGGTGGTGATGGCGACGGGCACCGGCAAGACCGTCGTCGCTGCCCTGGACTATCGCCGGCTGCACAAGGCGAAGCGGGCAGACTCGCTGCTCTTCGTCGCTCATCAGGAGCAGATCCTGCGGCAGAGCCTGTCGACGTTCCGGCAGGTGATGGGGGACGGTAGCTTCGGCGAGACGCTTGTCGCGGGCGAGAAACCGAACGGTTGGAAGCACGTCTTCGCCTCCATCCAGTCGCTGCACCGCCGCGAGGTCGACCCCGAGGCGTACGACATGGTGATCGTGGACGAGTTCCACCACGCCGAGGCGCCGACGTACACGCGGCTGTTGGAGCGGCTGCGTCCCCGCGTACTCCTCGGACTGACCGCGACCCCGGACCGGGCTGACGGCGGCGACGTGCGCCGGTGGTTCGACGGGCGCGCGGCAGTTGAGCTGCACCTGTGGGACGCGTTGGAGCGGCAGTTGTTGTCGCCGTTCCAGTACTTCGGGCTGCACGACGACGTGGACCTGTCGCACCTCGCCTGGAAACGCGGCCAGGGCTACGACCCGGCGGAGCTGGACGTCGTCTACACCGGCAACCACGCACGGGCGCGGTCGGTATTGCGCGCGGTCAGCGACAAGGTGGACGTCGGGCGGATGCGGGCGCTCGGGTTCTGCGTGAGCATCGGGCACGCCGAGTTCATGGCCAAGTGGTTCAACGACCACGGCGTGCCGTCTGCGGCGGTGACCTCGCGCGCTGGCACCGATCGCGCCGGGCTGTTGCGGGACTTCAAAGCTGGCAAGCTGCGGGTGCTCTTCACCGTGGACCTGTTCAACGAGGGCGTTGACCTGCCGATGGTCGACACGATCCTGATGCTGCGACCCACCGAGAGCGCCACGATCTTCCTGCAACAGCTCGGCCGTGGTCTGCGGCTCGACGACGACAAGCCCTGCCTGACCGTGCTCGACTTCATCGGCGGGCAGAACGCCAACTTCCGCTTCGACCTGCGGTGGCGTGCCCTGACCGGGGTGAGCCGGCGGGCGATCACCGAGGCGGTCCGCGAGGACTTCCCGAGCCTGCCCAGCGGCTGCCACGTCGAGCTCGACCGGGTGGCAAAGGACCTAGTCCTCGCCAACTTGAAGAGCGCCCTGCCGACCTCGAAGGCCGGCCTGGTGTCTGAGCTGCGGCAACTCGGCGACGTCACCCTGGCGACGTTCCTGCGTGAGACCGGCCTGGAGATCGAGGACGTGTACCGATCAGCCAGCATCGGCGGCTGGACTGGGCTGCGGCGGCTCGCCGGCGTCGAGACAGCCGCGCCCGGCCCGGACGACCGGGAGTTGGGCCGGGCCATCGGTCGCATGCTGCACACCGACGACGTCGACCGGCTAGAGCTACTGAAGAAAGTCGCGGCCGGACCGCCCGCGCCAGGTCAGCAGGTGTACGCGGGCAACAGCCGACTGCTCGACATGCTGCACTTCAGCCTCTGGGGGCCGAACGCCCCGCTTGCGACACGCGACGAACGGCTGGCGCGGCTGTGGAAGGAGCCGGCCCGCTGCGCCGAGCTGCGGCAGGTCGCCGAGGTGCTGCGGGACCGCATCCACCGGGTCACGCCCACGCTCGCGGCGGGGGCGGTGCCATTGCGGGTGCACGCGCGGTACAGCCGCAACGAGGCATGCGCCGCCTTCGGAATGACCAACCCGGGATCGCTACGCGAGGGGGTGAAGTGGCTGCCCGACGCCCAGGCCGACCTATTCTTCGTCACCCTGGTCAAGTCGGAAGCCCACTACTCCCCCACCACCATGTACGCCGACCGGGCCATCACCGACACCCTGTTCCAGTGGGAGTCGCAGAGCACCACCTCGTCGGCGTCGGCGACCGGGCAGCGCTACACGTCAGGTGGGTCGACAGTGCACCTCTTCGTTCGGGAGACCCGCATCGCCGACCGCGACCTGGGCGCACCGCCGTACCTGTACGCCGGCACCATGACGTACGACTCACACACCGGCGACCGACCCATGCGCGTCCTGTGGCAGCTCCACCACGCCCTACCCGCCGACGTGTACGCGACCGCCCGAACCATCGCCGCCTAGCTGACATCCCAGGGCTGTATATGGGACGCAACTGACTGACGTCCAACCTTCGGGCGGGACCCAGCTCGACCCCAACACCGGCCGCAAGGAGCGCTAATCTTGCTTGATATACTTGCTTTTCTCTTCTTGCTGCGCTAGATTCTTTGCAAGGAGGGTCAAGGATGGCAACGATCGAGGTGGACGACAGCACCAAACGCTTCGTGGCGTTCGCGGCACGGATGGCGCACGTTACGGAGGGTGAAATCGTGCGGCGGTTGGTCGCCGACAGCCCACTTGGCAGCGAGGAGCCGACCCGCGCTGCCGGCGGCGTACCGATCTACGCTGATTACGAGGGGCACCGAACGCGCGGCCTCTACTTCGCCCCAGCCCGGGTAGAAATCACCGACGGGCCACTCAAGGGCGAGTCCTTCAAGACTCCTACAGGTGCGGCGCGCGCGGTCGTCCGCCACCTCAACCCCAGTGTTAACGACAACCGCAACGGCTGGAGCTTCTGGCAACTCGACAATGGCGTTCCTCGCGTTTGGCTCCAATCCATCCGCCCAACGAACACAGCGGACTGACAACCAACGATCGACGCTAACGGGCTGCGCACAATGAGCAACGGACCGATTTAGGCCTGCCAGGTCGGCTTCACCAAGGATTAAAGGGGCACCCACCGGCAAGTCCGGTCGCTGCCTCTTTTCCTATTTCTGAACGCTACCCACGTCTTGGTTCTAGCAACTCAACAACAGACAGTGCAGTCTCCCCACCAACCAACTTCAAAGCAAGCTCTGCCCGGGCAGCCAAGTCGAGTGGACGAATTCCCTCGGTAAGCGCAGCGTGCGCCAACCTGTCTAGACCGGCACCGACCAAGGGGGCGCCGATACGTAAGGTGGCTTGCAAGGCCACGCCCTTGGTTGAACCGCCATGTAAAACGATGTTTCGGGTCCGGTACAACCTTCGTAAAGCGACCCTGAATGTTTTGACCGCCTCGTTCAGCTCCCGACGTGGATCGTCAACGACGCGAGCCATCCGGTCGACTGCTGCCATGTCGCTGTGCCGTTGAAGCTTGCGTCCGGACGGTCGGGGGCGCAGCGATCCGGACTTGAGTCCTTCCGCCACTGTTCGCGCTCGCTCGATATTGGTAGTACAGCCGTCCAAAGCTGCGCTGAGCTCATCAGGCTCCGTCGGGCTATGACGGTGTGCCAACGCCGTCAGTTCGGCTCGCGGCCAGGAGCAGGCGATGATCGCAGCGAGGCGATCGGCAGCGACGGCCTTGCCAGAGCGCTCTTCTTCCTGGGGATCGTCAGGGTGGGTCAACAGCGATTCCACGGCCGCCCAGCCGCCAGCGACTGCAGGGCCTAGAGCGCCCTGGTTGAGCGGCGCCGCCAACTCCAGCGCGTCATCAATCAGCCTCCGCTCTCCATCGACTCGATAGAGGTGCCCCTCGTGAACCAGAGCGAGAATGTTAGCTCCCCGGGCTGGAGGGAGCAGTGAAATCGGTTGAGGATGACCGCCGACCCATATATTTGGCGCAGCGACGATGCCGCCGCGATTGCTCCGCTGGAATGACGAGCGCGCTACCATCCGCTCGACCATCTCGCGGGCCTGATTAGCCGCACCATACGCATCCAGCGCGTTCATTTGGTAGCGGAAGCCCCCACCAACCCGGAGGCCCTTAACACTGAAATTGTGCTCTTTCAGCCATTCGATGACTTTGCCTTTGGCGGTCCAGTTCGGCTGCTGCTCGGCGAGGGGTCGCTCCGGCACAGCAAGTAGGACCACAAGCACATCGAACGAATGCTCAGACGCTTTCGCTAACGTCGCAGCGGATTGCACGACCTCGAGCGCGGTTGCCTGGCGCGCATTGAGCTCGCTGGCCCAGGCCGCAAGATGGTTGGCGTCGTAGCCGAGATCCAAAAGGTGCGAGGCAACCGTCCGTGCAAGCCTCTCCGGCTTGGGCCGTTCATCGGGAGTTGTATCAACCGCTGCCGCCCAACGATCCACATAGCCCGAACGTGCATGCTCGATAAGCTCCTTGAGCCGCCGTCGAGCTGGGCTCGGATCGGGCAATGGCGCGGCGAGCAGAGTCGTCAACTCTCTGCGGAGCTCCTTCTGTCCTAGTCCGACATCAGGACCAACGATCGTCCGCAGCTCGTTACGCTGCCAGTCACAAGCGGCAGTCGAAAGTACTTTTTGCGCTGCCCAAGAGCCAGCCTCCCACAGTTCCTCCAGCCCCAATAGCGAGCCAACGTCCCACAGCCTTCGTGGCCAGGGGGTGCCATCAATCGTGAAGAAGTCGATCATGCGAGCGATGGCATTGCGGTCGTAGGTCACGGATGATGCCGGCGCGGTGGGGGTGGCCACGTGCGTAGGCTAGTTGACAAGGCGTTCCTGACCACGTTCCGCCATGCACCAGCGAGTACTGTATGATTACCGGCAGACACAGAGGGGCACCCGCCGCGAGGCTACTGCCCCTCTTTTTCTTTGCTCTGCTTCTGTCGAGGTAGCAACTGGCGGCGGCCGGCAGGCACTGGCTTGACCAGCAGACGCCTCGAACAGTTAGCTCCTTCTCGCAAAGATTGTCCGGATCATGCAGTGCGGTGAGCCTCACCTGGAGTCAAGCCGACTCCAGGTTCGGCGAGAATCTCACGTCCAGCCTCCGATCCAAGGCACGGGCCAAGCGCTCCAGGACCGGTAAGGTCGGTACGGTCCCGCCTGCCTCGAAGCGAGCCACCGCGGACTGAGTCATGCCGGCGGTGCGGGCCAACTGGCTTTGACTCCAGCCGTGCCCTTCGCGCAGGTGGCGCACCTCCTGCCCAAGCTCGAAGGCGATCCGGGTGGCCTCGTAGGTCTCGGCCGCCCCTGGCTCCGCCATCCGGCGCTCACGCAGGTCGTTCCAGTCCAGGCGATCACTCATAGCATCAATGCTATGGGATGAGGGGGTGCGAGAGTGCTCCCAGCGTAAGGTTGAAGACCATGGAGCAGCGGATCAGCCTGATCACCCTGGGAGTCGCGGACGTAGCCCGCGCGAGAGCCTTCTACGAGCAGCTCGGCTGGCGAGGCCAGGAGGTCGAGGAGACGGTCTTCTTCCAGGCCGGCGGCCTGGCCCTCGTCCTCTGGGGCCGCGACAAGCTAGCCGACGACGCGGGCATCGAAGGTCCGGGCACCGGCGCGATGGCCCTCGCCCAGAACGTCCGCTCCCAAGCAGAAGTCGACGAGGTGATCGCCACGGCGACCAAGGCCGGCGCGACGGTGACCAAGCCAGCTCGGGAGACCTTCTACGGCGGCTACGCCGGCTACTTCGCCGACCCGGACGGCCACCTCTGGGAGATCGCCTGGAACCCCGGCTTCACCCTCGCGGACGACGGCTCCCTCACCGTCCCCGACTTCAGCGCCACGAACTGAGATTCAGCGCCATGAACTGAGCATACGGCAGGCAGAGACGTCGATCAGGGCGCCGGAGACGGGCAGAGCAGCGGGTCCAGCACCGGCAGCTGAACAGGGTCCAGGCAGATAGCCAGCAATCCCGGATCCGGCGAGGGCGTAGGCGTCGGCGTTGCGGTCGCAGTTGGCACCGGCGAGGCCGACGCGACGGGCGGCGTAGGAGGAGCCGAAACGGGCGGGGCTGTCGTCGGCACCGAAGTGGCCGACGGGGTCGGCACGACGGACGGCGTAGCGGCCGGCGGCAGGGCCACCGCCACCACCGGTGACGGCACTGTGGAGACATCTGCCGGGGCAGACGGCCGGACAAGCGGGACGGACGGCGGGTTCCATACGGCGCTGTCGGCCGAACCGACCCTCGACCTGGGTGCCACCGGACCGGTCGGAACAAGAACCGTCCCAGCCGTCGGCACGTCCAGGGCGACGATCTCCGCCAAGGGCACCGGCCCGCGAGGACCCCATGCGCCAGGCCCCAGAGCATTGGGCCCCAGAGCACCCGGGCCGAGCGTCACGACCACCACGGCGGCGACGGCGGCAGCGCCGAGCGCCCGCCGGTCGGGGCGTACCGCCGTCAGCGGCGCGTCGTCGGGGTCCACCAGCAGAGGAGGCGCGGGCGGAGCGGCCCGGTGTGCGGCCAGCAGCGCGTCCATCTGCGCGATGACGGCAGCGCGATCGTCGGCAGCCGCGAGGGTGAGATAGAAGCGGAAGTTCACCACGGCACCGGCCGGGACCAGCAGCCCGTCAAGTCGACAGCGGTCCGGGAGCAGGGTGACCGGCACATCGGGGTGGTGGGCGGGGCCGATCAAATCGGCGTACCGCCACTCGCGCCGGTGCTCCCGTCCGCCGAAGGCGACGCGTCGACTGGTCACCACGGCCATGCCGCTGTCGACGATCCGTAGGCCCGGCGGCAGGTCCTCGGAAGAGGGCTCAGCGAAGGAACATGAGCCGCCCGGCCTGGGCAGGCCGGGGACGTGCCGCGCCTCCGCCTCTACCAGCGTGGCGACGGGGAGGACGCGGAGGACGAGTTCGTCGTCGTCGAGCTCCACCGGTAGGCCGGTGCGGGGCTGCGTACACCCGAGGAAGCTGGCGGCTTCGATGCGGAGCCGGGCCAGGTGGTCGCCGCGGTGCCGCCAGGCGTCGGTGGCGTCGCGGTACGCGCGCTGCCGGCGCTCGTTTTCGCGCTCGGCCCAGGCGATCCGCCAGGGGGCACAGGCCACAGAGGTCACGGTCACACGCGGTACAACCGCTCACATACGTGACAGGCAACGCGACCGGGATCGATGCATCCCGTTGCGCCCGAAAGGAGAGAATTGACGGGCACCGAAGCCCCCGTTGCCGGGCTAGCCTGCGCGTGATCCCTAACAGCGGAGGAGCTTCCTGGTGCTCGATGACATGCGCGTGCTGCGGGCGGCGGTACGCGACTATCGCCTGGCGGCGACGGCTGCCGGCCTCGACTGGCCGGACTACGGCGAGTCGCCCGCCGGGCAGCCACCGGCGCAGGTCACGCGGATTTTCGGCGTGGATCATATCGCGGAGCAGTTGACCTGGTTGCACGCGCAGCGCTGGCCCGACCGGCAGGTGCTGCCCGACGTGGGGTGGCTGATGCCATGGCCGGAGGACGGGGACGCGCTCCACTATCTGGGGTTGTCGATCGGCACGCCGTTTCCCTGGCGGCACCAACTGCCATTGTTCTTCTTCGATGTCGTTCTCTACACGTTCGTGCTGGCCGGCGACCACGAGGGTGAGATCTGGCGCTACGAGATCTCACCCGACGCCTGGGACTCGGTTCGCGCCGCCACCAGCCTGGCCACCCTCTTCGAACAATGGACCAGGGGAATCGCCGCCGGGGTGGTCGTCTACGACGAGCAGAGCAAGTGGCTCCTGGTCCGCGACCTGGACTCCGCTCCCGACCTCGACCCGCTGGCCTTCCCGGTGGCCCCGCTGGAGGAGACGCTGCTGCGAGCGCGGCAGCGCGAGTGCGGGGTCGACAAGGCCATCGTCGAGGACGGCTTTTCGTACACCGAGGAGTTGTCCGACGCCATCGACGCCGCCAAGGCGTCGATCGGCGCGTAGTCCGTGCCGACGGCTGTCCGGGTGGGCACCCGAACAGCCGCCGGCCAGGCCGGACGCTACGAGGCCGGGGCGATGACTACGGGCGCAACGAGGTGAAGAACTCCCTCAGCTCACCGGCGAGCAGATCCGGCTCCTCCAACGGCATGAAGTGCCCGCCCCGGCCCGGTTCGCTCCAGTGCCGGATGTCGGTGCAGGCCCGCTCCGCGATCGAGCGGGGGAAGTTTGCCTGCACGGGTTCCGTGCTCACCGTGAACGCGGCGGGCACGGTGATGTCGGGTCGTGGTGTGTTGTGGTCGAAGTCGGCGTACTGCCGGAACGACGAGCCGATGGTGCCCGACACCCAGTACAGCGTGATGATGGTGAGCAGGGTGTCCCGGTTGATGCTGTTTGCCAGGTCGCCGTGGTTGTCGCTCCAGTCCCGGTACTTGTCGACGATCCACGCGGCCAGCCCGGCGGGCGAGTCGGCCAGCGCCGCCGCCAGGGTGTCCGGGCGGGTGCCCATGATGGCGCTGTAGCCGCCGTCGGTCTCGTCGTACGCGGCTTCGGCGTCCAGGAACGCCTGCTCGGCCGGCGACAACGGACGGGCGTCGAAGCTGGCCGGGAACGGTGGATGGATCATGTGGATGCCGGCCACCTGCTCCGGGTACAGGGCACCGAGCCAGCCGGTGACCACTCCACCGACGTCGCCGCCGAAGGCACCGTAGCGCTGGTAGCCGAGCACGTCGGTCATCAACTCGTGCAGGGTCCGAGCCAGCAGCGCCCGGGTCACCGGCTCGTTCGGCGCCTCCGAGAAACCGAAGCCGGGCAGTGAGGGCACCACCACGTCGAACGCGCCGCCGGGCCGGTCGGGATCGGTCAGTCGATCGACCAGCGGCAGCATCTCGACGAAGCTGCTGGGCCAGCCGTGGCTGAGGATCAACGGCAACGGCGCTGGCGCGCCGGCCGGGCGCGCGGCCCGGACGTGTAGGAAGTGCAGCTTCCGGCCGCCGACGAGGGCCAGGTGCTGGGGGTACGCGTTGAGCCCGGCTTCCCGAGCCCGCCAGTCGAAGCCGTCGTGCCAGTAGGACACCAGGTCCCGCAGGTAGTCGGGATCGACGCCGCCCTGCCACGGTTGGGTGCCGCTGCGGTCGGTGAAGCGGGTACGGGCCAGTCGAGCCCGCAGGTCGTCGAGAACCGCATCGGAGACGTCGATGCGGAACGAAGAGACAGACATTGGTCCTCCGGAAAAGGAGGGCGCTCCCCGACGCGAGAGGTCAGCTGAGGGGGACGGCGGAGAGGAGCGCCCAGGAATGACGGTGGATGGTCACCGGGCTCACCTCCTCTCGTGGCTGACGACGATCACCGTACCGGACGGTGATCAGCCGGCTCGTCGGCGGTACGGCTGCGGGCCGTGGGTCGGGAACCGCGACTGGGTACGCGGTGGGTACGCCTCGCAGTGCTCGACCCAGTGTTCGGCGGCGGTGGCCAGGGCGTCAGCGGAGACGGTGAGGATCAGCGGGTAGATGGCGCTGGACGGCCGGCGCATCCACGGTGGCAGTGACTCGGCGGAGAACTCCACTGTGAGCTCCAGCCGACGGCGGCGCAGCACCCGGCTGCGCAGGGCCAGGTTGGGTTCGGTGAAGCGGACCGTCGCCGGTGGCGCGCTCAGCCCGAGGGCGGCGGTGGCCTGCCCGTGCAGCCAGCCGCCGAGCGCGCGGGCCTCCTCGACCATGAGGCTCGGGTAGTGGTGTGACCAGGTCTGGCCGTCGGCGGTGCGGGCGTCCACCTCGATGAGCAGCCAGTCGTGCCAGCCGGGCGTGGCCCCGTCCAGGTCGTCGGGCGGGTCGATGCCGGGCTGGTAGCCCACGGGGCGTACCCGCACCCGAGCGCCATCGTCAGACCGGATCTCCACACGATCATTCTGGCCGAGCGAAGCGGACTTCAGGCCCCGAATCGGTCACTTCGTGATGGTCCGCCGCACGCCCTGGTGCCCGGCGCAGGCGTTTGACCGGCCACCGGCCAGGCTCACCGAACCGTCGCGGCACTGCACGAGGTAACCGCGTCCGGCCCAGAACTGCGGTACGCAGTCGAACCAGTCGCACACCTCGACGGCCGGCTTGCGGATCCGCGTGCCGCCACAGAAGTCGTACCCCAGCGGGTTTTCCGGTGCTCCGCAGCGGGAGCTCTGGGTCGCGCTGGGCGACGGGCGTGGTGACTTTGTCGGCTTCGGCGGCGGGGATTTCAGGGCGAGCGCCGGGCCGATCCGCGCGGGTGCGGCGCTGACGGTGGGTGCCGGGGTGGCTGCGGCGGCGACCTCCGCGCCACCTCTCGGGTCGGACGGGTTCGACTCGATGAGTGCCGCCGGCACCAGCAGCGCGATGGCCGCCGCCACAGCGATGCTCCTGCGGCCACCGGGCACGAACGACGACAGTCGGGCCTGCCCGGGGGTGGCCGCGGCCGGCCGGAACGGCTTGAGCTGGGCGTGCTCGGCGATCAGCTCGTCGAGTTGGGCGATCACCGCCGCGCGCTGTTCGATCGCGTCGGCGAAGGCCAGGGTGAGCTTGAACCGGAAGTCCGGCGCGGCGTCGGTGGGCAGCAACAACCCGGAGATACGCCGCCGGTCCAGCACCTGGATCAGGGTGACCGGGGCCGCCGGGTCGTGGGACAGGCCGGTTATTCGGCCGTACGCCCAGTCGCGCCGGCCCCGCCCGCCGAGCAGCACGAGTCTACGGCTGGTGATCACGGCCATGCCGGCGTCGGTGACGCGTACGCCGTCCGGGCGGCGCGGGCGCAGCGGCCCGGTTCCCGGGGCGACGGTGAGGTCCGGCGCGGGCAGTACCGCGGTGTGCCGTACCTCGACCAGTTGCGCCGCGGGTAGCACCCAGAGCACCACCTCGTCGGCGGCCAACTCCAATGCCAGCCCGGCGCCGGCGGCGGCCGAGCCCTGGAAGTCGGCGGCCAGGGCGCGTAGCCGCCGTAACTCGTCGTCGCGTCGCCGCCACGCCGTCTCAGCGCCGCGGTACGTGCTGACCCGCCGCACGTTCTGCCGGTGCGCCCACCGGTACCGCCAAGTGGAACCCGTCGAATCAGTCTTCGCCACGCCGACTCCTTCGCCGCGCAGGCCACCAATCTGGGGTGTCACACGGTTTAACAGGTGCGGCGCGGCACCCGGAAACGCCGAAACGGGCGAACTACCCGATCGGCGGAGCAACCAGCACGATAGGGGGATACTGATGCCGACGTTCATGTTCTCCGAGGGGGTGACGGTCGTGCCGGCAGTCACGCTGCCCGGGGTCGTGATCGGGGTCGACATCGGCACCACCAGCACGAAGGCCGTCGCGTACGACACCGACGGGCGGCAGCTCGGCAGTCACCTGGTCGGCTACCCGCTGGACAACCCGCAACCCGGCTACGCCGAGCAGGACCCACAACTCATCCTCGACGCGGTGCTCAAGTCGATCAGCATGGTCGTGGCCGAGCTGGTCCAGCCGGTGGCCGGGCTGTCGTTCGGCTCCGCGATGCACAGCCTGATCGGGTTGGACCGGGACGGCAATCCGCTCACCCCGTCGGTGACCTGGGCCGACTCGCGGTCCACCCGGCAGGCCGAGCGGTTGCGGGCGGTGCCGTCGGGGTTGGCCCTGCACCGGCGCACCGGCACGCCGATGCATCCGATGTCGCCGCTGCCCAAGCTGCTCTGGTTCGCCGAGCAGGAGCCGAAACTCTTCGAGCGGGTGGCGCACTGGGTGGGCATCAAGGAGTGGGTGCTGCTGCGGCTCTGCGGCGTGCTGGTCACCGACCACTCGATCGCCTCGGCCACCGGCCTGCTCGACATCCACGAGCTGAAGTGGGATCACGAGGCGCTGACCATCGCCGGCATCACCCAGGAACAGCTCCCGCAGCTCGTCGCCACCACCGCCGTGCTGCCGAACCTCACCCCGCAGGCCGCGGCCGAGACCGGCCTGCCGCAGCGCACCCCGGTGGTGGTCGGCGCTGGCGACGGGCCACTGGCGAACCTGGGTCTGGGAGCCGTGCACCCCGGCATGGTGGCCTGTTCGATCGGCACCAGCGGCGCGATGCGGGTGATGGTCGAGCGGCCCGGCGTCGACCCGCTCGGCGGGGTGTTCTGCTACGCGCTGACCGAGCACCGCTGGGCGGTCGGTGGCGCGATCAACAACGGCGGCATCGTGCTCAAGTGGGCCGGCGCGGCGCTCGCCCCGGACCTGGGCGAGCACTCCGAGGAGGACCTGGTCGCCCTGGCGGCCCGCGCGCCGGTCGGCTCGGGCGGGCTCATCATGTTGCCGTACCTGCACAGCGAACGGGCACCACACTGGAGCGCCCTGCCGCGCGGAGCGTACGTGGGGCTGACCCACGCCCACCGCCGCGAGCACCTGGTGCGGGCCGCGTTGGAGGGCGTCTGCCAACAGCTCGCGCTGGTGCTCAGCTCGGTACGCGCGGCCGGCAACGAGGTCCGGGAGGTCCGGGCCGGTGGCGGCTTCGCCCGCAGCGGCCTGTGGCGGCAGATGCTGGCCGACGCCCTCGGCCTGCCGGTGAGCTTCCCGGCCGCGCACGAGGGGTCGAGCTTCGGAGCGGCGCTGCTCGGCATGGAGGCGCTCGGGCTGATCCCCAGCATCGACCTCGCCGCCGACCTGGTGCGGATCGAGGAGACGGTCCGCCCCGACCCGGCCGCCGCGGCCACCTACGCGGCGCTGCTGCCGCTCTTCGCCGAGCTGTACGAGGCCCTCACGCCGACCTTCACCTCGATCCGCCGGATGGCACCCGGCCTGCCCACCAGCCCCGAACCGTCGGCGTGACCGGGTGCCGGGTCAGGGCGCCTCGACCCCGGCGATCAGGTAGCGCCGCACGTCGGCGTCGAGGATGGCGACCTCCTGCGCGTCGTCCGGCCCGGAGCCCCGGAACGCGGCCAACTGCTCTGGTGACTCCCAGCGCTCGTAGACGTGGATCCGGCCGGGCTCCAACGGGTCGGCCGCCAGCAGGAAGTCGAGGCAGCCGGCGGTGGCGCGCGCCCGCGCGATGACCTGTTCGCAGTCGGACAGGTACGCCTCGCGGGTGGCCGGTTCGACAGTCAGGCTGCCGGCGATGATCAGCACGGGTCCTCCGGGGTGAGTGGCTGAGTGGCTGACCTTTGCTCTGCACCCGCCCGTGCGCCAGGCACGGTCCGTAACCGGCGCATCGGCGGGTGCAGAGCAAAGCGGTGATTACCTGTGGGTCACAGTTATACCTGCGGGCCACCGCGGAGGGGGACGTTGCCGCCCGGACGGGTGACGCCGGTCCCGCCGGTCCCACCCGCCCCCGGCGCTTCATATCGTGCAAACGTGAGAAAAAGCGACAAGAGGCGCTCATCTTCCCTGCTGGGGAACTCTGCCCGCGTACCCCTGAAGGTGTTGACGGCGGCGGTCGCGCTCGCGGTGCTCGCGACGACCGGGCCGGCCACCGCGGACGGCCCGGGCCGCGCGCCCGTCGCGGACCCGGCGCAGACGACCGAGCCGGGGTACGGGGTGGAGCCCGGCGACGGTCAGAGCCACGAACCCGGGGTGGACCCGACGCCGGAGCGCCCGCCGACCAGTGAGGTGTCCTGGCTGTCGTTTCCCGGCGGGGTGTTCGCAGTGGACTCGCTCGGGCACACGGTGCGCTACCGCGCCTGCGACGGCGACACCGGTCGGGTCGCCGACCCGGGCATGCGGGTCGCCGCCGGGGTGGCCAGCGGCGCTGTCGTCGTCGGAGGCACCGCCTACCGCTACCGGGTGCCGCTGGTTGGGCGCAGCGAGGGCACGCTGGAGGTGATCCAGCGGCACCGCCCGCCGACGACGCTGACCGGAGTGGTGGTGACCAGCCCGCAGCCACCCACCGACCCGGTCGCCGGGGCCCGGCTGTTCCCGCTCAGCGGCCAGCTCGCCCGGGTCGTCGCCGACGCGAGCCTCAACCCGGCCGGGGTCACGGTGCGCGACCTGTCCGGCCGCTACGGCGACCAGCAGATCGCCGTCAACGGCTCGCTGCGCCCCAAGGCGGCAAGCGTCATCAAGCTGTGGATCCTCGTCGAGCTGCTACGTCGGGTCGACTGTGGACAGGTATTCCTCGACGACGGTGTGCTGGTCTCCCCGGAGGACGTGGTCGGCGGAACCGGCCAACTGCAGTTCGAGACGTTCCCGCAGGTGGTCACAGTGCACCGGCTCGCCCAGTACCTGATCAAGTACAGCGACAACGTGGCCGCGAACGTGCTGATCACCTACCTGGGTGGGTTCGCCCCGGTCAACGCGCTGATCGACTCGATGAACCAGCGGTCCACCATCCTGGCCCGGCGGATGCTCGACAGCGCGGCGGCGCAACGCGGCGAGGAGAACTACACCAGCCCGGACGACGTGGTGTCACTGCTCGGCGCGGTCTGGGACGGCGAGATCCTCACCCCCGCCTCCCGCGACCTGATGATCGGCTTCATGCGGGAGCAGACCCTGAACACGAAGATCCCGGCGGCGTTGCCGCCCGGCGTGCCGGTGGCTCACAAGACCGGTGACCTGCCGGACGCCTCACACGACGTCGGCTACTACCTGATCCCCGGCACCGAGACCGCCGTCGCGTTCCTCACCGCCGGCCCCATGGCCACCGGCGACGAGACGGTCCGGCGGATGGCCCGCACCGTCTACGACTTCCTGGTCACCCCCACCGAGGGGGCGGTCGAGGAGTGAGCCGCCCTCAGGCGCCGGGAATGTTCGCCGGCGGGTCCTCGCCCACCAGGTCGGCCGCCGGCGGGTCCGCCGACACCGGCAGCCCGAAATCCGAGTACGTCAGGTCGAGCTGGGCGGTCTGCGACTGCTCGCTGGCCAACTCGATGCGGTAGCGGACCAGCCGACCCTGCTCGTCCACGGCGGCGGTGAACGGGACCGCCCCCGCCCGGTCACCCAGCACGTTGCCGACGCCGCTGCCCAGCACCGCGCCGCTCTGGCGCAGGTCCAGCGTGCCCGCGTACTCCCGCTCGGCGGTCAGCCGGACCCCCGTCGGCGCGCCCAGCGTGCTGGCCAGCCGGGTGTTGTCCAGGCCCTGCTTGGCCGCCGGGGCACCCGCTCTGCCGACGTGCCACCAGGTCTTGCCGTCCCAGACCGGGACGCGGCGGTCCGGGGCGGTGACCCGCACGTACACGTCCGGCCCGGTGGTCAACCGCTCGATCTTCACCACACCGGTAGGAACCTTCAGCGAGGTGGTCTCCAGACCACGCTTCGCCTTCGGGTCCCAGAGCAGCACAGTCGCGTCCCCGTCCGTGCCGCCGGTGCCGACCGTCAGCTTGTACGGCTGCTCGTCGGCCTTCGCGGCGGCGGCCTTCAACACACCGACCGGGTCGGCGCTCGCCGACGCCGCCGGACGACCCGGGCCCGGGTCGTCGTCGCCGGCGGCGACCAGCGCCCACGCCCCGGCACCGACCGCCACCACGAGCACTGCGACAAAGGCGATCAGCTTCGGTTTCGGCACTGTCATCTCCCCCGGGCGGTGCGGTCCGGCCAGACTAGCCGGACCGCCCGTCGTCACGCCCGGCTGATCGCGTTGGCGTGGATGGCCTCGTGCAGATACGCGGCCAGCCCCGGCGAAATGTTCTCGTAGTGCGCGGTGAACCGCTCGTCGGCCAGGTACATGTCGGCCAACCCGGTCTGCATCTCGTACGAGCACTCGTAGAACCAGCGGCTGATGATCTGCCGGTGCTCCTCGGCCAACTCCATCGCCTCCGGGCCGTCGGCCGGGGCACCCGAGGCCATCACCGCGACGATCCGTCGACCCCAGTCCTCGTTCTCCGCCTTGATCCGTAGCCAGTCCTCCTTGCCGTAGCGGGAGGCCCGCCGGTTCGACTCCCGGTACGCGTCGGTGTCACCCCAGCGCTGCTCCGCCTCGGCCCGGTGCTCCTCCGGGTCGAAGTCCCCGAAGACCTCGAACCGCTCCTCCGGCGTGAGTTGAATGTTCATCCTGCTCGCCTCCATCGCGAACTCGATCGCCGTGACCATCTCCTGCAACCGTGTGAGCCGTACCGTCAGCAGTTCGTGCTGCCGGCGCAGGTGCGCGGCCGGATCGGCCGCCGGGTCGTCGATGATCGCGGTGATCTCCTCAAGCGGGAAACCAAGCTCCCGGTAGTACAGGACGAGTTGCAGCCGTTGCAGGTCCGCGTCGTCGTAGCGGCGGTAACCCGCCGAGGTGCGCCCGCTGGGCGAGAGCAACCCGATCTCGTCGTAGTGGTGCAGCGTCCGCACCGTCACGCCGGCCACCTTCGCCACCTGACCCACCGTGTACGCCATGGTCCCCCTCCCTTCCGGGAACCAGGCTCCTGCCTGCCGCTACGTGAGAGTCAACTCTGATTCTGGCCCACCATGGCGGGGCCGTCCGGCCGCCCGTACAGATAGCCCTGGCCTCGCGGGCAGCCGATCGCGGTGACCGCCTCGTGCTGACGCTCGGTCTCCACCCCCTCGGCGACCACCGCCAGGTCGAACGCGCCGGCCAGGCGGGTGACCATCTCCACCGTCGCGTACGCCCGGTCGTCGGTGCCCAGTCGGGCCACGAACGACCTGTCGATCTTCAGCTCGGTGGCCGGGATGCGGTGCAGGTAGCTCAACGACGAGTAGCCGGTGCCGAAGTCGTCGATGGCGATCCGGATGCCCAACTCCCGCAGTTGGTGCAGCCGCTCCAGCACCGCCTCGGTGCCCTCGATCAACGCCGACTCGGTCAACTCCAGGGTCAACGCCCGTGGTGCCAACCCGGCGGCGCTGGTCGCCGCGGTGACCGTGGCGATCAGATCCGGCCGGCGCAGGTGCGCGGCGGCGATGTTCACCGCGACCGTCGCCTCCGGCATCCGGCCCCGCCAGGTGGCGGCGGCCCGGCACGCCTCGTGGATCACCCAACGGTCGATCGGCAGGATCAGCCCGGTCTC
The DNA here is from genome assembly GCF_040608275.1 of Micromonospora sp. NPDC005205. Taxonomy (NCBI): domain Bacteria; kingdom Bacillati; phylum Actinomycetota; class Actinomycetes; order Micromonosporales; family Micromonosporaceae; genus Micromonospora; species Micromonospora sp. NPDC005205. The sequence continues at coordinate 393,423 of NZ_JBEXHV010000002.1, forward strand.
CTCGGCCAGCGGCAGGAACCTCGACGGCGACAACATCCCCAGCCGGGGGTGCCGCCAGCGCACCAGCGCCTCGGCGCTGCGCACCGCGCCGGTGGTCAGGTCGACGATGGGTTGGAACTCCAGGTGCAACTGGTCCTCGTCGACAGCGCGGCGCAGGTCGGCGATCAACTCGGCGCGGGAGACGGCCGACTCGCGCAACGCCGCCGTGCACGTGCGGTACGCGGACTTCCCGGCCGCCTTGGCCGCGTACATGGCGATGTCGGCGTCGCGCAGCAGGTCGCTGTGGGAGGCGTGCTGCGGGCCGTACTCGGCGATACCGATGCTCGCCGACGGGTGCACCCCGACGTCCTCCTCGTCGTCGGAGGGCCGCAACGCGTCCAGCAGCCGCTCGGCGAGCCGTTCGGGTGACACCGGCCGGTCGCCGTCGACAAGCACGGCGAACTCGTCACCACCAAGCCGGGCGATGGTGCCGTCACCGTCCACGGCAGTGTGCATCCGGGCCGCCAGCCCGGTCAGCAGGGTGTCACCGGTGGCATGCCCGAACCGGTCGTTGACCTGCTTGAACCCGTCCAGGTCGAGCAGCAGCACCGCCACCGGTCGCCCGTCGCGCAGGGCCAGGCGCAGCCGCCGGTTGAACAACAGCCGGTTGGGCAGCCCGGTGAGCTGGTCGCCGTACGCGAGCCGGCGCAGCCGGGCCACCAACCGCAGGTTCTCGTTGGCCGCCAGCCCCTGCCGGACGGCGAGGGCGGCCAGCAACACCATCATGGTCACGAACACCAGCTGCGGGGTCTGCCCGGTGGGCCGACGGGCCAGCACCACCGCGAAGATCGCCCCACCCACCGGCAGGTACGGCAGCGCCACCCGCCACCAGGGCGGCAGCGGCGACTCGGCGGTGTCGTCGGTGCCGTCGCAGTCCGGTGGCGGCGGGTTCCGGGTGGCCAGGCCGATCAGCAGGTAGCTCAACGGCCAGCACAGGTCGATCGGGTGACCGGCGGTGTAGTCGGCGCGGGCGACCAGCGACACGTAGACGACGTCGGCGACGACCCGCAGGGTGAGGCTCGCCGCGAGGATCGTCATCGGCCGCCACATCGGCCGGGCCGGCCCGGAGACCGCGACCAGGATGGTGAGCTGCATCAGGTCGAACATCGGGTAGAGCAGCCCCAGCGTGCGCGCCGGGTCGGCCAGCTCGGCGGCGGCGACCCCACGGAAGACCAGCACCCAACCGATCGGCACCAGGGCCAGGGCGACGATCACCCCGTCCAGCAACGTACGGGCCCGCCCCACCGCGGTCCTCGGTGCGGACGGCGAGCTGAGCAGCGCGGCAGTGCCGGTGAGGATGCCGGCGGTGAAGACCACCCCGACCACCGGCGTGTGCGGCAGGTCACCGCCGACGAGCCGCTGCGCCGTCCAGATCGCCCGACCGATCGCGGCCAGCCCCATGGTGAGAGCGAGCAGCGTCCAGAACCGGCGCAGCGGCGCAGGATGCCGACGGGCCACCCCGACGCACGCGAACGTCGCCCAGCCGGCCACCAGCATCCCACCGAGGTCACTGACCAGCGCGGCACCGGGCAACGCGGCAAACAGCCAGCCCGCCTCCAGCAGGATGACGGCAGCCGCGACGAAAGCACCGGCGGGGTTCAGCGTCCCCGCAGCCTGCTTTCCGTCCTGTCGGGACACGGTCGCTCCGGCTCTTTCGTCGTGCGTGCACCCTCGGCGGCGCCGGTCCACGGCAAACCCCGAAAGCCTAACCAGCGCCCAGAAAGGCCGCCAGAGCCGAACGTTCACCCCGCTGCGGCTCCCGCCTCCGGTCAGCGGCCAGCAGATCGGTTCCAGGGTGAACGGGGCAAGGCGGTGCCGGCCAACGGACGGCGTGCGCGGCGGCGTCTACGCCGGCCGGGGGTGCAGGGCGGGCGGGCAACGGTGTGCACAGCCACGTCGACCGAGGACGTCTGTCGACCGATCAGCCAGCAGAGGAAGCGTTCCATCGTCGGATCAGCCGACCGGGAGGCGCTCGGCGTCGGACCTGGCAACCTCGTACTCCGCCCCGCAGAACGTGCACTGCTGCGCGTACCGGGTGCGGATCGGGATGAGGGGAATGAAGAAGACTGTGAATTTCGTCGAGCGGCGGGTGATCACCTGCGCGGCCTGGTTGCCGCAGTGGCGGCAGACCTGCTGCACGACACCGGACCGGTCGACCTTGGTACGCAGACCAAAGATGAAGAACATCGCCAGCCAGTACCCACCCAACCGCGAAAAGTCACCAGATCCCGGCAGCAGATCAGGGAAAGCCGGGCGACGGACGTACAAGATCGTGCTCGATCCTGGATGTAGTGGCCTCCGGGGCGAACGAGGCCACTACATCCCTGATCGAGCACGATCAAGGCAGGCGATCAACGCATGACGATCACGGTGACGCGACCACCGTGCGGCTGTCAGCCTGCCGGCGCGGGCTCCAGGCCGGGGATCTCCTCGGAGAGCCAGATCGACTGCCAGTTCCGCATCTCGTGGAAGCGGCGCAGCTCGAACAGCCCGGCAACCGACCCGCTCCAGGCCCCGTACGGCGGGTTGGCCTCGTCGAAGCCGCTCTGCACGAAGGTCAGCGTGGTCCGGCCACCGGACTCGGCCAGCTCCCAGCTCGTCACGCCGGTCGGACCCCAGTCGACGGACATCCGGCGGCCGGGCTCCAGGTCGACGACCTTGGCCGCGTAACCGGTCTCGAAGCCGCCCATGGCGTACCGGCCGCCGACCCAGGGCTCGATGCCGATCGGGTAGCCGAACCAGGCGCTGGCCTGCTCGGAGTCGGTCAGCGACTCCCACACCTTGTCGGCGGGGGCGGCGATGACCAGCTCGCCCCGCAGGTCGGCGGAGGTGAAGTCGGTGCGGGGCAGCAGTGGCTTGCCCTCCAGGTGGGCGGCCAGGTTGGCGATGGACAGCGCCCAGTACGTCTGGAGCACGCCCCGGATGGTGGAGCCGCTCATCGCCTCGGCGAAGTCGAAGTGGCTCTGGATCAGCGTGAGCACCGTGCTGTCGGCGCCCTCGGCGGTCAACTGGAACTCGGTGGTGGTCTCCACGCCGTCGAGCAGCCAGCCGAAGCGCAGCGTGTCGTCGTCGGCGTGCAGCAGCCGCTGGTGCGGGGCGTCGCCCTCGGGCGTGTAGCGGCCCCAGAACTCGTACCGCCGGGGCAGCTCGACCTCGGCGTGCTCGGCCAGCCAGAGACGCAGCTCGGCCGGGTCGGTCAGGGCCTGGCGGACGCGCCCGACGGGCGCGGAGAGACGGGCCTTGACCTTCATCGGCTCACTCATTGTCGTTCCCTTTCGGATAGCAGGCGACGGCCAGCTTGAAGGCATCTCCTTCGCTGCCGCCGTAGCGGGTGAACAGGTCTTGAAGCGCGGTCTGCAGGTCGTGCAGGAACTGCTGACGCTGCTCGGCCGGCACCCGGATCTCGCCGGAGACCCCGATCGAGGGCAGCTCTGGTGCCGCCCGGTCCAGGCCGGCGATGTCGGCCTGGACCTCCTCCATCAGGTCGAGCAGGTAGCCCAGGCTCAGTTCGTCGCGGGCCCGTCGCAGGCCGATCCGGCCGACGAGTCGCGGGGAGAGCCAGTAGGAGCGGGCGGCGGCCTGGTAGATGCCTTCGGTGATGCCGCGGACCTTGCGTTCGTTGACCAGCTCGACGAGGCCAGCCGCGACGAGCTGCTTGACGTGGTAGTAGACGCGCTGTGGCGTCTGGTCGAGTCGGGCCGCGACCTCGGTGCAGGTGCGCGGCTCGGCCAGTTGCCGCAGCACCTCGACGCGATGCGGCTTGAGCAGGACTTCGGCCTGCTCGATCTGCTCCAGGTACAGGACGTCTCTCATGGCAAAATCAGTTTGTACGTACAAAACTTCTTTGTCAATCGCTTCGCGAGAAGCCGCGCCGACTTCTTTCGACGCGGCTTCAGGCGACGGTCAGCAGGTGATCAGGGCAACCAGTCCGGTCGCAGCGGGTAGCCGCTCACGCCGTTCGGGCCGTTGTGGGTGGCCAACACCTGGTGCAGCTGAATGCCGTTGCGCTCGAACGCCATCCGCGACCCGGCCATGTAGAGCCCCCACACCCGGGCGGTGCCCGCGCCCACCTCCGAGACGCAGAAGTCCCAGTGCTCGACCAGGTTGCGACACCAGGCGGCCAGCGTCAGCGCGTAGTGCTGGCGCAGGTTCTCCTCGTGGTGCACCTCGAACCCGGCATCGTGCACCTCACTGATCAACCGGCCCGGACCGGCCAGCTCACCGTCCGGGAAGACGTACCGGTCGATGAACGCGCCCGAGCGGTGCGGCGCCCGGTTGTCAGCGCGGGTGATGCAGTGGTTGAGCAGTCGCCCGCCCTGCCGCAGCCGACTGCGCAGCGACCCGAAGTAGGCCGGGTAGTTGCGCACCCCGATGTGCTCGGTCAACCCGATGGAGGAGATGGCGTCGAACTGCTCGGCCGGCGCGTCCCGGTAGTCGAGGTATCGCACCTCCGCCAACTCGGTCAACCCCTCCCGCTCGATCGCGGCCTGCGCCCACTGCGCCTGCGCCTTCGACAGGGTCACCCCGAGCGCCTTGACGCCGTACTCGCGGGCCGCATGACGCACCATGCCACCCCAGCCGCACCCGACATCCAGCAGCCGCATCCCCTTCTTCAGCGCCAGCTTGCCCGCGACCAGGTCGTACTTCGCCGCCTGGGCCTGCTCCAGCGTGTCATCCGGGGACCGGAACACCGCGCAGGTGTACGTCATCGACGGACCCAGCACCTTCTCGTAGAAGGCGTTCGACACGTCGTAGTGGTGCGAGATGGCTGTGCTGTCCCGCACCCGCGAGTGCCGCATCCCGTTCATCACCCGCTTCCAGCGGGGCTGCGCCTCCTGCGGCGGTGCCGGCGGCGGCATCAGCCGCTCCCAGCCCAGCCCACGGACCAGCGCCAACCCCTCGGCCAGCGACGGTGGGCGTAACCGCAGCTCGTCCTTGAGCACCCGCAACGCCTCGTACGGGTCACCCGGGTGCACGCCCTGCAACGCCAGGTCACCACTGACGTACGCACGGGCCATGCCCAGGTCGCCGGGCGCCGTGAGCAGGTACGAAAGCCCACGCTCGGAATGGATCGCCAGGGTGATGCCGGCGTCGGACGGGCCGACGGCGCTGCCGTCGTACCCGGTGATCCGCACCGGCAACGGCCCCGTGGTGACCGCGCGGATGACATCCGCGACGGTCGGACCCGTCTGCCGGCCCCCCGCCGGCGGGGTGGCGGGAACGCTCGCCGCCCCCTGATCTCTGTCGGTCAGGCTCATGCTCGTGCTACCGCCTTTTCGTACAGTCCCGTCAGCCGGTGGTCCGGGTCGTAGCGGTCTTTCACCGCGCGCCACGTGTCGCCGCCGTAGAGGCGATCGAAGGCGTCCCGGTCGTAGTACGCATCGGAGTAGAGCGACTTGTGCCCGCCCGACTCCGACACCCTGCGTTCGATCGTGCGGTTGACGTCGCCGTCGGCGGCGCCCGGCGCGATCGGCACGCTCCCCCAGAACCCGATGTTGACGTAGTCCTGCCCGGGCCGCAGCGGATACAGCGGCCAGGACCGCGCCGAACCGGGCCCCGCCGGCTCACGCAGTCGCAACGGACACAGCCACACCGGGTTCATTCCCACCCTGCCTGCGAACCAGCGCAGGAAGTCGGCCGTACGGTCCAGCGGGATCTCCACGTCCTGCACGACCCGCTCCCGGGCCGGTTGCCCGCGCAGCCGGTCGATCCGGGCCGCCACCTGGTGGCGGTGCTCCAACCGGACCAGTCGGTGGTAGAAGTCGCTGCGCCGGTAACGCGCCGGCCAGAGCCTGCGCACGACCGGGTGCTGCGCGCCGAACGCCGACGAGCACCAGAACCAGTCGGTGTCCCAGCGCCACAGATAGTCGTACGCGGTGAGCACGTCGCGGGTGCGCTGGCGCAGCGACCGGTAGTAGATCGACTGACCGGTGTAGTCGCTGGGCGGGTCGGCCCCGTCGGTGAACGTGGCGAAGACCAGGTACGCCTCGCCGGGGCTGAACATCACCCCGTCCATCGCGTCCACCGGTTCGCCGGCCCAGGACCGGGTGGCGGTCACCTCCGCGATCGCGTCGGTCAGCGCCTCCAGTTGGGTGAACCGGACGTTGCGCAACGCCACGTACCGGCCGACCGGTTGCAGCTCGATGCGCAGCCGGGTGGCGTACCCGAGGCTGCCCAGCGAGTTGGGGAACGCGGCGAACAGGTCGGCGTGCTCGCCGTCGGGTCGGGCGGTGATGATCTCGCCGGAGCCGGTGAGCACGTCCAACTCCTGGACGGACTCGTGCGGCAGTCCGTTGCGGAACGAGGTCGACTCGATCCCGAGGCCGGTCACCGCGCCGCCCAGCGTGATGGTGCGCAACTGCGGCACCACGAGCGGCATCAGGCCGTGCGGCAGCGTCGCGTCGACCAGGTCCTCGTAGGTGCACATGCCCTGCACGTCGGCGGTGCGGCCGGCCGGGTCGACCGACAGCACGCCGTTCAGGCCACTCACGTCGAGCCCCGGAGTCCGGGGAGCGGACCGGGGGCGGAACAGGTTGGAGGTGCGTTTGGCCAGCCGGACAGGCTCGCCAGTGGGCACCGCGGCGTACGACCGCCGCAGCGTGTCCACCGCTTGATCATGGTCAATTGGGTGATCCACACGCTCAGCGCGCATGTGATCACCTTACGCTCGCCTTTTGGAAACCGTGGGATGTCGGCGGTGGCAGTTTCCCGTCCGCTGGCAGGCCCGACGGCTACCGTGGCGGGCATGCCATCGCCAGCGATCACCGCCCTGGACGCCGCCCAACTGCCGTATCGGCTGGTCAGCCACGGTGCCGTCGGCAGCCTCGCGGAGGCCGCCGCCGCCCGGGGCGTAACCGTCCCCGACGTGGTCAAGACAATCGTGGTCCGGCGCGGCGAAGACGATCACCTGTTCGTGCTCACCCCCGGCGACCGGGTCATCTCCTGGCCCAAGCTGCGCGCCCTGCTCGGGGTGCACCGGCTCTCCATGCCGGACGCGGCGGGCGCACTGGCCGCCACCGGCTACGAACGCGGCACCATCACCCCGTTCGGCGCGAGCACCGCCTGGCCGGTGGTCGCCGACGAGCGGCTGCGCGGCCGGGAGATCACCCTTGGCGCCGGCGAGCGGGGTCTCGCCATCGCGATCGACGCCGACGCCGCGATCGCCGCCCTCGACGCCACGGTGGCCGACGTCACCGACGAGCAGCCCACCCGCTGAGCCTCGCCGACCCCCGCACCGCCGGGCTGGCTCCGGCGCGACGTCGTGGGTGAGGATGGCGCGTATGTCAGCGCCCGAGGAACGCCCCGATCCCGCCGGCACCGTCTACGGCGGGCACCGGGCACCGCGCTCCGGCCCGCTGGCCGATCCGATGCTGCGGGTCGCGGTGGCGGTCGGGGCCGTCGGCGTACTCCTGGGGGTCGTCTTCGCCACCGGGCTGCTCGACGGTGACGGCGAGCCGTCGGTGCCGGCGTCGGTCGGTTCACCGTCCAGCGCGGCGCAGCCCAGCGCGCCGACCGGCGAGCCGAGCCCGACCGCACCGGCCGAGCCGTCGCCGACCCCGTCAGCCAGCACGCCGGCCGCCCCGCCCACCGGGCCCCGGGTGCTGCGCGCCACCTCGGGCCTCTGCCTGGGGCTCGACGGTGCCGGCAAGGAGGCCGGGGCCGAGTTGGCCGTGTGCACCGGCGCCCCGGAGCAGCAGTGGGTGGTCAGCCCGGCCGGCGCGGGCGTGCTGTCGTTGACGAACGCCGCGTACGGGCAGTGCCTCGACGTCGAGGGTGGCAGTCAGGACGACGGCGCGCGGTTGCTGCAGTTCCCCTGCCACGGTGGGGCCAACCAGCAGTGGCGGTTCGGCGGGACCGACACCAGCGCGGTCCTGCTCATCGCCGCGCACAGCAACAGGTGCGCCCAGGCCGACGACGACGCCGTCGAGGCGGGCGATGACATCCGGCAGCGACAGTGCGACGGCCGGCCGGCCCAGCAGTGGACAGTGAGCTGACCGGCCGACGCGTCGCACGTCCCGTGCGGCCGTCAGGTTCAGCGCGGTTCAACCCCGGAACCTCCACGCCCTGGGCGCGGTCGCGGCGACCAGCACGGCCTCCGGCACCGCTCGGCCCGGTCGGCGGCGCAGCAGCAACGACAGCCCGGCGGCGCCGATCGACAGCGCACCCGCCACGTACCAGGCCATCGCGTAGTCGCCCAGCCGGTCCCGGACCAGCCCCGCGCCGGTGGCGGCGACCGCCGCGCCCAGTTGGTGCGCGGCGAACACCCAGCCGAACACCACAGCTCCGGCGCCACCGAAATACTCCCGGCACAGCGCCACCGTCGGCGGCACCGTGGCCACCCAGTCCAGGCCGTAGAAGACGATGAACACCAGCATGCTCGGCTCGGCGGTGCCGGAGAAGAGGCTCGGCAGCACCAGCAGGGACAACCCGCGCAGCGCGTAGTACAAGCCGAGCAGCAGCCGGCTGTCCACCCGGTCGGTGAGCCAGCCGGAGGCGATGGTGCCGACAATGTCGAAGAGCCCCACCAGGGCGAGCAACCCGGCCGCCGTGGTCTGGGACATGCCGTGGTCGTGCGCGGCCGGCACGAAGTGGGTACCGACCAGGCCGTTCGTGGTCGCCCCGCAGATCGCGAAGCCTCCGGCCAGCAGCCAGAACGGTCGGGTCCGGGCCGCGGTGGCCAGCGCGCCGATCGCCCGGGCCGCCGCGCCGCCGGTCGCCGGCGGCGCCGCGACGACAGCGGTCGCCCCGTAGGCGGGCAGGCCGAGATCCGCCGGGTGCTCGCGCAGCAGCCACACCACCAGGGGTACGACCGCCAGCGCCGCCGCGGCCACCACGAGTGCGGCGGTACGCCAGCCGTGATCGCGTACCAGGATGGCGATCAGTGGCAGGAACACCAGTTGCCCGGCCGCCCCGCCGGCGGTCAGCACTCCGGTGACCAGGCCCCGCCGGTGCACGAACCAACGGCCGGTGACGGTGGCCACGAACGCCAGCGCCATCGAGCCGGTGCCCAGCCCCACCAGCACACCCCAGCAGAGCAGGAGCTGCCAACTGGCGGTCATGAAGACCGTCAGACCGCTGCCCGCGGCGACCAGCAGCAACGCCACCGAGACCACCCGGCGGATGCCGAACCGGTCCATCAGGGCGGCCGCGAACGGCGCGGTGAGCCCGTAGAGCAGCAGGTTGACCGAGACGGCCGCGGAGATCGTGGCCAGCGGCCAGCCGAACTCCTCGTGCAGCGGGTGCAGCAGCACCGACGGGGTGGCACGGAAGCCGGCCGCGCCGACCAGCGCCACGAAGGCAACGGCGGCGACCAACCAGGCGGGATGCAGACGGCGGTTCTTGGTCACGCGACAAGTCTGAGCGGGGCCGTCGACGGCGACGAGTGGCCGGAAAGCCATCGTGCGCAATAATCGGGCCATGTCCGTACGCCCGCACAACATCGCCGTACTCGCCCTCGACCACGTGGTCGGCCTGGACCTCGGCACCCCGGCCCAGGTCTTCAGCACCGCCCGCGCCACCGACGAGACGCACTACTACGACGTCCTGGTGTGCACTCCCGGCGGGCAGCCGGTCCGTAGCACCGCGGGCTTCCAGGTGCTACCCGACCACGGGCTGGAGTTGCTCGACACCGCCGACACGGTGATCGTCCCCGGCATCCACGACGGCACCGTCCTGTCCTCGGGCATCGTCGAGCCGGACGTGACCGAGGCGCTGCGCGCGGCGTACGAGCGGGGTGCCCGGATCATGTCGATCTGCACCGGAGCGTTCGTGCTCGCCGCCGCCGGGCTCCTCGACGGGCGGCGGGCGACCACCCACTGGGCGTACGCCGAGCAGTTCCGCCGCCTGCACGACCGGGTGGACCTCGACCCGGGCGTGCTCTTCATCGGCGACGACCGGGTGCTCACCTCGGCCGGAGTCGCCGCCGGCATCGACCTCTGCCTGCACGTCATCCGCCTCGACCACGGCAGCGAGGTGGCCAACCGGGCGGCCCGCCGCTGCGTGATGCCGCCGTGGCGCGACGGCGGTCAGGCGCAGTACATCGAGCAGCCGGTGCCGAAGGCGACCGACACCAGCACGGCGGGAGCCCGGGAGTGGGCGCGGCAGCGGTTGCACGAACCGATCGCGCTGCGCGACCTGGCCGAGCAGGCGCGGATGAGCGTGCGCACCTTCACCCGACGCTTCCGTTCGGAGACCGGCCTCAGCCCGGCGCAGTGGCTGCTGCACCAGCGCACCGACCACGCGAGACTGCTGCTGGAGACGACCGACCTCACCGTCGACCAGATCGCCCACCGCTGCGGTTTCGGCACCACCGCCGCCCTACGCCAGCAACTGCACCAACGCATCGGCGTGGCCCCGTCCACCTACCGCCGCACCTTCCACCCCCGCCCCGAACTGATCAAAACCTGACCGCACCGCACCGCACCGCGCCCCCGCACCCCGCGCTGCGCCCCCGCGATCTTGCACTTCCGGTCGCCCGTATGCACGGTTTGCCCTAATTGCTGGGACAGAAAGTGCAAGATCGCGTGGAGCCGGGGGCAGGGAACGGGTAGGGCTGGGCGGGCGTGATGTCTGTGGGTCATCAAGATGACCCACAGACATCACGCTCAACGGACCACGGCACCCGTGCCGGGTCGCACTGATCAGCCGCCGCCCGTACCGCCGCCGTTCAGGACCGGAGCAGGTGCAGTTGGGACTGGTGCTTCGGCAGGTGCACCCGGGTGTGCAGGTCCAGGGTGCGGGACCAGGGCAGTGGCTCGTCGACGACGAGGTCGAAGCCCTCGCGGAGGTGCGTCTCGACCGGCGTCTCCGCTGCCAGGCCGAGCTGGTCGACCAGCCCGCACAGCCTGTCGCTGGTGCCGTGCAGCAGCGCGGTCAGGCCACGCAGGCCACCCTGCTCGGCGGCGAGCGCGTCGAGCTGCGGACGGTGTACGTCCTCCTCCAACTCGTAGTAGGCGAACGGCGACCCGGCCAGCAACGCCTCGGTGGCGTGGATCATCAGCTCGTCGTTGGCGACCAGATGCGCGACGATCTGCTCGGCACTGAGCTGCCCCTCCGGAGCCGGACCGAACCCTCCAGCGTCGACCTCCGCGAACAGGGCACCGTAAGCCCGCCGCAATCCCCCGCTCTCCATCCCCCCAGTCAACCCGCCGCGGCGGGAGTTAGCGGCGGGATTGGCGGGAGCGGAGGTAGTCGCTGACCACGTACTCGCCCAGGTCGTCGGTGTCCGGCGTGAACATGCGACCCCGGCTGCGGCGGGCCACCGCGTCGACGAAGCGTCGCAGGCCCGGGTCGTCACCGAGCATGAACAGGTTGAGCGTGGCACCGTAACGGCTCAGCCGGTCCACCTCGCGGACCGTCGCCTCGATCGTCTCCGGCAGCGGCGGCCAGTGGAACAGCGCCTCCCCGTCGTCCGGATCCAGGTGCGCGGTCGGCTCGCCGTCGGTGACCACCAGCACGATCGGCTCGGCGTCCGGGTGCCGGCGCAGGTGCCGGCCCGCCAACCGCAGCGCGTGCTGGAGGTTGGTGCCCTGCTCCATGTCCGGCTCCACGGCCGCCAACTCCTGCTGGGTGAGCGTCATCGCCTCCCGGCCGAAGCCCACGATCTGCAAAGCGTCCTGTGGGAAGCGCGTCTCCATCAGGTGCGCCAACGCCAGCGCCGTCTGCTTCATCGGCCCCCAACGACCCTGCGAGATCATCGAGTACGACAGGTCGACGCAGAGCACCACAGCGGCCGAGGCGCGCCTCTCGGTCTCCACCACCTCGAAGTCGTCCACCGCGAGCTGCACCGGGACCGTCGGCCCGGCCCGACTGACCGCCCGGGTCAACGTGCGGACCACGTCCAACGGTTGCTCGTCGCCGTACTGCCAGGGCCTGGACGCGCCGCTGACCTCGCCCGCCGCACCGGCCGAGCGCAGGTCGTGCTGGCCACGCGGCCCGGCGGTAAGCTCCGCGAAGACCTGCCGCAGCGCGGTCCCGCCGAGCCGGCGCAGCGCCTTCGGGCTCAGCGTGAGCCCCTCCGCGTCCCGGCTGACCCACCCCTGGCGGCGCAACTCCCGCTCCAGGTCACGCAGACGGCGAACGTCATCGGCCGCGTCCCGGCCCAGTGTGCGCGCCACCGCGTCGACGTCCACGTCGTCGAGGGTCGCCCCCGGGTGCTCCTGGTCGAGCTGGTCCAGCAGGTCGTCCAGGTCGCCGATCTCACCCAACGCGCCGGCCGCGTCGGCGTAGTCCAGCGGCTGGTCGCCACGGACCCGCTCGCCGCGCCCCCAGCGCAGATCGGGTCGCAGCGCGCGCAGGTTCGCGTCGAGCGCGGACAACTCCCCCGCGAGGCGGTCGCCGAGCGACTGCTGCATGAGGCCAGCCAGCTCGGCGCGCTGCCGCTCGGAGAGCGAGTTCATCAGCCGCTCACCGGCCGCCGCCCGGCGGGCCAGCACATCGATCAACTCGTCGACGTTCTCCGGCTTCTCCGGGAAGAAGTCGCCATGTCGGCGCATGAACTCGGCGAACGCGTCGGTGGTGTCCTCCGCGCGACCGTGCCGGGCCAGCAGGTCGTTCAGATCGCCCATCATCTCGGCGAGCCGCTGCTGGGCGGCCGGGTCGGCGGAGGCGCGCACCGCGTCGCGCATCCCGGCGAAGCGCTGGCCGAGCACGTCGTCGCGGAGTTGGTCGAGGATCTGCTGGTACGCGCGGCGGGCATCGTCGCTGGCCCACCGGTAGCCGGACAGCTCCTCCACCGCCCGCGCCGTCGAGCGCGGCAGATTGTCCAGCACCGCCTCGGCGAACCGCGCGGCGTCGTCGTCGCGACCCCGCAGCTCGTCCCGCTCGGCGGCGAGGGCCTGGTCGAGCAGGGCCTGGGCCCGGGTCACCGCCCCGTCCAGGTCGCCCCTGCGCAACGCCTCCCGGCGTAGCCGCCGAGCCCGGGCGGCCAGGTCGTCCAGGCCACCCCGTCCCTGCGGGCCACGGCGCAGCAGGTCACGCAGCGCCTCCCGCAGGCTGCCGCCGGCCAGCACCTCGGCACCGACCGCGTCCACCGCCTCGCGCACGTCGTACGGGGGTGCGAGCGGGTCGGGCCCGCCGTTCCACTGCCCGTAACGGAACCGGTTGCCGGCCACTGTCAGCCCCGGCCGCCGTAGACGGTGCGCCCCGAGTCGGTGACGTCCTTGCCGAGCCGGCGGGTCAGGTGCAGCCCCTCCAGCACGAACTCGACGGCGGCAGCGGCCTCCTCCGAGGTGGGCGCGTCGCCCAGGTCGAGCCGGTCCATGACCTTCGCCAGCCCGGGTACGGTGCCGACCTGGCGCAGCAGCTCGGCGGCGCTGACCAACTCGCCGGTCTCGATCGCGGCGCCGTCCTCGACCAGGGCGGTGAACCCGGACAGGTCCAGCCCGGCCAGGCGGGCCCGGAACGTCTCGGCGGTCGCCGTACGCAGCAGGTGCGCGAGGATCTCGGTCTCCCGGCCCTCCTCGCCGCTCTCGAACTCGACCTTGCCGCGCAGCGTGCTCGTCACCGACACCGCGTCACCGACGCGGGCGACGGCGGCCTCGGGGCGTCCATCCGGGGTGTCGGAGGCGGCGAGCAGACCGGCGCGACGCAACGCGGCACCGGCGACCGTCTCGGCGGCGGCGATGGCGAAGCGGGCGGAGACACCGGAGCGCGGGTCCACCGACGGCGACTCCCGGACGGCGCGGGCGAAGCGGGCCAGCACCTCCAGCACGTGTTCGGGCACCTCGGCGAACAGGTCGGCCTCCTGGCGGATCAGCGCCAGCTCCAGCTCCAGCTCGACCGGGTAGTGGGTGCGGATCTCCGCGCCGAAACGGTCCTTGAGGGGAGTGATGATCCGGCCCCGGTTGGTGTAGTCCTCCGGGTTGGCGCTCGCCACCAGGAGCAGGTCCAGCGGCAGGCGCAGCTGGTAGCCGCGTACCTGGATGTCGCGCTCCTCCAGCACGTTGAGCAGGGCCACCTGGATCCGCTCGGCCAGGTCGGGCAGCTCGTTGACGGCGAAGATGCCCCGGTTGGTGCGCGGCACCAACCCGAAGTGGATGGTCTCCGGGTCGCCGAGGGTACGACCCTGGGCGATGCGGATCGGGTCGACGTCGCCGATCAGGTCCCCGACGCTGGTGTCCGGGGTGGCCAACTTCTCGCCGTACCGCATCGAGCGGTGCAGCCAGCCGATCGGCAGGTCGTCACCGGCCTCGGCGACCTGGGCGACCGACGCCGGGGTGAGCGGGTGCATCGGGTGCTCGTTGAGCACCGAGCCGGGCAGAACGGGGGTCCACTCGTCGAGCAACGCGCCCAGTGAGCGGATCAGCCGGGTCTTGCCCTGGCCGCGCTCGCCGAGCAGCACCATGTCGTGCCCGGCGAGCAGGGCCCGCTCGACCTCGGGCAGCACTGTGTCGTCGTAGCCGACGATGCCGGGGAAACGGGTCTCGCCGGAGCGCATCCGGGCGAGGAGATTGTCGCGGAGTTCCTGCTTGACGGTGCGGTACTGGTGACCGGCCGCCCGTAGCGCGCCGAGCGTGCCGGGCAGGTCGGCCGGTGGAACCGGGATTACCGGGGTAGGCGCAGTCACCCGACCCACGCTAGCTCACATTCGCGGGGGCGCCCCGGGCATCAGGGGCCCCCGCTCCCACCCTCAGCCCCTGTCGCAACGCCGGCAGGCACCGCGACGGCGCAGGTGGTAGGCGTACGTGGCGACGCCGAGGGCCACGCCCCACAGCGGCCAGAGCAGCATCGGCGCCCCGGTCATGCTGAACCCGCCGGTCAGCCGCCAGAACTCGGGATTGCTGAGCAGCCCCAGCGAGGCCGCGGTCACGGAGATGGCGACCAGGGTGGCCGGCACCACGGCCAGCTTCACCGGCACCCGACGGCCGGCCAGGCCGAGCATCCAGCGCGGGAAACGCTCGCCCCAGCGCTGCACCAGTCCCAGGGTGAGGATCGCGCCGACGCTGGCGAAAGCGCCCAGCCCGAGCCCGGCCCAGACCAGCCCGGTGTCCTGCATCTCGGTCAGGAAATCGCGGGAGATGCCGAGCGGGATGCCGGCCGCCCAGGCGAACCGGGTCACCGCGTACGTCAGGGGGATCAACGCGGCGATGCCGGCGGCCCACCGGCCCCAGCGGATGGCGGCGGCCGGGGTGGTCCACCCCTTGCCGGTGTCGGCGCGGCCGCAGCCGACGCAGGCCCCGGCGGTACGGCGCTGCCAGGCGAGTACCGCCCCGACCAGCAGCAGCCCGCCGGCCAGCGCCGCGAACCGGGCGAACAGCGCCCAGTTGAAGACATCGGAGTAGTCGATCGGCGGCCAGCCGAACGGCGCCCCGACGATGAGTATCGGCAGGTAGCCGAGGACGATCAGCACTCGGACGTCCGGCACGACCAGGACAAGGACGAACGCGACCGCCCAGCCGTAGCCGGCGAGCAGCGCCCGCAGCGGGCCGGGTGATCGCGCCGCCAGGCGGCTCATGGCCAGGGCGGCCACCGCGGCGGTGAGCAGCACACCGGCGAAGAGCGGGGTGGCCACCTCCACCGGCACCAGGCGGAGCAGGCTCACGTCGCCGCCGTGGGGGTCGTTCGGGCCGAACGGGTAGCCGGCGCCGGTGAGCGTGCCGAGCAGGGCGAGCACGCCCCACAGGCCGAGCCAACCGGCGGCCAGTGGGGCCAGCCGATCCGGCCAGCGGGAGTCGGTACGGGGCAGAGAGGCAGTGATCGTCGTCATGCTCTCAGCCTCGACTGGCAGCCGCCGGATTCCCTCCCGGCCGGCGGTGAACCCCCTCCCCCGGTGGAGGGACCGATCAGCCGGACGGGGTGACGAAGCCGGACTCGTAGGCGGCGATGACCGCCTGCGTGCGGTCGCGGACCCCCAGCTTGGCCAGCACGTTGCCGACGTGCGTCTTGACCGTCTCCACCCCGACCACAAGGTGCGCGGCGATCTCCGGGTTGGACCGGCCGGTGGTCATCAACCGCAGCACCTCGGCCTCCCGTTCG
This sequence comes from Micromonospora sp. NPDC005205, assembly GCF_040608275.1. NCBI lineage: Bacteria > Bacillati > Actinomycetota > Actinomycetes > Micromonosporales > Micromonosporaceae > Micromonospora > Micromonospora sp. NPDC005205. The sequence goes on from NZ_JBEXHV010000002.1 coordinate 409,437, forward strand.
GTGAGCCGGGCGGTGCTCAACCGGTCGCCGCCCGCCGGCCCGTACGCCCCGACCAGTTGGCGGATCGCGGCCGGGAAGAGCAGCGACTCGCCGGCCGCGACCACCCGGACCGCCTCGACCACCTCGGCGGGCCGGGCCCGTTTGAGCAGGAACCCCGAGGCGCCGGCGCGTAGCGCCTCGTAGACGTACTCGTCGTTGGCGAAGGTGGTGACCACCAGGACCCGGGGCGGGTCGGCGGAGGTGGCCATCAGGTGCCGGGTGGCCTGGATGCCGTCGATGCCGGGCATCCGTACGTCCATCAGCACCACGTCGGGCCGGTGCCGGGCGACCAGCGGCGGCACCTCGGCCCCGTCGGCGGCTTCGGCGAGCACGCGCAGGTCGGGTTGGGCGTCGATGATGGCCCGCAGCCCCACCCGGATCAGCTCGTCGTCGTCGACGATCAGCACTCCGGTGGTCATGTCGTCTCCTCGTACGGCAGGCGGGCCCGGATCAGCCATTGGTCGCCGTCCGGGCCCACGGTCAGCCGGCCGCCGAGCAGCAGCACCCGCTCCCGCATGCCGTCCAGGCCTCGACCGCCCCGCCCCGGCCGGCCCTGGTCGGGGTGGCGCACCGCGTTGGTCAGCTCCAGCTCCAGCGCGTCGCCGCGCAGGTCCAGGCGTACCGTCACCGGCCCGCGGCCGTGCCGGGCGGCGTTGGTCAGTCCTTCCTGGACGATCCGGTAGCCCTCCCGGGAGACCACAGCGGGCACCCGGGCCGGGTCGCCGGCGCGTTGCGCGTGCACGGCCAGGCCGGCCGCGCGTGCGTCGGTGACCAGCCGGTCCAGGTCGGCGAGGGTACGCTGCGGCGCCACCACGGGCCGGTCGCGTCCGTTCTCCCGGAGCAGCCCGAGCACGTGGTCGAGGTCGTCCATCGCGGTCCGTCCGACGTCCTCGATGGCGGTGAGCGCCCGCCGGACGAACTCGGGGTCGGTGTCGAGGACCTCGCGGGCGGCCCCGGCCTGGAGGGTGGCCACTGTCAGCGCGTGGCCGACGGAGTCGTGCAGCTCCCGGGCCAGCCGGTTGCGTTCGGCGAGCTGGGCGGCCCGTGCTTCGAGGGCGGCGATCCGCTCCGCCTGGGCCGGGCCGAGCAGCACCGGCGCCATGGATCCGGCGAGCGCGCCGAGACCGGCGACGGCGTAGCCGAGGACGACCAGCAGGAGCACCCCGGTCACTGTCAGCCAGCCGCTGTCCTGTCCGTCCAGTGGCCCGAACTGTTCCTGGCTGATCACCTCGGTGCCGATGCCGAACTGTTGGGCGATGAACGCCAGTGCCATCGGCAGGGCGCTGAACAACCCGATCATCACCAGCGCGCCGACGATGAGGTGGGTGGCGATCCAGAGCGCGCTGCGCAGCCGGGTCTCCCGGTCGCCGTGGTGCCCGGGCGCGGGGTCGGGCAGGTCGACGCCGAGCAGGGCCCGGACGGCGGCGATCTCCAAGGCCCGGCTGCCGTCCAGCAGCAACGGGACGACGGCGATCAGTGCGGCGATGACCAGCAGGACGTAGACCATTGGACGGGGGATCGCCGAGTCGGCGAGCAGTTGGGCGAAGGTCACCGCGAGCAGCCCGTACGGCAGTGCCAGCACGCCGCCGAGCAGCAGGAACACGCCGCGTCGCCAGGTGGTGCCGGCGACCAGCGGGGCCAGCGCCGCTCGGAGGGTCACCTCGTCATTCTGCTGCCCGGACGGGTCCCGCCGACTCCCCCGCGTCGGGGAGATGTCAGCGGTGGTCGGCGACGTACTGCTGCGGGTCCTTGTCGCGGAACGGCAGGTTGCGGCCATTCTTGTGCTCGCCGTAGAAGGTCAGCCAGCGTTGGCCCAGCTCGGCGCGGAGTTCGGTGCCGGCGTGCCGGCGGAAGTCGGGCAGCGCCTCGTCCTCTTCCTCGGCCAGGTGTTCGCTGTTCTCCCGGCGGGCGTTGCCGACCGCCTCCCACCACTGGTCCGAGCCGACCGGGTGCAGTTTCGCCTCGGCGATGGCGTCGCGGATCTTGTTGTGGTCGCCGATCGCGTCGGCGGTCTCGTCCTCGCCGTCGTCGCCGTGCTTGACCAGGTGCGGGTAGAGGATCGCCTCTTCCGCCTCGGCGTGGATGTCCAGGTGCAGGGCGAGAGCGTCCCAGATGGCGAGCATCTCCTGCTCGTCGCGGGCGTCGTCGAGGCGGGCGAAGCCACGCCGGAAGGCGGCGTGGTCGTCCAGGATCAGTGCGGTGATGTCGTCCACTGTGCTCACTTTCCGGTTGGGTTGCCGAACCGGGCACGCAGCATCGCCGGCATCGCGGCGAGCCCGGTGATCGGGCGGAAGCGTTTCGCCGCCTCAGCCAGGGCCGTGTACTCGTCGTCGGCGAGGTCGATGTCGGCGGCGGCGGCGTTGCGTTCCATCTGCTCGACCCCGGACGCCCCGGGGATGGCGAGCACGTTCGGGTGGCGCAGCAGGTGGGCCAGCGCGATCTGGCTGGGGGTGGCGTCGTGGGCGTCGGCGACCTGACGCAGCGTGTCGATCAGGGCTGCGCCGCGCTCAAGGTTTTCCGGCAGGAAGTACGGGTTGGCACGCCGGACCGCACCGGTCGGCGGGTTCCTGGCGTCGTAGCGGCCGGAGAGGAAGCCCTGTGCCAGTGGGCTGTACGCGATGACCACCCGGCCGGCCTGCCGCGCGTACGGCAGCAGGTCCTGCTCGGGGGCGCGGTCCAGCATGCTGTAGCGGACCTGGTTGCTGAGCACCCGCCGGCCGAGCGCGGCTTCGGCGATCTGCCAGCGGCGCAGCCCGTAGTTGCTCACGCCGACGTCGCCGATCAGCCCGACGTCCTGAAGGGTCCGCATGCCGCGCATCGTGTTGTGGTCGGCGACCAGCGGGTTGTGCTGGTGCACCTGGTACAGGTCGATGCTGGTGACGCCGAGCCGGGCCGCCGAGGCGACCGCCCGCTGCTGCACCACAGCGGCCACCGGCAGCACCGGCAGGATCTTGCTGGCGATCACGACCTTCGGCCGGTCGTCGCCGAGGGCCGCGCCGAGGATGCGTTCGCTGCGCCCGAAGCCGTAGATCTCAGCGGTGTCGAAGACCGTCACACCCAGCTCGACGGCCCGCCGGACGATCTGCGCCGCCTGCCGCTCGAAGTCCGGGCCGTACCCCCACTCCCGGGAGCCGAACTGCCAGGTGCCCAACCCGATCTTGGACAGCGGTTTGGGGGTGTCGAGCGCAATGAAACGCATGGCGTCGAAACTACCCCGATGTCCCGGTTTCCACGCCCGATCCACGCCAGGGCTGGCCGGAGCTAGGCTCATGATCGTGACTTACCTCGCTGCGGATGACCGCTACGACACCATGACCTACCGGCGCAGCGGACGCAGCGGCCTGCGACTGCCTGCCGTCTCGCTCGGGCTGTGGCACAACTTCGGTCCGGACCGCCCGTTCGAACGGCAGCGCGACATCGTCCGCCGCGCCTTCGACCTGGGTGTCACCCACTTCGACCTGGCCAACAACTACGGCCCGCCGCCCGGTTCGGCGGAGGAAAACTTCGGCCGGATGCTCGCCACCGACCTGAAGCCGTACCGGGACGAGTTGGTCATCTCCAGCAAGGCCGGGTACCTGATGTGGCCCGGCCCGTACGGCGAGTGGGGCTCGCGCAAGAACCTGATCTCGTCGCTGGACCAGTCGCTGGGCCGGATGGGGCTGGACTACGTCGACATCTTCTACTCGCACCGGTTCGACCCGGACACCCCGCTGGAGGAGACGATGGGGGCGCTCGACGCCATCGTCCGCTCCGGCAAGGCGCTCTACGTCGGCATCTCGAACTACAACTCGGAGCAGACCACGCGGGCCGCCGCGATCCTGCGCGAGCTGGGTACGCCGCTGCTGATCAACCAGCCGTCGTACTCGATGCTCAACCGCTGGACCGAGTCCGACGGCCTGCTCGACACGCTGGAGCAGGTCGGTGCGGGCTGCATCGCGTACAGCCCGTTGGCGCAGGGCCTGCTGACCGACCGCTACCTGGGCGGCATTCCGGCCGACTCGCGGGTTCGCACCAGCGTCTTCCTCAACGAGAGCGATCTCAGCGACGAGAAGATGGCCACCATCCGTGGGCTCGGCGCGGTCGCCGAGGGGCGCGGCCAGTCCCTCGCGCAGCTCGCGTTGGCCTGGGCGCTGCGTGACCCGCGGATGACCAGCCTCATCATCGGCGCGAGCAGCGTCGAGCAGTTGGAGACGAACATCGCCGCGCTGGGCAACCTCGACTTCACTGCCGACGAGTTGGCCGAGATCGAGCGCCACCTGGGCTGAACACCGTCGGGTCCCGGGCGGGTCGGTTCACCAGATCCGGCGCCGCCCGGCCCGGTGGTTACGCACCTCGCACTGCCGGCCCACGGGTGCTGCGGCGCTGCGGCGTCGCCGTCCGGCACCGATCAGCAGCAGCGCCAGGACCAGCACGGTGGCGGCACCGGCCAGCACCGGCCACCGGCCGCCGAGGTTGGTCACCGACGCCACCGGCACGCCCGGGTCGGCCGCCGCCGCCACCGCCGTCTCGGTGGCGACCGGCCCACTCGCGGCGGTACGCGGCGCGCTCTTCGTCGCGGCGGCCTTCGCCGGGGTGGGGGTGGCCGTGGCTCCGGTGGCCTTGGCGCCGCGGAACACCACGTCGGAGCAGGAGTAGTAGGTGTCCGGCGTGTTGGAGTTCTGCCAGATCGTGTAGATCAGGTGTCGGCCGCTGCGGCCCGCCGGCAGCCGGCCCGCCAACTGGTACGCCCCGGCCCGCACCGGCGGGTCGGTCAGCGTCAGGAACGGGCGCGACTCCAGATCCGCCCAGGTCAGCTTCTTACTCGGGTCGTAGTCGGGCGTGGTGACGTAGAGCCGGAAGGTGCCCCGGTGCTCGATGGTGGTCCGGTACCGGAAGGTGAACTTCGCGCCGGTGGTCAGCGTGGTGCTGGGCCAGTCGGTGCGGGGCAGGTCCAGTCCCCGGTACGCGGACAGCCCGCCGCTGCACAGCTCGCCGTCCGGGATCCGTTCCCGATCTCGCCCGTTGACCGTGGAAACGCGCACGTTGTCCCATTCGCGGACCGCCGCGCCGGCCTGGATCGCCGCCCGGCAGGCACTGGTGGCCGCGTACCGACCCTCGGGGCCGCAGGCCGCCGCGCGACTGACCGGGTCGGTGGGAGCGCCGTGGGCGGCTGCGGGTGTGGCGGCCAGCGGCACGGTCGCGGCAGCGACCAGCACCGTGGCGACGAGCCGGCGTACGGGCATGAGGATGACCTCCGCCCACTGGTACGGCTGGCAGACGGCAAAGGTTCGACGGCCGCCCTGATCACCGTTTCCCGTCGACGGCCGCCGCAGCTCGATCGGCGAGGTAGGCCAGGTAGACCAGGTAGGGCACGACCAGCAGGGCGAGCACCAGCACGGCCGCGATCACCGGCGGATCACCGTAGGCGGCCCCGAGCAGAATCGGCAGCGGCGAGGCGACCGCCAGCAGGACGCCGGCGCGGCGCAGGGGGCGGGCGACCCGTTGGTGCGCGGCGTGCCAGTGCTCGGCCGACCGCATCGTCGCCGGCGTCCGTACGCCGGGGCTGCGGTTTCTGTTCACCGTCGGTCGCAGCGCGACCCGGGCGGTGTACGCCACGAGCCATCCGAGGAACGCGTAGACGACAGTCACAAAGGCCCCGGGCCACACTTGAGTACCTCCTCACACATCGCCAACCATCAGCGTAGGGGGCGGGAATCCCCAGGGTGGGTGCGGCGTTTCGATACTCGGAACCGCTGGCACCGAGGAGGCAGACATGAAGGTACGTAGCTCGTTGCGTGCGCTCAAGCAGAAGCCGGGTTCGGTGGTGGTCCGCCGTCGCGGCCGGGTGGTCGTGGTGAACCGCGCCAACCCGCAGTGGAAGAGCCGCCAGGGCTGATTGAGCCCTTAGCGGACATCCAGTCGCCAACGCCCTGACCGGGTCATCCGGTCGGGGCGTCCGCGTGCTGGGGCGGTCCTGCGGATCGCGGCTGACTGCGGCGGACACCAGAAACAGCAGAACGCCCTGGTCGGATTATCCCGACCAGGGCGTTTCTCAAGGGTGGAGCCGAGGGGACTCGAACCCCTGACCCCCACACTGCCAGTGTGGTGCGCTACCAGCTGCGCCACGGCCCCTTGTTGTTCTCCCGGTCGCCCGGGCACTGGGAAACTATACACAGACCGGCCCGCATGGTCATCTCGCGGGGTCCCCCGCCAGGCCGGGTCAGTTGAGCGCCACGTCCGGCGGAAAGTGCGCGACGGCGGCCATCATCCCGCCCTGTCGGCGCAGCACCATCGGCCACAGGTCGTCGGGCCGGTCGACGAAGGCGTCACCGGGCAGCCCGTCCAGCACGAACCAGGACCCGTCGGCGATCTCCTGCTCCAACTGGCCGCTGCCCCAGCCGGAGTAGCCGGCGAAGACCCGGATGCCGCCGATGCTCTCCCGCAGCCGCTCCGGGTCGACCGAGAGGTCGATAGTGCCGACCGCTCCGGAAACCTGGTGGAAGCCCTTCACCCGGCGCATCGGGTGCCGCATCCGGGCGAGGCAGATGGCCGAGTCGGGCTGCACCGGGCCACCCTCGAAGAGCACCGCCGGGTGGCGGGCCAGGTCGCTCCAGTCACCGAGCACCTCGGCCACCGGCACCTCGGTGGCCCGGTTCAGCACCACGCCGAGCGCGCCGCCAGGCTCGTGAGCGACCAGCATCACCACCGTACGGTCGAAGTTTGGATCCTTGAGCGCCGGAGTCGCGACCAGCAGCCGCCCGGTCATCGACTCCATCGCTCGTCCGCCGATCGCCTGGCCCTCTCCCTGCATGCCACACACCCGTCAACCGTGAGCCCGCGCCGGGCGCCGGTCATCGACCGGATCCGCCCGCCGCATCGGGTTCAGCCGCGCTGTCAACGCCATGCCTGGCACCATAGCCTGCGTGCTGGGTGCTGGCTAAGGTCTGACCGGCGGGTGATCGGACAGTTAAGACGAAGGGCCGGCGCACCCGGCGGCGGAGCTCCCGGTGATCGAACGATCGGGGCCACCGACGGCCGAGAAACGCCCGAAAGGTCCGTCACATCCCGATAGATTCGGCTGATCGGGAGGGCGAGCGCGGTTGCCCCTGCCCGCGAGACGGAGGCAGGTGCGAATGGCAACTGTCCGGGACGCGACGTACGACGTGCTCCGCACCCTCGGTATGACCACTGTCTTCGGCAACCCCGGCTCCACCGAGGAGCCGTTCCTCCAAGACTTCCCCGCCGACTTCCACTACGTCCACGCGCTGCACGAGGCGACGGCCGTCGCGATGGCCGACGGCTACGCCCAGGCCACCGGGATGCCCGCCCACGTCAACCTGCACACCGCGCCGGGCACCGGCAACGGCATGGGCAACCTGGTCACCGCCTGGCACAACAAGACCCCGCTGATCGTCACCGCCGGCCAGCAGACCCGGGAGATGCTGCTCCTGGAACCCCGGCTGGCCAGCCGCCGACCCACCGAACTTCCGCAGCCCTACGTGAAGTGGGCCTACGAGCCGGCCCGGGCGCAGGATATCCCCGCCGCGATGCTGCGGGCGTACGCGACTGCGGTGCAACCACCGGCCGGGCCGGTCTTCCTCTCCCTGCCGATGGACGACTGGGCCCAGCCGGCCGACCCACCGCCCGCGCCGCGAACGGTGGCCACCCGCTTCGCGCCGGACCCCCAGCGGTTGGAGGAGTTCGTCCGGGTGCTGGCCGGCAGCCGCAACCCGGTGCTCGTGTACGGGCCGGGGGTGGACCGCTCCGGGAGCTGGTCGTCAGCGGTCGCGCTGGCGGAGCGGCTCGCCGCGCCGGTCTGGTCGGCTCCCGCCACCGAGCGGTCGGTGTTCCCCGAGGACCATCCGCACTTTCGCGGTGTGCTGCCGTACGCGATCGGTCCGCTCGCCGAGGCGCTGCGCGGGCACGACACGGTGCTGGTCGTCGGCGCCCAGGTGTTCCGCTACTACCCGTACGTGCCGGGCGGGCACCTGCCCGACGGCGCCCGCCTGCTGCACATCACTGACGACCCCGACGAGGCCGCGCGGGCACCGGTCGGTGACAGCCTGCTCAGCGACCCGGGACTGGCCCTGGCCGCGCTGGTCGAAGGGGTGCCGCCGAGCGACCGGCCGGCACCCAGGCGACGGGACGCGCTCGCGCCGCCGGAGATCAGCACCCCGCTGAGCGCTGACGCCCTGTTCGCCGCACTGGCGGCACACTGGCCGTCCGACGGCGTGCTAATCCAGGAGTCACCATCCAATCTGTCCGCGCTGCGTCGTCAGCTGCGGATCACCCGCCCGGCGTCGTACTTCACGATGGCCAGCGGCGGCCTCGGCTACGGCCTGCCGGCGGCCATCGGCATCGCACTGGCCGAACGGGACACCGGGCGCGGTCGCCCGGTGGTGGCGGTGATCGGCGACGGCTCCTTCCACTATTCGGTGCAGGCGCTCTGGACGGCCGCGCGCCTGGCACTGCCGGTGGTGGTCGTCGTCCCGGTCAACCAGCAGTACGCGATCCTCAAGGCGTTCGCCGAGCTGAAGCACACTCCCGGGGTGCCCGGCCTGGATCTGCCGGGGTTGGACATCGTCGCGATCGCGGCCGGCTACGGCTGCGCCACGCAGGTGGTCCAGACCGCCGACCAGCTCGGCGCGGCGCTCTCCGCCGGGCTGCGCGCCGACCGGCCCACCGTGGTGCCGGTACCGATCAGCACCGAAGTGCCCAGCATCCTCTGAACCGGGTCAGCGCGGTCCGATCGAGAGCGGGGCACCGGTGAGGACGTCCAGCACCGGTCGGCTGCCCAGCGGTGTCGCCAGGGTCACGGTGACCGGCTCCACCTTCAGCAGGGCGATGCATTCGCCGGTGGCCCGGGTGACGCCGCCACCGACCACCACGACGTCCGGCCGTTCCCACACCAACGGCGTGATCCCGGTGTCGCACGCGCCGACGCCGAGGCGCACTGTCAACCGGGCGCCGTCGACGGTGGCCAGGTCATGGGCCGCCACCAACCCGTCCGGCAGGGGCCGGGCCGGCGTGGTCGGCTCGGGCACGGGGGTGACCGCCGTCGGCGCGACGGCGAGCCGGACCACCGGCGTGGTCAGCTCCTTGATGGTGAACAGCCAGGCCGGGACCTGCGCCACGCCACGGCTCGTGCGCACCGGCACGGCACCCAACGTGACAGCGGTGACGGTGAGCGGGAGGCAGGCGGTCTGCGTGCTGCTCGTGGCCCACCCGTCGGGTCCCGGTTCGACTGTGGGGCCGCCGGGGGTGGGTCGTCCGGGCCGTTTCGGCCGCCCCGGGCAGGGCAGTGGGTCACCCTGGTCGAGCTGCCGGTACGCCTCGGCGGCACTGACCAACGGCAGCGTCAACCGCCCGTCCGGGAACTGGATCTCGCCGCCGACCCGGGTGGGCGGTATTCCGACCTGCTCGCGGTACCACCCGGCCCGAAAGGCCGCCTCGGTCTCGGGGGTGAAGCCCGGGTCACCGGTGAGCAGTGTCGGCCCCTCCAACGGCACGTAACCCGTGCGCCACTCGACGCCGGGCCGCCACGCCTCGGCGACCTGAGCGGCCCGCTGGGCGAAGGCCTCCGCCCCGTCCGTGCGGCTGGGCGGGCCGCCGGCCGGACCGGCGTCGGTCGCGGCACAGCCCGTCAGGAGCAGCAACGGGAGTACGAGCAGCAGGGCGAGCCGATTCATGCACGGTTCGACGCCCCCGCCGACCGGCCGGTTCCCGACCTGAACTCAGGTCTCGCCACCCAGATCCGTCTGGTACGCCTCCCAGAGCAGGTCGGCGCCGCGCCGCCGATGTCGGGCCAACCGCCGCAGCAGGTGCCCGGCCCGGTGGCGCAACTCATCGGGGCGCGTCTCGGGCCGCTCGGCGATCTGCTGAACCGCCAGGATCACGGCGACGATCGCCTCGTGCTCCCGGGTCAGCAGCCGCACCCCGTGGTCCAGTCGTGGCGACTGGCTGAGCAACTCCCGGTAGAGGCCGGTGGGACCTTCGGTGACCCGGACGTGCTCGGCGAAACCGTGGCGCACCGGACGCAGGCGAAGGAGCACCTCCTCGCGCCAGCACGGCTCGGTGCTCGCGACGGCGACGGCCCGGCCGAGGGCGTGCACGTCACCGGCGAGGCCGGCCGGGCGCGGCACGCCGGGAAGACCGAGGGAATGTGGATCGGCGGGGAGCCCCGCCGGATGCGCGACGCGCGGTTGGGCGACGACTGACGGCTGCTGGACCGGACCGGTGACCATTGGCACCTCCCGCACGGCGACTCTGCTACCCCATACCGCGATGGTGAGGCTGCCAGGCCCACCCTGTCCAGGGCCCAGACTCGTCTCATCTGCCCCGTTGACCGCAGGAACCCCACCAGCCCCGCTGCTGTTGGCCTCCAGCCTTCCGCAACGGCCGCCTGGGACGTACGACCGCCTCAGTCGGCCGACGGGCGCTCTGCCAGCCGGCGCAGGTGGTCGGCCACGGCGGTCGCGTCGCCGGCCGGCTCGTCGCCCGGTCGACCCGTCGTGATCGCCTCGGCCAGCGCCCGCAGCTCGGACGGCGGCAGGACGGGCAGCCCCATGCCGCGCAGTGGGATGGTGACCCCCCGGGCGCTCCCCGGGTCGGTCGCGAGGATGGCCCGCGCCTGCGGTTCGCCGGCCGGGTCGTCAACGCCCGGCTCTCGGTACGACACCGCACCGGACTCGATCCGGGCGGTGGCGAGGTCGACGGAGCGGGTGCGCAGCGCACCGCGTACCCGAGCCCGGCTGCCGTCCAGCCAGGCGGCCGTACGGAGCACCCGCAGCACCAGGTAGAGGCCGAGCAGCACAAAGGGCAGACCACACAGGCCGACAAACGGGCTGGGACCGGACTGGTTCGGGTCGACGGAGTCGCGCAGCCCGGGCGGCAACAGCCCCGGTGGCAGGTCGCGAGCCTCCTCATAGGAGGGGAACGCGTCACCCCGGCCGGTCAGTCGGCGCAGCAGCCCATCGGCGACGAGGGGCAGTGCCACGAACGCCGCGCCGACGGCCGTGAGCAGGACGCCGAACACCACCGCCACGACGCGCTGGCCGGGCGACGCGCCGACCGACAGGCGCAGCTCCTGGTTGGTCACAGGAGGCAGCGTAGGACCCCGCGAACAACAAAGCGCCCCGGCTGGTGGGCCGGGGCGCTTCGTTCGAGGTGGTGGAGGTGCCGGGAATCGAACCCGGGTCCTTCGCCGGTTTGTCAGGGCTTCTCCGAGCGCAGCTCGCTGTGCCTCTACTCGGCCCCACCGCTCACGCGAGCAAGTTGGTGTGACGGGCCCAGTCGCTGATTAATCTCGCCGCACGGACCCCGCGACCGGGTCCGATTGGCCAGCCTCCTAGCTGATGCCGGCTACTGGGACGAAGGCGTTCCCAGGCCGACAGACTTAGCTACTCGCCTCAGGCGGCGAGAGCGAAGTCAGCGCGATTTTGCTTGGCGCTTATAAGTTTCCGACGACCGATTCTCGAGACGACGTCGGCTTCCTCGGCTCGCTTCCCCTGTCGCTGCGTACGAAGTCGAAACCAGTCACCCCCTCGACAGGCCGCCGATGTGGCGGCACTGACAAGACTAACGCCTTGCGCAACAGCTTTCATCCCGAGCCCCAGGCCGGCACGCCGACCCGGACAAACAGGATGAACTAGTCGTCCATTCCCTTGCCACGTCGACCGGAAACCCGGGCGATCTCCCGGTCCGCGTCGCGCTTGGCGAGATCCTGGCGCTTGTCGTACGACTTCTTGCCCTTGGCCAGGGCGATCTCGACCTTGGCCCAGCCGTCCGAGAAGTAGACCTGCAACGGGACGATGGTGAAACCGCCCTCGCGGGTCCTGCCGAGGAGCTTGTCGATCTCGCCCCGGTTGAGCAGCAGCTTGCGGGTACGCCGGGGCTCATGGTTGGTCCAGGTGCCCTGGGTGTACTCCGGGATGTGCATCGCGTGCAGGAACAACTCGCCGTCACGTTCCTGCGCGAACGCGTCGACAAGTGACGCCCGCCCGGCCCGAAGCGACTTGACCTCGGTGCCGGTCAGCGCCATGCCCGCCTCGTACGTGTCGAAGATGGCGTAGTCGTGGCGCGCCTTCTTGTTGGAGGCGACCACCTTGCGCCCCTTTTCCCGTGGCATCGGTGCCACCCCCTCTCCTGGCGTCCGCGGCCGGGCTCACCCCGGCCGGACAACCGATCATGCTACCCGAATGACAAGGACCCTCCCGCGCCGTTTATTTCCGGCTGGGGGAGGGTCCTCGGGAGACCACGGGACGACCCGTACGGTGCCTAGACCCGCAGGTAGAAGCGCAGGGTGATCCAGGCGGTGCCCGCGCTGACCAGACCACCGACGCCGGCCATCAGCGGGAAGATGAACAGGATGTCGCCCCAGGTGATCGGCGAGAGCAGACCCTGCAACGCGCTCAGCGACCCGTCGAAGAGCAGATACTTCGCCGCGACCAGGGCCACCAGACCGAGGAGTGAACCGATCAGGCCGGCCACCACGGCCTCCAGCACGAACGGCGCCTGGATGAACCAGTTGGACGCGCCGACCAGCTTCATGACCGCCACCTCACGCCGCTTGCTGTACGCGGCCACCTGAATGGTGTTCGCGACCAGCAGCAGGGCGGCGACCGCCATCACGATGGCAGCGGCCAGGGCGATGTTCTGGATCGCGGTGAGGATGTTGAAGATCTTGTCGAGCAGTCGACTCTGGTCGACGATCTCCTCGACACCCTCCGTGTCCTTGTACTGGTCGTAGACGTTCTTGTACTGCTCCGGATTGTTCAGTGTGAGTCGGAAAGACTCGGGCAGCTGGTCCGGCTTGACCGCGTTGACCAGATCCGGCGCGTCCTGGTACATCGACTTGAAGCGCTCGTACGCCTGGGCCTTGTCGACGTAGATGACCTCCTTGACCAGGGGGTCGCCGTCGAGCTTGGTCTGCAGGTCGGTGCGCTGCTGCTCGCTCACCTCCTGCTCCATGAAGATCGAGACCTGGATGTTCTTGTAGTAGAGGTCCTTCATGTCGTCGACCTGGCGGTACATCAGACCGCTGGCGCCGAGCATGGTCAGCGAGACCGCCATCGTGATGATCATCGCGATGGACATGGTCACGTTGCGCCACAGTCCGACCAGTACCTCGGACAGGACGTATTTCACGCGCATCGGGATTTCCTCCGGGTCTCCGGCATGAGGTGTTCGTCGTCAGGCTGCGCAGGGGTGGAGCGCCGGCTCACCCGTAGACGCCGCGGGCCTGGTCACGCACGATGCGACCGCTCTCAATCTCAACGACGCGGCGGCGCATCTGGTTCACGATGTTGGAGTCGTGGGTGACCATCACGACGGTCGTGCCGGTGCGATTGATCCGGTCCAGCAGACGCATGATCTCGATCGAGGTGTCCGGGTCCAGGTTTCCGGTGGGCTCGTCCGCCAGCAGGATCAGCGGACGGTTCACGAACGCCCGGGCGACGGCGACCCGCTGCTGCTCACCACCGGAGAGCTCGTGCGGGTAGCGATGCTCCTTGCCACCGAGCCCGACCAGCTCCAGCACCTCCGGCACGACCCGGCGGGCAACCGCCTTCGTCTTACCGATCACCTCAAGGGCGAACGCCACGTTCTCGTAGGCGGTGCGGTTGGGCAGCAACCGGAAGTCCTGGAAGACGCAGCCGATCGAACGCCGGAAGTGGGGTCGCTTCCAGGATCGCATCGACGTGACGTCCTTGCCGTTGACGACGACGCGCCCCTTGTTGGGGGCCACCTCGTGCAGCAGCATTTTGATGATCGTGGACTTGCCGGAGCCGGATGGACCGATGAAGAAGACGAACTCGCCCTTCTCGATCGAGACGGACACGTTGTCGAGCGAAGGCCGGGACGCCTTCGGGTACGTCTTCGTCACTTGCTCAAGCTGAATCACGGGTGGTGAGTCTACGCGGTGTAACAACTGAGCCAAGCCCCACGCCCCACAGATCCGGCGCGCGTCGTCGAATCAGGCCTCTACCTGGAGATCGATGACGCGCTCCGCCCGCGAGCCGTCACGCAGCGTCGTTGGCGAGTTGACGCTGCTTGCGCCAACGGATGCCGGCCTCGATGAAATCGTCGAGGTCGCCGTCGAAGACCCCGCTCGGATTGCCGGTCTCCTGCTCGGTTCGGAGATCCTTCACCATCTGATACGGGTGCAGGACGTAGGAGCGCATCTGGTCGCCCCACGAGCTCGTGCCGCCGCTCTTGAGGCCGGCCATCTTCTCTTCCTCCTCCTGGCGCTTGCGCTCCAGGAGCCGGGCCTGGAGCACCCGCAGCGCGGAGGCCTTGTTCTGCAACTGGGACTTCTCGTTCTGGCACGTCACCACGATGCCCGTCGGAATGTGCGTCAGGCGCACCGCCGAGTCGGTGGTGTTGACGCTCTGCCCACCCGGCCCGGAGGAGCGGTAGACATCGACCCGAATCTCGTTCTCCGGGATGTCGATGTGGTCGGTCTGCTCGGTGACCGGCAGAACCTCGACACCCGCGAAGCTGGTCTGCCGACGGCCCTGGTTGTCGAACGGGCTGATCCGGACCAGCCGGTGCGTGCCCGACTCGACGCTGAGCGTGCCGTACGCGTACGGCACCTTGACCGCGAAGGTGGCCGACTTCAGGCCCGCCTCCTCGGCGTACGACGTCTCGTAGACCTCGGTGGGGTAGCCGTGCCGCTCCGCCCAGCGCAGGTACATCCGCAGCAGCATCTCGGCGAAGTCCGCGGCGTCCACGCCACCCGCGCCGGCCCGGATGGCGACCAGCGCCTCCCGGGAGTCGTACTCGCCGGAGAGCAGGGTGCGGACCTCCATCTCCTGGATGGCCTTGGTCAGCCCGGTGATCTCCGACTCGACCTCGGTCAGCACACCCGGGTCGGCCTCGGCCTCGGCCAGCTCCAGCAGCACCTGGGCGTCGTCGAGACCGGAACGTAGGCTGCCCAGCTTGCTGATCTCGCCGTTGACGTACGACAGCTGCGAGGTCACCTGCTGGGCCTTGGCCTGGTCGTCCCACAGATCGGGGGCGGAGGCCTCCTGCTCCAGGCGGGCCTTGTCCTCGTGGAGCCGGTCGAGGTTGAGGACGGCCTCGATGTTTCGCAGGGTCGCGTCGAGTTCCTTGAGCTGTTCGGCGTAATCGGCAGCGGTCACGACAGACAAGCGTACTGCGTCGGTAGCGGAGCAGCTCGTTCCCTATGCGCGAACCCGCCGACCATCACCCGACGGGGGCGGACTTCAACCACGACAGGGCCGCGCGGTGGTAGGCGACGGCGAACTCCAGCGCGCTGGCGTCGTACGTCTCGCCGTCCCGTTTGGCGTTCTTCACCTGCTCCCGCACCTGGGCGAGGGCCTCGGTGTGGTATTCGTTGGCCGAGGCGTACAGGCCCTTCAGCTGGCTGGCGGAGTGCAGGTTGCCGAACGCCATCCGGAGCGCTATCGGGTTGCGGATGGTGTCCCGCCCCGGGTTCTCCGCGAGCCAGCGGGAAAACGTCCGTTTTCCGCTGGCGGTGAGTGCGTAGGGCTGACTCATCCGCGGGCCCGGCTTGCCGAGCCGCACGTAACCCCGCTCAGCCAGCACCGGCAACTCGCGGTACACCTGACTGCGGGTCATCGACCAGTACGGCGCCAGACGGCGCTCAGCGGCGGCCATCAACTGACCGCCTGTCATCGGGCCCTCGTGGAGGAGGCCGAGAAGGGCCGCCGCCGTAGGGTTGACTCCGGAATCCGCCATGGCCACTACGCTGCCACTTTGCGCACCCGGCGTCCAGGATTTGCCGGTTTGCCACCCGACAGGACTTCCTAAGTGCACTGTCGGCGGCAGACTGTCCGTTGAGGACTATCGATGGATTGCCACATTCGGGGCATCCCGCCGGCGACGCCCACGCGCCGCCGGCGGGTCGTCGCCGGTCAGCCCATGTGGGGGTACGTGTGGTCGGTCGGCGGCACGAAGGTCTCCTTGATCGTCCGCGGGGAGACCCAGCGGACCAGGTTCAGCCAGGAGCCGGCCTTGTCGTTGGTGCCGCTGGCGCGGGCGCCACCGAAGGGCTGCTGCCCGACCACCGCGCCGGTCGGCTTGTCGTTGATGTAGAAGTTGCCGGCCGCGTACCGCATCCGCTCGCCGACCGACTCGACGACCCGGCGGTCGGTGGCGAACACCGAGCCGGTCAACGCGTACGGGGCGATCGACTCCGCCTGCGCGACGACCTCGTCGAAGCGGGCGTCGTCGAACACGTGCACGCCCAGGATCGGCCCGAAGTACTCGGTGGTGAAGGTCTCGTGAGCGGCGTCGCCGCACTCGAAGAGCGTCGGTCGCACGAAGTAGCCGACCGAGTCGTCGGCGGTGCCACCGGCCAGCACCCGGCAGCTGTCGTCACCGGCGATCAGCTCCAGCGCGGCGGTGTGCCGGGCGAACGCCTTGTCGTCGATGACCGCACCGCCGAAGTTGCCGAAGTCGGCCACGTCACCGTAGGTCAGCGAGTCGGCAGTGGCGGCCAGCCGGTCCCGCAGCCCGCCCTCCCAGATCGAGCGCGGCACGTACGCCCGCGAGGCCGCCGAGCACTTCTGGCCCTGGTACTCGTACGCGCCACGGATCAGCGCGGTGTGCAGAGCGTCCACGTCGGCGCTGGTGTGCGCGACGACGAAGTCCTTGCCGCCGGTCTCGCCGACCAGGCGCGGGTAGCCCCGGTAGCGGGAGATGTTGTCGCCCACGGTCCGCCACAACTGCTGGAAGACCTTCGTCGAACCGGTGAAGTGGATGCCGGCCAGATCCGGGTCGGCGAGCACGACATCGGAGACCTCCTCGCCCCGACCGGTGACCATGTTGATCACGCCGGGCGGCAGGCCGGCGGCCTCGAACAGCCGCATCGTGAAGTGCGCGGCGAACTGCTGGGTCGGGCCCGGCTTCCAGACCACGGTGTTGCCCAGCAGGGCCGGCGCCGACGGCAGGTTGCCGGCGATGGCGGTGAAGTTGAACGGGGTGACCGCGTAGACGAAGCCCTCCAGCGGGCGGTGGTCGAAGCGGTTCCAGACGCCGGGCGAGGACGCCGGCTGCTCCTCGAGCAGGCGACGCGCGAAGTGCACGTTGAACCGCAGGAAGTCGATGAACTCGCACGCCGCGTCGATCTCCGCCTGGATCGCGGTCTTCGACTGACCGAGCATGGTGGCGGCGTTGAGCGTGTCCCGCCAGGGACCGGCGAGCAGCTCGGCGGCACGCAGGAAGATCGCGGCGCGCTCCTCGAAGGGCAGCGCCCGCCACATCGGCGCGGCGTCCTTGGCCGCCCTGGTCGCGGCGCGCGCGTCGTCGTGGGTGGCGTGCCCGGTCACCCCCAGCACGTGGGCGTGCTTGTGCGGCTGCACCACGTTGATCGGGTCACCGCCGGCCATCCGCTGCTCACCGCCGATGGTCATCGGCAGGTCGATGCGCTCGGCGGCGAGCTCGGTCAGCCGCCGCTGGAGCCGGTCCCGGTCGGGGCTGCCCGGCTCGTAGTTGCGAACCGGCTCGTTGCGCGGCTCGGGAACGGAGAACACGGCATCCATCAAGGCTCCTGGCGATCTCGACAGCAGTGGCGAAACCGGACCCGCGGGCGCCGACCGGATGGCCGGACACCGGACGCCGCACGGGAAGCCGAGCAGCGGCGGGACCTCCCGTGATTCTCCCACGACGAGCCGCGCGACCCACTTCCGCCACCGCCCCGCGCCAAGGACCGCCCCACCCCTCCTCCCCTTACCTACCGGCCTCGATCCGTCCCGCTGTCCCGGGGCGACAGGCAGCCCAGCGGGCCCGCGTACCCTGAATGGTCGGTGACCTGCCGCCTCGAAGGGGAAACGATGACCAAGCAGCCCGGCCGCGTCCCCGCGGTCAAGCAGCCCGGCCGCGTCCCGGCCGCTGAGTCGGACGAGCCGGCGGTCGACGCGGCCAGCGCCGGCAGTCGGCCGCTGCCCGCCCCCGGCGCCGCAGTGCTCGCGCTGCTGGCGCTCGGCTGGCTGGCCGCCATGCTCTGGTCCACCCGGGAGGCCATCACCTCGGCGGCGGCCGGGGTCACCGCGATCAGCCTCTCCGCGTTCGCCCTGCCCGGCGTGATCTCGGCCGCGCTGGTGGCCGGGGCCGCCGTCGCGCTGGCCGCCGGCAACCTGCTGGCCCGCCGGTACGGCGACTGGGCCACCCTGCGCTTCGCCGGGGCGATCGGCGGCGGAATGCTGGTCGGGCTCGCCGCCGCGGTGGCCATCAACCTGACCTACTTCGACACGTCCACCACCAACGTGATCGCCGGCACCACGGCGGCCGCGGCGATCATCGGGGGCGCGCTGGCCGGCGCGCGGACCGCCCCGGCGATCGGTGCTGTGGTCACCGCCGCGCTGGGCACGCTGATCTTCGTGGTCGCGTTCAGCCGCGCCCGGGACCCGCTGTTCGACCTCTTCGGCTCCGGCGACAGCCAGGAGTCGCTGATCAACGCAGCCAAGTGGGTGTCCCGCACCGAATCGCTCGTCGCCGGGCTGCTCGCCGGGCTACTGGCCTTCGGCTACCTGACGTGGGCGCGGCGTCGAGCCGTCCGCCGCGATCCCGGGGCACCCGCGCTGCGCTGGCCGGCGTACCTGCTTGCCGGCGCCGGCCCGGGGCTCCTCCTGCTGCTCGCCGAAGTGATCATCAGGGTTGGCGGCCGGTCGCTGCTCGACCTCGCCAGCGCGCTCAGTGAGGCCGACGCGGTAGCCCAGACCTCGCTGGGCACCTCGCGGGTCGACAACGGCATCTGGGTGCTCTTCGTGGGGGCGCTGACCGCGCTCATCGCGTTCGGCCGCACGCTCAGCCCGGCCCACAGCGACGACGACGAACCCGCCAGCGACCCGAACCCCGTCGCGAACCAGGTCGACCCGGCCGACGACAAGCCGGGCTACGCCAAGGCGTTCGACGCCGACCCGGCCGAGACGTCCGACGCACCTGACACCTCCGAAGCCAACCCGGCAAAGGCCGACCCAACGCGCTGAGCCCGCCCCGACGCAGCCGCCCTCTCCCCGGTCGATCAAGGAGTTGTGGTGGGCGGTTCACCCGCCTGTGCGGCTTGTGTCTACCACCACAACTCCATGATCGGCGCGGGGGCGCGCACCGCGGGGGGCCGGGGGCGGCTCGGGCGGTCTGGGCCGGTTTTCCCGGTCAGTCGGTGGCGTGGAGAACCTGGTCCAGCTCCGTCACGTCATACCACTCCAGCTCGTGGTCCTCGGCGCCGTCCACGGTGAACTGGGCGTCCGGGTCACCAGCCGCCGCCTCAGCCACCACGTCGGCAGCAGCGCCGACCTCCTCGGCCGCGTCCTCGCCATCCACGTGGATGGCCGCGACGGCACCCACCGGCACGGCGTCGGCCAACGTCACAGTGCTGGAGCCGAGCTCACCGTCAGCGCGCCCGACCGCCGCCGACGGCAGGTCGACCGAGACGACGACGCGACGCCGGGGAGCGGTCGGATCGGCCCGGAGCAGGTGCAGGGCGTCCTGGGCTGCGCGGGTGAAGGCGACGTACTCCAACTCCTCCTCGTCACCCTCGGCGTACCACTCACGAAGCGCCGGAGTCACGGCGTGCGCCTGGTCGGCGGCCAGCCCCTCCTCGCGAAGCCGAGCCAGCATCGGTACGGTCGCCGGCACGTACACCCGGACAAGCTCGTCGGTCACCGGTCGTCTCCCCGCGTCGTCCTCCACCGGCGGCCGCCGGCACGGGCGCAGATCATGCCGCACGCCGTGACCGTCATACACCCCGCCTCCGGCCGGAGGAAGTTTCCCGCCGGTGTGTCCCCCGCGGGGTTGGTCGGCCACCGAACCGGTGCGGCGCTGGGCGGCGGGGTCTGTCGGTGGCAAACTGAGCCAAACGACATCAACCCCGGGAGTTTCTGTGGAACCCAGGTTCCTGCTGCTCTCCGACGTGGCCGCCGAGCTCAACGTGTCGGACTCGCAGGTCTACCACATGGTGCGCAGCGGTGAACTGCCGGCAATCAAGATCGGCGGGCGCGGCCAGTGGCGCGTAGAGCGCACCCGGCTGGAGGAGTACATAGCGCGCAAATACGATGAAACGGCAGACTGGGTGCAGAGCAACCCGCTGGTCGACCGCGACCCCGAGTAGCAGAGCCCAAGCCCGCCCGTCCATCCCGCGAGCTGAGCCCGCCGAGCCCGCCGAGCCCGCCGAGCCCCGTCGAGAGCATGATCCACTCGGATTCACGGAAGTCGGGGCGTTAGGGCAGCTGGGACACCGCGTTATCAAGGAACCCGAGTGGATCATGCCCTTTGTCGGGTCGGGGCCGCCACGAAGCCATTGACCGAGGCCATTCTGTCACCCAGAATCGAGCTTGTCGGAGGCAAACGTAGGCAAACGCAAGATCAAAGGGGTCCTGATGAGCGGAACGCGACCCGGTCCTTCCCGACCCCCAGTGCGGCTACGCCCCGTTCCGCCCTTCGACCCGCCCTACGTGGACGAGAGCGACGGGTCGTACTGGCCAGGGCCGACCGACGGTCAACTCGCCCTCGACCTGTTCGCCTCCACCCGGCCCAGCCCGGTCCGGCCGGCGGAGCGGCGAGCAGCCCTGCGCCCGGTGCCCAGCCGGTCCACCACCCACCCGGTCGCGTCGTTGCCGCCGTCGACCGCACCGGAAACCACCCGGGCCGCGCACCGCTTCGTCGGCACCTGCCTGGAGGTGGTCAACGGCTACCGTTCGCCGGCCCAGGTGCGAGCGCTGCTCGACCCGGCCCGAGCGGGCGACCTGCTGACCGAGCTCGCCCGCGCATCCGGCCGGGCCGGGACATCCCGCCGCCGTAGCGGCCGACCACTCGTCCGGCTGCTACGCCTGCGGGTCTGTGAGCCCCGGGAGACCGCAGTGGAGGCGGCAGCCGTCCTCACCGGCGCGGGCGGCCGAAGTTGGGCGATGGCCCTGCGCCTCGAACATCGCCGGGGCCGCTGGCTCTGTGTCGCCCTGCACGTGCTCTGACCCGCCTGCCCCGGTCGGTCGCGAGGCTCGCAAGAACACCGACGGGCCCCGGCCTGGTCGGCCGGGACCCGTCGGTCAGACGCTGTCGGTGCAGCTGCTGTTGGTCAGTTGCCGCCGTTGGGCGCGCCGTGGCAGCGCTTGTACTTGCGACCCGAGCCGCACGGGCACGGCGCGTTGCGGGACGGGCCGTTGCTCGCCTCCGCCTGGTTCGGTGCCGGCCGACGGGCAGCAGCCGACGGAACAGCCGGCCCACGCAGCCCGGAGGCCGGCCGCTGCGGCGCGGACGGCGCGCTCCGCCCCGGTGCCGCCGGAGCACCCGGAGCCGGTCGTCCCACACCGAGCGCCGGTGCCTGCTGTTCGGCCTGCTCCACGGCGACCGCACCCGGGCTGGCCTCACCGTCGATGGTGGGGGCGGAGTATTGCAGGCCCTGCCGCCGCGGCGCCTGGTTGAGGCCCTTGGCCCGGATCTCCACCGGCTTGTCGAGCAGGGTGACCTCGTCGGCCCCCTCCTCCGGCTCCGGTTCGGTCACCTGGACGTCGACGTTGTAGAGGAAACCGACTGTCTCCTCCTTGATGCCCTCCATCATGGTGGCGAACATGTCGAAGCCTTCGCGCTGGTATTCCACCACCGGGTCGCGCTGGGCGTACGCCCGGAGGTTGATGCCCTCCTGGAGGTAGTCCATCTCGTAGAGGTGCTCGCGCCACTTGCGGTCGATGACCTGGAGCAGCACCATCCGCTCGAGCTGGCGCACCCCCTCGGTGCCGAGCTGCTCCTCACGCCGGTCGTACGCGGCGTTGGCGTCGTCCTTGAGGCGGGCGACCAGGAAGTCGGCGTCCATGCCGGCCCGGGAGCCACCGGCCTCCTCTTCCAACTCCTCGATCGTCACGCCGACCGGGTAGAGCTGCTTGAGGCTGGACCAGAGCTGATCGAGGTCCCAGTCTTCGCCGTAGCCGTCCGAGGTGGCGCCCCGCACGTACGCCTCGACGGTGTCGTCGATCATGTTGCGGACCTGGTCGGAGAGGTCTTCACCGTTGAGCACCCGGAGCCGCTCGGCGTAGACGACCTGGCGCTGCTTGTTGAGCACCTCGTCGTACTTGAGCACGTTCTTGCGGATCTCGGCGTTCTGACCCTCGATCTGGGCCTGGGCGCTCTTGATCTGCCGGGTGACCATCTTCGACTCGATGGGCACGTCCTCCGGGATGTTGAAGCGCTCCATCACCGCCTCGACCGCTCCGGCCCGGAAGCGCCGCATCAGCTCGTCCTGAAGGGACAGGTAGAAACGGGACTCGCCCGGGTCGCCCTGCCGGCCGGCACGACCACGCAGCTGGTTGTCGATCCGCCGGGACTCGTGCCGCTCGGTGCCCAGCACGTAGAGGCCGCCGGCGGCCGAGACCTCTTCCGCCTCGGCGTCGCAGGCCTGCTTCCAGGTCGGAAGGACCTCCTCCATCGCCTTGGCGTACTCTTCCTCGTTCTCCAGCGGGTCGAGGCCGCGCTGGCGCAGCTCGTTCGCGGCGAGGAACTCGGGGTTGCCGCCGAGCAGGATGTCGGTGCCGCGGCCGGCCATGTTGGTCGCCACGGTGACCGCGCCCTTACGCCCGGCCTGGGCGACGATCTCGGCCTCCCGGGCGTGGAACTTGGCGTTCAGCACGTTGTGCGGGATGCCACGGCGGCGCAGCAGCTGGGAGAGGATCTCGGAGTTTTCCACCGAGACGGTGCCCACCAGCACCGGCTGGCCCATCTGGTGCCGCTCGGCGATGTCCTCGATGACGGCGTTGAACTTGGCCTTCTCGGTCTTGTAGATGACGTCCGGCCGGTCCTCGCGAACCATCGGGCGGTGGGTCGGAATGGTCACGACGCCGACCTTGTAGACCTTGTTGAACTCGCTCGCCTCGGTCTGCGCCGTACCGGTCATCCCGGACAGCTTCTCGTAGAGGCGGAAGTAGTTCTGGAGGGTGATGGTGGCCAGGGTCTGGTTCTCCTGCTTGATCTCCACCCCCTCCTTGGCCTCGATCGCCTGGTGCATGCCCTCGTTGTAGCGACGGCCATGCAGGATGCGACCGGTGAACTCGTCGACGATCAGGACCTCACCGTCGCTGACGATGTAGTCCTTGTCGCGCTTGTAGAGCTCCTTGGCCTTGATGGCGTTGTTGAGGTAGCCGACCAGCGGGGTGTTCACCGACTCGTACAGGTTGTCGATGCCGAGCCGGTCCTCGACCTTGGCGACACCCCGCTCGGTCACCGCGATGGTGCGCTTGGAGTGGTCGACCTCGTAGTCGCCCTCGCCGTCGGTGCCGGCCTGGAGCCGGGCCACCACACCGGCGAACTCGCCGTACCAGCGGGCGGAGTGCTCGGCCGGGCCGGAGATGATCAGCGGGGTGCGGGCCTCGTCGATCAGGATGGAGTCGACCTCGTCGACCACCGCGAAGTTGTGCCCGCGCTGCACCAGCTCTTCCTTCGACCAGGCCATGTTGTCGCGCAGGTAGTCGAAGCCGAACTCGTTGTTGGTGCCGTAGGTGATGTCGCACTCGTACGCGGCCTTGTGCTCACTTGCCGGCCGGTTGGGCAGCACCACGCCGACGGTCAGCCCGAGGAACTCGTGCACCCGACCCATCCACGCCGCGTCACGCTGGGCGAGGTAGTCGTTGACCGTGATCACGTGGACGCCCTTGCCGGAGAGCGCGTTGAGGTAGACGGCCATGACCGAGGTCAGCGTCTTGCCCTCACCGGTCTTCATCTCGGCGATGTTGCCGAAGTGAAGCGCCGCGCCGCCCATCACCTGGACGTCGTACGGGCGCTGGCCGAGCACCCTGGCGGACGCCTCACGGGCAACCGCGAACGCCTCCGGCAGCAGGTCGTCGAGGGTCTCACCCTCGTCGAGCCGCTCCCGGAACTGTTCGGTCATGCCGGCCAGTTCCTCGTCGGTGAGGTTGACGTAGTCGTCCTCGATCGAGCTGACGGCATTGGCGATCGCCTTGAGGCGGCGCACCATGCGGCCCTCGCCCGCGTTAAGGACCTTTTCCAGAATCGACACGGATCAACGCTCCCCTAGACAGTCTCGAACCATCGTAGGCGCTTCATCGGCGCGATGGTCACTGGTGGCGGTGCTCGACCCCGCCGAACCCGACATAACTCGCGTCCTGCACACGCCCCAAACGTTATCCGGTTACGCCGTCGGCGAACGCTACGGCAGGATGCACGGGTGGAGCTCGTGGAGATCATCGAGGACGGCGTGCTGCTGCGGCCCTGGCGAGAGACGGATGCCGAGGCCGTGCACCGAGCCTGCCAGGACCCGGACATTCAGCGTTGGACCACCGTACCGCGCCCGTACCGGCCGGAACACGCCCACGGATTTGTCACCGAGATGAGCCGGAAGGCCTGGGCCGAGGGCACCGGGGCACCGTTCGCGGTCTGCGACCCGGACACCGGGGAGCTGCTGGGTTCCAGCGGGCTCACCTCGATCGGCGAGGACGGCACCGGTGAGATCGGCTACTGGACGGCACCCTGGGCGCGTGGTCGAGGCGTGATGGTCCGGGCCACCCGGGCGGTGGCCCGCTGGTCCTTCGACACCCTCGGGCTTCGTCGGCTCATCTGGCAGGCCGAGGTGGGCAACCACGCCTCCCGGCTGGTGGCCCTGCGGGCAGGTTTCCGGATCGACGGCAGGTTGCGGCTGGCCGACCCGGCGCTGCTGCCCGGAAGCGCGGACGGCTGGATCGGCTCGCTGCTGCCCGGCGAGGTGCCGGCCGCCGGGTCGACCGGTCCGGCCGGGCCGGGCACCCTCGCCGCCCGGCGGGCCGCCGTCTTCGGCCGCCCGCAGCCCGTCCTGTTCGCCGGGACCGGGGCCGGCGAGCTGCGGCTACGGCCGATGGAGGAGAAGGACCTGGACGCGGTGGTGCAGACCTGCCGGGACCGGGAGACCATCCGCTGGACGACGGTGCCGGACCCGTACGACCGGGCCGACGCGGAGGGCTACCAGGCGTACGGCCGCGACTCCTGGGCTCGGGGGGACGCCGCCTGCTTCATGATCGCCGACGCCGACGACCGGTACGTGGGCACGCTCGACCTGCGGCTCTCCCCCACCGACCCGCTGGTGGCCGACACCGGCTTCATGACCGCGCCGGCGGCCCGGGGCCGGGGCTACCTGCCCGCCGCGCTGGTCGCGCTCAGCGCCTGGGGCTTCAGCACGTTGGGTCTGGCGCGGATCGAGTGGAGGGCGAACGTGGGCAACACCGCCTCCCGGCGAGCGGCGGAGAAGGCGGGCTTCCTGATCGAGGGGACCGCCCGGGGTGGCGTGCAGCACCGGGGCGAGCGGGTGGACGTGTGGGTCGGGGCGCTTCTCGCGAAGGATCTGGGATGAGTCTGCGGCCGGTCGTCGAGGCGCACGGGGTGCGGCTGCGCCCCTTCCGCCCGGAGGACAGCGCCGACGTCGTCGACGGCTGCGCGGACCCGCTGACCCAGCGGTTCGTGTCGAACCTCCCGACGCCGTACACCGAGGCCGACGCCCGCTGGTGGATCGACGTCGGCGCCCCGGCGGCCTGGACCGGCGGCGGCACCGCGTACGCCGTCGCGGACCCCGCGACCGATCGGCTGCTCGGCGCGGTGGGGCTGAACAACCCGGTGCCCGCCCGGGGTCAGCTGGAGATCGGCTACTGGATGCGGCCGGCGGCCCGCGGTCGCGGGCTGGCCACCGCGGCGACCCGCGTGCTGAGCGAGCACGCGTTCGCCGCCGGGGCGGCCCGGCTGGAACTGCTCACCGAACCGGAGAACGGTCCGAGCCAACGGGTCGCGCTGGCCGCCGGCTTCCGCTACGAGGGTCTGCGCCGGTCGGCCGGTGCGTCCCGCGACGCGGGCCGGCACGATCTGCTGGCCTGGGTACGCGTCACCGGTGATCCGCCCGGCCCGACCGCCCGGCTGCTGCCCGACCTGCCCGGCGGGGTGCTCACCGACCAGGTGGTGGCGCTGCGCCCTCTCGCGCCGGACGACGCGGCGCTGATGTACCGGTTGCACAGCCGACCCGAGGTGGTGGCGAACCAGGCGCCGCCGGTGCCGCCGACCCGCGAGGCGATGGAGCGGCGTTGTCGTCTCGCGCAGAGCAGCTGGCTGACCGGCGAGATCGCCAGGCTGATGATCACTGACGTGACCAGCGGCGAGCCCGTGGGCAGTTGCGGCTTGTCGTACACCGACGTGGCCGCCGGTGAGGCGTCGGTCGGCTACGCGTTGCTGCCGGACTGGCGCGGCCGGGGGTACGCGACGAGGGCAGTCCGGTTGCTCGCGGGCTGGGCGTTCGGCTCGGTCGGTATCGCCCGGCTGTCGGCCGGAACGGTGCCGGACAACACCGCGTCGCACCGGGTGCTGGAGCGGGTCGGTTTTCGCCGCGAGGCGGTTCAGCGCGGCCGACTGCCCGGACTGGCCGGCGCCCGCCTGGACGACCTGACCTTCGCGTTGCTGCCCGCCGACCTTCGCTGACCGGTGTCGCGGGGTTGTGGTGGGGCACCCCACCACAACCCCACGAGCTGCCGGTCAGGTGGCGAGGGAGATGATGCCGTAGTCGTACGCGTGGCGCCGGTAGACGACGCTGGGGCGGCCGGACTCCTTGTCCTGGAAAAGGTAGAAGTCGTGGCCGACCAGTTCCATCTCGAACAACGCGTCGTCGATGGTCATCGGCTCGGCCGGGTGGACCTTCTCCCGGGCGATGTGCCACGGCTGGTCGTCGTGCTCCTCTTCGACCCGTTCGGCAACGGCGGTGCCGGCGCGGGCGCCATCGCTCGGCGCGCTGAGCGCGTTGGGCACCAGGTCCGCGACCGGCAGGCCAGCGGTGGCCTCGGCGACGGAGATCGGCGCGTGCCGACCCCGGTGTACGCGGCGACGGTCGGCCGCGCGGCGCAGCCGGGTGTCGAGCTTCGCGATGGCCGCGTCGAGCGCGCTGTAGAAGTCGTTCGTGCAGGCTTCGGCCCGCATGACCGGGCCCCGGGAAACGCAGGTGATCTCCACCCGCTGGCAGTGGTCGGCCTGGCGCGGATTGCGCTCGTGAAACAGCTCGACATCAACGCGAATAAGTTTGTGGTCGTAGCGTTCGATCTTCGCGAGTTTCTCGGCTACGTGTACCCGGTAATGGTCCGGCACTTCGACGTTTCGGCCCTTGACCACGATGTCCACGTGACCTCCCTTTTTCGGACGGTCTTCGATCCGGTTGCCCGGCCGCGCGCCGTGGGGAGACCCGCTGGCGTCGACCGGTTGGTACGGCTACGCCTCCTCTCACCGCCGAGAGTGGTGGGAACGACCTCCTACCCCCGACAGCGAAACGCTAACTCTTGTTTGCCCGGCAGTCACCCCATGTTGCCGAGACGACCCAGGATTTTTCGCAGCTCATACACCAACGGGTGAAACGGAAACACTATGGGTTACGACTGGTGCCTTTTCTCGGTCGCCGCGAGCACCGCCGCAACACCCGGTGCCCATCCTGTCGCGGTCAGCACCCGGCTCGCGGCGGCGAGGGTCACGCCGGTGGTGACGATGTCGTCGAGCAGCACCACGACCGGCGCCGGGCCCCCGGCACGCCCCTGGAGCGGCCCCGTCGGGCGGGGCTGGAAGGCCGCCTCGGCCGCCGCCGCGCGCGCGGCGCTGTCCAGGGTGACCGAGTCGGGCCGGGGTGACGCCCGCAGCGGACGGTGCACCCGCACCGCCCAACCGCTCCGGTTGAGCCGGGCCGCGCAGTGCCGGGCCAGCCGGTCGAGGTGGTCCCCGTAGCGGGACCGGGCCGCCGCCGCGGTGTCCGGGACCGGAACCAACGCCAGCGGACGGGCCCCACCGACGGCCGCCGCGACGACCTCGGCGAGCAGCGCGCCGAGCGGACGAGCAAGCCCGTGTCGGCCGTGTTCCTTGTACGCCAGCAGGGCCTCGCGCAGCGGACCCGCGTACGGGCCGAGGGCGACGCAGGACGGCAGGCCCGGCGGAGCGGGGGTGGGACGGACCGCCCGTGGCCGCAATGCACCCAGCGCCACGACACAGGCTGGGCAGACCCCGTGCCGCAGGCCGGGTCGGCGCTCCCGACAACCGGCGCAGTCGGCGGGCAGCACCAGGTCGGCGAGGTCCGCCCAGAGCCCGCTCACCGTGTCAGTAGAGGAAGAACGGCGCCGACGGGTTGCTCGGCCGGACACCGGTCGGCACCGGGGCGATGTCGCGTACCCGGCCGGGCTCGATCCGTTCGAACGGGCTGCTGCGGTAGGCCACCCCGTTCGCCTCGTACATGTACGCCCCGCCGGGCGTCCGCACACTGCGGTTGGTCGGGTACGCGGTCAGGTGGGTGACCTTGGCGCCGAGGTCGGTCCGCAACGGTGTCTCCAGGGCGCCGTCGACACTGATCTCGTAGATCGCCGGCTGGCCGACCGACCCCGCCACCACCAGTTGGTCCTCCCTGCCCCAGTCGACAGCCGTCGGGTTCGTCAGCGAGGTGACCAGCTCTCGGGGCGGGCCGATGGACGCCCCGCCGCCGTCGAGGTTGACCGCGGCGACGTAGAGACGGCCGCCGACGATCAGCGCCACCCGCTGGCCGTCCAACCCGGCGGCCACCGCGGTGACCGCGCCGGAGGGCAGGTTGAGCGGCACCGGATACATCCGGGCCGCCTCGTCGAACCGGTAGAGCTGCCCGTCGGCCACGACGAGGCCGCGGCTGGGGCGGTTGTCGACCGTACGCAGCCAGACCGGTCGGCCGATCGAGGAGAATTCGGCGCCGCTGCGGCTGACCACGGAGACCGGGTCGGCACCCGTGCCCACGGCGAGTCGGTACCGGTTCTTGCCGCTGCTGGCGACCACCATCGCGGCGAGGATCCGGCGGTCCTTGGCCAGCCCGAGGCTGGCGGAGACGACGTTACGGTTGGCCTCGGGTGTCAACGGCACCGTGCCGCTGGGCTCGCCGTCGAAGTCGAGCGGGTGGATCGCGCCGTCGTACACGCCGAACCGCTGCGGGCTGGTGGCATACGGGTAGAGCACCCGGGCGTCTCGTCGCTCGCCCAGCTCCACCACGGGCTGCGCGTTGTTGCGGATCTTCAACTCCAGCTGACCGGTGAGGTCGCCCAACGACCAGGCGATCTGCGTGATCAACTGATCGATCCCGCTCTGGTCGTCGCCGGACATGTCCAGGTTGACCTCCCACCGACCGTTGCCGCCGGTGGCGTTGTTGATCAGCTCGGTGCGGTCCGGCAGCCCGACGACCCCCGGGCGCAACCAGTCGGAGGGGCCACCGACCAGCCACTTCACCACCTCGTTGACCTGCCGCTCGACCGGCACCGCCTGCGGTCGGTAGCGCTGGTCGGGCACCAGGCGGCTGCGGTCCGAACTCCAGAAGTAGATCGTCTCGTCCTGGTAGTACTCCCGAAGGGCGGTGTCGCTGAGCAGCAGCACGTTGGGCGGGTTGATGACGTAGAGGCCGGCCCGGTCATCGTTGACGCCGCCGTTGAAGGACGCGCTGCGCAGGCCGAACTCGTACTCCGTCTCGGTCGCCACCGGTGGGGCCAGGATGCCGTTGGTGCGCAGCACCCCGATCTGCTGCACGGTGATCTTGACTGTCGTGGTCGAGTCGCTGTTGAGGGTGTAGACCGCCTCGCGCAGCCGGACCACGTTCAGCGCGACCTCGCTGCCCTTCTTGTCCTGTAGGCGAGTCTTGTCCTCCGGGGCGATGAACGCCTTGACCCGCTCGTACGCCCGATCCGGCTCGCCGGCGGCGGCGGACAGGAAGTTGCGGACGAACGTCTCGTTGACGCTGCCGCTGGCCGTGCGCGTCGGTGGCTCACTGCCCCGACTGATCACACCGGCCTCGGTCGCGGCGCTGCCCTTGCCGTCCACCCGCACGTCGGATGCCGCCGGAATGCCACAGCCGGCGCCCAGCAGCACCATCACGCCGAGGGTCCCGAGCAGAGTCGGCCGTCTCACGAGCGCACCTCCGTCCGCTGCCCGTCCCCGGCCGGAGCCGGACCGATCGCCAGTGCCCCGCCGGTGCCGGGACCGATGGCCAGTGGCCCACCGTCGCGGGGGCCGCCGAACGGTAGGGCGGCGTCGGCCGGCACCAGCCGCAGCGGTGAGGTGGTCAGCCGATCGCCAGCACGGGCCGGCAGGGTGAGTCGGAACTGCGCGCCCTGCCCGGGAGCACCCCACGCCTCCAGCCAGCCGCCGTGCAGCCGTGCGTCCTCCAGGCTGATGGACAGGCCCAGCCCGGTGCCCCCGGTCTGCCGGGCCCGCGACGGGTCCGCCCGCCAGAACCGGTTGAACACGAGCTTCTCCTCGCCGACCTTCAGCCCCACACCGTGGTCGCGGACCGTGATCGCCACGGCGGTCTCGTCGATGCCGAGGGTGATCAGCACCGGGCGGGCCTCACCGTGCTCGACGGCGTTGCCGACCAGGTTGCGCAACACCCGCTCGACCCGGCGCGGGTCGACCTCGGCGATGACCGGCGTGCCCGGCAGGTCGAGTTCGATCGGTACGCCCACCCGCTCGGCCAGGCCCGCCAGCCGGTCGACCACCCGGTGCACCACCGGCACCAGGTCGGTCGGCTCGGAATCCAGCATGGCGAAGCCCGCGTCGAACCGACTGATCTCCAGCAGGTCGGTCAGCAACTCCTCGAAGCGGTCCAACTCGGCCTGCAGCAGTTCGGCGCTGCGGGCGACGGCCGGGTCGAACTCATCGCGCTCAGCGAAGATCAGGTCGGCGGCCATCCGCACCGTGGTCAGCGGGGTGCGCAGCTCGTGGGAGACGTCCGAGGTGAAGCGGCGCTGCAACCGGGACATCTCTTCCAGGCGCAGGATCTGCCGTTGCAGGTTGGTGGCCATCTGGTTGAACGACGCGGCGAGCAGGGCCAGGTCGTCCTCGCCGTTGACCACCATCCGCTGGTCGAGCAGGCCCGCGGAGAGCCGCTGGGCGGTACGTGCGGCGACCCGGACCGGGTTGACCACCAGCCGGGTGACAAGCGCCGCGAGCAACCCGAGCAGGATCACCAGCGCGACCCCGGTGGCCACCACCGTGGCGCGGGCGTCGGCGGCGGTGACGTCCTGCCGGCCCAGCGGGACCAGGTAGTAGAGCTCGATCTGGCCGAAGCGGGTGGGCACCGGCGAGCCGTAGACCAGGTATTTGGTGGTCTCGCCGGTGAGTCGCCCGGTGCGGATCTGACTGGCCACCTTGCCGTCGGCGATCGCGGCCCGCAGCTCGGGGCTGATCAGCGACTGCACGTTCGCCGACGGCGAGGTGCGCGTCTGGATGTCGTTGGGATAGTCGTCGGCGGTGATGGCCACCACCACGCCGCTGGTCTGCTGGGGGTCGCCGCCGGCCAGGTAGTTGACAGTGCCGTCGATGGTCTCCTGGAGCTGCGCCTCCTGCGGCTGGCCGTAGAAGGAGACCTGCTTGGCCGCGTAGCTGGCACCGCTTGTCACCCGCTGCCGGACGTCGCTGCGCGCGCTGTCGAGCAGAATGGTGGTGATCTTGTCAGCGATCAGGAACGCGAACCCGCCGACCAGGAGGCTGGACGCGACCAGCGTGATGGTCACGACCCGAACCTGGAGCGAGCGACGCCAGGTCTGGTGTGCCCGACCCACCGCACGAGCGACCCGACCACTCACCGCACGCCAGAGCTCCCCGCCGGCGCTGGGCCGGCGGGCAGCCGTACTCGGGGAGGGTGGGGGCGGCGAGGTCGACACAGTGCGACCAGGCTATCCGGTCCCCGCCTTGTAGCCCACGCCCCGCACGGTGAGGATGATTTCCGGTCGCTCCGGGTCTGGTTCGATCTTGGCCCGCAACCGCTGGACGTGCACGTTGACCAGACGGGTGTCGGCCGCGTGCCGGTAGCCCCAGACCTGTTCGAGCAGCACCTCGCGGGTGAAGACCTGACGTGGCTTGCGGGCGAGCGCGACCAGCAGGTCGAACTCCAACGGCGTCAGCTTCACCTCCTCGTCGTTGCGACTCACAGTGTGCGCGGGCACGTCGATGGTGATCTGGTTGTCCGGCGGCCCGATGGTGAGCATCTCCGGGGCCACGTCCTCGCCTCGGCGCAGTCGGGCCCGCATCCGGGCCACCAGCTCCTTGGGCTTGAACGGCTTGACCACGTAGTCGTCGGCGCCGGATTCCAGGCCGAGCACGACGTCGACGGTGTCGCTCTTGGCGGTCAGCATGACGATGGGCACGCCGGACTCCGCCCGAATCGACCTGGCGACGTCGATCCCGCTCATGCCGGGAAGCATCAGGTCAAGCAGCACTATGTCGGGACGACTGTCGCGAAAAGCGGCCAACGCCCGCTCGCCGTCCGCCACAAAAGAGGGCAGGAAACCCTCACTGCGCAGCACGATGCCGAGCATCTCGGCGAGCGCGGGGTCATCGTCGACCACCAGTACGCGGGCTCTCATGGGATTAATATTGCATCCTCATTCAGTTCGGTGGGACCGGCGTCCGCCGGTAACGCTCAGCGCCGCCGTCAAACCGGGTGCCAGCAGTCCGCGGCGGCGGCGCCACGTGCTGCGGTGCCTGGGCGCACGGTTGGCCGCGGGCCAGGCTGCCACCATGATCCCCCTTTGGCGGCGCCCGGCGCCACCGCAAGCCGGACCGATCCGGCTGTCGCCATCCGGACGACGGTCAGCCGAACAGCCCACTCCCCCAGTGTTCCCCGCCGTCGCGTACCCCGGGCGGGCAGGCGAACACCCCGCTGGAGACGTGTCGCAGGTACTCGTTCATCACGTCGTGCCGGGCCAGCTGCGTCTGGATCGGCACGAACTGACGGCGTGGATCACGCTGGTAGGCGATGAAGAAGAGGCCCGCGTCGAGCCGGCCGAGGCCGTCCGAGCCGTCGACGAAGTTGTAACCCCGGCGAAGCAGTTGGGCCCCGCCGTTCCGGCTCGGGTGGGCGAGCGTGACATGGGCGTGCTCGGCGATCACCGGCTTGCCGTCAGCGCCACGGGCGGCGAAGTCGGGCTCGTCGAACTCGTCGCCGCGACCCAGCGGCGCGCCGCTGCCCTTGGTCCGGCCGACGATCTCCTCCTGCTCGGCGAGGGAGGTCCGGTCCCAGGTCTCCACCAGCATTCGGATCTTGCGGGTCACCAGGTACGAGCCGCCGGCCATCCAGTCCGGCCCGTCGCCCGGCTGCACCCACAACTGGTCGCGCAGCAGGTCGGTGTCCTCGGCCTTGAGGTTGGCCGTGCCGTCCTTGAACC
The DNA here is from genome assembly GCF_040608275.1 of Micromonospora sp. NPDC005205. NCBI lineage: Bacteria > Bacillati > Actinomycetota > Actinomycetes > Micromonosporales > Micromonosporaceae > Micromonospora > Micromonospora sp. NPDC005205. Next base: position 442,589 of record NZ_JBEXHV010000002.1, read on the forward strand.
CGAAGAGGTTGCGTGCGGTGGCCTGCTCCCGCGTGGTCGACGAGGTGCGGCCGAAGCCGAGCTGCGACCAGCGGACGCTCACCACGCCCATGCCCAGCCGGGCCAGGTTACGGATCGCGTGCACCGCCACCTGCGGGTCGTTGGAGCAGGCCTGGACGCAGAGGTCGCCGCCGGAGAGCTGCGGCTGCAACGCGTCGCCGGGAAACTTCGGCAGATCGGCGAGGGCGGCAGGACGACGCTCGGCGAGGCCGAAGCGGTCCCGTCCGTCGGCGTCGCGGAACAGCGTCGGCCCGAAACCGATGGTGAGGGTGAGCTGCGAGGGAGGCAGGCCGAGCGCTTCGCCGGTGTCGTCCGGTGGGGCCTCCGGCATCCCGCCGACCGCACCCAGCACCCCGGCGTCGCGCCCCGCCGTCATCCTGGCGGCGGCGGCCGTCCACTCCTCCAGCAGTTCGACGAGTCGGGCCCGGTCCTTGGTGATCACGTCGAAGGACACGAAGTGCAGCCGGTCCTGCGCCGGGGTGACGATGCCGGCCTGGTGCTCTCCGTGGAACGGCACAGCCCCGGCCGGGTGGTCGCTCGCCGCGGCCGGGCCATGGGAGCCGTTCAGCAGCGCCCCCGCGCCGGCCGCCACTCCGGCGACCCCCGCCACCCCGGCGCCGGCCAGGGTGATCGCCCGGCGCCGGGTGAACCTGCTTCCGCTCATCGACTCGACTCTTTCTGCCAGGTGGTCACTTCGCGACGGCCGCGGCGACCTTGCTGATCGGCTCGGCGAGCGCGTTGATCCCGTCGGAGAGCTCCTTGAGCTCGGCCTTGCTCAGCGCGGTGTGCAGCTTCCACCCGTCGCCGTCGCGGTGCTTGCCGAGCAGGCCCTCGACGTTCGTGAACTCGGTGTCCAGCTGGCTGACGAGCTCCGGCGAGCGCTGCTGCAACGCGGGCCGCAGGGCGGACACGGCGGCCTTGGAACCTTCGAGGTTGGCGGCGAAGTCCCACAGGTCGGTGTGCGAGTAGCGGTCCTCCTCGCCGGTGATCTTGCCGCTGGCCACCTCGTCGAGCAGTTCCTTGGCACCGTTGGCGAGCTGGAGCGGGGAGAGCTTCTCGGCGTTCGCCTTGGCCACGATCTCCTTGACATCCGCCAGCAGGCGGTCGGCGATCGGGCCGTCCTTGGAGATGTCGCCGGACTGCCAGAGGTCCTTCTCGATCCGGTGGAAGCCGGTGAACTCCATCCCCTCCTCAAGGACCTCCTCGCGGCCGTCGATCTTGGGGTCGAGGTCACCGAAGATCTCAGCGACCGGCTCGATCCGCTCCCAGTAGGTGCGGGCGACCGGGTAGAGCGCCTTGGACTTCGCCACATCGCCGGCCTTGACCGCGCCGACGAACTCCTCGGTCTTGTCCAACAGCGCGCTGGTCTGGCTCTTCACGTACCGCTGGTAGTTGTCCGTGGCGTCACCCAGCGCGGCGTCGGCGGTGAGCGGCTGCGCCGACCCGCTGACCTTGAGCGCGCCCCGGATGCCCTTGCCGCTCATCCCCGGCTTGCAGGCCGTCTGGTACGTGCCGGCCGGCAACTCCACGTGCAGCTCGCGGCTCAGCCCAGGGGCGATGTTCTCCACCTCGCCCATCACCCGGTCGCCGTCGGCGTACACGTAGAACTCGGTCACCTTCGCGCCCGAATTGGTGATCTTGAAGGTGGCGGTGCCGGCGCCCAGGTCGGTCGAGCCGACCTCACAGGCGGTGTCGCTGGCCTTGACCACGATCGGTCCGCCGGACCCGGCCGAGTCACCCTTGTCGGAGTCGGAGCAGGCGGCCAGACCGGCCGTGGCCAGCACGCCGGCGGCGGCCAGCGCGAAGAACTGGGTGGTACGCATCGAAGCTGTCTCTCCTCGTGGTCAGGCACGCTGCGGCGTGGACGCCGCCTCGGCCTCAGCGCCGGTATCGGCCCCGCGCTCGGTGACTGTGGTGGTGGTCGCGGTGGGTGCCGGCTTACGTCGGGCCGGTCGCAGGAAGAGCAGGAGCACCGGTACGGCGTACGCGACCCAGGCGATCGTCTCCAGCACTGTGGGCGCGGGGGTCACGTTGAACATGCCGGCGAGCAGGGCCGCGTACCAGGTGCTCGGGTCGAGCACGCTGGTGATGTCGAAGGCCAGGTCGTTCAGGCCGGGCAGGACGCCGGCCTCCTGGAAGTCGTGCACGCCGTACTTGAGGATGCCGGCGGCGACCAGGATCAGCAGCGCGCCGGTCCAGGTGAAGAACTTGCTGAGGTTGATCCGCAGGGCGCTGGCGTAGAGCAGCACGCCGAGGACCACGGCGGTGACGATGCCGCCGATCAACGCGAGCAGCGGGCCGCTGTCGCCGGCCGCGCCCTGGGCGGCCGAGTAGAAGATCAGCGCCGTCTCCAGACCCTCGCGGATCACCGCGAGGAACGCCATCCCGGCGACGGCGAGGGACCCGACGGCCAGCGCCTCGGTGAGCTTGCCCCGCAGTTCGCCGGCGATGGTCCGGGCGGCCCGGCGCATCCAGAAGATCATCCAGGTCACGAAGACCACGGCGGCGACCGAGGTGATCGCCTCGAACAACTCACGATCCTCGGATCGGGACAGCAGCGAGGTCGATGTGTACTCGATCAGCCAGCCGAAGAGCACCGAGAGCGCCACGGCCAGGCCGACGCCCGCCCACACCTGCGGCAGCCGGTCCCGGCGCTGCGACTTCACCAGGAAGGCGACCAGGATGCTGACCACCAGGGTGGCTTCCAGCCCTTCCCGCAGACCGATCAGGTAGGTGGCGAACATCCGAGCTCCGAGTAGGTTAGGCACGCCTTGGTTGACTTAGGGCAGGCATACCTTCCTCCTGGTCAGCGTCGTCGTCAAGTCGTTCACGACAAGCTCACCCTGTCTGCGGCGAACTCCACTGTGCGAAGATCGCGCCGTGAGGGGATTCCTGCCGTGGTTGACGGTCCTGGCCGTGGTGCTGCTGCTCAGCGCACTACGCCTACGGGCACTGGCCACCCTCGTCTCGCTCGGCTGGCTGGCCTGGTGCATCTGGACCTGGTTCCGCCCCACCCGCCGCACCTGACCAAGCCCCGACCCGGCGCCCCGAACCCCAGACCCCGGCCTCCGGCCCCGCGCCCCGGCCTCCGGCCCCGCGCCCCGGCCCCGGCCCCGGCCCCGCGATCTTGCACTTTCTGCGGCGACATATCGCATCTAAAGCCGCGAATCTCCAACCGAAACTGCAAGATCGCGGGAGTGCGGGGCAGATCGCGGGATTGCGGGGCAGATCGCGGGAGTGCGGGGGGCAGGGCGGAGACGACGGACCGGGCCGGCTGCGAACAGCCGACCCGGTCCAGAGATGTCGATCAGTAGCGGTAGTGATCCGGCTTGAACGGACCCTCCGTGGAGACGCCGAGGTAGGCGGCCTGCTCCTTGGTCAGCGTGCTCAGCTTGGCGCCGAGTGCGCCGAGGTGCAGTCGGGCCACCTTCTCGTCCAGGTGCTTGGGCAGCACGTAGACACCGATCGGGTACTCCTCGGTCTTGGTGAAGAGCTCGATCTGGGCGATCGTCTGGTTGGCGAACGAGTTCGACATGACGAAGCTCGGGTGCCCGGTCGCGTTGCCCAGGTTCAGCAGGCGGCCCTCGGAGAGCACGATGATGGCGTGCCCGTCGGCGAAGCGCCACAGGTCGACCTGCGGCTTTATGTTGATCCGCTCGACGTCGGACCGCTTGGCCAGCCCTGCCATGTCGATCTCGTTGTCGAAGTGGCCGATGTTGCCGACGATGGCCTGGTGCTTCATCCGGGCCATGTGCTCGTTGGTGATGACGTCGAAGCAGCCGGTGGCGGTGATGAAGATGTCGCCCTGCTCGACAACGTCGTCCAGGGTGGCGACCTGGTAGCCGTCCATGGCGGCCTGCAACGCGCAGATCGGGTCCACCTCTGTCACCACGACCCGGGCGCCCTGGCCGCGCAGCGACTCGGCGCAGCCCTTGCCCACGTCGCCGTAGCCCATGACGACCGCCATCTTGCCGCCGATCAGCACGTCGGTGGCGCGGTTGATGCCGTCGATGAGCGAGTGCCGGCAGCCGTACTTGTTGTCGAACTTGCTCTTGGTCACCGAGTCGTTGACGTTGATGGCCGGGAAGAGCAGGGTGCCGGCCCGGTGCATCTCGTAGAGCCGGTGCACGCCGGTGGTGGTCTCCTCGGTCACGCCCTTGATGCCGCCGGAGATCCGGGTCCACCGCTGGCCGTCCTCGCCGAGCGAGCGGTGCAGCAGCTCGAGGATGACCGCGTACTCCTCGGAGTCGGCGGACTCGACGGGCGGGACTGCCCCGGCCCGCTCGAACTCGGCGCCCTTGTGTACGAGCAGGGTCGCGTCGCCGCCGTCATCGAGGATCATGTTGGGGCCCTGCCCGTCCGGCCAGGCGAGCACCTGCTCGGTGCACCACCAGTACTCCGGAAGGGTCTCGCCCTTCCAGGCGTACACCGGAACCCCGGCCGGAGCCTCGGGGGTGCCGTCCGGGCCGACGACGATCGCCGCGGCGGCGTGGTCCTGGGTGGAGAAGATGTTGCAGGACGCCCAGCGCACCTGCGCGCCGAGCGCGACCAACGTCTCGATCAGGACGGCGGTCTGGATGGTCATGTGCAGGGAGCCGGTGATCCGCGCGCCGGCGAGCGGCTGCGCCTCGGCGAACTCGCGACGGATCGCCATCAGGCCGGGCATCTCGTGCTCGGCGAGCTGGATCTCTTTACGCCCGAACTCGGCGAGCGACAGATCCGCCACCTTGAAGTCGCCGTCGGCGAGCGTGCTCGGCCGGGCCTCGGACGGCGTGCCGCTGGCGGACGCCGGGAGGGTGCTGGTCATGAAAGCTCCTGTCGAACGATGTCTGCGCCGACCTTCCACCTTACGCGCGTCGGCGACGGGCATCAGGCACGGTCGGCGGACAGCGCACGGGGCGGTCGGTGATGGACGGACTTTCCCGCCCACGTCCCGCCCGCCCCGTGCATCCCCCCGGTTTGGTTCCCCCGCACGTTCTCGGACCGTCGTCGCGATAACGCTGCGTACTCATAGAGTCACACTCAGGCAGGGTGACGTCAAGCTATTCCGGGAAAGTCGGACTTGTGTCGTTGACTCGGGTCGAGGTCAGCGCAGCCCGGACGTCGCCACGAACGCCACACCGGCGCCGTCGATCCGCAGCGGCGCTTCCAACGCCGTACCGATCGCCGCCTCGCCGGAGACCAGCGTCAACGCGCCGGCACCGTCGTCCACGGTGATCGCACCACCAGCGCAGAGCACCACCCGGGGGCCCGGCAGCGACAGTGTCACCGAGGGCACCGCCGCGTCGACCCGGACCCGGTGCAGCGCGAAGTCGTCCACCGGCACAGGCCAGCAGTCCACGCCCGGGCCGACCGGCTCCGCGGCGCGCACCGGATCGACGAGCACCTCGAAGCGCAGCACCCGCAACAACTCGTCGACGTCCACCCGCTTCGGGGTCAGGCCGCCGCGCAGCACGTTGTCGCTGGCCGCCATGATCTCCACGCCGCAGCCGCTCAGGTAGGCGTGCAGGTTGCCGGCGGGCATCCAGATCGCCTCCCCCGCCTCCAGCCGCAGGTGGTGCAACAGCAGCGCGACCAGCGCACCCGGATCCCCCGGGTACGCCGTGGCCAGTCGGCGGGTCAGTTCCGCGTCCGGGCCGTCGGCCGGTGCCGCCACCACAGCGGCCATCAGGTCGTGACGCCTGGCGACCGGCCAGCCGAGCAGCGTCCGCACCGCCGCCCGCAGCCCCGCCGGCCCGGACCGCAACGCGGCGACCACAGGCGCCAACTCCGGTACGCCGAACGCCGCGAGCGCCTCGGCCGACTCCGCCGGATCCCGGAAACCGCACAACGCCTCGAACGGGGTGAGCGCGACAAGCAACTCCGGCTTGTGGTGCGGGTCGGAGTAGTTGCGCGGCCCCTCGGTGCGCCCCGCCTCCGCCGCGTAGCCGGCCTGCGCCTGCTCGGCGTCCGGGTGGGCCTGCAGGCTCAGCGGAGCGTCGGCCGCGAGCACCTTGAGCAGGAACGGCAGCCGGTCGCCGAACCGCTCGGACACCCGCTGGCCGAGCCACTGCCCAGGTTCGTCCCGCACCAGGTCACAGAGGCTCACCCGCAGACCGGCACGATCCACGAGGGCCGGGGCGCCCGGGTGGGCCCCCAACCACAGCTCCGCCTCCGGGCCCGCGCTCGGCACCGCTCGCCCCTGGAGGAGGGCGATGGCCGAGCGCGAGCCCCAGGCGTAGTCCCGGATCGGCCCGTACAGTGGCTCCACCCGTCAGCCCCCGGGCCGCCCGGCCGGCTCGCCCGACGTGTCCTGCGGCTGCGGCACCGCGGTGTCGGCCGCGGCACCGGTGCCGGCCTCGGCGGCAGCGGTGCTGTAGACGTCCGGCTCCAGATAGATCACCCGGGCGATCGGCACCGCGGCGCGGATCCGCGCCTCGACGGCGTTGATGCCACGGGCCAGGTCGTGAGCGCTCTCCCACTCCGGAACGGCGATCTTGGCGGCCACCATCAGCTCTTCCGGGCCCAGGTAGAGCGTCTTCATGTGGATGATCCGCTCCACCTCGGGGCCGTCGGTGACGGCCCGCTCGATGGCAGCCAGCTCGGACGCCTCGGCGCCCTCACCGAGCAGCAGGCTCTTCGTCTCGATGGCCAGCACGACTGCGATGACCACCAGCAGGATGCCGATCATCGCGGTGCCGGCGGCGTCCCACTCGCCGTTGCCGGTGATCAGCGTCATGGTGACGCCGAACAGGGCGAACACCAGACCGACCAGCGCGCCGAAGTCCTCCAGGAGCACCACCGGCAGCTCCGGCGCCTTGGCCCGGCGGATGAAACGCACCCAGGACTGGTTGCCCCGGGTGTGGTTGGACTCCTTGATGGCGGTCCGGAAGGAGAACGACTCCATGATGATCGCCAACACCAGCACGACCACCGGCAGCCAGTGCCAGGACTCGATGCCGCCCTTGTCATGCCACTTGTGGTACGCCTCGTAGAGCGCGAACAGGCCACCGATGCTGAACAGCACGATGGACACGATGAACGCGTAGATGTAGCGCTCCCGGCCGTACCCGAACGGGTGTTCCGGTGTGGCCGCGCGCTTCGCCCGCTTGCCGCCGAGCAGCAGCAGGCCCTGGTTGCCGGAGTCGGCGACCGAGTGGACCGCCTCGGCCAACATCGACGACGAGCCGGAGAGCAGGAACGCGATGAACTTGGTGACGGCGATGCCGATGTTGGCCAGCAGGGCGGCGACAATCGCCTTCGTCCCACCGTTGGCGCTCATGCCACCGCTCCGCTTCGCCGCGCGAAGCCGCTCGGTCCGCGCATGATGCGCCGCCCCCTACGTTCGTTCACTGGTTCGATAGCTCCTTCATCTCGGTGATGGCCGGAACGGCCATCGGGTCCAACCCGTGTGCCAGAGCAAGGTAGATCGAGGCGAAATCCGGAACGGCGATCAGCGACGCCAGCCGCTCCAGGGCGGAGCCGCCCTCGGCGGTCACCACGTCGCACCGCACGCCACGGCGCTCCGCGAGGGTCTGCACCGCGTCCGCACGGCGCTCCTCGACGGCGAGCGGCTCGTCGGTGTCGTCCTCGGCGTTGAGCCCGCCGTCGCGCAGCAACACCAGCCGCAGCCGGGTGCCCTCGCCGTCGTCCTCGGCCGGGTCGGCGAAGATGTCCCGCTCCCCCTCGGCCAGGCCGCCGAAGACACCGTCGAGCAGCCCGACCCGACCCCGCCCGGCCTCACCCAACGCTCCGGTGACCACCGGGTAGCGGGCGTTTGCCGACAGGGTGTCGCCGAACCGGCGGGCCGCCACCGTGGCCAGCGGGGACGAACCCCAGACGATGGGGATCGAGCCGGCCAGGCCCAGCGCCAGTGACTTCGCCGGGTTGACGAAGGACTCGGCCGCGGACCGGCAGCGGTCCGCGTCCGCGTCGAGCCGGGACGCGGTCTCGGCCAGGTCCGCCTCGTTGACCTTCACGAGCCCGAGGGAGCGGGCGGCAAGCAGGACCGGCACCGTGAGCGCCCAGAGGCTGGCCCGGGCCGGGGCACGCCGGGGCACCGGGATGAACGGCGCCCGGGCCTGCTCGGCGATCGACTGCAGCTGCGAATCCGGGGCACCCACGGCGACGAGTCGGGCACCACGGCGGTGAGCCGCCTCGGCGGCGCCGAGCGCCTCCGGGCTACGTCCGGACGCGCTCACCGCGATCACCACGTCGGCCGCGCCCACCCAACCGGGCACGCCGGCGGAGCGGTGCCCGATGATCGGGACCGGGCAGCGTGGCCCGGCGACAGTGGCCAGCACGTCACCGGTACGCCCGGCGGTGCCGATGCCGGCGATCACGACGGCTCGGGGCCGCCCGTCGTCGGCGAGCACCGCGAGGTTCGCCTCGGCTGCCAGTGCGGCGCTCTCGCGAACCTGCGCCCCGGCCGACGCCGTGTGCCGGAGCATGCCACCCGGGTCGGCCTCGGCCAACGCCTGCGGGTTGTCGAGCAGGGCCTCGTCGGCGTCACGGCGCCCACTGACCCCGGCCGTACCGTCGATCATGAGGACTGCCCGGGGCCGCCGCGCGCCTCGTCGAGCAGCAGCACCGGCACGTCGTCGCGGACCTCGAAGATCCGGCCGCACTCCGTACAGGTCAACGTCTGCGCCTCGGCGTCATAGGTGAGCGGGGCGTGGTGCGTGTCCGGACAGGCAAGGATCTCCAGCAACTGCGGATCCAGGGCCATGGCACGGCTCCTTCCACGTGTACGGCTTGACCGGCGGCGGTGCCGACCGGCGCAGGCGATCTTATCGGCGAACGCGGTCGAGCACGTCGTCCCGGAGCGAGACCATCCGATCCCGGGTGGGCGCCTCGACGTTGAGCCGCAGCAGCGGCTCCGTGTTGGAGGCGCGCAGGTTGAACCAGGCGCCGTCGGGGAAACGCAGGGTGAGCCCGTCCATCTCGTCAGCGACCGCGTCGGGGTACGCGGCGCGCACCTCGGCCACCGCCGCCGCCTGGTCGGTCACCGTCGAGTTGATCTCGCCGGAGGCGATGTAGCGCTCGTACTCACCGGCCAACACGGACAGCGGCAGCGACTGCTCGCCCAGCGCGGCCAACGTGTGCATCGCCGCGAGCATCCCGGTGTCGGCGAACCAGAAGTCCCGGAAGTAGTAGTGCGCGGAGTGCTCGCCGCCGAAGACGGCGTTGGTGCGGGCCATCTCCGCCTTGATGAAGGAGTGCCCGACCCGGGCGACGACCGGCTTCCCACCGTGCTCCCGGATGATCTCCGCGACGGCGCTGGAGGTGATCAGGCCGTGGATCACCGTGGAACCCGGGTGCTTGGCCAGCTCACGGGCGGCGACGAGTGCGGTGATCGCCGACGGTGACACCGGCTCGCCGCGCTCGTCCACCACGAAGCACCGGTCGGCGTCACCGTCGAAGGCCAACCCGATGTCCGCCCCGTGCTCGACCACGGCGCGCTGGAGGTCGACCAGGTTCGCCGGGTCGAGTGGGTTGGCCTCGTGGTTGGGGAAGCTGCCGTCCAACTCGAAGTAGAGCGGCACGATCTCCAGCGGCAGCGGCGACAGGGCCGCGTCGCCCAGCACCGTAGGAACTGTGAAGCCACCCATGCCGTTGCCGGCGTCGACGACCACCTTCAACGGCCGGATGCCGGACAGGTCGACCAGCTTGCGCAGGTAGCCGGCGTAGTCGGGGAGCAGGTCGCGCCGCTCGGCGGGCCGGGTCGGCGCTCCGGCGGGACGAGCGTCGCCCGAGTCCAGAAGTGCCTGGGCCCGCTCCCGGATCTCGGCCAGGCCGCTCTCCTGGCCGATCGGGCGCGCGCCGGAGCGGCACATCTTGATGCCGTTGTACTGCGCGGGGTTGTGGCTGGCGGTGAACATCGCGCCGGGCAGGTCGAGCGAGCCGGACGCGTAGTAGAGCAGGTCGGTGGACGCGAGGCCGATCTCGATCACCGAGCGGCCCTCGGCGCGTACCCCGGTGGCGAACGCGGCGGCCAGGCCGGGCGAGGTGGCCCGCATGTCGTACCCGACGACGACGGCGTCGCCCGGCTCGTCGGTGGAGTTGAGCAGTTGGGTGAAGGCGGCGCCCAGTGCCTCGGCGGCCCGTTCGTCCCACTGGTCCGGCACCGTCCCGCGGACGTCGTAGGCCTTCACAATCTGGGACAGATCAGACACGTGTTCCACTCCTTGGCCGCGGGTTAGACACCGATCCTGAGCCTAACGGAGGGCCGGGCCGTCCTCCGCTCAGCCGGGGAGGCGGGGGATGAACACGGTGTGGCCGTCACCGTCGGTGGGCGGGTCACCGGGCTTCGGGCGGCCGTCAGGCCGGCCCGGCATCGGCTGGGTGGCCTCCGGGGCGGGGGTGTCCGGCCGGGCACCGTAAACCCCGCCGGCGGCGGGACGCGGTGACGGCACCGCGCCACCCCAGGCGGCGGCCGGCGGCTGCTGGCCGTACACCTGACCGGGGCGACCGGGCGCGGCCGGCAACCCACCCCCGGCCCGGTAGGTGGTGCCGCCGGGGTTGCCCGGCAGGGTGTCGGGCGCCTCGTCGGACGGCTTGCGGTCCTGCCGCGAGCGACGGAACAGCAGCACGATGAGCAGCAGTCCGACCGCCACCAGCACAATGCCGAAGTACATCACCGGCGATCCTCCCCCGGACGACTCGGCGGCGGTCGCCGTGGTGCTCGGCGCCGCGGAGACGCCGCCCTGCGCCGCCGGGTTCACCGCCTCGTCGACTGTCGCGACCTCGGTCGGGCTCGGAGTCGGCGACGGCGTCTTCGACCGCGACGGAGTCGGCGACGGAGTGACCCGCGCTCCGGTCAGCCGCGCCGCGTCGGTGGCGCGACCCAGCGTCTGGCCGGAGGCGCTGATGCCCACGCCCGTGACCACGAGACGGCCGCCCGGCGAACCCGCCGCGAACGCCACCCGGTAGCGCACCGTGATGCCCTTGCCCTTGCACAGGGTCGGCTTCAAGGGTGACGTCTGCGCTGTCGACACGGTGCCGGTGCCGCCGGTGACGGCCACCGGGAACCAGCGCCCGCCCGCGTTGACCTCGACCGCCACCTGGTTCGGCTGGAGGCCCTGCAGGCTGAAGCCCAGCGCGGTACGCAGCAGGACACACCCGTCGGTGCGCTTGCGCACCGCGACGTTCACCCCCTGCGCGGAACCACCGGCGGCGAAGCTGCTGGCCGCGCCCACCCGGACCGAGTCCTGGTCGGCCAGCGCCGGTGACGCACCGAGCATCACCAGGCCGCCCGCAAGACCGCAGACCGCCGCGAGCCGTGCCACGCGTCGACGCACTGTCATGATTACCTCGCCGTTCTCCCCGGGTGGGGTCCGCCGGCCAGGCTACTACCGGCCCACCTGTCCCACCGGTCATAGAGCGCCCCGCATGTGTGCGGCGTTACGGTTTACCACCCCTCCCGCCGACCTCCCGGCGGCTGGGCTGACCAGCCAATCAGCGGGCGCGCTCCGCCTCGGCGAGGGCGTCACGGCACAGCCGGTCGGCGGTGCGGGTGGTCTCCGGCAGCCGGTAGCGCGGCGTCAACGCGAGCACCTGCGCCGCCGCGTTCTCCAGGCTCATCCGATGGCCGACGCTGACGAAGACCGGCTTCACCCCGTCGCGGGTCCGCAGCACCCGACCGACGACCTCACCACCGTCGCGCAACGATGACCAGCCGCCCCGCTCGGCGGACGGCGGATCCCACGCCCCGACCAGTGGCGTCTTCGCCACGCCGATCGCGGGTAACCCGGTGACCACCCCCAGGTGGCAGGCGAGCCCGAAACGGCGCGGATGGGCCAGCCCGTGCCCGTCGCAGACCAGCAGGTCCGGGATGGTCGTCAGCCGGTCGAGCGCAGCGAGCAACGCGGGCAGCTCACGGAAGGCGAACAACCCCGGCACATAATCGAACGCGGGTCGCCCCACACCGACCGCGGAGTCCACCACCGCCAGGGTCCGGGCGTCCAGCACCGTCACTGCCGCCGCCAGCAGGTCACCACCCTCGGCGTACGCGACGTCCAGGCCCGCCACCGTCGCAGGCGCGCTCGGCCCCGGCCCGACCAGGTCGACAAGCGGCCGCAACTCCTCCTGTACGGCCACCGCCTCGGCAACACTGCCCGGCGCGTGCGGCGCGCGCGGCGCGCTCCATGATCCACTCGGCTTCACGGAAGTCGGGTGGTCCCGCCGGCCTGGATGCCCCGACATCAATGAACCGGAGTCGATCACCCTCGGCCTGAAGCACCGACGCCATCTCCGGTGGCCCCGCCATCCTGGGCAGGATCACCGCCGGCCCGGCCCCTGATCGCACCCAGGCCGAGGGCGAAGGCAGTACAGAAGGCGATACCGAAGGCAACGCCACCCTTCGCACCGAACACGGGGATACCGATCGCCAGACCGATCAGGAGGCCGACCGGCCAGGCCCAGACAGTCGACCTGACGCTCTGCGTACCAGATTTCGCCATGCGTCGATCTTATTCGGCCCCACCAGGGCCCCGCCGATCGCTCCCACGCTCAGGCAAGCCCACGCCTACTTCGCTCTCCCGACGTCGGGGTCCGCGCCAGGATCACCGGCCGCGCGAAGCTGCTCCTCGAACATGACGAACGTCCGCTGCCGAATCCCACGAATGAGCGCCTGCTCCTTCGGCGTCTCGTGACGCGCCTCAGCGTCCGCCAGAAGCTCGATCGAACGCACCGTCTCGTAGAGCGCGAAGATCGGCCCTTCACCCTTGAGATAGTGCGCCCGGAATGCCTCGACCTCCTGCACGAAGTCCTCTGCGGTGCGCCGAAAGATGTCACCTCCGACGCCTAGGGTCACTTCAACAAAGATGTCGTTCTTCTCATGCCAACCACCAGAGTCAATAGACAGCCGCCAGACCCTGGCACCGCCGTCGGGAGTCTCGACGATCTTCACTGGCGATTGGTAGTAGAGGTAGTAGGAGGGAAGCACCAGACCCGGCATCTTGGTCATTCAGACTTCTCCTCGAAGGTTGACTGTAATGCCGTCCAGAACAGCTGTTGCTCACGAAGGCGAATGCCATCTGTGATCGCTCGCTCTCGAGGCGTCAGGGCTCGGCCTTCCTCCTCGGCAAGGGCCTCCACGTCCCTTCGGACCTCATAAAGCACATGCTCCCAGACAGCGACGGCGTCAAGCGCAGCCAGGTGGAGGCGAAATTCGGCTAGGTGACCGTTCCGCATCCGCAGCACGATTTGCACGTCCCGATAGCCACTACTCATTGGTGACAGGAACCGATCTTCACAGCTCACAACGACGATGCCGGGGTAGCCGTTGACCCGTCCGAAGGCCGCGTAGAGGTCGTCGAGGTTGCGGAACTCGACCTTCGCGGCGGCCAGGTCGAGCAGCTTGGACGCATCGCCCTGGTGTTTGGACACCTTGTCCTCAGCTCGACGACGATCCTTGGGCTGAGGACGCCAGCCGGGCTCACCGACACGGAGACCATCGACCTGGGCTAGGGATACCGCAAGCTGATTCAGGTCGACCTGCGCCTCTACCGCCGCCGAGTAGAGACCGTCGAGGTAGCGCTTCCGGTAGCCAGCGTCGTTCCGTCTGGCCTCGTCGAACCCTGCCTGCACCACCGGTCCCCGACGCACCTGGATGCTTGCGCTGATCGTCAGCTGCTCGCTGGTGAGGGGTGTCGGCTCTGGTGGGGGTACTTCCCGGCGGTCCGAATCCTGTCGCGTCGCCTCCTGCTGGGCGACGTCGTCCAGCACCTCGGCGAGGACGTCGATTGCCTGCTGATGGCTGGCCAGGTGATACAGGGTCAGCGGACGGGACGTCAGCGACGCCGCGAGTTCAGGCGTGGACTGGATCATGCGCGCCAGGTCCGGCTGCTGCACCAACTGCCGTACCAACCGCTCGGCCAGGTCGGGCTCGTTCGGGGGCGGCTCTCGTCGGGCGGCGTCGAGCATGTCCCGGACCCGGTCGTCGGCGAACAGTCGCACGAGATCCCGTGCCGACGCTTCGTCCAGGCCCGGAACCAGCCGACGAAGGGTGGGGCTGTCGACCGCCGTCGCAAACTCAACGGGAGTCACCCCCGCCGCGAAGACGTCGTCCACACTGTTGGCCGACAGAACGGTGCGGGCACTACCGCCATCCGGTGTGGGCTGGCTGAGATCGGCGCTCGCTGGAACGTTGGCGTCGGGCGACGGCGGGGCCGAGCCCGGGCCGTCGAGGAGCAGGTACATCCGGTTGATGTACGGATCGCCGTGGCCGCCGTCGTCGTGTGTCGGCGGGTGATCCGGCAGGTCGGGCCGTTCGCTGAACCGGCCCCGGGGCAGTCCGCCGAGCGGCATCGGTCGGCCGTCTCCGCTCAGCACCAGCGCGTCGATGCCGACCACGTCGGGGTAGAGCGGCCGGTCCCGGACCACGCCGTTCTGTGGGTCCACGTAGAGCACTGTGCCGTTCTGGTTGAGCGCCACCCAGGCGTGCGAACCGCCGTGCGCCCACTCGGTGACCAGGAACGAGTAGCTGCCGTGCCCGCCCAGCAGCAGTTGGTCGTGCAGGTTGCGGTAGCCCCGGTCGGCGGCCTGCCGCGCCTGTGCGGAGTCCGTGCGTTGGCCGGACGCCGGTGCGAGGAGTTTCTGGAAGCGCCCGCCGGTCACGTCCTCCACCCGGCCCGGGCCGCCCGCCTCGCCACGGATGGGGCGCCGGATGTCACCGTCGAGGTAGCCGTCGAAGGTTCGTGGCGCCGACACGCGGGGGCGCCCGTGCACCCACGTCTCGAACAGCGACAGTGTGCAGTCCAGGCAGTTGATGCCCCGGGTGGCGTCGGCCACGGGACCGCCGTCGTTGAGCAGCCCGAACCAGCCGCCGTGTCGGGGGTCGGCGGTGCGGGTGACGGTGCCGTCCGGTCCACGGGGCATCTGTCGTTCGACGTCGACCTGGTGCAGGGCGAGCGGTGGCCGGAGTCCTCCGGGCTGCCCGTACGGCCGGGAGTCGTCGATCGGCGGCGGATCGTCGTCGCCGGTGAGCCTGGACGGGCCGGTGGTCTCCACCGCGCCGAGCGCGAGCGCGCCCACGTCCCGGTTGGCGTGCTCGAAGGTGGCGCTGATGTCCACGACCGGCGGGGCCGTGGTGCCGGCCAGCACCGCGTCTGCCAGGTCACGCCATTCGGAGTACGCGCGTGCTTCCTCGTTCGCGGCGCGCTGCCAGCCGTCGGCCCACTGCCGGTTGCCGGCCTGGTGCAGTTGGCGGGCGTAGGTGGCGTACTCGACGGCTCGGCGATCGTGCTCCACGGCACGGGTGCGCAGTCGGGCGGCCTCGGCCTGCCGGCGGTTGTTCTCGAACCCGATCCGCAGCGACTCGTAGTGGTCCTGGTAGCGCCGCCGCTCGGCGGCTTCGGCTGCTGCGGCCCACTGCGCCGCGTACGCGTCGTCGGTTTCGGGCTCGCGCACCGACGGGGCACCGAACGCGGCCACGTCGACGGGGATCGACGCCCTTCCCCGGGCGGGATGGTCGGGCGCGCGCACCGGTGCGGGCGTCTGCCGGGTCGGGACACGCGCCGGCACGGTGAATCGACCCACCACCGGTGGGGTGGAGGCGACGGGCAGCGGCCCGTTGGCGGTCGTCGGGGCGCCGAAGGTGATCGGTGCCGCCGGGCCTGGGGTGATCGTTGGTGCGGAGGGGCCGGTCGCCGGAGGCCAGGCGGTCGGTGCGGAGGGGCCGGTCGCCGGAGGCCAGGCGGTCGATCCGGAGGTGGTGACGTGCGGGGAACTGCCGGGCTGGACCGGCGGCACACCGGTGGCAGCCGGCCCGCTGCCCGATTCGAGGGGACCGACCACGGGCGCGGACGCCGACGAGAGCCTCGGATCAGCACCCACCACAGATTGACTCGGATCGCCTACCGTCGACGTGGCCGGGTTGGTGGTCGCCGCCGACAGCACGGGGTCGGCCGTGACCGGGTGCGGGACGCCCGCTCTGTCGCCGAACGACCCATCCGTCTCGGAGGCGCCGACCGGACTGTGCGCCACGTCCACGTCGGACAGCGCGCCAACCGGTGTCGGGGACGACGTGTGCACCTCGGGCACGACCGGAGACGCCGGCCCGGCTCCTCGTGACTGCTCGGCAATCGGTGGCGTCGGCGCAGCCAGCTGGTCCGGCGTAGTGGCGGCGACAGCCTCCGTCGCCTGCATCGGAACGCCCGCAGCCGTCACCAGACCACCCGAAGCCACACCGCCGACAGCCCCTGCGGAAGAAGCACTCGCGGCAGACGAGACCCCGAAGGAGGGAGCTGCTCCGGTAGCGGCCGCATCCCCCGCGACGGGCAACACTGGCGGAAGGGAGGGGCCCGTGAACGATGCTCCGGTGAGGGCGTTGGCCTGCGCGTCGAGCCGGGCGCGTAGCGCGTGGTCGGTCTGCCCGGTCGCCGAACCGGTGGCCCCGGACGCGGCGGCGCGCGCCACGTCCTCCATCGAGGTCAGGCCCTGACCGGTGGCCAGGCTCGCCGCGCTGTCGGCGAGCACCTCGCCGGTCATCTCCCGCCCCAGGTGCTCCCCGACCTTCGCCGCCCGCCCGGTGGCGTGCCGGCCCAGGCCAGCCAGCGGTGCCACCGCCCCGCCGGCCAACCCGCCCACCGCCGACGCGCCGAGATCGGTCAGGTCCAGGCCGTGTGCCCGCCCGGTGGAGTTCTGGTACGCCTGGGTGGCCAGGGTGACCCCGGCCTCCTCGGTGGCCTCCTCCAGCCCGCCCCGGGCGGCCCGCTTGGCGAGCCCACGCGCGCCACCTCGGGCGACCTCCTTGGCGGCCCGCTCGCCGGCCTCCTTGAGCCCGTGCTTGAGGGACTTGCTGGCCAGTTGGCCCATCAGCCGCTTGAAGATCTGTTGGACCAGCAGCCGGGTCGCGGTGATCGCCACGCCGGCGGCCGGGGTTGCCGCACCGGCGGTCAGCACCGCCGCCACCGCAACGGTGAGCAACTCGATGACCAGGATGCCCAGCTCGATCCAGACTTCCAGCTTGGCGCCCTCGATGTCGCAACCGCACTCCTCGACCAGTCGGCCCAGGTCGGCCGTGACCGCGAGCAGCACGGGCAGCGGGGCGTCGGCGCTCTCGGCGATCCCCCGCCAGGCCGCCTCGAACGCCGCGTCGAAAGCTCCGACGCCGCCGTACCCGTTGTGCACCTCGACGGCGGCGGTGGCGGCGTCGGCGTGCGGCCCGGCGAGCACGGAGGCGACCGCGTACCACTGGTCGGCGACGTCCCAGACGGCCCGCTCGTTGCCGTCCGGCCACTGCACGCCGACCACCCAGTCGAGTGCCTCGTAGATCCAGCCGGGCACGTCCCACGGCGCGTGGTCCAGGGGGTGCGGGATGGGGCTCGGCAGCACGCTCATCTCAGCTCGTCGGCCGTCAGCGCCGGTCGGCGGCCCGGCCGACCCGGGCGGCGTTGGCCCCGTCGGTCTGCACGCTCGCGTCGACCGCCTCGACCACGTCGCTGCCCAGCTCGGTGAGCCGGTGCCCGACGCCGGCCCAGGCCCGCAGCACGGTCTGCTCGAACCCGCGGTAGTTGCGCTCGAAGGCGGCGCCGATGTCGTCGCGACCCCAGGGCCGGGCACCGCTGGCGGCCTCGATCGCGCCTCCCTCCGCCGCACGTCGGGCCGTCACCGCCTCGCCGGCGAGCGCCAGGTCGGCACCGCCCCGGCGGGCCCGGGACGGATCAAGCCAGAGCTGCCCGTCGGTCATGGCTTCGCCTCACCTGTGCCGAGGACGGCGTCGGCCCGACCGAGCAGCGTGGCGTAGTCGCCGGTCCTGAGGAAGTCCGTCGCCCCGGAGCCGGCCGGCATGCTCTCGGCGACGAGGTCGCGGGTGGCGTCGGCGGCGGCGGTCGCGGCGGCCCGGATCGTCTCGGTGACCTTTCGGCCGAGCGCGTCGGCGTCGCGGGCCCGGTAGATGGCCGGCGTCAGCTCGACCTCGATCACCTGGCCCTGCGCACCAACTGTCACCGTCACCTGCCCGTCGGCCGAACGGCGGGTCACCCGCAGCGCGGCGAGTCGCGTCTGGAGGGTGTCCAAACTGGATCTGAGCTGCTGGTATTGCCCATAGACGTCGTCGAATCGGGCCCGTAGCTCGCGATTGACGCTCCGGTCCGCCTGTTCCCCCACCGCCGCCCTCCCGTCACCGTCGGTAGAGCGAAACAATACCGGCCGCCATCGATCCGTGTAGTCCGGTAGTTTCATAGCGTGATCGACCGTCAACAGGCCGAGCAGCTCGCCGCCACCTGGGCCCGCCGTGACTCGCAGCGTCTCGGCCACGAGTGCACCGCGATGGTCGACGAGTTCGACCTGGGGTGGGTCATCACGTCCGTCGTGCCCACCGAGGTGCCCACGGTGCCGGGTGACCTGCCGACGACAGTCATCGACAAGCAGACCGGCACTGTCACCACCTGGCCCCGGGTGCCGAGCGCCGTGGTGGCCGAGCTCTACCGGCGTAGCCGGCCCCCCGGGCCGACCGCCCTCCGCACTCTCGACCCGTCGAGCCTGCTGGTCCGGGAGATCCATCGGGGTGCCACCCCGAACACCGCCGCGCACCTGACCATCGACGGACGGATCTGGACGGCCCAGGGCACGAAGGCCGACGTGCCACTCAACCATCACCCCCTTGTCCGCGACTATCTCGACCAACTGCCGCCCGGTGAGTTGGTTCGCGGCGGGGCGGCGCACGCCGAGCTGATCGTGGTCTCCGACGTCCTGCACGAGTACGACCACCGCCGCGCCGCCGAGGGCATCGCGCCGATGGGGCGGGCCGAGGCGGCGGCGCTGCTGGAGGGGGCCCGCTTCGAGATCTTCCGGGTCCGTGAGCCGGGCGACCCCGCTGGCGGGCCCGCCGAACGGCCCTGCGACTCGTGCATCTCCTTCCTGGTCCGGGCGAACGTCCTCCCGGAGTCGACTCGCGCCTGGACCGAGACCTGGAACGCGCCGGAGGCACCCGACCCTGATCCTGGGCGGTTCCCGGCGGAGGTCGCGAACGCACTGGTCGCGGCCGGTTGGCAGCCACACATCGGGGATCAGATCATGGCCGCCGCCGCCGTACGGGACGTCACGTCGGTGCCGGGGCGCAACCATCGGCACGAGGTCTTTCCCGCCGCGGTGGAGGCGCTCACCGCGTTCCCCAGCCTGGTCGGTGCGCGACGCGGCCGGGGCGAGCAGGTGTGGATCTCCCGTTTCGACATCCGCCCGCACACCGTCGCGCACACCGCCGACACCCTCGCGGACTTCGGCGCGGTGCTCGGCGTACGCCTCTTTCCGATCGGCACCGAGCAGCAGGACAGCATCCTGGCGGTGGACGAGCGCGGCCGGGTCTTCGCGCTCGACCAGGCCGGCGAGTGGTTCCTCGGCGACACCATCGACGCCGCGCTGACCACCCTGCTGCTCGGCCGCGCACCCGCCCGGGTGCGCGACGACGGCACCTGGCCGGCCGACCCGAGTTAGAGCGCGAGGCCGGTCAGCACCATGACCCGCGCCTCGGTGTAGTCGTCCATCGCGCTGCGCAGCCCTTCCCGGCCGACGCCGCTGCCCTTCACTCCGCCGTAGGGCATCTGGTCGGCGCGGTACGACGGCACGTCACCGATGATCACCCCGCCCACCTCCAGCGCGCGGGCGGCGGCGAAGGCCGCGTCCAGGCGCCGAGTGAAGACGCCGGCCTGCAAGCCGTACGCCGAGTCGTTGACCGCTGTGAACGCGGCCTGGTCGTCGGCGACCGGGGTGACCACCAGCACCGGCCCGAACACCTCCTCGGCCACGACCTTGGCGTTCGCCGGCACGCCGGTGAGCACGGTCGGGGGGTAGGTCGCGCCGTCGCGGAGGCCGCCCACCTCGACGGTGCCGCCGGCGGCGACCGCCTCGGCCACCCACGTCTCGACCCGGCGGGCCGCGTCCTCGGACACCATCGGCCCGACGTCGGTCAGCTCGGACGCGGGGTCACCGGTCCGCAGCCCCCGCACCGCCGCCACCAGTCGGGGCAGGAAGTCGGCGTGCACGGCGTGGTGCACGTACACCCGCTGGACGGCGATGCACGACTGGCCGGCCTGGTAGTTGGCGAACGTCGCGATGCGCCGCGCGGCGAAGTCCAGGTCCTCGTCGGCGGTCCAGTCCGCGCAGAGCACCGCGGCGGCGTTGCCGCCCAACTCCAGTGTCACGTGCTTCTGGGGCGCGGCGCGGCGGATGGCCGCGCCGACCGGCCCGGAGCCGGTGAACGACACCACGGGTAGCCGGGGTTCGGTGACCAGTTCGGCGGCGCGGTCGTTGGGCAGCGGCAGCACCGAGAACATCCCGGCCGGGAGGTCGGTCTCGGCCAGCAGCTCGCCGAGCAGCAGCGCGGTCAGGGGCGTCGCGGGCGCGGGTTTGACGATGATCGGCGCGCCGACGGCGATGGCCGGCGCCACCTTGTGGGCGACGAGGTTGAGCGGGAAGTTGAACGGCGTGATGCCCAGCACCGGCCCGCGCGGCACCCTGCGGACCAGGGCGATCCGCCCCTCGGCGGCCGGGTCGGTGTCGAGTCGTTGCAACTCGCCGGAGAAGCGGCGGGCCTCCTCGGCGGCCCACCGGAACGTCGACACCGCACGCCCGACCTCGGCGCGGGCCCACTTGAGCGGCTTGCCGTTCTCCGCGGTGATCAGGGCGGCGATCTCGCCCGCGCGCTCGGCGAGCCGCCGGGACACGTGGTCGAGGGCCGCCGCGCGGGCGTGCGCGGGCAGGGCCGCGGCCTGCGCGGCCACACCGGCCGCCGCGGCGACGGCGGCGTCGACCTGCTCGGGCGTGGCGACTGTGGTACGCCCCACCGGGCGGCCGTCGTACGGGTGGTGGACTGTCAACTCACCCTCGCCGGTGGCGGGGCGGGAGGCGACGAAGATGGGTACGGGCTCCACGCGGAGCAGAGTAGCCGAGCGACTGGCCGACGGAAACAGTCGCGATAACCCTTGTCTGCCGCGAATTCAGTAGCGAAGATGGCAGAGAGATTGCGATAACCGCCGCAGAACCGCGCCCCCGGCCCCCTCGGAGTGATCCCTCATGAGTGACCAGCAGCAGCTGCGCAACTTCGTCAACGGCTCCTACGTCGACCCGTCCGATGGCGGTTACGCCGACCTGGTCGACCCCTGCACGGGTGAGGTCTTCGCCCAGGCCCCGGTCTCCGGCGCCGCCGACGTGGACGCGGCGATGAACGCCGCCGCCACCGCCTTCGAGAGCTGGCGGGAGGTCACCCCGGCCGAGCGGCAGCGGGCTCTGCTCAAGCTCGCCGACGCCGTGGAGGCGCGCGCCGCCGAGCTGGTCGACGCCGAGGTGCGCAACACCGGCAAGCCCCGCCAGCTCACCGCCGAGGAGGAGCTTCCCCCGGCGGTGGACCAGTTCCGGTTCTTCGCCGGTGCCGCCCGGATGTTGGAGGGGCGGTCCGCCGGGGAGTACCTGGCCGGGCACACCTCCTACGTGCGGCGTGAGCCGATCGGCGTCTGCGCGCAGGTAACCCCCTGGAACTACCCGCTGATGATGGCGGTCTGGAAGATCGCCCCCGCGCTCGCCGCCGGCAACACAGTGGTGCTCAAGCCGTCGGACACCACCCCGGTGTCGACGCTGCTGCTCGCCGAGATCGCCGCCGAGTTCTTCCCGCCGGGGGTGTTCAACGTGGTCTGCGGCGACCGGGACACCGGTCGTACCCTCGTGTCGCACCCGACCCCGCAGCTGGTGTCGATCACCGGCTCGACCCGCGCGGGCATGGAGGTGGCCGCCGCGGCGGCCCCCGACCTGAAGCGCACCCACCTGGAGTTGGGCGGCAAGGCCCCCGTGGTGATCTTCGACGACGCGGACGTGGCGGCGGCCGCCGAGGCCATCGCGATGGGCGGCTACTTCAACGCCGGGCAGGACTGCACGGCGGCCACCCGGGTGCTGGCCGGCCCCGGCGTCCACGACGACTTCGTGGCGGCGCTCGCCGAGCAGGCCCGCAACACGAAGACCGGCGCACCGGACGACGCCGACGTGCTCTACGGTCCCCTGAACAACGCCAACCAGCTCGCTCGGGTCAGCGGTTTCGTGGACCGCCTGCCGGACCACGCCGCGATCCAGACCGGCGGG
The DNA here is from genome assembly GCF_040608275.1 of Micromonospora sp. NPDC005205. Taxonomy (NCBI): domain Bacteria; kingdom Bacillati; phylum Actinomycetota; class Actinomycetes; order Micromonosporales; family Micromonosporaceae; genus Micromonospora; species Micromonospora sp. NPDC005205. The sequence continues at coordinate 464,678 of NZ_JBEXHV010000002.1, forward strand.
TCCCGGCAGGGCGAACGCGGCTACTTCTACGCGCCGACAGTGGTCTCCGGGCTGCGTCAGGCCGACGAGATCATCCAGGACGAGGTGTTCGGGCCGGTCATCACCGTGCAGCGCTTCTCCGACGAGGACGAGGCGGTGCGCTGGGCCAACGGCGTCGACTACGGCCTGTCCGCGTCGGTCTGGACGCGCGACCACGGCCGGGCCATGCGGATGACCCGTCGACTCGACTTCGGCTGCGTCTGGGTCAACACGCACATCCCGTTCGTCTCCGAGATGCCGCACGGTGGCTTCAAGCACTCCGGGCACGGCAAGGACCTCTCGGTCTACAGCCTGGAGGACTACACCCGGATCAAGCACGTCATGCACAACATCGAGGGCTGAACCATGCCGACCAGTGAGGAGCTGCACAAGCGGCGCGGCGACGCCGTGGCCCGAGGTGTCGGCAGTGTGATCCCGTCCTACGTGGACAGGGCGTCCGGCGGGACGATCACCGACGTGGACGGCCGGGAGTGGATCGACTTCGCCGCCGGCATCGCCGTGACCAGCGTGGGCAACTCGGCCCCGAGGGTGGTCGAGGCGGTCCGGGCGCAGGTGGAGCGGTTCACCCACACCTGCTTCATGGTCGCGCCGTACGAGTCGTACGTGGCGGTGTGCGAGCAGCTCAACGCGGTGACGCCCGGCGGGTTCGCGAAGCGCTCGGCGTTGTTCAACTCCGGCGCGGAGGCGGTGGAGAACGCCGTCAAGGTTGCCCGGCACGCCACCGGGCGGCCGGCGGTCGTGGTGTTCGACCACGCGTACCACGGCCGGACCAACCTGACCATGGCGTTGACCGCGAAGAACATGCCGTACAAGCACCGGTTCGGGCCGTTCGCCGGGGAGATCTACCGGGTGCCGATGTCGTACCCGCTGCGTGATGGTGGGCTCTCCGGCGCGGAGGCGGCGGCCCGGTCGATCGAGATGATCGAGAAGCAGGTCGGCGCGGAGAACGTCGCCGCGCTGCTGATCGAGCCGATCCAGGGCGAGGGTGGCTTCGTCGTACCCGCGCCGGGTTTCCTGCCCGCGTTGCGCGGGTGGGCGACGGCGGCCGGGGTGGTCTTCGTCGCCGACGAGATCCAGACCGGTTTCTGCCGTACCGGTGACTGGTTCGCCTGTCAGCACGAGGGCGTCGAACCCGACCTGGTGACAGTGGCCAAGGGCATCGCCGGTGGTCTGCCGCTGGCCGCGGTGACCGGTCGGGCCGAGCTGATGGACGCGGTGCACGTCGGTGGGCTCGGCGGCACGTACGGCGGCAACCCGATCGCCTGCGCCGCCGCGCTGGCCACCATCGAGACCATGCGCGAGCTGGATCTGGCCGGTGCGGCCCGACGGATCGAGTCGGTGCTGGCCCCCCGGCTACGGGCCATCGCCGAACGGGATCCCCGGGTCGCCGAGGTACGCGGGCGGGGCGCGATGCTCGCCGTGGAGCTGGTGCTGCCGGGCACCCTCACCCCCGACCCGGCCGCCACGGCGGCGATCTCGGCGGCCTGTCACGCCGCCGGCCTGCTCACACTGACCTGCGGCACGTACGGCAACGTGCTGCGCTTCCTGCCCCCGCTGGTGATCTCCGACGGGCACCTCACCCGAGGCGCGGACCTCCTCGACGCCGCCTTCGGGTGAGCGGCGGAGGGGCCCGGTGCACGGGCCCCTCCGGCGACGGGCCCGGGTGTGCCGGGCCCGTCCGGCGATGTCAGCGAAGCACCTCGACGGTGTTGCGGCGCACCAGGTTCTTGCCCGGCTCGCGGATCTGCTCCATGGCGGCGGAGTTGAGCAGCACGCAGCTGCCCGACGGGCCGGTGACCGTCACAGTGGTCGCCCGGTTGTTGTCCAGGTTGGTCACCCGCAGCCGGGTGCCCACCGGGAACTGCCCACTGGTCGCCGCCGGACCGGCCGCCTCCTCGAAGAAGGTGATCGCCCCGGAGCACACCGACCGGGGCGCCGGGCCGGGCACGCCGGGAGACGCGACGCCGGGACGGACCGTGCCGGGGGCCGGAGCGCCGGCGGGCGGGGCCGCGCCGTCGACGCGTTCCACCACGTTGCGGCGGATCACGTTCTTGCCCGGCTCGCGGACCAGCTCCATGGCAGCGGCGTTGAGCAGCACGCAACTGCCCGACGGGCCGGTCACCGTCACAGTGGCCGCCCGGTTGTTGTCCAGGTTGGTCACCCGCAGCCGGGTCCCCACCGGGAACCGGTCGCTGGTCGCCGCCGGCGCCCCGCCCTCCGCGGAGAAGGTGACCGATCCGGAGCAGACCGACGACCGTGCCGGGGCGGTGTCGGCGAACCCGAAGCTGGTCCCCACCGACACGCCCACCGCGGCGAGCACCGCCACACTCGCTGCCAGCACGTGCCTGCGCTGCACCCTCATCGCCGTCACTCCCGTCCTCGGTGGTGTTCTTCACCCACCGGTACGGACCGGAGCGTCCTACCGTTCAGCCGGCACGGGTATCGATCGTGCGGCGGCCAGGTCCACCGGCCCGTACCGGGTGCTCGGGGCCCTGGTGACCAGCGCCCAGTAACGGTCGCCGTACGACCAGTGCCACCACTCGGTCGGGTAGTTGACCATCCCCGCGCCACCGAGGGCGTCCACCATGATCTGCCGGTGCCGGCGGGCGGCGCCCCCGATCGTCGGCGCGTCGGTGAAGCAGGCGTCGGCGCTGTCCTCCGGTGTGGCGTCGATGGCCGTGCCCAGGTCCAGCTCCACACCGTCGTCGGTGCAGAGCGTCAGGTCCACCGCGCCACCCGTGCTGTGCGGGGCCACCTCGACCGGTGACACGAACTTCGTGGTCTCCCGGTGCAGCCGCTGCGGCGACCAGTCCGGGTGCCGCCGGCGCAGCTCGTCGCGGTAGCCGGTGAAGATGGCCAGCTGCGCCTGGTACGGCCGGTAGCCCTCGACCACCAGCAGCCGCAGCCCACCGGGCAGGGCACGCTGCGCGGCAAGCAGGCGGTCCACGACACCTGCGCGCAACCGGGCGTACGCCCCGGCCGGGTCGGCCGCCCGGCCGTCGAGCCGCAACTCCGACACCTCACGCAGGTCGACGAACTCCTCGCCGTCGTCGGCGCTGGGCACCGCCGCCACCCGGGGGTCGGAGAGCAGGATCATCGGATGCTCCCCGGCGTGCCCGCAGACCGTTCCGCATGCCGGACCCGGGCCAACTCGACGAGTCGGTCCACCACCTCCCGGTAGCCGACCCCGACGGCGGCCCACACCTTCGGGTACATCGAGTGCGCGGTGAAACCGGGCATCGTGTTCAGCTCGTTGACGTAGAGCTCACCGGCGTCGTAGAAGAAGTCGACCCGGGCCAGACCCCAACCGCCGATCGCGGCGAACGCGCGCAGCGACGACTCGCGGACCCGCGCGGTCACCTCGTCCGGCAGCACGGCGGGAACGATCATCGGGTCGGCGTCGCCGAAGTACTTCTGCTGGTAGTCGAACCAGCCGCCGCTGACCTGCACCTCGCCCACCGCCGACGCCTCGGGACGCCAGCCACCGAGCACCGCGCACTCCAACTCCCGGCCGACGACCCCCTGCTCCACAATGACGAGTTGGTCGTGGCGAAGCGCCTCCTCCACGGCGGCGGCCAGGTCGTCACCCACGTCGACGCGGGAGATGCCGATCGACGAGCCCATGCTGGCCGGCTTGACGAACAGTGGCCGGCTCAGCCCGGTCACCAACTTCTCCGGGTCGTCGACCTCCCGGTAGGTGTGCGCGTCGAACGACACGTACGGGGTGACGGGGATGCCCTCGGCGCGCAGCGCCCGCTTCATCGCCACCTTGTTCATGCCGACGGCCGAGGCGAGGATGCCGCACCCGACGTACGGCACGTTCAGTGACTCCAGCAGCCCCTGCACCACGCCGTCCTCTCCGTACGGACCGTGCAGCACGGGGAAGACCACGTCCAGCTCGGCGTGCACCGCGCCGGGGGCGTTACCGGCGGACACCTGCACGACACCCGCACGCGGACCGGCCCGCAACTCGACGGCCGGCCCGGTCACCACCAACTGGTCGTCGATGGCCCGCTCGCCGGCCGGTCGGTCGCGCAACTCGGCCAGCAGCGCGTCGGGCATCAGCCGGAAGCCGCCGCTGCGGGTGACACCGATGGCCACAGTGCGGTAGCCGCCACCGGCGAGCGCCCGGGCCACCCCGAGCGCGGAGGCACAGGAAACCTCGTGCTCCGCCGACGGCCCACCGAACAGGATTCCGATCCGAACCGGCGCGCTCACGCCGCCACCCCTTCCTCAGCCAGGTCGGCCGATCGCGAGGCCATCAAGCGGGCCACCAGCGCCGCCTCCACGTTCCCGCCGGTCAGCACCACGCCAACCGTCCGCTGCCGGTCGCTGTCCGACGCCCCTCGGCCTTCGCCGGCCGGTGGAAGCCGGAGGGCTCCGGCCAGGCCCGCCGCCCCGGAGGGCTCGGCGAGCACCTTGAGCTCCGTCAGGATCAGCCGGAACGCCGCCGCGATCTCGTCGTCGTCGACCCGGACGACCCCACGCAGCGTGTCCCGCACGATGGCGAACGGCAGCTCCCCCACGCAGGACGGCCGCAGACCGTCCGCGATGGTGGACGCCGGCGCTACCGGCACGCGTACACCTGCCTCCAGGCTGCGGGCGAGCGAGTCGCAACCCACCGGCTCCACGCCGTACACCTCGATGCCGGAGCCAGCGGCGGCCAGGCACGCGCCAGCCACCCCGCCACCACCACCCACCGGTACGACCAACGCGTCCAACGGCGTCCCCACGCGCTCGGCGTCCTCGATCAGCTCCAGGCTCGCGGTGCCCTGCCCGGCGATCACGTCCGGGTGGTCGTACGCGTCGACGACGGGGTGACCGCTCTCGTCGCTGAGCCCGTTGGCCACCGCCACCCGCTCCTCGACGCTGGTGCCGGCGAACACCACCCGCGCCCCCGCCGCGCGCGCCCGGTCGACCTTCGTCGACGCGGCGTCGACCGGCAGCACCACTGTCGCCGCGAGCCCGTGCTGCCGGGCCGCCAACGCCACCGCCACCGCGTGGTTGCCGGTGCTCTGCGCGATCACCCCGGTGTGGCCGGCCACCGCGAGGCGGCCGACCGCACGCAGCGCACCCCGCATCTTGTACGAGCCGCCGTGCTGGAGGTTCTCCGCCTTGAGCAGCACCCGTGCCCCGGCAAGCTCGTCGATCACCGGGGAACGCAGCACTGGGGTGCGGACCACGTGGCCGGCCAGCCAGCGGCTGGCCTCCTCGACATCGGCCCGGACCTGACCAACTGTGCCTGTCATCGTCTCTCCTTTTCGGGCACGCCACAGGCAGGGTCCAGCGGTACGTGGACCCCGGTGACTGTGGGTGGAAGTGTCAGTTCACTGTGGGTAGCTGGACGTCGACCCGCAGGCCGCCGTACTCGGCGGGCCGGGCCGCGATGATGCCGTCGTGGGCCTGGGTGATCGAACGGGCGATGGCCAGGCCCAGCCCGGCCCCACCGCCCTGCGAGGTCCGGTCCCGGGCAAGTCGGCGGAACGGCTCGAACAGACCGGCGACCGCCTCGGCCGGCACGGGCTGGCCGGTGTTGACCACTGACAGCGCGGGCACGCCGCTCACCACGACGGTCAGCGAGCCGCCCGGCCGGTTGTACTTGATCCCGTTCTCCACCAGGTTGGTGACCAGTCGTTCCAGCAGCACCCGCTCGCCGACGACCATCCGGGGTTCGAGATGGGTCTCCACGGTGACGCCGGCCTCCCGGGCCCGGTCCAGGTAACCGGCGAGCACCGCCTCGACGATCGCGTCCAACCGCTGCGGTATCCGCGAACGGAGACCCTGGTCGCTCTCGCTGAGCGCGAGCAGGCCCTCGATCAGTCGTTCGTTGCGCTCGTTGGTCTCCAGCAGCTGACTGGTCAGCAACTCCAACTGCTCGCCGGTGAGCGCCCTGGCCATACCGACCTCGATGAGCGTCCGCTGCACGGCGAGGGGCGTACGCAGCTCGTGCGAGGCGTTCGCGGCGAACCTCCGCTGCCCCTCGTAGCCGGCGGAGACGCGTTCCATCATCTCGTCGATCGCCCTCGACAGCCGGGCCAACTCGTCGCCACCCCGGGGCCGGATCCGGTGACCGAGGTTCTGCGGGCCGAGCTGCCCGATCGGCCCGGCCAGGTCAGCGACCGGGCGCAGGCACCACGCCGCGGCGAACCAGAGCCCCACCAGGACGGCGAGGGTCACGAGCAGGACGGCCAGCAGGGGCAGCATGAAAGCCCCCGGCCGTACGTTGCGGCACACCGCCGACATCCCCGGCACGGGCAGGTCACAGAACTGCTGTCCCCAGTTCCAGGTCACCCCCGACAGCCACTTGCCCATCGCCGGCAGTACCGGGCCGGCCAGCAGCGCCAACAGCCCCACCAGCAGCACCCGACGTCGGGGCGTCCAGCTCACGCCGTGCCGCCGATGCGGTAGCCGGCCTTCGGGACGGTGTGGATGATCGCGGGATCGCCGAGCTTCTTGCGCAGGGTCATCACGGTGACCCGTACGGCGTTGGTGAACGGGTCGGCGAACTCGTCCCAGGCCTGCTCCAGCAACTCCTCGGCGCTGACCACCTGGCCGTCCGCGCGCAGCAGCACGTGCAGCACCGCGAACTCCTTGGGGCTCAACGCGAGAGGACGGCCGTCCCGGGTGGCCAGGTGCCGACCCACGTCCAGGGCCAGGCCGTCCTGGGCGAGCACAGGTGGCAGCGCCGGCGTGGACCGTCGCCCGAGGGCCTGCACCCGGGCCACCAACTCGGCGAAGGCGAACGGCTTGGTCAGGTAGTCGTCCGCGCCGAGGCCGAGGCCCTCCACCCGGTCCCGGATGCCGGCCGCCGCGGTGAGCAGCAGCACCCGGGTGCCGACCTGTGAGTCGGCGATGCTGCGGCACACCTCGTCGCCGGTGTGGCCGGGCATGTCCCGGTCCAGCACCGCGACGTCGTACCGGTTCACCCCGACCCGCTCCAGCGCACCGTCACCGTCGTAGCAGACGTCGACGGCCATCGAGAGGCGGCGCAGCCCTTCGGCCACCATGTCCGCCAACAACCGCTCGTCGTCCGCCACCAGCACCCGCACGTTTTCCCGCTCCCCCAGTTCGGCTTGCCCGGCACACCGTCGCAGGCCCGGGTTAAGGGTTCTGTAAGCACCCGCCGCAGCCATCCTCCACGCGGCTGTCCAGCGGGCAAACCATCGCAACCCAGCCCCCGCCCCCTTCGTCCCCGTCTCACACGCCCCGCGCCAAACGTCCCAACACCACGAAGAGCCAAAGCAATCAACAGTGACCCGCGTCACGAGGCCCCCGAAAGTCACCCACCCCCGCCCCGCCCCGCCCCGGCCCGGCCGAGCCCCGCCGAGCCCCGCCGAGCCCCGCCCCGCCCCGCCGATCTTGCACTTTGTGTTGCCGAAATATGAGTAAGGCGTTTTTTGTCGGGGCAGAAAGTGCAAGATCGGCGAGGACGCGAGGGCGAGGGCGAGGGCGAGGGCACGGGGGCACGGCACGGGGGGTGGTTAGGAGAGGGCTGCGCGGATGGTGGCTTTGATGTGTTCTGGGCGGCGGTAGAGGTCGCGGTCGGTGAAGTAGCGCATCCGCCAACCCGCTGCGGCCAGCCAGTTGATCCGCTCACGGTCGTGCCTGAGTCGATCGCGGCTCAGGTGCGACAGCCCGTCGTACTCGATGCCGATTCGGCGTTCGCGGTAACCCAGATCGAGCCGGTACAGAGGGATGCCATGGCGGTCGGTAACCCATAGTTGCGGCTCCGGCGGCGGCAGGCCTCCGTCGATCAGGATCAGTCTCAACTGGCTTTCTTGTCGGCACTCCGCCCTGCCGTCTGCCAGCGGTATTAGTTGGCGGGCCTGGCGGACACCCCGCAATGAGTTGTGGGCCGCAACCTCGACCAGCAGGTCATCCTGGGTGACCAAGCCCGACCGCAGCGCGGCGTCGAGCACTGGGAGTGCGTCGACCCGACGAGCGGCGCGAGCGAGGTCGACTGCACAGCGCGCCGGCGGCACGCAGGGTATGCCTGCGACAAAGATCGGCCAAGCAGGTAGAACCGTCCGGTGAACGACCACCCCGGGCAGACGGGGCTTTGGCACCTCGGCGGGCAACTGGATGTGGATCAGATCGTCGCGCAGGACCCCGAAGCCGTATCGGCGGGCGGCACTCTGCCGCGCCAACATCGCTCCGTCGGGCAGCCGGAGCATCAGGGCACGCAGTTCGTCGTCGTCGTCGCAGGGCTTGTCGGCGTAGACCCCTCTGCGCACACGCAGGATTTCCTCGCGGTCGAGCCGAGTACGTATCCGTCCAACGGTGAGCTGCCGCATCAGCGCGTCCGTACGCCACAACTGAGTTGCCATGGAGGGAGGCTGACCGACCCGAATCTCCGCGAGCGCCCCGTAAGAACGACCTGTGGAAAACCAACTCCCCTGTGGACAACTCCCATAAGACCCTCAGCCGTGCTAGCACCAACCCCCAAGATCCCACCCCAAAGCCCTCACCCTCGCGATCTTGCACTTTCTGTCGAAGATATGTCCGATAGGGGGCATAAGTAACCGCAAAAAGTGCAAGATCGCGGGGGTGAGAGGGGTGAAAGGGGCGCGACGCAGGTCGGGGGGGTTCAGGACTAGTCGCAGGCTATGCCGTCGCCGTCTCGGTCCAGGTCGTAGATGTCGTCGCCGATGACCCTGATCGGCCCGCTGACGTAGGCGGGGCCGTTGCCACTGCCACCCGCGCAGTCGACGTCGCTGGCGATCGGGACGCAGCCGCTGTAGTTCGGGTCGCACTTCGACGACTGCGGCTTCTTGGTGCCGACGGCCACGACCTGGGTCACCGGCTGCTTCGTCACTGCGGATTTGACCAGCTTCCTGGCCGTCCGCACGCCGTCGGTGGTGGTCACCTCGTAGGTCATGGTCCGGACGCCGTTCACGCCCTTGGTCCGGACGACCCGCTTGCCCTCGGCCAGTGACGAGTCCTTGACGGTCCGCTCGCCGTACCGGATGGTGGCCTTCTCCGTCACGGTCGTCACCTGCACCACCGGCACGGCCGCCGCCGACGAGGGCGCCGTCGCAGGCACCGACGAGGGCACTGTGGAGGGCGCGGCGATCGGCGACTCCTCCTGGGCCGGGGCCTCCTCGGTCGGCTCGCCGGGCGCGGCCAGGATCGGCTGTTGTGGTTGCTCGGCGGCGGTGCCGGTCCTGGTCGGCTCCGGCTCGCCGGTCAACGCGCCGACGATGGCGGTGCCGGTGCAGCAGAGCAGCAGGATCGACAGCGTGACCGAGCCGAGGATCACGGCGACCCGGCTGGCGGGAGTGGCCCGGCGGAACCAGTTCGGTCGGGGCGTCTGGCCGAACGACGGCGGGTACGGCGGCCCCGGGTGCTGTGGTGGTTGCATCGTCACGGCGATGAGTGTCGTCGCAAACACAGCGTGCAATATCCTCCGTCGCGTTCGTCACCTGCGCCTTTCGCTTCGCGGGAAAGATCGGTGGGCGCGTTGGCGGGCGACGAGTCGGCAGGTGCGGCAACCCTCCAGGCTGGCCGGGCAGGGCCGATCGTGCGGGTATCAGCACCAACAAAAGCCGCAGATCACCACGCACCGCATCGGCAGCGGCCGGAGATCGAACGGCGGTGACGGAACTGTCGCTATGCCGTCAGCGGGGTGGGCTCACCGTTCCTCCATCGCCCATGGTGAGCCGTAACCGTTCAGCAGGTCGAGGAAGGGCATCGGGGGCAACGCCTCCGGTCCGAGCACGCCCACGCCGGCCCACGCGCCGCTGGCGAGCAACTCCAAGGCGACGACCGGGTTGACGGCGGTCTGCCAGACCACCGCCTGGTGCCCGTACTCCCGCATCGACCATTCGTTGTCGACCACGTGGTACAGGTAGACCTCGCGGGGTTGCCCGTCCGGGCCGAGGCCGCGTACCCAGGTGCCGGCACAGGTCTTGCCGCGCATCCGGGCGCCGAGCGTGGCCGGGTCGGGCAGACTCGCGGCCACCACGTCGCGCGGGGAGACCTCGACGCCGCGTACCAGCACCGGGGAGACGGCGTCCAGTCCGAGCTTGTGCAGCGTCTTGAGCACCTCGATGAACTCGTCGCCCAGGCCGTACTTGAAGGTGACCCGCCGGGCCTTGACCCAGCGCGGGATGAGCAGCACCTCCTCGTGCTCGACGTTGACGCACTCGACCGGCCCGATCCCCTCGGGGAAGTGGAAGACCTCCGGCTCGGAGAACGGTTCGGTGGTGAACCAGCCCCGGTCCTTCTCCCAGATGACCGGCGGGTTGAGGCACTCCTCGATGGTCGTCCAGATGGAGAACGAGGGCGCGAAGTCGTACCCGTCGACTGTCAGGTTCGACCCGTCCCGGACACCGATCTCGTCGATCTCGCTGAACAGTTCGTCGGCGGCGTAACGGGCGAAGACGTCGGAGAGGCCGGGCTCGACCCCGATGCCGCACAGCGCCAGCCGACCGGCCGCCGACCAGGTGTCGGCCAGCGCGAACTGTTCGTCGCCGAGCTTCACGCCGGTCTCGACGTGTGACAGCGACATCGCCATGTCCAGGTAGTCCGCGCCGGCCGCGAACGCGCCGTCGAAGATCGGCATGACGAACCGCGGGTCGACGGCGTTCAGCACGTGCGTGATCCGGTGCTCCCGGCACAGTGCGGTGACCGCGTCGGCCGAGGAGGCGTCCACCTGGGCGGCGACGAAACGGTCACCGTGCCCGGCGACCGCCCGTTGGGCCCGAACGGGGTCGTGGTCGGCCACCACGATGGTCTCGAAGAAGGTCCGTCGGGCGGCGATGGCTACGGCGGCGGAGCCGACGCCACCGGCGCCGACGAGGAGGACACGCATCAGGAATCAAACCCCAAACCGAAACGATCGAGAGTACGGAGCCAGAGGTCGCGCCGACCCTCGCGCGCGTCGGCGCGGGCCAGTGACCAGCGGGTGAGATTGATGCCGACCGCGCGGACGGGTTCCGGTGGGAACGGCAGTGGCTTGCGGCGAACCAGGTCGAGCCGGGTCAGCGGGGTGTTCCCGCCGTCGAGCAGGTCGAGCAGCACCCGGGCTCCGAAGCGGGTGGCTCCGACGCCGAGGCCGGTGTAGCCGGCCGCGTACGCCAGCCGACCGCCGTAGGCGGTGCCGAAGAAAGGGCAGAACCGGGTGCAGGTGTCGATGACTCCGCCCCAGCGGTGGCTGAACCGCACGTCGGCGAGCTGCGGGAACGTGGTGAAGAAGTGGCGGGCGAGGGTGGTGAAGGTGGCCTGTCGTTGTTCCAACTCGGGCGCTACCCGGTTGCCGTAGTGGTAGACGGCGTCGTAGCCGCCGAAGAGGATCCGTCCGTCGGTGGTGATCCGGTAGTAGTGGAACTGGTTGGCGGTGTCGGCGAGCCCCTGCCGGTTGCGCCACCCGATGGCGTCGCGCTGGGCGGGGGTGAGCGGCTCGGTCATCAGCACGTGGTCGTAGACCGGCACCAGGTACGCCCGCAGCCGGCGTAGCAGCGGCGGAAATGCGTTGGTGGCCAGCACGACCCGACGCGCCCGGATCGAGCCGGGCAGGCCGGCGGCACTGGTGTCGGCCCGGCCACTGTCGGCCGGGTGGGCGGTGGGACCGGTGCCCAGGGTGCTGGCATGCAGGGCCGCACCGGCGGCGCGCAGTCCGGTGACCCGGGTGTGCTCGTGCACGCGTACGCCGAGGTCGAGGCAGGCGCGGCGCAGCCCCCAGGCCAGCTTCGCCGGGTCCACCATGGCCACCCGGTCGGCGTCGAACATCCCACCCAGGTACGTCGGTGAGTGCACTTCGGCGCGCACCTCGTCCCGGTCGAGCAACCGCACCCGGTGGCCGTACCGGCGGGCCAGGTCCGCGTCGGCGGCCAGCCCGTCGAGTTGGTACGGCTCGACGGCGACGGCCAGCTCACCGGTGCGCTCGAAGTCGCAGTCGATGTCGAACTTTTCGACGGTGGCGGCGATGGCGTCCAGGTTGTCCCGGCCGAGGCGTTCCAACTCGCCGACCTCGTCGGGGAACCGGTCGACACCGTTGGCGAGGCCGTGGGTCAGCGAGGCGGCGCAGAAACCACCGTTGCGCCCGGAGGCCGCCCAACCGCAGGTCCCGGCGTCGACGAGCAGGACGTCCCGGTCCGGGTCCGCCTGTTTCGCCAACAGCGCGGCCCACAGTCCGCTGTAACCGCCGCCGATCACCAGCAGGTCGGCGGAGTGCCGACCGCTCAGCGGCGGTAGCGGGTCGGGGCGGTCCGGGCGGTCGAGCCAGTACGGCACGGGTGCCGCGTCGGCCAACGCCCGGCCGGTATGTGGGAGCGTCATGACGGCCCGCCCGCCGGGTGGTCCGGAGCATCGGGGCGGGTCATGACGACCGACGCGGGTGACCCGACGGCGCGGACAGCAGCGCGGCGCGGCGGGCCCGCCGACCGCGCAGCGAGCTGAGCCCCACGAGCAGCAACGCGACCGCGAACATCGCCGTGCCGATCACGTTGACCTGCGGTGGGATGCCACGCTGGGCAGCACCCCACACGTACATCGGGAACGTGACGGTGGTGCCGGCGTTGAAGTTCGTGATGATGAAGTCGTCGAAGCTGAGCGAGAAGGCCAGCAACGCGGCGGCCACGATGCCGGGCAGCACCAGCGGCAGGGTGATCCGCCGGAAGGTCTGCCACTCGTTGGCGTAGAGGTCCATGGCGGCCTCCTCCAGCCGCCGGTCCATCCCGGCGAGCCGCGCCTTCACGGTGACCACCACGAACGACACGCAGAACATCACATGCGCGATCACGATGGTCCAGAAACCCTGCGGTACGCCCGCCGACACGAACAGGGCCAGCAACGACGTGCCCATCACCAGTTCCGGGGTGGCCATCGGCAGGAAGATCAGCACGTTGATCCCGGATCGGCCACGGAAGCGGTGCCGGACCAGCGCGAACGCCATCAGGGTGCCGAGCACTGTGGCGACCACCGTGGCGATGAAGCCGATCTGCACACTGCGGACCACCGCGTCGCACATGTCCGAGGTGGCGCACGGCTGCCGCCAGTTGTCCAGTGTGAACTCGTTGAAGTCGTACGACAGTCGGCTCGACGGCCGGTTGAACGACAGCCCCGCCACCACCAGGATCGGCAGCGCCAGGTAGCCGAGCACCAGCAACGCCACGATCATCACCCAGCGGTCCGCGAGCCAACGGGAAACCCTCATCGGAGCCGCCTTTCATTCGCGACTGCGGGGCTCCGCTGCGCTGCACTCCTCGCGCTCATCAGAGGACCTCCTCCGTGCCGGCTCGACGGAGGTAGCCGAAGACCACCGCGAGGATCGCCGCCATCAGCAGGAACGACAGCGCGGCGCCCTGCGGGTAGTCCAGTCGGACCAGGAACGCCGAGTCGATGACGTTGCCGATCATGTATTCGTTCGGGGTGCCGAGCAGCTCCGCGTTGATGTAGTCGCCGCTGGCCGGGATGAAGAACAGCAGCGTGCCGGCGACCAGACCGGGCATGGACAGCGGCAGCGTCACCCGACGGAACGCCTGCACAGGGCTCGCGTACAGGTCGGTGGCCGCCTCCAGCAACCGCGGGTCAAGCCGCTCCAGGCTCGCGTACAGCGGCAGCACCAGGAACGGCAGGAAGTTGTACGTCAGGCCGAGCACCACAGCGAACGGGGTGGCCAGCAGTCGACCGTCCGGGGCGAGCAGGTGCACGTCGCGCAGCAGACCGACGAGCGCGCCGTTGTCCGACAGGATCGTCTTCCAGGCCAGCGTGCGGACCAGGAAGCTGGTGAACATCGGCGCGACGACGCACACCAGCAGCAGGTTCTTCCAGCGGCCGGCCTTCTGCGCGATGGCGTATGCCAGTGGGTAGCCCAGCAGCAACGCCAGCACCAGGGCCAGCCCGGCGTAGCCGAACGAGCGCAGGAACTGCGGCCAGTACGCCTGGAGCACGTCCGGGTAGTTGCCGACCGCCCAGGTCATCGCGTACCCGGTGGAGAGCGAGCCGCTGGGGTCGTACAGGCTGGCCGCCGCCAACTGCACGAGCGGCACACCGAAGAAGATGAGCAGCCAGGCCGCACCCGGCAACAACAGGAGGTACGGCAGGAGTCGGCGTCGCCCGGACCGGGCTGCCGGTGGCGCGGCGGGCGGGCGCCCCGACCCGGTGGGGGCCAGCAGGGTCACGACGACACACCCACCGGCTCGTCCAGCACCGGTGCCGTCCGGTCGGTGTCGGCGGCATCCCGGGGCAGCAGGAACGCGTGCCGCGGATCCCAGTACGCCACGGCCTCGCTGCCGACCGCCACTGTCGTCGACGTCCCGCTGTTGGCGGCGAAGACCGACAACTCGGTGCCCCAGCCGGTGCGCAGCAGGTACTGCGTGCTGACTCCCACGTAGGAGGCGTCGGTGACCACTCCGGTGACGTGCTGATGCCCGGCGGGCACCTGGTCGGCGGAGCCGACCAGAATCAGCTTCTCCGGGCGTACCCCCAGGTGGACCGGACCGCTCTCGGCCCGTGCGCGGCCGGCGGGCACGGAGAAGCGCGTGCCGTGCGCCGTCACCGCGACGTCGCCGCCGCCGACGCCGGTGGCTTCGCCGGCGAGCAGATTGGACTGGCCGAGGAAGTTCGCCACGAAGGCGGTGGCGGGAAACTCGTAGATGTCGGCCGGGGCACCCAACTGCTCGATCCGGCCGGCGTTCATCACCGCGACGGTGTCGGCCATGGTCATGGCCTCCTCCTGGTCGTGGGTGACGTGCACGAAGGTGATGCCGACCTCGGTCTGGATGCGCTTCAGCTCGATCTGCATCTGTCGGCGCAGCTTGAGGTCGAGTGCGCCCAGCGGCTCGTCGAGCAGCAGCACCTGCGGCCGGTTGATCAGCGCGCGGGCAAGCGCGACCCGCTGCTGCTGCCCGCCGGAGAGCTGGGCGGGTCGGCGGCTGCCATAGCCGTCGAGCTGCACCAGCGACAGCATCCGGGAGACCTCGTCGTCGACCGAGCGGATGCCGCGTCGGCGCAGCCCGAAGGCCACGTTCTCGAAGATGGTGAGGTGCGGGAAGAGCGCGTAGCTCTGAAAGACGGTGTTCACCGGCCGCTTGTACGGCCGCAGCCGGGCGATGTCGGTGTCACCGAGCAGCACCTGGCCGCTGGTCGGCTCCTCCAGGCCGGCGATCATCCGCAACGTGGTGGTCTTGCCGCAGCCGGACGCGCCGAGCAGCGCGAAGAACGAGCCCTGCTCGATGGTCAGGCTCAGGTCGTCCACAGCGGTGAAGACGCCGAACCGTTTGGTGAGGTCGGCCAGGCGCAGGTCGCCGGCGGGTGTCTCGCGCGCCATCCTCATCACGCCCCGATGACCTGTTGGAACTTGCCCTCGTACTCCTTCTCCTGCTTCTCGTCCAGGGCCATGAACACCTTGGACTTCGACAGCAGCGCCTCGTCCGGGAAGATCAGCGGGTTGGCGGCCAGCTCGGGATCGATCTTCTCCATCTCGGCCTGAGCGCCCTTGACCGGGCAGATGTAGTTGACGTACGCAGCGAGCTTCGCCGCGACCGCCGGCTCGTAGTAGTAGTTGATCAGCGCTTCGGCGTTGCCCTTGTGGGTGGCCTTGTTGGGGACCATCATGTTGTCGCTGTAGAGCATCACGCCCGAGTCCGGCGCGACGAACCGCACCTTCTCGTCCTCACCGGACAGTTGGATGACGTCGCCGGACCAGCCGATGCACGCGGCGATGTCGCCCTTGGCCAGGTCGGGCGCGTAGTCGTTGCCGGTGAACTTGCGGATCTGCCCGGAGTCGACTGCCTTCTTGAGCTTGTTGAGGGCGTCGTCGAACTGGGCGGCGGTGAAGTTGGCCGGGTCGTGCCCGTTCGACCCGAGCAGCAGGCCCATGGTGTCGCGCATCTCGCTGAGCGCTGTCACCTTGCCCTTGAGGTCGGGGCGGGTGAGCAGTTCGTCGACGGTCCGCAGTTCCTTCGTGACGTTGCCGTTGTACGCCAGTCCCGCCAGGCCGGACTGCCACGGGATGGAGATCCGGTTCTCGGTGTCGAAGGGGCGGTTGAGCAGCGACGGAAGCAGGTTGGCCTGCACGTTCGGGATCTTCGCCGGGTCCAGCTTCTGGATCCAGCCGAGCCGGATCATCCGGGCCGCCATCCAGTCGGTCAGCACGATGATGTCGCGGTCGGTGCTCTGACAGGCGGCAAGCTGGTTCTGCACCTTGCCGAAGAACTCGTTGTTGTCGTTGATGTCCTCGGTGTAGGTCACCTGGATGCCGGTCTTCGTGATGAACTCGTCGAGGCTCGGCCGCTTGGACTCGTCAGCGTCGTCAACGTCCATGTACTGCGGCCAGTTGGCGAAGGCGAGTTTCTTCTCGGTGCCGGAGAGGTCCTCGCTGACACAACCAGCTTCGGTCTGCTGCGCGCCCTTGGTGCCGCAGCCCGCGAGGCTGCCGCCCATGGTGAGCAGGGCGGCCGAACCGAGAGTGCCGGTGAGCAGTCCACGCCGGGAGAGGGGCCGGAGGGGAGTACGCATGACGACTCCTAGGGGGTCATCGTCGGCGGGCGGGACGGGGGAGGCACGCCGGCGGGAATGTCGGGAGGGTCAAGTGCCATGGACGACTGATCCTGACATGAGGTGACCTCCCTTACAAGGGATTCCGTTGCGGGAATAGCGATGCACGACGAAATACGCCAGACTACGCGGTGATACACGCGCGACATCACGATTCGGGACATGGGGAGCGGGCAATGACAAACCGGCAGCACGAGAACAGCAACGGGAGTCGACGCGTCGCTGTCCGTGAAGGCGCCAATCACGCTCTGCTGGATGACGTGGCCAAGCAGATCATCGAGCAGCTCCAGGAGGACGGCCGCCGCCCGTACGCGACGATCGGCAAGGCGGTCGGGCTGTCCGAGGCGGCGGTCCGCCAGCGGGTGCAGCGACTGCTCGACTCCGGGGTGATGCAGATCGTGGCGGTGACCGATCCGCTCCAGCTCGGCTTCAACCGGCAGGCGATGATCGGCCTGCGCACCGACGGCGACCTGGAGGCGGTCGCGGACCGGCTGGCCGAGCTGGACGAGGTCGACTACGTGGTGATCACCGCCGGGTCGTTCGACCTGCTCACCGAGGTGGTCTGCCGCAACGACGACCACCTGTTGGAGATCCTGCAACGACTGCGCGCGGTGCCAGGGGTGATCTCCACCGAGGCGTTCGTCTACCTCAAGCTGCGCAAGCAGACCTACACCTGGGGTACGGCCTGACGCCCCGGTTTCACCATGCCGACGAACGACGCCCAGGCGGTCGGCGCGAAGGCCAGGGTGCCGCCGTCGCGGTCCTTGCTGTCGCGCACCAGCACCCAACCGGGCAGGTTGTCGGCCACCTCGACGCAGTCGCCGCCGTTGTTGCTGCTGCGGGTCGCGGTGCGCCAGCGGGCGTCGGTCATGTCCATGTCGTGGCCACTTCCCTGATCAGCTCGATCGACCGGCGTTGGGGGAACGCCTCGCCGGTGACGCTCTCCCACCTGCGTCCCAGGTTAGCGACGTCGAGGGGATCGGTCACGACCTGACCGCGGAGCTGATTGTCGAGGTACGCCAATTCCGTCCCGTCGGGCAGCCGGCCCAGCACAAAAGGGCCGGCCAGCCCGGTGTGCCACGGGCTCTCGGCCGGAATGACCCGGACCTGCACGTGTTCCCACTCGGCCACTCTCGCGAGGTGGGCCAACTGGTCGGCCATCACGGCACGGTCGCCGACCGGCCGGCGCAGCACCACCTCGTCGATCACCGCCACGAGTTGCGGTGGGGCGTCGCGGCACAGGACCGCCTGCCGTTCGAGGCGGCTCGCCACGATCTGGTCCACCTCGGACGGCGCGACCAGCCCACCGGTGCCCAGGATCGCGCGGGCGTACCCCTCGGTCTGGAGCAGGCCCGGCACGAGCAGCGGCTGGTAGGACCGGAGCGACGCGGCGTCCTGTTCCAGCTCGGCCCACGGCCGGAACCACGGCAGGTCACGGCGGCGGAACGGCTCCGGCCAGAGATCGGCCGCCTCCCGGCGCAGCACCTCGGCCACCGCCACCCGGGTACGCGGATGCGGAATGCGCCCAGAAGCGAGCCACCGCGCCGCCGTCTTCGGGTCGACGCGGACCTTCTCGGCCAACGACTCGACAGTCTCCCCCGCCTCGGCCATCGCCACCCGCAACGCCTCGTTCGCCACTGGGCCCTCCCGCCGCTCATCCGTGCCCGCTTCCCCGTGCCGCTACTGCTCCCCGTGCCGCTCGTCCGCGCCGCTCGTCCGTGCCGCTCGTCTGTGCCGCTCGTCCGTTTCGCAGCTTCCTCTGGTCAGCAGACGGGCCGCTCGATACACATCGCGGCGGACGTTAGTCACGCTGAGTGTCGATGTCTTCGCACTACCGGCGTGTTGCGGTGTGACGTGTTGGCGCGCATTCCGGACGCCCCCAGGCCGTCCCCGAAGTGCCCCACAAGCGTCCCGAAGGCCGCGCGTCCCCCGACCCAAGACCCCACCCCTCCCGGCCTTCAGCCCTCGCCTACCCGGCCCCGCGAGGCCCCCTCCCCCACGCTTGATCCACTCGACTTCACCGACACGGCGGTATCCACCACGTCCGGACACCGCGATTTCAGCGAACCGGTGTGGATCGATCCGGCGGCCGTGGGAGGCACCACCACCGGGCGGGTCCCTTGGAGCTGATGTCGCAAACGATTCGGCGATCGGCAGGGCGAACCTGGGCGGGCAACTGACACGAACCAGGCCCAACCCCGACCGGCGGCCGTGATGCCCCAAGAGATCCGGCGATCCGCAGGGCAAACCGGAAGGACAACGGACACCGAACCAGGCCCCACCCCGATCGGCGGCCGTGATGTCGCAGACGATTCAGCTCCAAAGGCAGCCACCAGCACACCTCCGGCCCCTCCCGACCACCGATCGACCGACCAATAGTGGTGCGGATTCCGTTGCATCAGTGGCGCACGTGCGCTGAATCCGTCGCCAACTGACCGTGATACCGCCGATAACACTTGCCCCGGAGGTCTCGACTGTGCGATAACCGTTGGCAGAGCGGCCGGCCTCACCCCTTTGACCGGCCCGACGACCGATGGGGCTGACATGGCCAACGCCACCGACCACCTCTGGATGCACTTCACCCGGATGGCGAGCTACTCCGCCGGTGAGGTGCCGACCATCGTGCGCGGCGAGGGAGCATACGTCTGGGACGCGCAGGGTCGCCGCTACCTGGACGGGCTCGCCGGGCTCTTCGTGGTCAACGCCGGCCACGGCCGCACCGAGCTGGCCGAGGCCGCCGCCAAGCAGGCCGGCGAGCTTGCCTACTTCCCGCTCTGGTCGTACGCGCACCCGAAGGCCGTCGAGCTGGCCGAAAGGATCGCCGCGCTCACCCCCGGCGACCTCAACCGGATCTTCTTCACCACCGGCGGCTCCGAGGCGGTCGAGGCGGCGTGGAAGTTGGCCCGCGCGTACTTCAAGCGCACCGGGAAGCCCAACAAGTACAAGGTGATCAGCCGCTACATCGCCTATCACGGCACCTCGATGGGCGCTCTGTCGATCACCGGCCTGCCCGGCATCAAGAGCGACTTCGAGCCACTGGTGCCGGGTGCGATCAAGGTGCCGAACACGAACTTCTACCGGGCGCCCGAGCACGGCGACGACCCCGAGGCGTTCGGCCGCTGGGCCGCCGACGAGATCGGACGGGCCATCGAGCGGGAAGGCCCGGACACTGTCGCCGCGGTCTTCCTTGAGCCGGTGCAGAACTCCGGCGGGTGCTTCCCACCGCCGCCCGGTTACTTCGAGCGGGTACGGGAGATCTGCGACGCGTACGACGTGCTGCTCGTCTCGGACGAGGTGATCTGCTCGTGGGGGCGGTTGGGCGAGTACTTCGGCGCGGTGCGCTACGGCTACCAGCCGGACATCATCACCACCGCCAAGGGCATCACCTCCGGCTACGCCCCGCTCGGTGCGATGATCGCCAGCGACCGGCTGATGGAACCGTTCCTCACCGAGACCGGCATGTTCGCCCACGGCGTGACCTTCGGTGGGCACCCGGTCTCCTGCGCGGTGGCGCTGGCCAACCTGGAGGTGTTCGCCCGCGAGGACCTGGTGGGGCACGTACGCGCCAACGAGGATGCCTTCCGCGCCACTCTGGAGAAGCTGCACGACCTGCCGATCGTCGGCGACGTGCGCGGCGACGGCTACTTCTACGGCATCGAACTGGTCAAGGACAAGACCACCCGGGAGACCTTCACCGAGGCCGAGTCGGAGCGCCTGCTGCGCGGCTTCCTCTCCACCGCCCTGTTCCAGGCGGGCCTCTACTGCCGGGCCGACGACCGGGGCGACCCCGTCATCCAGCTGGCCCCGCCCCTGATCGCGGAGCAGCAGCACTTCGACGAGATCGAGCAGATCCTCCGCACAGTCCTAACCCAAGCCTGGACCAAGCTCTAACCCCCACCCCCACCCCCACCCCACCCCCACTGCCGCCCCCGTTGATCATGAAGTTATTGCCACGACACGCCGAGGCGCGGGGCAATAACTTCATGATCAACGCCGGAAGGGGGCGCGGCCGGGCCGGCCGGGCCGGGCCGGGGGCGCGGCGGACTGGTGGGGCGCGCGGGGTTTTAGTGGTTGGGGGGGATTACGCGGAGGTGGCCTCGGCGGCCGGTCTGGTGGGGGTGCTCGGGACGGTTCTGGTCCGGCTCCGGAGGGCGGGGGGCCGGGCGGGCGGCTTCGCGGACCGCTTCGGCCAGCGCGACGAGGTCGTCCGTGGTCGGCGGCGGCGGTTCGAACTCGCCCTCGTGCCGGACGACGTCCCAGCCCCGCGGCGCGGTCAGGCTGCGGGCGTGCGGCTCGCACAGGTCGTACGTGTGCGGCTCGGCGAATGCCGCCAGCGGCCCCACCACCGCTGTCGACTCGTTGTAGACATAGGTCAATGTGGCGACCGCTTGCCGGGGGCAGCCGTTACGGGAGCAGCGCCGTGGTGACCTCACGTGCGGCAGGGTATCTCCATTACCGGGTCCCGCGCATCGCTTCGCGTTGCGACACGCCCGTCATGGTGATCACAGTCGAACGTTCTGGGCGCGCCGCGCCACGGGAGCGGCGCTGCCGCTGACCAGCCCGACACGGGCGCTACCCTTTGCCTCATGACGAGCCCGGAACACCGCCGCCCCGCCTCTGGCCGGCGTGGGCATCGTGACCGGCACGGGCGCGGCCTGCGTGGGCGGCTGGTTCCGGCCACTGTGCCGCTGGCGCGGACCAAGGCCGAGGTCTTCGACGACCTGGTCCTGGACACCGTCGAGACGCTGGAGCGTCGGTTCGCCAAGGAGCTGGCCGGGGTCGAGTTCGCTGTCGAGGACGTCCCGCCGGACTTGAACGTCTACGACTCGGACGTGCTGGAGGATGGCGAGGTCCCGTTGGCCCGGCTGCTGCCCGGCCGCCCGGGCCGGCAGGAGGTGCCGCCGCGGATCGTGCTGTACCGGCGGCCCCTGGAGTTCCGGGCGATGGACCGTGAGGACCTCGCCGATCTCGTCCATGACGTGATCATCGAACAGGTGGCGAACCTTCTCGGGGTGGATCCGGACGAGCTCGCCTGAGCCGAGCCCAACCGCCGACCGCGCGGGAAGCGGACGGTCGGGCGGCCCCCGCCGCCCCGACCTCAGGCCGCCCCCCGGCAGCCCGCCCCGACCCGCACACCGCTGAGGCAGCCCTCGCCTCGACCCTCGAACCACGCAGGCCCCTCACAACACGCAGGCAGCCCCGCGCACCGCTCAGGCGGCCCGCCGCTTCAACTTGCGCCGCTCCCGCTCGGAGAGCCCACCCCAGATGCCAAACCGCTCGTCGTGACCCAGTGCGTATTCGAGGCACTCGGTCTTGACCTCACAACGCGAGCAGATGCGCTTCGCCTCGCGGGTCGAGCCGCCCTTCTCGGGAAAGAACGCCTCGGGGTCGGTCTGCGAGCACAACGCCCGCTCCTGCCACTCCGGCGCGTTTCCGAGCAGGTCGGCCACCTCAAGCTGGCCGTCCATCAAATGCCTCCTTGTCGCGCACCGGCGTCATCGCCGCTGCAACCCCCCACGCGAAAGGCGTGCTTGTCCATCCCGTCCCGTTTTGTTGCGTTCCGCGCGAACAACCCCATTCAAATTACACGCGTGTAATGCGTGCGCCGTCAAGCCAAACTTGATAATGGAGTCGCCCTCCCGACACCCCCGGTCGGCCACTCGGGCCGTCCAGCCTCGCAACCTGCCCTATCGATTCAGACCCCGGCCGAGTAACGCCCTCTCCGGCGAGTTGCCCGACTTTTCTGCCGTGGCGCTTCTCCGACGAGTCGCTGAGCGGCCGGCACCAGAGACCGTCACCCCTAAGCTGATCTTGAATGGGGGACAGGTTAACGCGGTGCGGCGCAGACCGCCCGTCGAGCTGCGGACAGCACTCGCGCCCCGTCCACAATGTGGACGGGGCGCGGTGGTGAAACAGGTGCGTCGAGGTCAGCCGGCTGCCCCAAAACCGCTGCTCGGCCAGACAAACTCGGCCACCGCTCCACCATGGACGGTGATGGTGCCGGCAGACGTATGATCATCCCACCAGACGGTATAGATCCCGCTCGGCAGGTCGGGATAGACCGCGCTGTGGAACGAGCCGTCGCGCACCAGGCGCTCACGCACCGCCGAGTGGACCCGCCGGTCGTCGTCGCGGCTGATCTCGATCTCCCGGCCGTGCAGATCCCGACCCGTGTAGACGATCAGGGCACCGGTGTCGCCGCCCAGATCGAGGACGACGGTCCCCGTCTCCGTCGGCCCGTACGCGTGCTCGTGCATTTGTGCTCCCCGCCCCGGTCAGGACGCCGCCGACGGGTTGTTGAACCCGTCGTACGGCGTACCCAGGTAGGGGAAGTTTCCAAGGAACGGCGCGGTCACGTCGGCGGCGCTCAGCCCCGGGGTGACCGCGGCGGCCGCCGCGTCCGGTCGGAAGGTCTTGTCCACCAACGGGACGGTGACCCCGGCGATGGCCCGCAGGGCGATGCTGACCACGTCGTCGCCGACCCGCCGCCCGTTCGGGAATCCGGCCAGGTCGCCGCCGAGCACCCCGAACCGGTCCGGGCGCCCGGTCGGCGGGATCGCGGTGTTCAGTCGCAGCATGTCAGCCTGCACGTCACCTGTGGTGTTGGTGAAGCCGTCGATCAGCCCGGCCGGCACGCCGGTGAGCAGGATCGCCACCAGGTCGGCCCGGGCCTTCTTCGCCTTGGTGAGCTTGTCCAGGTTGGGGAAGACGTCCGGGTAGAGCGCCGGCAGCAACGCGGCCAGCTCGGGCTGCTCGACGAACTGGGCGAACCGCTTGTCCTCCGACGGCGGCAGCGAATTCCACAGGTCCTTCTTGGACATCGGCACGATGACCTCGTTGAACAGGGGATTGCCCAACCGCGAGACCTGGGTGAACGGGCCGGTGCTGGTGTCCGCCGCACCCCGGTCGCCGAGCACCCGCACCTGCCGGCGCGACGCCGACGTCCACACCCCGATCACCGACGCCCGATCCGCGGCACCGTAGCGGTTGGCGCGCCGACGAACCCGCTCCAACGGCACCTGCACGGCGATGCTGTGCACGTTCATCCGGTCGGTGGCGTTGACCGGCTCCCCCTCGGCCTTGAAGATCTTCTTCCCCGCGACGTGCAGTTGCTGGAACGGCCGCAGCGTGCCGAGGTCGAAGATCGCCCCGAGGTCGACGAAGAACCCGTCGGCGCGCTGCCCGGCGAAGACCCGCTCCCCAGTGGAGAGCGAGAAGGTGGCCTGCCGCACCAGGTCGGCGTACGTCGGCGTGGACAGCGGACCGACGTTGCACGGCGGGCACTGCAACTTGTGCGCCAGCCGGTGCTCGCGGCCGTCGGCCACCCGGGTCAGGCTGTAGAACTGCCGCCGGTTCCAGTTCTTGCTGTCCAGCGAATCGATCGGACCGGTGTTGTAGAGAAAACTGTTCGGGTTGGTGATCTCGGTGGTGAATTCGAACCGGTAGGTGACATCCGGGCGACCGTCACCGTCGTTGTCGATATGGATCTCGTAGCGCACGTCGTCGCCGAACTCGAAGAAGTTCGGGCCCCCGGAGGGGAGCTGCAACGGCACGTAGTTGGCGATCAACGTGACCGTGTCGCGTTTGTCGGGGCTGACGAACGCGTACAGGTCGGAGCTGTCGGCGACCGGATCCTTGGCTATCTCCGGGGCCTCGCGGTGGGAAGACATGACGGACCAACCTCACTGGGCGGGGACAGGATGGCGGGGCAGAAGGTCGGGTCAGCGCCGGGCGGCGCGCCGCAGCCGGTCCGCCAGGCCGCGGTCGCGTACCTCGATGCGCCTCTCACCGACGAAGACGTCCATCGTTCCGGAGTCGGCGTCACGCAGGTGCACGACGATCGGCTCGTCGGCTCGTCCGGCCGCTCCGGGGGCGTTCTGCGCGGCCGACAGGCCCGGCACTGTGAGCGCGGCGGCACCGAGGGTGGCGCTCGCCGCGGCGGTCAACGTCTGCCGGCGGGTCAGTCGCGGCCACTGCCGCTTCCGCTGATCACTGGTCATGGGCAACCTTTCCGGCGGTGGCGCGAACGCGCCCGCGGAGACGGACGGGTCCGGTGCCGTCTCGCGACGCCGCCGGGCCCCTGAGGGGACACCGGCGGCGGTCCTCGCCGCGACCGCCACCGGCATCGCGTGGTACGGCCGGTGGCGGGGAAAGGTTCGACGTCAGGGCCGGGCGTGACCGTACGCAGTCGACCGCTTGCGCGCCGGACGACCGGCGGCCTTCGCGATGGCCCGCAACTGCTCCTCGGTACGCGCCGAACCGTTGTCGGAGCCCGCCATCCGGGAGATGGTCTCCTCCATCAGCGTGCCGCCCAGGTCGTTGCAGCCGCCCTGGAGCATCGCGACGGTGCCCTCGTCGCCGAGCTTCACCCAGGAGCACTGGATGTTGTCGATCCGGCCGTGCAGCAGCAGCCGGGACATGGCGTGCACCACCCGGTTCTCCCGCCACGTCGGCCCCGGGCGGGCGATACCCGCCAGATAGATCGGAGCATTCGTGTGCACGAACGGCAGCGCCACGAACTCGGTGAACCCGCCGGTGCGGTCCTGCACCCCGGCCAGCACCCGGAAGTGCGCCAGCCACTGCCCAGGGTGGTCGACGTGGCCGTACATCATCGTGGAGCTGGACCGGATGCCCAGCTCGTGGGCGGTGCTCACCACCTCGACCCAGGCGGCGGCCGGGAGTTTGCCCTTGGTCAGCACCCAGCGCACGTCGTCGTCGAGGATCTCGGCGGCGGTGCCCGGAATGGTGTCCAGCCCGGCCTCGCGCAGCTGGAGCAACCACTCACGGACCGGCACCCCGGCCTTCGCGGCGGCGGTGACGATCTCCATGGGCGAGAACGCGTGCACATGCATCTCGGGCACCCGGGCCTTGATCGCGCGCACGATGTCGGCGTACCCGGTGACCGGCATCTTCGGGTCGATGCCGCCCTGGAGGCACACCTCGCTCGCACCGGCGGCCCACGCCTGCTCCGCCCGGTCCGCGACCTGCTCGACGGAGAGCCGGTACGCGTCGGCGTCCCGCTCACGCTGCGCGAACGCACAGAAGCGGCAGCCCACGTAGCAGACGTTGCTGAAGTTGATGTTGCGGTTGACCACGTAGGTGACATCGTCGCCGACCGCCGCACGGCGGACGTCGTCGGCGAGGCGGCACAACTCGTCGAGCGACGGGCCGTCCGCGCCGAACAGCGCCAGCGCGGCATCGGTGTGCGCGGGGTCGAGCAGCGCCGCCGGGTCGTCGGCGGCGAGCCGCAACCCGGCCGCCAGGTCACGGTCCGCGCCGACCCCGGCCGACACCGGGGGTACGCCCGCCCGGCGGGCGGTCGCCTCCGGGGTGACCTTGCCAGCGACCTCGGACCAGTCGCCGTAGACGCTGTCGAAGTCGCCGCGCCGGTCGTCGGTGCGGCCGGTGGTGTCGATGGTGGCGTGCAGGTCGACCCGCCCGCCGAACACCTCCTCCGGCTCCTGCCACGGTCGTCCCTGCGGCATCGCCGACTCGACCGCCATGCCCGTCGACGGATCGGCCAGGGCGCCGACGTGCGGCAGCAGCCGAGGATCGAGCCACGGGTCACCCGCGCGCACGTACTCCGGGTAGATCGTCAACCGCTCCCGCAGCGTGAACCCCGCCAGCTCGGTGTGCCGGGCCAACTCGTCGATCTGCGGCCAGGGGCGCTCCGGGTTGACGTGGTCGGGGGTGAGCGGGGAGACGCCACCCCAGTCGTCGATGCCGGCGCGCAGCAGCAGGTCGTACTCGCCGGCGATGAGGTTCGGCGGGGCCTGGATCCGGGCCTTCGGGCCGAGCAGCAGCCGGGCCACCGCCACCGTGGCGGCCAGATCGTGCAGCTCCGCGTCCGGCATGCCG
This sequence comes from Micromonospora sp. NPDC005205, assembly GCF_040608275.1. NCBI lineage: Bacteria > Bacillati > Actinomycetota > Actinomycetes > Micromonosporales > Micromonosporaceae > Micromonospora > Micromonospora sp. NPDC005205. The sequence goes on from NZ_JBEXHV010000002.1 coordinate 491,075, forward strand.
CGCATCGCCGTGTCCGGCTTGGCGCGGAAGTTCTGCACGATCACCTCCTGGAGGTGGCCGTACTCCCGGTGGACGCGGCGGATCGCGAAGAGCGCGTCCACCCGCTCCCCCGGGGTCTCCCCGATGCCGATCAGGATGCCGGTGGTGAACGGCACCCCGACCCGGCCCGCGTCCTCGAGCACCCGCAACCGGACCGCCGGCTCCTTGTCCGGTGAGCCGAAGTGCGGGCCACCCGGCTCGGACCACAGCCGCGTCGCGGTCGTCTCCAGCATCATGCCCATGCTCGGCGCGACCGGCTTGAGCCGTTGCAGCTCCGACCAGGACAGCACCCCGGGGTTGAGGTGCGGCAGCAGGCCGGTCTCCTCCAACACCGCCACCGCACAGGCCCGCAGGTAGTCGAGTGTCGAGTCGTAACCGCGTTCGTCCAACCAGGTCCGCGCCGCCGGCCAACGCTCCTCCGGCCGGTCACCCAGGGTGAACAGCGCCTCCTTGCAACCCTGCGCGGCACCGGCCCGGGCGATCGCGAGGACCTCGTCGCGGTCCAGGAACGGCGCCGGCAACCGGTGCGGCACCGTCGCGAAGGTGCAGTAGTGGCACCGGTCCCGGCAGAGCCGCGTCAGCGGGATGAAGACCTTCTTGGAGTACGTGACCACACCTGGCCGTCCGGCGTCCCGAAGCCCGGCGTCGCGGACTCCCCCGGCGAGCCGGAGCAGCTCGTCCAGCGCGTCGCCACGAGCGGACAGCAGCGCTGTCGCCTCGTCGAGATCCAGCGCCCGCCCGTTCGCGGCCCGGCCCAGGGCCCGCCGCACGCTCGCATCGCTCGGGCCGGAGTGGGTGCGATCAACCATCCACTCACCCTATGCGCAGCCCGACGCCACCCAACCAGTCCCCACCGAGCCCCGCCCCATGCCGTGCTCCGTGCCCGGTCGCAGCCTCCCGCGCGGTGCGCCCCGTCGATCAAGGAGTTGTGGTGGGTGACAAAGTGCCTCGTAGAACGCGAATCCGGCACCATAACTCCATGATCGACGGAGTTGTGGTGCCGGAGCCTCGCGATCTTGCAGTTTGTGTCCCGACTTAAGGGATATCTCGCTCGTTTCGACTACCGAAAGTGCAAGATCGGCGCAGTCTTCGCGTCAGCGGGGCTGGTCGGGGTGGTCGTTGGGCTTGATGTGTTGGGTGCGGTCGTTGTCCGGGTCGGTGGGGTGGGAGATGACCTCGGTCGGGTCGGCGGACTGGCGCGGGATCGCCTGAGTGGGGTCGGCCGACGGCGGCTGCCCGAACGGCGGCACGGCCGGGGACGGCGGCGCGGACTGCGGGGCGGGGTTCGCCTGGGGCGCGGACTGCGGCGCCTGGAACGGCGGGGCCGACTGCGGGTGCGGCGGGGCCGACTGCGGAAACGGTGGGGCCGACTGCGGGGCCTGGAACGGTGGCGACTGCTGGCCGTACTGGCCGGCCTGCGGGTAACCAGCCTGCGGGTAACCACCACCCGGCTGGCCAGCCTGCGGGTAGCCGCCGCCGGGCTGGCCGGGAGCGGGCCAGCCACCCTGCGGCTGGCCGCCGGGCTGACCCGGGGTCGGCCAACCGCCCTGCTGCTGCGGCCAGCCCGGCTGGGGCTGGCCGTAGACGCCTGACTGCGGCTTGGCTCGCGGCACGTAGTAGTGGGCGCGCCAGATGGTGTAGACCACCCAGGCGGCGATCGCGAAGATCACCATCCAGGCGAACCGGGTGAGCACACCGAGCAGCGCGTCGAGCACCTCGGCCTCGGCCAGCCGGCCCACCGTCCAGATCAGCATGGTCAGCGTGCCGAACAGTGCGCTTACCGCGTACTCGACGAGAGCTGCCTGCGTGATCAGCTTCGCCTTCGTCAACACCGGCGAGATGTGCGTGGCCAGCAGTACCGCCAGCAGCGGGAGGCCCACCGCCTCCACCCCGACGAACGCGTAGAAGGCACTACCCGCGCGGTCGGTGAAGGAGCTGTAGTCGTTCGGGGCGATGAGCCGGAGCAGGCCCACGAAGAGGAACACGGCGTTGGCGCCGAGCAGCGCGAGCGCGGCGAGCTCCCGTAGTGGCTTGGTCAGCTGGCGGGCCTGCGTCGCGTCGGCGGACGCGGGCTCGGCGGGGCTGGTCACGAGCTCCCCCTCGGGGCATCAACGGACAGGTGACCGTGACTCTAGTCTCCCGGGCCACCCGCCGATCGGAGGCGTCACGTGCGCGAGGATGGTCGACATGCGCATCGTGGTTCTGGCCGGCGGCATCGGCGGCGCCCGGTTCCTGCTCGGCGTCCGGGCGTACGCCCGTGACGTCGGCGCTGAGGTGACCGCCGTTGTCAACGTCGGCGACGACCTGTGGCTACACGGGTTGAAGATCTGCCCCGACCTGGACAGCGTCATGTACACCCTCGGCGGGGGCGCCGACCCGGAACGGGGCTGGGGTCGGGTCGGCGAGAGCTGGACGGTCAAACAGGAGTTGGCCGCGTACGGGGCGGAGCCGACCTGGTTCGGCCTCGGCGACAAGGACATCGCCACCCACCTGGTCCGCAGCACCATGCTCAACGGCGGTTATCCGTTGAGCGCGGTCACCGAGGCGCTGGCCAGCCGCTGGGAGCCGGGCGTACGGCTGCTGCCGGCGACGGACGACCGCCTGGAGACCCACGCCGTGGTGGAGGACGACCAGGGTCAGCGGGCGATCCACTTTCAGGAGTGGTGGGTGCGGTACCGCGCCGACATCCTCACGCACCGTTTCGTGTTCGTGGGCGCGGAGACGGCGAAGCCGGCCCCCGGGGTGCTGGACGCGATCGCCTCGGCCGACCTGGTGCTGATCGCGCCGAGCAACCCGGTGGTGAGCGTCGCGCCGGTGCTGGCCGTACCGGGGCTGCGTGCGGCGGTGGCGGACGGCCCGGCGCCGGTGGTGGGTGTCTCCCCGATCATCGGCGGCGCGCCGGTGCGGGGGATGGCCGACCGTTGCCTGGCCGTGCTCGGTGCGGAGTGCAGCGCGGCGGGGGTGGGTCGGCTCTACGGCGGCCGGGCGAGCGGCGGCCTGCTCGACGGTTGGCTGGTGGCCGAGGAGGACGCGGGCACCGTGGTGCCCGAGGTGACGGTCCGCGCGGTGCCGCTGCGGATGACCGACGAGGCGGCGACGGCGGCCATGGTCCGCGCCGCGGTGGAGTTGACGTGAGGCTGGAGATTCTGCCGGTGCTCGGCATCGGTCACGTGACCGAGGGTGACGATCTGGCTGCGGTGATTGCGACTGCCGCGCCGTGGCTGCGCAACGGCGACGTGCTGGTGGTGACCAGCAAGATCGTTTCCAAGGCGGAGGGGCGGCTCGTCGACGTGCCGGCGGACGGGCCGGAACGGCTGGCCGCCCGGGACGAGGTCCTGGACGGTGAGACCGCCCGGGTGGTGGCCAGTCGGGGGGCGACCCGGATCGTGCAGACCCACCACGGATTCGTCATGGCCTCGGCCGGGATCGACGCGTCGAACGTGGACAAGACCCAACTTGTGCTGCTGCCTGTCGACCCGGACGCCTCGGCGCGGGCTCTTCGGGACGCGCTTCGGGAGCGCTACGACCTGGACCTGGCCGTGATCATCAGCGACACGATGGGCCGGCCCTGGCGCAACGGGCTCACCGACGTGGCGCTCGGGGTGGCCGGCATGACGGCGATCCGGGACCACCGGGGCGAGGTCGACCCGTACGGCAACGAGTTGCAGTTGACCCAGATGGCCGTGGTGGACGAGCTGGCGGGTGCCGGCGAACTGATCAAGGGCAAGTGCGATCAGGTCCCCGTCGCTGTGGTGCGGGGCTATCTGCCGGCCAGCAACCCGGACGACGCCGGTGGCGCGCGGGCGCTGATCCGCGACGCGGCGCAGGACCTGTTCTCGCTCGGTACCGCCGAAGCCCGCGCCGCCGGGCTCTCCGACGCCGCCACCCTGACCGACGGTCCGGGCCCGACACCGGCGGACCTGACCGCGGTGCGACGGGCGATCGACGCGGTCGCCGGGGTGGTCGCCCCCGGCACGGTCTTCACACTGGTCGACGAGGCCGAGGTACGCGCCGGTCTGGTCGCCGAGATGCCCGGGTGGCCGGACGGCTCCGACCTGGTGCTCGGCTCGGCCCCGACGCCCGTCGAGCCGTTCGGTCTGGTCCGCTTCGGCGCCGACCTGCACCGGCTGCGGGTCGCCCTGGCCGCCCAGGGTGTCGGGTCGACACTGTTGCCGCCGCCGCCCGGCAGCCCGGCGAGCGCCGCGCTCGCCCTGTAGAACCGCCCCTAAGGCCTGTGCGAACGGCCGGGTCACGCGTCCAGCATGGCCCGGCCCAGCGGGGTCAACGTGTGCAGCACGCTGTTGCGTTCGCGGTGGCTGACCAGCAGACCGGCGTTGCGCAGGACCGTGGCGTGCTGGCTCGCCGCCGCCGGTGAGATGTTGAGTTGGCGGGCGACCTCCCCGGTGGTGCAGCCCTCGTCGCTGGCCTGCAACACCGCCGCCCGGGTGCGGCCCAGCAGCGCGGCGAGTGATTCGCGGGCAGCACCGGACGCGGCGTCGGCGTCGGCGGAGACCAGTGCGCCCAGCCGGTCCACCGGGTAGACCAGCACCGGTGGCAGCGCCGGGTCGAGCAGTGCGACCGGGGTGGCAGCGCAGAAGAACGACGGCACCAGCAGCAGCCCACGGCCGTCCAGGTGCAGCTCCCTGCTGTGCGGGTAGCTGTGGACCTCCAGAACCCCGCTCTCCCAGCGCATCGTCGGCCGGAGGCTGGCGAGCAGGCCCTCGACGCCGCCGTCGAGCAGCGCCCGCGCCCGCCGCGTGCGGTCCGCCGCAACCGCGGCCTGGATCCGGCCCCAGTACGGGCTGATCGCCAGCGACCGGTACTGCTCCATCGACTCGGCCAGGTGGTGCAGCGCCGACACCTCACCGCGAGCGAGCGCTGCCGCGGAGGAGGGCAGCTGGTTCTCGGCGGCCAGCACGCTCAGGTCCCGGTGCAGCAACTCGGCGGGGGTCCGGCGGAGCGCGTCCAGCCCGGCCTCGAAGCCCTCGACGCTGGCGTACGGGGTGAGGAAGTCGGGGAAGTAGCCACGCGGCGGGTTCAGCGCGAAGAGCAGGCGGAGTTGCTCGGAGGCGGAGTCCTGGCGCAGATCCCGGGCCACGCTGCGCCGCCAGTTGGCGGTCAGCGGATCGCGGGTGCGGCCGCGCAGCACGTGCAGGCTGAGGACCAGCTCCCAGACCGGGTCCGCCGCCGGCGCCACCCGGGTCCGGAGGATGTCCTCCCCGGAAAAGTGGATCTTCAGCATGGAGCGCTCCTGTGTCGCCGACAGGGGGATGCCGGATGACCGTTCGACTCTACCTGGCCGGCAGTAATCTCCATCTTTAAGCCTGGACTGAAAAACCTCGACGCCTCCGGGGCCGGTTAGGCATGCTTCCCATGCCCGAACACGGCGCCGTGCGTCCTTGACGCCCGTGCTGCCGGGGCGCCGGGACCGGGGAGGCCCCGGTGATCGGACGGCACCACGAGGGTCTGCGGCCCTTGCTCCGCGGAGGTGCCGTCCGGTCATCCGCCCCCCGGTGCCGGCTCAGCCGACCCAGAGCGCGACCCGATGGTCCTCGTCCGTGACGTAGAACGACCGTCCGTCCAGCTCCGCCACGCCCTCGACGTGGTGAAACGGGGCCAGGTCCGCCACCTGCTCCCCGACGAGCCGCCGCCCGTCGCCGGCCTCGCCACCGGTGAGCCGGAAGCGGACGTGCCGGGAGGTGACCTCACCCCCACCCGGATGGTCGTCGAGCAGGACCGACCCCTTGCCCAGCGCGTCGATCGAGCCGATCACGGCCGCGTACCCGCCGTCCGCCGTCGGGGTGATCGCGCGGAAGCCGGTCAGCTGCCCCGGCGCGGTGACTCCGGTCAGCACGTACGCGCCCAACGCCCGCGGCCAGGCCCGCTCGCCCGTGAACATGCCCGGCACACCGGCCACCTCGACCAGGATCGGCTCACCGGCGTCGGTGACCGGAAACCGCAGCCCGAGCAGCACCGTCCCGGCCGGGGTGAACGCCGCAGCCTCCACGTTCAACGGCAGGTCGTCCGGGGCCAACCGGCTCACCCAGCTCTTCTCCCGGACGGTCCCCCGAGCCAGCGTCTCCACGATGAACCGCTCCCGCACCCGCTCCCCCGCCGGCAGGAGGGTCAGCGGCGCCGCGGCGAGAGCGTCGTTCACCGCCCGGTGCAGGCGAAACGAGTTGCGTACCACGTGCACCGGCACCGGCACCGGCCCGGCCGCCGCGTCGTCCTCGCGGAACCGGGCCACGAAGGCGCGCCGAGGGCGCAGCGGGCCTGCCTTCGAGCCGAAGTGGGAGCCGAACACGTACACCCAGCCGTCGTGGTGGGCGAGCGCCTCACCGTCCTCGGTCCGCCCGTTCTCCACACCGGCATCCGCCAGCACGTGCAGGGCCGTCCACTCCCCGTCGTCGCGCTCCAGCAGCAGCGCGAGGCAGCGCTCCACCGGCCCCTCGTCCAGCACCGTCCAGAAGCCCCGCCGGGCACCGTACGCGCGCAGCAGCGCCGCCGACCGCACCGGCAACAGATCGCTGGCCTCGTTACCGGCCACCACGAATTCGACGAGTCGCAGGGTCACCGAGCCAGCGTACGGAGCACACGCTCGTACAGTGGCGGGGTGCCCGACACCGTGATGACCGGCCCGACCGCCCAGCCGACCGACCCTGAGACGTACCAGGCGCTGCACGCCGACGCCAGCGCGTTGCTGGAGGGCTGGCAGCCCACCAGCCCGGACGCGGCCAGCGCGCGGGACCGGACGCTGGCGCTGCTCGCCGCCGGCCCGGTCGCGATGAGCCGGCAGCACATCCCCGGGCACATCACCGCGAGCGCGTTGGTGCTGGACGCCACCGGCTCCCGGGTGCTGCTCTGCCTGCACGGCAAGTTCGGGCGTTGGGTGCAGCTCGGCGGGCACTGCGAGCCGACCGACCAGACCCTGGTCGGCGCGGCGCTCCGCGAGGCGACCGAGGAGTCCGGGATCGCCGGCCTTCGCATCGACCCGGTGCCGATCGACGTGGACGTGCACCAGGTGCAGTGTCAGGGCGGCTCGGCGCACTACGACGTCCGGTTCGCGGTGATCGCCCCGCCCTCGGCCGTGGAGCAGGTCAGCGACGAGGCCGAGGAGCTGGGCTGGTTCCCACCGGACCAGCTGCCCGAGCCACTGGCCGGCGGGACCGCACAACTGGTCGCACCGGCCCTCGCCGCTCTCAGACGTAGCCCTCTTCGCCTCGCCCCTTGAGCTCGTCGACGAGGCCCTTGACGTCCTGCGCCCGGTCGCGCGGGCAGACCAGCACCGCGTCCGGGGTGTCCACCACGATCAGGTCGCGCAGACCGAGCACGGCCACCAACCGACCCGACTGCGGGACGACCACGAGGTTGCTGCTGTCCCGCAGCAGCACGCCCGGCTTGGCCTCCGAGCCGAGCACCACGTTGCCCGCGTCGTCGGCCGACAGCACGTCGCCGAGGGTGTGGAAGTCACCGACGTCGTTCCAACCGAAGTCGCCCGGCACCGTCGCGACCCGACCCGCCGTGGCCGCACCCTCCATCACCGCGTAGTCGACGGAGATCTTCGGCAGGGTCGGCCAGATCGCGCCCAGGACGTCGTCCTGCTCCGGGGTGCCCCAGGCGGCGGCGATCGCGGCGACGCCGGCGTGCAGCGCCGGCTGCTGGCGGGCCAGCTCGGCGAGGAAGACGTCCACCCGCCACACGAACATGCTCGCGTTCCACAGGTGCCGGCCCGAACGGACGTACGCCTCGGCCACCTCGGCGGCCGGCTTCTCCTTGAACTCGGTCACCGGCCGCCACGGCACACCCTCGGTCGGATCGCCGGTCTCCAGGTAGCCGTAGCCGGTCTCCGCACGGGTCGGAGTGATCCCGACGGTCATCAGCATGCCCTGCTGGGCCCCGTGGACCGCCTCCTGGACTGTGCAGACCCAGCTGTCCGGGTCGCGGATCAGGTGGTCGGCCGCGAAGCTGCCCATCACCGCGTTCGGGTCACGTGCCGCGATGACCGCGGCGGCCAACGCGATCGCCGCGCAGGAATCCCGGGGGGAGGGCTCGACCAGGATGTTCTCCTCCGGCAGCACGGCCAGCTGCCGTGCCACCGCCGTGACGTGCGCGGCACCGGTGACCACGAGGATCCGATCCGGTGTGGTCAGCGGCGCGAGCCGTTCGACCGTCGCCTGGAGCAGTGAGGCGCTGGTGCCGGTCAGCGGGTGGAGGAACTTGGGATGGCCGGCGCGGGACAGCGGCCACAACCTCGTGCCACTGCCACCTGCCGGAATGACCGCATAAAGCATCCGCACATCATGCCCGACGTACCTGCCCAAAGTGGCACGGGTCACCCGCAGTGGTGCGGAGGGTCAGGAGCGGGCGCGACTCCACGCGGAGATGTGCACCTCGGCGCTGGACTCCCAGGTGAACTCCTTGGCCCTGTCGAACCCCGCCTTCGCCAGCGACAACCGTCGCTGCTCGTCGTCGAGCAGGGCGGCCAGGTCGATGCTGATCTGCTCCGGGTCCTCCGAGGTGTACGCGACCGCGTCGCCGCCCACCTCGGGCAGCGAGAGCCGGGGCGTGGTCAGCACCGGGGCGGCGCACGCCATCGCCTCCAGGATCGGCAGCCCGAACCCCTCGCCGTAGGACGGGTACGCGGCGACCAGGGCACCGCCGAGGAAACCTGGCAGGTCGCCGTAGCGGAGGTAGCCGGGGCGCAGCAGACGCAGGTGCGACGGCACCTCGGCCACCGCCCGGTCGATGTCCTCGTCGTGCCCCTGCCCACCGGCGATCACCAGGGCCGGCGGGTCGACCCGGTCGGCCACCGCCCGCGCCCACCCACGGATCAGGTTGGGCACGTTCTTCCGAGGCTCCTTGGCACCGAGGAAGGCGACGTAGCTGCTGTTGCCCAGCCCCAGGCGCGCTCGCACCCGAGCCTTCTCCTCCTCTGTGGGAGCGTGGAAGGCAGCCTGGTCGACGCCGTGGTAGGCGACGTCGATCCGCGTCGGGTCGGCGTCGAGCAATCGGATCAGCTCGTCCCGGGTGGCCTTGCTGGGCACGATCACCCGGTTGGCGCGGCGCAACGAGGTCTTGATGGCGCTGCGGAAGAACGTGCGGCGCGACTTGTCGTAATGCTCCGGCTCGGTGAAGAACGTCGCATCGTGCACGGTGACCGTGACCGGACATCCGGCCCGCAGCGGGCAGGTGTAGAAGGGCGAGTGCAGCACCTCTGCGCCGACCTGCTGGGCGAGCAGCGGCAGGCCGGTCTGCTCCCAGGCGAGCCGGGCCGGGCGGTGCGCCACGGCGGCCGGGGCCGGGATGATCTCCGCGCCGGGCAGCATGCGAGTGTACCGCTCAAGATCGGTGCGGAGACTGACCACCGCCAGCTCCACCCCCGACCCGCACACCTTGCCGAGGGCGCCGAGCAGACCGTCGACGTATCGACCGACACCACCACGGTCGGTGGGGACACTCGTGGCGTCGATGAGCACGCGGGGCGGGCGACCGGCGGTCACGGGGCGACTCCTTGTACTGGCGAGACTGTGGGGAACAACACTCCGGGGGTAAAGCCTACGCCGGGGCGCGGGGCCGACGCTGACTGCGACCCGACGGTACGCCGACTTGTCATCGTCATCGAGTACGGCCCGCACTGGCGTATCGTTCGCGCCGATGGCCGACAACATTGCCCGGGTGTTCGCCGACGCGATCGCGTCCGACCCGACCCGACCGCTGCTCACCTGGTACGACGACGCCACCGGCGACCGCACCGAACTCTCCGGCGTCACGTTGGCGAACTGGGTGGCGAAGACCGCCAATCTCCTCGTCGACGAGGTCGGCCTCGCGCCGGGCACCCCGGCCGGCGTGGTGCTGCCGCCTCACTGGCAGACCGCGGCGGTGTTGCTGGCCTGCTGGTCGGCCAAGCTGAGCGTCGTCGACACGCCGGGCGAGGTGGGGGTGCTCTTCGCCGCCGCCGACAGGTTCGACGAGGCGCAGTCCTGGTCCGCCGACGAGCGGTACGCCCTCGGGTTGGCCCCGCTCGCCGCCCCACTTCGACAGGTGCCGCCCGGATTCGCCGACTACGTCGTCGAGGTACGCGGACACGGTGACCACTTCACGCCGCAATCCGGCCCTGGCCCCACCGACGCGCACCTGCTGAGCCGCGCCGAGGCCCGCGCCACCGAGTTGGGCATCCTCCCCGGCGCCCGGGTCCTCATCGACGCCGCCCGGCACCCCGACCCGGTCGACTGGCTGCTGGCCCCGCTGACCCGGGCCGCCACAGTGGTCCTCTGCGCCAACCAGGACCCCGCCCGCCTACCCGCCCGGCTGACCGCGGAAAAAGTCACGCACTCCCTCTCCTGACCACACCCCGCCCCGCGGGTCAGGACGTCGTGCGGGCCTGAGCGAGGGCCGCGAAGGCGGTCAGGGACTCGGGGTTGACGAGGGCACCCTTCGCGGCGGCCTGGTCGACCGGGGTGCCGGTGAGGATCTTCTTGACCGGCACCTCCAGCTTCTTCGCCGAGAGGGTGCGGGGCACCGAACGCACCTGGTGGATCTCGTCGGGCACGTGCCGGGGTGAGAGCGCCGTGCGCAGTTCACGGCAGATCTTCGCGCGCATCGGGTCGTCCAGCTCCAGACCCTCGGCCAGCACCACGAAGAGCAGCAGCTCACCGGCGCCGCCCTCGTCGTCCTCCAGGTGCACGACGACCGAGTCGACGACCTCGTCGAGCCCTTCCACCACCGAGTAGAACTCGGCGGTGCCGAGACGCACCCCACCACGGTTGAGGGTGGCGTCGGAGCGGCCGGTGATCACGCAGCCACCCCGCTCGTTGATGGTGATCCAGTCACCGTGTCGCCAGACGCCCGGGTAGACGTCGAAGTACGCCTCCGCGTAACGGGTGCCGTCCGGGTCGTTCCAGAAGCCCACCGGCATGCTCGGCATCGGTTCGGTGATCACCAGCTCGCCGAGTTCACCGATGACCGGTGTGCCGTCGGCGGAACGGGCCTCCACCTTGGCGCCCAACGCCCGGCAGGCGATCTCACCGGCGTACACCGGCAGCAGCGGCACCCCGCCGACGAAACCGGTGCACACGTCGGTGCCACCGGAGAGCGACTGGAGTTGGACGTGGTCGCTGACGGTCTCGTACACCCAGCGGAAGCCCTCGGCGGGCAGCGGCGCCCCGGTGGAACCCACGCCGCGCAGCGCCGACAGGTCGGCGACCTCCCGGGGGACCAAACCGGCCTTACGGCAGGCCAGCAGGTACGGCGCGGAGGTGCCGAAGTACGTCGTCCCGGTCTCCGCCGCCAGCCGCCACAGTGCGCCCAGGTCAGGCTCGGCCGGCCGGCCGGGTTCCGCCCGCACCCCCGGGTTGCCGTCGAAGAGCACGATGGCCGCCCCCACCGCCGGGCCGGAGACCAGGAAGTTCCACATCATCCAGCCGGTGGTGGTGAACCAGAAGAACCGGTCGTCCGGGCCCAGATCGTGGTGCAGGGCGAGCATCTTCAGGTGCTCCAGCAGGATGCCGCCGTGGCCGTGCACGATCGGCTTCGGCAGGCCGGTGGTGCCCGACGAGTACAGCACGTAGAGCGGGTGGTCGAACGGCACCGGCGTGAACGTCGACGGCTCGTCGGTGGGTGCGGCCAGCTCGGCCCAGCCCAGCGCGCCCTCGGGTGCGGGGCCCGTCGGGTCGAGGTAGCCGATGCTGACGGTGTGGCGAAGCGACGGCAGGGCGGCCCGGATCGCGGCGACCTCGGCACGCCGGTCCACCGGCTTGTCGCCGTACCGGTAGCCGTCCACGGCGACCAGCACCGTCGGTTCGATCTGCTGCCAACGGTCGGTGACGCTACGGGTGCCGAACTCGGGCGCGCAGGACGAGAAGATCGCGCCCAGGCTGGCGGTGGCCAGCAGCAGGACGTACGTCTCGGCGATGTTCGGGGCGTACGCCGCCACCCGGTCACCGACGGTGACGCCGAGCCGGCGCAGCCCGGCCGACACCCGGCGGACCTGTTGGCGCAACTCTCCAGCAGTGAGCGTGACCGGCGGGCGGGTCTGCCCGTGCGCGATCACCACCGGGTCGTCGTCGGCCCGCCCCGGCATCCGCAGCACGTTCTCCGCGTAGTTGAGCGTGGCGTCGGGGAACCAGCGGGCGCCGGGCATCCCCCGCTCGGCGAGGGTGGCGCTCGGCGGTGTGTGCGCGATCACCTCGAAGTGGTCCCAGATCGAGCGCCAGAACCCGTCCAGGTCGGTGGTGGACCAGCGCCACAGCGCGTCGTAGTCGGCGAAGTCCAACCCGCGGTGCTCCCGCAGCCAGCGCAGGTAGGCACCGATCCGGGACCGCTCGCGTACGTCCGCCGGCGGCGTCCACAGCATGTCACCCACTGCTCCACCCTCCCCCTGGCCCGACACGACACTGTGACTGGGCCGTGGCGCCATCTTGCCCTACCTCGAAGCGCCATTCTGCGCACCGGGTGGGCCAACCGACGCGTGCCCGTCCCACACTGCAACCCGCCACCTCATGTGGGTCAGCCGGCGCGGTGGGCCTGGATGGCGCGGCGGCGGGCCAGCCGGTGCGCTCGGCGGATCTCCGCCTCCTTGTACCGGCGTTCGTCCTCCGCCGTCTCGGGCAGCACCGGGCGGACCGCCCGCGGCGCCCCACCCACGTCCACGCCGACGAACACCAGGTACGCGGTGGCGACCCGGACCGGCGCGTCCTCGGCCGAGTCCCACCGCTCGGCGACCACCCGCACGCCCACCTCCATCGAGGTCTGGCCGGTCCAGTTCACCTGGGCGTGCGCGTGCACCAGGTCGCCGACCCGGACCGCCTCGGAGAAGACGATCTCGTCGATCGCCGCGGTCACCGCGGTCCCTCCGCTGTGTCGGGCGGCAGCCGCCCCGGCCACGTCGTCGACGAACTTCATCAGGACCCCGCCGTGCACGGTGCCGTACAGGTTGACGTCCACCGCGGTCATGATCTTGCTGAGAGTGACGCGGGAGTACGACGTCGGCTTGCCGGTTGGAGGGGCGGAGAGGTGCTCAGTCATGCCGAAAACGGTACGGTGCGCGGATGCGACATCTCTGGAGCTTCCTCGCCGGGCTGGTGGTGGCGCCCATCACCTGGGTGCTGGTCACACTGGGGCAGGACGGGTCGAGCCGGACGGTCGACCGCTGGGTGGAGATCGGCACGTTCAACACCGCCAACCTGATCGAGCCGGCCGTGTACCTCGGTGTCGGCGGTGTCCTGCTGGGCCTGCTCGGCACGCTGCGCTTCTCGCCGCTGGGCCCGTTGGTGGCCGGTGCGCTGCTGGTCACCCCGTACATCGGGATGTTCGTGGCGCCCTTCTCGGTGCGCGACGCCATCCCGCACGAGTGGAAGGTGTTCGGCGATCCGCTGCCGCTGCGACTGCCCGTGGAGAACGGCACGCTCTTCCTGCTCGGCCTGCTGCTGCTGATGGCGACCTTCAGTCAACAGCGTTGGCGGCAGTGGCCGAGCCCGTCGACCGAACCGACCGTGGCACCCACCCCGGCGTCGGACGGAGGCCCCCGCGACGACGACTTCACGTTGACCGACTGGACGCCTCCCGCGCCCACGGAGCGCGACACCGCGCCCCTCACTCTGGGTTACCCGGCCGACCCGACATCGACCGAGCCGCTGCCCCGCCGGGTGGGTGGCGAATCACCCTGGTCCGCCCCACCGCGCGGCCAACCACGACCCGAGGACACCACCGAGATCCGCTGATCGCCGGGGCGGGCCGGGTTACCGGCCCGCCCTCCGTCTCTTGCGGGCTAGTGCAGCGCGATCGCCAGGTCCCTGTCGACTGTGCCGAGGTCGGCGCGGGGCACGACGAGGAGCATGACGATCAGCGCGGCGGCCATGCCGCCCGCGATGACTATCGCCATCGGCACGCTCCCGGTGCCGAACAGACCGGCCAGTGGCGCCGACAACGCACCGATGCCGAACTGCACCGCGCCGAGCAGCGCTGCGGCGGTGCCGGCGGCCTCGCTGTGCCGGCTCATCGCCAGTGCCGGCGCGTTCGGCAGGGCGAGACCGGCAGCGGCCAGGACCAGCCACAGTGACGCGAGCAGGGTGCCCAGGCCACCGATGCCGGTCGCCGCGAACATGACCAGCAGCAGTCCGGCTGCCGTTCCGGCGATCAGGGCGCCCACCAGGATCTGCTGCGGGGTGTAGCGGCGCAGCAGCCGCACGTTGAACTGGGTGGCCCCGATCAGGCCCACCGCGCCGGCCCCGAAGGCGATGCCGAACTGCTGCTCGTCGAGGCCGTACTCCTGCTGGAGCACGAACGACGAACCCGAGACGTACGCGAACAGGGCGGCCATCGCCAGCCCGGCGACCAGCACCAGGCCGACGAACGCCCGGTCGTTGAGCAGCCCTCGATAGTCGCGGAGGGTGGCGCTCACCCCGCCGTGCCGCCGACGCGCCACCGGAAGGGTCTCCGGGAGCCGGAACGCGGCCACGACGATCAGCAGCGCACCCAGCACCGCCAGCGCCGCGAAGACGCCCCGCCAGTCGGTCCAGCTCAGCAGGCCGCTGCCGAGCGTCGGCGCGAGGATGGGCGCCAGGCCCATGACGAGCATCAGCCGGGAGAAGATCCGGGCGAAGGAGGCACCGCTGAACAGGTCGCGGACCACTGCCGTCGCGACCACGGTGGCGGCGGCGACGCCGAGCCCCTGGAGTACGCGCAGCCCGCCGAGGACCTCGATGTTGGGTGCGAAGACGCACAGCACGGATGCCACGATGTGCGCGGCCAGACCGGCCAGCAGCGGCACCCGTCGCCCGACCACATCGGAGAGCGGCCCGATCAGCAACTGGCCCAACGCGAGACCGACGAGCGTGCCGGTCAGCGTCAACTGCACGGCGGTCTCGGTGGTCTGCAGGCCGGCCGTGATGGCGGGTAGCGCGGGCAGGTACATGTCGATGGTCAGCGGCCCGATCGCGATCAGGGCGCCCAGCACCAGGACGAGCTGCGCCCGCTGACGGTTGGTCATCAGGTCGCCGGGCAGCACCTCTGGCGCGACGGCTGATTCGTGACCGGTCTTGTCCACCAACTGCTTCATCATCTCGATCTCTCTGCGGAAGCTGGTGCGTCGTCACGAGCGGCGGCGCGGGCGTCACCGGCGCCGCGCGGACGCGGCGTCCCAGTGTGGGTGCCCGGCGGTGGGCAGCGTGGATGTGACGAGGCAGGGGTCGTGGCGGGGGTGGCCGGGTGGCGCGATGATCCGAGGGTGATTCTCTCGGTCGGCAACACCCCGGCGGTGTGTGACGTTCCCGGTGTGTGGGGAGTCACCCCACCCCGTCCGCCGCGCGACTCGCCTGCCGGACCATGCCGGGTGGGGCGGGCCGGGTGAGCGGCCCGCCCTCCGTCTAACTCCCCGCCGCGAGGGTGGCCCGGACGGTGCCCAGCAGGGCGTCCCGGGCCGTCATCGGAAAGAAGTGCCCGCCCGGCAGCACGTGCAGGGTGGACCCGGCCGACGTGTGCTCCCGCCACGGTGCGACCCGATCCGGCGGCACCTCCCGGTCCCGGTCCCCCGCGAAGGCGACGATCGGGCAGCTCAGCGGCGGCTCCGGCCGGTACTCGTAGGTCTCGCAGACCGCGAAGTCGGCGCGGATGGCGGGCAGGAGCAGGTCGAGCAGTTCGGGTTCGGCGAGGATCTCCTCGTCCAGACCGCCCAGCTCACGCAGCCGTTCGACGACCACCGCGTCGGGTTGGTCGTGGATGTTCGGCGAGGTACGCCGCAGCCCCGGCGCGAGGGCACCGGCAGCGAAGAGGACCCGGGGCGGCGGCACCGCGCGGCGACGCAGTTCGCGAGCCAGCTCGAAGGAGACCAACGCCCCCATACTGTGCCCGAACAGGGCGTAGGGCACCCCCAGCTCGGGGGCCAGCGCCGGGGCGAGGGCCTCCACCAGCTGCCGCACCCCGGTGTACGCCGGCTCACGCCAGCGGGACTGCCGCCCGGGCAGCTCGACCGGGCAGACCTCGACATCGTCGCCGAGCAGCTCCTGCCACCCGTGGTACGCCGAGGACCCACCACCGGCGTACGGCAGGCAGATCAGTCGGACGGCGGGGGTGACGCGGCGGCGCGGCCCGGCGGCCAGCCAGCCCTGGGCGCGGGCGGGCGCGTGGGTGGTGAGGCGGTTCACGGAACGGCTCTCCTAGTACGTCGGCTCGTCGGCCAGCAGGGCACTGGCCTCCTCGTCGGACATCTCCTCCAGCTCACTGAGCAGGTGGTCCTCGATGGCGAACGCGGCGTCCTCCAGGGTGGGACTGTCGAACAGCACCCGGATCGGCACCTGCACGTCGAACGCCTTGCGCAGGTGCACCACGGCCCGCATCGCCAGCAACGAGTCACCGCCGAGGGCGAAGAAGTTGTCGTGCACGCCGATCCGGTCGACCCGCAGGATGCCGGCCCAGACCTCGGCGATCGTCTCCTCCAGGGTGGAGCGGGGTGCCACGTACGGCACGTCGTCCGCCTCGACCGCGTCCGCCAACTCCACCAGTGGTCGCCTGTCGACCTTTCCGTTGGCGGTGAGCGGCAGCTCGTCGATCTCGTGGAACGCCGCCGGCACCATGTACCCCGGCAGCTTGCCCGCGAGGAACTCGCGCACGTCCGTCGGCACGGCACCGGCGACCCGGGGGACGACGAAGGCGACGAGACGCTTCGCGCCACGCGGCTCGCCCTGCGCCACCACCACCGCGCCGCGCACCTCGGGGTGCTGGGCGAGGGCGGTCTCGATCTCGCCCAGCTCGATGCGGTAACCCTGCACCTTGACCTGGAAGTCCTCCCGGCCCAGGAACTCGATCTCCCCGCTCGGCAGGAACCGGCCGAGGTCACCGGTGCGGTACAGACGGCCTCCGGTGGCCGGGTCCACGACGAAGCTCGCCGCCGTCCGCGCCTCGTCGTGCAGGTAGCCGCGGGCCAGGCCGACACCACCGATGTGCAGGTGCCCGGGAACCCCGGTGGGTCGGGGTCGCAACGCGTCGTCGAGGACGTGGAAGGTCTGGTTCACCATGGGCCGGCCGTACGGGATGCTCGTCCACTCCGCCGGGACCGCCCCGATCGGGTAGAGGATGGACCAGATCGACGCCTCGGTCGCGCCACCGAGGCTGACCACCTCGGGCCCGTCGAGCATCTGCCGGATCCGGTCCGGCAGGGCGACCGGGATCCAGTCACCGCTGAGCATGACCAGGCGCAGGCCGCCGGTCGCCTCCCGGACCGTGAGGTGCTCGACGAACAGCTCCATGAGGGCCGGCACCGAGTTCCAGATCGTCACGTTGGCCTTGGTGAGCAGGTCGAGCCAGGCGGCCGGATCCCGGTGTGCCGCCGCCTCCGGGAGCACCACCGCGCCGCCGACGGCGAGCGGACCGAAGACGTCGTACACGGACAGGTCGAAGCTCAGCGACGACAGCGCCAGGACCCGGTCGTCCTCGCCCACCCGGAAGCGCTCGTTGATGTCGACGACGGTGTTCAACGCACCCTCGTGTTCGATCATCACGCCCTTGGGCAGGCCGGTGGACCCGGAGGTGAAGATGACGTACGCGAGGTTGTGGGGCGTGGTGTCGATCGCCGGCAACGCGCCCGCCGGGAGGACCCGCAGCTCGTCCACCCGCAACACCTCGACCTCGCCGAACCGGTGCGCCCCGGGGCCGGCCAGGCGCCCCTGGGTCAGCACCACACGCACCCGGCCGTGCGTCAGCAGGAAACGCACCCGCTCGTCCGGCAGGTCCGGGTCGATCGGCAGGTACGCGGCCCCGGCGGCGAGCACACCGAGGACGGCGGCGCACTGCTCCCAGCCCTTGTCCATCACCACCGCGACGAGGTCGTCGGGGCGTACCCGCAGACCGACGAGGTGGGCGGCGATCGTGCGGGCGCGGTCCGCCAGCTCCCCGTAGGTGAGCGTCCGGGTCGGCGTGATCACGGCCGGGCGCTCGGGCACCCGGGCGGCGGTGGCGAAGAACGGCTCGTGCAGCAGGCCCACCGGCAACGGCGCCTCGGTGCGGTTGTACGCCGCCTGGGCGGCCAGCTCCGCGCGGGGCACCAGCGACGGCACCGGGTCGGCCCAGTGCGCCTCGTCGGCGGCGAGCCAGTGCAGCACCGACAGCGTCGCCGCGTGCATGGCAGCGACCATGCCCTCGGGGAAGAGACCCTCGACGGCGTCGATGTCCAGCACCAGGGCACCGTCCATCTCGTAAACCTGGGTGTCGATCCAGATCTGCGGTGTCTGCGAGATGGAATAGACCACCTCGCCGATCTGCGGGTGCCCGCCGATGCCCTGGAACAGACTGGTGAACACGACTGGCATGACGGCGGCGGCGTCACCGCGTACCCGCTTCAACTCCCGCGCTACCCGCACGCCGCTGAACAGTCCGTGGTCGAGGTCGGCGAGGAGTTGGTCCCGGATCGTCCGGGCGCGGGTCTCGAACGACGCCGCACCGCCCGCGTCGATCTCCAACAGCGTCACCGAGGTGAAGTCACCCAGGATCGCGTCGACCTGCGGGTGCAGCGGCAACCGGTGCGCCATCGGCAGGTTGAGGCTGAACCGCTGGTTCTTCGACCAGGTGGCGACCACCTCGCCGTACGCGGCCAGCAGCAGTGCGGTCGGAGTTAGGCCGCGCCGGGACGCGGCGGCCTTGACGGTGTCCCACTCGTCCGCCGGCACCTGCCCGGTGAGCCGGGCGAAGCGGGGCGCGGCGATGGTGTGCGGGTCGGCCGCAAGCGGCAACTCCGGGGCGAGGGCCAGTGTCGGCACCCGCTCCTGCCAGTACGCGGCGGCGCGCTGGTAGCGCTCGGTCGACTCCGCGGCCCGCGCGGCGAGCACGTAGTCGCGGAAGCTCAACTCCAGCTCGGGCAGGATCGCGTCCGGCTCGTGGTAGAGCAGTGTCAACTCCCGCATCACGATGCTCGACGCCCAGGCGTCGGTGATCAGGCCGTCGATGCTGTAGTGCACCCGCCCACGACCCTCGTCGAGCAGTGTGGCGCGCAGTTCGAACAGCGGCCACCGGTCCGGCACGAACACCTGGTGCGACATGGCGGCGCGGGTCCGCTCGAAGCTCGCGTCCACCTCGGCGGCCGGGCGACCCCGCATGTCCTCGGTGACGACGACGTAGTCCGGTACCTCGTCGAGGACCTGCTGCTCGCCGTGCGGCAGCACGACGGTACGCAGCGACCCGTGCCGCTGGATCAGCAGGCGCAGTGCCCGCTGCAACCGCGACACGTCCAGCTCGGGGACGTCGAACTCCTCGTAGCCGTGCATGCCGACGTTGCCCAGCTCGAACACGCCGGTGCGGCCGATCCAGTACGCCTGCTGCACATCGGTCAGCGGGAACGGCAGGTGCGCCGACGCCGGGTCCGGCACGACGGCCGGCAACGACTCGGGGCCGCTGACACCGACCTCGGCGCGGGCCGCGCGTACCGCGGCGGCGAGGCCACGGACCGTCGGGTCGGCGACGAAGGCGCGCAGCGGGACGTCCGCCCCGCACACCCGGCCGACCTGGGCGACGAGCTGAGCTGCGAGCAGGGAGTGCCCACCCAGCTCGAAGAAGCCGACGGTGGGCGCGACGTCCCGTTCGCCGAGCAGGTCGGCGAAGATCGCCGCCACCTCGCGCTCGGTGGGGTCTTCGACCGCGTGGACCTCGGCGGGGTAATCCGCCGTGCCGCCCTCGGTCTCGTCGAGCACGGTCACCACCACGTACCCGGTGGAGGTCGCCGCGCCCACCACCCGGGCGGCTGTCCGTTCGACGGCCGACAGGTCCGCCACCGGCCACCCGTAGGTCACCCACTCCGCGTCGGACTCCCGGCCGAGCGCCGCCGTCTGCGCGACAAGGTGGCCGGCGAGCGGGTTGTCCGGCGTACCGCCGAGCAGGTGCACTTCGACGGCGGTGACCGGCTCCCGCGCGCCGACGCCCACCGCGGCCAGCGTGGCCAGGGCCTCGTCGGCGGACGTGCGGGCGTCCACCGGCACCAGCACGGTCACCGGACCGGGCTGACCGGCACCCCCGGGTTCGTCGACGCTCGCACCGGCGGTGGTGAGGGCCCGCCGGAACGCGGCACCGACCACCGTGTCGCCGGCGAGCTGGTATCGGGCACCGGTGTGCCGCTCGGGGGCGGCAGCCGGAGCCGCGGTGACGTGCGGCAGGAAGCGGTGCCCGCCACGCACTGCCACCACCGGCTCGGGGGCCGCGCACCTGACCTCCCGGACCACCGAGGCGGCGAGGCGGCGGGCGGCCACCGGCGTCGTGGCCGGGAGCACGTCGAGCAGCGTTCGGGTGCCGGACCCGCCGCCGGTCGCCCAACCGGCGAGCACGCCGCGCGGCGGCACCAGCGTCTCGGTGCCGGTCACGTCGAGCGCGCCGTCGGTGACGACGACCACCCGGGCGTACGCGTCGCCGC
The DNA here is from genome assembly GCF_040608275.1 of Micromonospora sp. NPDC005205. Classification (NCBI taxonomy): domain Bacteria; kingdom Bacillati; phylum Actinomycetota; class Actinomycetes; order Micromonosporales; family Micromonosporaceae; genus Micromonospora; species Micromonospora sp. NPDC005205. The sequence continues at coordinate 511,500 of NZ_JBEXHV010000002.1, forward strand.
GCCTGCTGAGCGCGTCACCAAGGGCCGCGAGCGTGGGTGCCGGGTCGCCCTGTGGAGCCGCCAGCAGCACACCGTTGACCCGCTCCTGCGGCGACAGCGATGTGCGGAGCTCGCCGGTGGCCGGATCGAGGTCAGCGGCGACCACCCGGGCCCCCGCCGCGCGTAGCTCGTCGACGACGCCGTCCGGCAGACCGGCGTCGACTGCCAGCCAGGCACCGCTCACGGTGGTCGCCGGGCCGGCACCGCCGGCCCGGCGGTAGCCGCGCACGACGAGCCCGTCGGCACCCGCCCGGCTCGTCACCGCGTCCCGGGGAGGATCGACCCAGCAGCGTTCCCGCTCGAACGGGTAGGCCGGCAGAACCGTCCGCCGGGGCGGCACGTCACCGTGCAGCGCCTCCCACCCGATCGCGACGCCCATCCGCCACAGCGCACCGGCGGCGGCGAGAAGCTCCGTCTCGGCGTCGGCGTCCCGGCCGGCCGACGGCAGCGACGCCACCGCGCGGGCGGCCGATCCACCGGCGAGGCGGGTCAACACCCGCCCGGGACCGACCTCCAGCACCACGGCGTCGGCGTCGGCGTCGCGCAGCGCCGCCAGGCCGTCGCCGAAGCGGACGGTCGACCGCAGTTGCCGGGCCCAGTACGCGGGGTCGGTGGCCGACTCGGCGGTGATCCAGGTACCTGTCACGTTCGACACGAAGGGGATCTCCGGCGCCGAGCGCGGCACCTGGGCCACCTCCGCCTCGAACGCCGACCCGGCGGCGGCCATCGACCGGGAGTGGAACGCGTGCGAGGTGGCCAGCCGGGTCGAGGCCACCCCCCGCTCGCGCAGCCGGGCCTCGAGAGCCGCCACGGCCTCGGGCGGCCCGGAGACGGTGCACTGCCGGGGGCCGTTGACGGCGGCGAGGTCCAGCACATCGTCGAGCAGCGGCAGCAGCTCAGCCTCGGCCAGCGGCACCGCGACCATCACGCCCGGCTCCGCCGCCTGCATGAGCCGACCGCGTGCCGCGACCAGGCGCACCGCGTCGGGCAGTGCGAACACCCCGGCCAGGCAGGCGGCCACCAGCTCACCCACACTGTGTCCGAGCAGCTCCGCCGGTCGTACGCCCCAGTGCGCCCAGAGCTTCGCCAGCGCGTACTCGACGACGAACAGCGCCGGCTGCGCGTACCGGGTCTGCTGGAGCTGTTCCGCAGCGCTCTCCCGCTGGTCGTCGGCGGGGAACAGCAGGTCCCGGATGTCCGTGTCGAGCAACGGCGTCAGCAGGTCCGCGGCCCGGTCCACCTCGGCGCGGAACACCGGCTCAGCGACGTAGAGGGCGTGCGCCATGCCGGTGCGCTGCGCGCCCTGACCGGGGAAGGTGAACAGCACCGCGCGGTCGGTGGCGGTCTCGGCCGGCCGGGTCGCCGGTCGCCGCAACACCTCGACCACCTCGGCGGGGCTGCCGCCGACGACCGTCCGGCGGTACGGCAGCGTCCGCCGGCCGCGTTGCAGGGTGTACGCCACCTCGGCCAGCGGTGTGTCCGGGTGGGCGCTCAGGTGCGCGGCGAGCCGCTCGGCAGCCGTGTCGAGGGCGGTGGGTGTGGCGGCGGACAGGGGCAGCACGTGCCGCCGGCGGCTCTCCTGGCCCGCCACGCGGGTCGGGGCCTCCTCCACGACGACGTGCGCGTTGGTGCCACCGATGCCGAACGAGCTGACGCCGGCACGGCGCACCCCGCCCGGCCACGGGGTGCGGGCTGCGACGACGTGGAAGGGACTCGCGTCCAGACCCAGCTCGGGGTTGGCGGTGCGGAAGTGCAGCGACGGCGGGATCTCGCCGGCCCGCAGCGCCAGCACCGTCTTGATCAGACCGACGACCCCGGCGGCGGTGTCGAGGTGCCCGACGTTCGTCTTGACCGAGCCGAGCCCGATGCGGCCCGGCGGCAGGTCACCGAAGGCGCTCGTCAACGCGGCCACCTCGATCGGGTCACCGAGCGGGGTGCCGGTGCCGTGCGCCTCGACGTAACCGATCGTGCTGGGGTCGACCCCGGCGACGGCGAGCGCCTCGGCGATGACGTCGGCCTGCCCGTCCACGCTCGGGGCGGTGAAGCCGACCTTGCGGTCGCCGTCGTTGTTCACTGCCGAGCCTCGGATCACGGCGTGCACCAGGTCGCCGTCCGTCATCGCGTCGGCGAGCCGCTTGAGCACGACGACGCCGGCGCCGCTGCCGGCCACCGCGCCGGTCGCCTCGGCGTCGAACGCCCGGCAGTGACCGTCGGCGGAGAGGATGCCGCCCTGGGTGTGCCGGTAGCCACGGCGGCGGGCGATGACCGTCGCGCCGCCGGCCAGCGCGACGTCGCACTCGCCGGCAAGCAGCGCCTGCGCGGCCATGTGCACGGCGACCAGGGAGGTGGAGCAGCCGGTCTGCACGCTGATGCTGGGGCCCCGCAGGTTGACCTTGTAGGACACCCGGGTCGGCAGGAAGTCCTTGTCGTTGCCGATGGAGGTCTGGAACGCCCCGACCCGGGCCACCAGGTCCGCGTTGGGCAGCAGATTGTGCAGCAGGTACGAGCTCTCCCCCACCCCGGCGTAGACGCCTGTCACCGGTGTCGTGGAGTCGAACGGGTGACCGGCGTGCTCCAACGCCTCCCAGGCGCACTCCAGGAAGATCCGGTGCTGCGGGTCGAGCAGCTGCGCCTCACGGGCCGAGAACCCGAAGAAGCGGGCGTCGAAGCCGGCCGGGTCGTCGAGGACGCCGAGGGCACGGACGTAGTCGGGGTGGTTGAACTCCTCGGGTGCGACGCCGTCGGCGATCAGGTCGGCGTCGTCGAGGGTGGTGAGCGATTCAACCCCGTCGCGCAGGTTGCTCCAGAAGGCGTCGAGGGTGGCGGCCCCGGGAACCCGGAGCGCCATTCCGACGACGGCGATGGCGGTGTCGGGCAGCGTACGTTCCTCGGTCATCATGCGTCCCCCCTGTCGTGATGCCGGCCCGGCCGACGTCGCGGTGTGCGCGCCCGTTGGATGGCGGCGCGTGTCTCGGCGCGGTGGTGCGCGGCGGACATCGCCGGCGTCCGGTCCCCGGACGCCAGGTGCCGGGCGAGTGCCCGCACTGTGGGGTGGCGGAACAGCTCCACCACCGGCACCGTGCGTCCCAGCCGCTCGGACAGGTGCGTCTGCACCCGCATCACGAGCAGCGAGTGCCCACCGATGTCGAAGAAGTTGTCGTCGACGCCCACCTCGTCGACCACCAGCACGTCGCGCCAGATCGCCGCCACCGCGCGCTCCAACTCGCTGCCGGGCACACCCACCCCGGCAGGGGTCGGGGCGGCGGGCGGCGCGAGGGCGGCCCGGTCGACCTTGCCGCGCTCGCTACGTGGCAGCCGGTCCAGCGTGACGATCGTGGCCGGCACCATGTACCCGGGCAGCCGGTCGGCCAGGTGCGCGCGCAGGAGCGCCACGTCCACGTCGCCGGGCGTCACGTAACCGACCAGCGTGGGTCGGCCCGGCACGTCCTCGCGCAGCACCGCCGCCGCCTCCCCGACCGCGGGGTGGGCGCCGAGCGCCGCCTCGATCTCGCCCAGCTCGATCCGGAAGCCGCGCACCTTGACCTGGTCGTCCTCCCGGCCGAGGAACTCGAGCACCCCAGCGACACCGAGGCGGACCCGGTCCCGGGTGCCGTACATGCGGTCGCCGGGCGGGCCCCACGGGTCGGGCAGGAAGCTGACGGCGGTGCGGGCCGGGTCCCCGACGTAGCCCTGCGCCACCCCCGGTCCGCCGAGCCACAGGTCCCCCGGGACCCCGCGCGGCACCGGCCGCAGTCCACGATCGAGGACGTACGCCCGCACCCCCGGCAGTGGCAGTCCCACCGGGACGCTGCCGGTGACCGGCTCCCGGTCGCCGCCCGGCTCGTGCACTGTGGCGGTGATGGTGGCCTCGGTCGGGCCGTACGCGTTGAGCCAGCGCACCTCCGGCGCGGCGGCGCGCCACTGGGCGAGCCGTCCCGCGTCGACCCGCTCGCTGCCGACCACGACGAGCCGCAGCTCCGGACAGGAGGCGGGCGGGTGACGGTCCAGCGCCGCCACCCACTCGTGCCAGTACGACGCCGGCAGGTTGAGCACTGTGAGTCGCTCCCGGCGGGCCAGTGCGGTCAACTCGTCGAGACCGGGCACCGGCCCGGCCGGCGGCAACACCACGGTCCCGCCCCGGATCAGCGTCCCGAACAGCTCCTCGACGGCCACGTCGAAGCCGAGCGCGGCGAACTGGAGCACCCGGTCGGCGTGGGTGAGCGCGTAGTGCCCGGCCACCGCCTCCAGGCTGTGCACCAGGTTGCGGTGGCTGACGCGGACGCCCTTGGGTTGCCCGGTGGTGCCCGAGGTGTAGAGCACGTACGCCGGCGCCGACGGGTGCACCGGCGGGCCGACGGCGGCCGGGCCGGCGGCGGCCGGGGCGGCGGCGGCCGGGGCGGCGAGCACCGCGTCCTCGATCGCGACGAACGGCAGGTCGACGGCGGGCGGGCGGGTCTCGCGGGAGCCGAGCAGCAGCACCGCCGACGAGTCGGCGAGGACGTGCGCCAACCGCCTCGGCGGGATCGCCGGGTCCAGTGGCACGTACGCGGCCCCGGCGCGCAGGACGCCGAGCAGCGCCGCCGGCCAGTCGGGGCTGCGCTCCAGCAGGACGGCGATGGTGTCACCGGGGCGTACGCCCCGGGCGGTCAGGTGGGCGTGCACAGCGGCGGCACGGCTGTCCAGCTCCGCGTGGCTGACCTGCCGGTCGCCCTGCACCAGCGCCGGGCGCTGCGGCCAGCGCGCCGCGGCGGCGGCGACCAGGCCGTGCAGAGTCGATGCGGCCGGCGCGTCGGTAGACCCGCCGACCGACGGGACCGGCTCGGGGCCTGGCAACAGATCCAGAGTGGACACCGGGGCGTCCGGGGCGCTCAGCGCCGACTCCAGCAGAGTCCGGTAACTGTGCGCCAGCCGCTCGGCGGTGTCCCTGTCGAACAGGTCGACGTCGTACTCCACGGTGCCGCGCAGCTCGCCCGTGGCGCTGGGCACCTCGTCCCAGGCCACCGTGAGGTCGAACTTCGCCACCCGGCCGGGTGGCTCGGTCACCCCGACCGACAGACCGGGTACCGCGTCGGTCCGCTCGGGCAGGTTCTGTGCCGACAGCATGACCTGGAACAGCGGGGTACGACTGGGGTCGCGTGGTGGCCGGACCGCCTCGACGACCTGCTCGAACGGGACGTCCTGGTGCTCGTACGCGCCGAGCACCGCGTCCCGCGCCCGGGCCAGCACGTCGACGAAGGTCTCGGTGTCCTGCCAACGGGTCCGCAGCACGACGGTGTTGACGAAGAAGCCCACCAGGTCGTCGAACTCGGAGCGGGTGCGCCCGGACACCGGGCTGCCGACACTGACGTCGCGGACGTCCGCGTACCGGCCCAGCACCAGCTGGAACGCGGCGAGCAGCACCATGAACCGGGTGACGCCGTGCCGCCGTCCCACCGCGTCGAGGCGTTCGACCAGGGCGGCGGGCAGCCGTACGTCGAACGTCTCTCCCCGGTGTCGGGCGGTGGCCGGGCGGGGACGGTCGGTCGGGAGGTCCAGTGCCACGGGCGCATCTGCCAGCTGGTCCACCCAGTACGCGAGCTGGGTCGTCCGCGCGTCGCCGGCCAGCAGCGCGCGCTGCCACAGGGTGTAGTCGACGTACTCGACGGTGAGCGGGCCCGGTGCGGGCGTGCCGATGGTCCGGGCGGCGTAGAACGCGCCGAGGTCACGGATCAGCACGCCGATCGACCAGCCGTCACAGACCGCGTGGTGCAACGTCATCAGGAGCATCGCGTGCTCGTCGGTCAGCCGAACCAGGTGCCAGCGGGCCAGCGGCCCGGTGGCGAGGTCGAAGGGTCGGGCGGCGGCGTCGCGCAGGAGGGCGTCGGCCTGCTCGTCACGGTCGGCCCGGTCACGCAGGTCGTCCACTGTGAGGACGACCGCTGGCTCGTCGTCCACGACCTGCCGGGGCTCGCCGTCGATCGTCACCAGCCGGGTTCGCAGCGCCGTGTGCCGCGTCACCAGCCCTCGCAGGCCGGCGTCGAGGGCGTCGACGTCGAGCGGGCCGTCCACTGTGAGCACGAGCGGCACCGAGTAGACCGCCTGACCGGCGTCGAGCCGGTCGAGGAACCACAGCCGCTGCTGGGCGTACGACAGGGGGTGCGGCCCGGGGCCGGCGGCCGGCACCGGCGGGCGGGCGTCGTCCGGGCCGGCGTCGGCGACGCGTGCCGCGAGCGCGGCGACGGTGGGCGCCTCGAAGGCGGCGCGGACGCCCAGCCGCACGCCGGCGGTGGCGGCGATCCGCGCCACCATCTGCGCCGCGAGCAGCGAGTGGCCGCCGAGGGCGAAGAAATCGTCGGCGGCGGACACCACCGGCACGCCGAGCAGGTCCTGCCAGGTCCGTGCGACCAGTTCCTCGATCGGGCCGCTGGGCGGCACGCCGTCGGCGGCCCGGACGCCGTGATGCGCGTCGGGCGCGGGCAACGCTTCGCGGTCCACCTTGCCGTTCGGGGTGACCGGCAACGCCGCCAGCGGCACGTACCAGGTCGGCACCATCGCCTCGGGCAGCCGGGCGGCGAGGTGGGCCCGCAGCTCACTCGCCGGGACCGGAGCGTCGTCCGGGACGACGTAGGCGACGAGCCGACGTTCGTCGCCGTCCCCGTGCACGGTGACGGCCGCCGCCCGGACGCCCGGGCAGGTGGTGAGGGTGCTGGCGATCTCGTCCGGCTCGATCCGGACACCGCGGATCTTGACCTGCTGGTCGGCCCGCCCCAGGCACTCCAGTTGACCGTCCTCGCGCCACCGCACCACGTCACCGGTGCGGTAGACGCGGGCGCCGGGCTCGAAGGGGCTCGGCACGAACCGCTCGGCGGTCAGGTCGGGCCGGCCGACGTACCCGTGCGCGAGACCGGCGCCGCCGATGAACAGCTCCCCCGGAGCGCCGATGCCGGTCAGCCGGCCGTGGTCGTCGAGGACGTAGAGCAGCTCCCCGCCGATCGGTCGGCCGATCGGGGTCCGCGCCGCGTCGCCGGGCAGGTCGGTCACGTCCCAGGTGCTGGAGAACGTGGTGCACTCGGTCGGGCCGTACCCGTTGACGAGGCGCAGGCCCGGCAGGGCGGCGGCCAGTGTGGCGACCCGGCGGGCGTCGGCCGGCTCGCCGCCGAAGTAGAGGGCGCGCAACGGGGCGAACATCGCCGGGTCGGCGTCCACGCACCTGTGGAACAGGGCGGTGGTGAGCATCAGCACCGTGACGCCGTGCTCGGCGAGTCGATGACCCAGCCGGGACGGCGTGAGCACGTCGTCCTTGGGGATGCCCACCAGGCGCGCGCCGTTGAGCAGCGCACCCCACACCTCGAAGCTCGCCGCGTCGAACGACACGTTGGCCGCCTGGGCGACCGCGTCGGCGGGCCCGACGGGGAAGTAGTCGGCGCGGTGAACCAGCCGGACGATCCCGCCGTGGGTGGTCTCGACCCCCTTCGGCCGCCCTGTCGACCCGGAGGTGTAGAGGACGCAGGCCCGCTGGTTCGGGTACGTCGGCGGCCACGTCGGCGCGGACCGTCCCGCGGGCAGCACCAGCCGGTCGAGGCGCAGCACCGGCAGGTCGTCGACGACGGCCACCGGACCGTCGGCGAGCAGCAGCCGCGCCCGGCTGTCGCGCAGCATGAACTCCCGCCGCGCCTCGGGGTAGGACGGGTCCAGGGGCAGGTACGCCGCCCCGGTGGCGAGCACCGCGAGCATCGCCACGACGAGCTGCGCGGACGAGCCCATCGCCAGGCCGACGACACTGCCCGGGGTGACCCCGTGTCCGGTCAGGACGGTCGCCAGGGCATCCGCCTGGGCGCGCACCTCGGCGTACGTGAGGGTGGTGCCGTCGTACTCCAGGGCGACGGCGTCCGGTGTCGCCTCGGCCTGGCTGAGGAACGCCGCCGGCACGCTAGGCGGACCTGCCGTACCGCCGCCGGTGCCCCACCGGGCGACCAGCTCGCGCTCCTGCGCCGACGTGTGCACGAGGGTGGAGATCGGCGCATCGGGGTCGGTCAGGGCGTTGTCGAGCAACGTCAGGTAGTGGTCGGCGAACCGGCGCATCGTCGCGCTGTCGAACAGGTCCGGGTCGTAGGCGAGGACGCCGGACGCCCCGTCGGGTCCCGGCTCGTCCCAGAGCACGCTCAGGTCGGGCGGCACCGCGCCGGTGCTGGCGGGGGCCGCTCCCACCCCCAGCACGACCGGGCAGAGCGCGGCACGGCTCGGGTCGTGGGGTAGGCCGAGCGCCTCGGCCACCCGGTGCAGCGGGACGCCGGTGTACGGCAGGGCCGCCCGCAACCCGGCGTCGACCCGCGCGAACAGGTCGGCGGCCGACGGGTCGTCGTCCCACCTGCCGCGCAACGGCACCAGGGTGTCGTCCAGCGGCGTCGCGGTGGCCAGGTCCCGGGTGCCGGCGTGCCGGCCCAGCACCACCTGCCCCACGGCGAGCAACGGCACGGAGGGCGCGACGCCCACCGCCGCGCTCACCGCGTGCAGCCGTCGGGTGGTGTCCGGGCCGACGGTGAGCGTCACCCGGTCGGTGTGCTGGCGTCGACGGGCCGGGCGGACCCGGTCGGTGACCAGGTCCACTGTGGGTACGCCGGCCAGCCCGGCGCGCCAGTGGGCGAGCGCGTCCGCCTCCGCGGCCATCGCACGCGACCCGGTCACTGCACCGGCTCCCCAAGACTCGACTGGCCGGCGCGCTGCCCGATCGGGTTCGTCGCCCCGGCCAGCACCCCGGCCGGATCGCTGTCGGTCACCCGGGCCACCAGCCCACCGTCGAGCGTCACCACCCGGTCGGCGCCGGCCAGGGTCTCCCGGCGGTGGGCGATGGTGAGCACCGTCGCGTCGGCGAGGTCCACCGCCAGCAGCCGCTGGATGCGGGCATCGGTCTCGGCGTCGAGGCTCGACGTGGCCTCGTCGATGAGGACCAGCTTCGCGTCCCGCAGCAACGCCCGGGCCAGGCAGAGCAGCTGTCGTTCACCGGCGCTGAGCTGTCCGCCGCCGGCGGACAGGACCGCGTCGAGACCGCCACCGTCCACGCCGAGCAGCCGGTCGGCGAGACCCACCTTGGTGAGGACTGCGGTGACCTCCGCGTCGGGGTACGCACCGGTCGGGTCGATGTTGTCCCGCAGGGTGCCGGGCAGCAGCACCGGATCCTGCGGTACCACCTCGACGGCGGCCCGCAGGTCGGCCAGCCGCAGCGTGGCGGTGTCCACCCCGTCGATGAGGATTCGCCCCTGCTCGGCTGGCACGAACCGCAGCAGCGCGGTGAACAGGCTGGACTTGCCGCTGCCGGTCCGGCCGACGATGCCGATCTTGCTGCCCGCCGGGGCGTCGAACGACACGCCGTTCAGCGCGGCCGGGCCACCCTCGGAATAGCGCAGAGTGACGTTCTCGAAGTGGACCTCGCCGGCGGTGGGCCAGCCGGCCGGGGCCGGTCGCCCGTCGGTCGGCTCGACCGGCAGCCGGGTGTAGTCGTCGACACGTTCGAAGCTCGCCAGCGACAGGTCCATCATCTGCACCGTCATCAGGCTCATGGCCAGCGCCTCCATCAGCGCGTACACGAAGCTGATCCCGACACCGGCGAGCCCGGCGCCGATCCCGCCCACGGCGACGATCAGCACCCCGTACGTCAGCAGGACGACCGCGCCGAGCATGTCGAGCTTCAGGTTGAAGTGCCGCGACAGCGCGTTGACCGTGTAGTCGGCGTGGTGCGCGACGCGGACCCGCTCACCGAACGCGGCCTGGTAGCCGCGCACCCGGCTGCTCCGGCCCTCGATCGAGGTGACCCCGTCGACGGCCTCGTTGAGCAGCGCGAGCATCGGCTCGTTCGCCTGCTTCGACAGCCGGGACGCCTCGACCGTGCTGGCCCGGGTGAGCCGCTGCCAGCGGAGGTAGACCACCAGCAGCAGCGGGGCGGCCACCAGCATCAGCGGACTGGTGAAGGCCAGCGCCGCCAGCGGCACGACCAGGCCGACGGCGACCCGGAGGGTGTCCATGGTGGTCTCCGGCAACTCCAGGTCGATGGTCTCCATGTCACCGGAGAACCGCGCCAGGACGCGTCCGGAGGAGTTGCGGTCGAAGAACGACAGCGGGGCCCGGAAGACCCGGTTAAGCATCGACCCGTGCAGGTTCTGGCCGGCGGACACACCCCGGGCGAAGGCGAAGCTGAACAGCCCGCGATCCAGCACGAGCGCCAGCAGACCGATGGCGGCGAACACGCCCGCGTAGTACAGCGTGTCCTGCCCGGCGTGCTCGGTCCAGTGGCCGAGCCAGAACGACGAGCCGCCCAGGACGGCCTGCCCGCCGACGGCCAGACCGAGCAGAACGACAGCGAGGAGGCCCGGGGTCAGCACCTGCAGGTAACGACGGTAGGTGGCGGAACCGACCTTACCGGCGCGGACCGTCTCCTCCTCCTCCTCGGCGGCCATTTCCTCGGCCACCTCGTCCAGCGCGGCGCCGTCCGGGTCGGACGGCGTCGCGGCCTCGGCGGCCATGGCCGGCAGCAGGTCCGGCATCTGCGCGGCGATGTCGGCGAACCGGCCCGCCGCGACCACCCGGCCACCGTCGAGGACCACCACCCGGTCGGCGCGTCGGGCCACGTCGAGGCGGTGGGTGGCAACGATCCGGGTACGCCCGGCGAGCACCCCGTCGAACAGCGCCTCCAGGATGGTGCCGGCGACCGCGTCGTCAACGGCGCTGGTCGGGTCGTCGAAGAGGTAGACGTCGGCGTCCTCGTAGGCGGCGCGGGCCAACGCGATGCGCTGCCGTTGCCCGCCGGAGAGGTTCACGCCCCGCTCGCCGATGGCCGTGCCGTCGCGGGCCGGCATCGCCGCCAGGTCCGCCTCCAGGGCGGTGGCGCGGACGACCGCCGCGTACCGGTCCGGATCGTCGGGCGAGAAGCAGCGGATGTTGTCGACGACGCTGCCCTGCATGATCCAGGGACGCTGCGGCAGGTAGACGGCGCTGCCGCCGACCTGGGCGGTACCCGCGACCGTCGGCAGCGCCCCGGCCAGCGCCGCGAGCAGCGCGGACTTGCCGCTGCCGACCCGGCCCAGCACGCAGATCAACTCACCGGGCGCGACCCGCAGGTCGACGCCGGTCAGGACCGGCCGGGCGTCCGCGTCGGCCCCGGGCCAGGTGAACGACGCGCCGTCGAGGTCGACCGCCCCGGCCGGCGCGTCGTCATCGGTCGACGCCTCGGCGGTGTCCGCGGCCCGCAGGAAGGTCGTCACCTTTCCGAACGCCACCCGCCACTCGTTGCGCATGTCCAGGTAGCGCACCAGCTCGGGCAGTTGGGACCGGAGGACGGTGAGCACGGCGATCGCCGCGAACACGTCCGCCGCCTTCAGTTCGTTGCCGAGCGCCGCGTACGTGACCAGGGTGGCCATCACCATCAGCACCGGCGCGGCGGCGTTCACCAGGTAGAGCGTGGCGAGGCGCTTCTGCCGGCGGACCAGCAACGCGTTGAGCGTCGCGCGTTCCCGGCCGACAGCCCGCTCGGCGACGTCCTCCCAGCCGTGGGTGCGCAGCGTCCGCATGGCCCCCAGGTACTCGCCGACCAGCCCGATCCGGACGCCGTTCGCGTCCCGGATCGCCGGCACCAGCGCGAAGACCCTCTCGTTGGCCACGTGCGACAGCCACAGGCCGGCGATGAGGATGACGATGCCCACCAGCGCCGCCCAGCCCAGCAGCACCCACAGGACCACGCAGGAGCCGGCGATGCCCAGCGGCACCGCCCACGCCATGTGCGTGAACGCGACCCGCCCGACCCTCCGGGCGTCGGACGAGGCGAGGGTGATGACCTCCCCGGAAGGGTGGGCCAGTCGGGCGCCGCGGTCCATCCGCAGGTACTTGCGCAGGATCTCGGTCCGCAGCAGCGCGGTGATCGAGTGCGCGGTCTTCCACACCTCGGACCACTGGTGCTTGTGGCTCAACGCGTCCAGGACGTAGAAGCCGGCCAGGCCGGCGGCGATCAGCAGACCCTCCACCACCGGGCCCCGGCCGTCGCCCTCGAACCAGGCGATCAGCTCCCGCACCAGCAGCGGCCCGACGGTCGCGCAGGTCTGGTAGGCCAGGAAGATCAGGCCCGCCCACCAGAACCGCCTACGGTAGGTCTGGTAGAGGGCGCGCCGCAGCCCGTCCGGCTGGTCCCGCCGGGCTGCCCAGGCACGCTCGAAGACCGGGGTCACCCGCTCCAGGTGGTCGTACCGGGGCGGCGTCAGGCTGTCCGACAGCTTCAGTGGTCGGCGCAGGGACGCCTTCACCAGGATCGAGGGCCATTGGACGAAGAGTCGGGACAGCACTCCCGCGTCCTGTTCGGCACTCGGGCGGACCGGTGTGGTGGTTGTCGACACGGTGCGTCTACTCGTTTCCAGCGAGGGCGAGCGGAGCGAACCCGTAGGCGCGCTCCAGGGCGGTACGGACACTGTCCGGCAGATAGCGGCGCATGGCGTCGAACTCGCGGGCGCGGCTGTACTTGCTTGACTCGGCGAACCGGGGACGTTGCTCCAGCCAGTTCGCCACCGTCAGGGCGGCGAGGTCGGCGTACTGGCCGGCGCTGACACCGACGCAACCGCCCGAGCGGTCCTCGAGCAGGAACGGCGGGCCGTCGAAGGCGGCGTCGAAGAGGGCGCTGCGGGTGACGGTGCCGAACAGGTACGCCAGCGTCTCCGCCTCCGCGCCGATCAGCTCCCGCACGGCGGGCCGCAGCTCGTGCGGGATCGCGCCGGTCGGGAAGATCTCCGTGCCGTACACCGAGTGGAACAACCCCGCGTCGCACAGCTCCTGTCGCGACCCCCACTGGGCCAGCAGGTCGTGCACGCCGCGCAGATGCGCCAGCAGGTTGGCCTCCGAGTGCGCCAACTCGGCCACCCCGTGCGACTCCAGGAAGGCGATCTTCTCGGCGAGGCCGCTCACGCCGCCTCCCGACTGCCGTACGACCCGGTCATCGCCACCAACGTCTTGCGCGGCCCGGTGAAGCTGGACCGGCCGTGCGCCATCGCCATGTTGTCGACGACCAGCAGGTCACCCTGCTGCCAGGGGAAGGCCAGGGACTCCGCGTCGAACGCGGCGCGGATCGCCGCGAGGTCGGCGTCGGTGATCGGGCTGCCGTCACCGAGGTACGCGTTACGCGGCAGGTCCTCCTCGGCCAGCAGTTCCAGCAGCGCCTCCCGGGTGGCCTCGGGCAGGTTGGAGACGTGGAACAGGTGGGCCTGGTTCATCCAGACCGTCCGCCCGGACACCGGGTGCACGGTGACGGCCTGGCAGGTCTCGGTGGTCCGCAGCGCGCCGTCGTCGAACCACTCGTAGGTGATGCCCCGCTCGCGGCAGAACTCCTGCACTGCCTCCCGGTCCATCCCGGGGAACGTCTCCTGCCAGGACACCCCGAGACCGACCCGGTAGTTGCGCACGTACCGCACACCGTGCCGCTCGAAGCGCTCGCGCACCTCGGCGGGGATGCGCTGCCAGACGGCGTGGCTGTCGGCGAGCGGAGTCTCCCCGCCGGTCTGGGCCGGGATGTTCGAGTAGAAGAACAACCGCCGAGGCCACACGCTGGTGTACGCCATCTCGTTGTGCAGCGGGATGACCTCGGTGGCCGGGTACTCGGTGGAGGTGTACACGTCGCCGACCTTGCTGCGCGGCGTGGACCGGTAGGTGTACTCGGCCATCTCCTCGCCGAAGACTTTGACGAACGCGGAGAAGGCCGGCGCGTCCGGGGCGTCGAACCCGCGCAGCAGGACGGCGCCGTGGCTGTCCAGTCGGTTGTTGATCAGGTCGAGGTGCTCGGTGGCCCATTGCGCCGGCGAGATGCCGGGCGAGGTGGCCTCGATGCAGGCCACCCGGTTGCGCTCCGGGAACAGGCAGCTCTCTTTCACGTGGTCCATGTCGGAGTCCTTCCGCGTACGTCGGGTCGTGGTCCGGGTCAGTCGGCGTCCGGCCGGACGAACGACCGGAGGGCGGCCAGGGTCAGGGCGGCGAGCCGCTCGATGCTCGTCCGCTCGTTGAGGTTCTTGCTGTACTTCAGGTGCAGGCTGAGCTCGCCGTTGGCGAACCGCGCGAACACCTGGAGCCGGTGCATGCGTTGCAGCTTCGGCATCGGCCAGGAGTCGTCCATGGCCGGCCCGAGCAGCGGCGACTCCTCGGGCTCGTGGGCGAACTCGCCCCAGTTGTTGAGCAGGATGTCCGGCTTGCCGAGCGGGGCGAGCGCGTCCGCCACCGCCGGATGCCCGCCGAGGTAGCGCAGCAGGCCGAAGGCGAGGCCGCGCCGGGGCACCGCCTCGATCTGCTCACGGACCGACTCCAGCAGTGCTCTCGGGCCGGGCTTCTCAGGTCGGCGGACGAGCCGGGGTGAGGTCATCGAGAACCGGCCGATGGCACGGGACAGGTCGAGGTCCTGACCGCCCATCTCCCGACCCCGGGCGACGAGGTCGACCAGGATCGACGACTGACCGGACCAGTCGGTGAAGCCCTGGAGGGTGGCGGCCAGCAGCGCGTCGTTGACGCTCAGGCCGTACTCCTGCGGCACCAGCCGGCGCAGCGCGGCGGTCTCCTCAGCGTCGAGCCCGACCACCACCGTCTCCTCCGACGACATGCAGTCGTCTCCGTCGAGGTGGTCCAGCGGCCAGGTCGGGACGGGTTCCTTGGCCAGCGCCGTCCAGTACGCGATGTCCTCGGTCAACTCCGTGCCACGGGCGAGCGCGTCCAGGTTGCGGGACCACTCGGCGAACGACGCCGTCGGCAGCGGCAGGCGCGGCTCCTCGCCGGCCTCCACCGCCTGGTACGCGGTCTGAAGATCTGCCATCAGGACGTCCCAGGAGCTGTTGTCCATCAACTGGTGGTGGACGATCACCACGAGCAGATCGGGACGGTCGGCCCCGAAGCGGACCAGGGCGACCTGGAGCAGCGGCCCGTTCTCGATGTCGAGCTTGCGGTGCAGGGTGCGGTCGAGGCGCTGGAAGGCGACCTCCTGGTCCGCCGGGTCGAGGGCGGACAGGTCCACGCTGGTGAACGGCGTGGGCTGGTATGGCTCGTTGACCCGGACCGACAACCGGCCCCCGGGTCGGGGGAAGCTGATCCGCAGCGAGTCGTGATGGGTGATCACCGCCGCCACGGCCCGCTCCACCAGCGCCGGGTCGAGTGCTCGCAGCGCATCGAACATGAAGATGTGCGTGTACTTGTGCGGGTCGGCGAAGTTCCGCTCGGCGAAGGCCACGTGCGACGCGACGAGCGGGACCACACCGGGGTCCGTACGCCGGCCTCCGTCACCACCCGCACCGGCGGTGGTCTGCCCACCGGCCACCGACGCGAGGCCGGCGACGGTGGGGTGCGCGATGAACTGCGCGGGGGTGATCACCACACCTGCCTTACGGGCCCGGTCCACCACCCGGATCACGTGCAGCGAGTCCCCACCCAGGGCGAAGAAGTTGTCCTCCGGACCCACCGACGGCACCCGCAGCACCTCCCGCCAGATCCCGGCGAGGACCTCCCGTGCCTTGTCGGCCGGCGTCTGCGCGGCGGTCGCGACCGAGGCGAGCGCGGCGATGGTGGGGTACGCGATGAACTGCGCGGGCGTGATCACCACACCTGCCTTACGGGCCCGGTCCACCACCCGGATCACGTGCAGCGAGTCCCCACCCAGGGCGAAGAAGTTGTCCTCCGGACCCACCGACGGCACCCGCAGCACCTCCCACCAGATCCCGGTCAGGATCCCCTCCACCGGTCCACGCCGGGTCTCGGCGGTGGCGGTGGCAGCGGCGGTGGCCGGAGCCGCGGTGGTGGTCGGCGCCGTCAACGCGGCCCGGTCGACCTTCCCGTTGGGCAGCCGAGGCAGGCGGTCGACGAGCGCCACCGTCGGCACCATGTAGTCCGGCAACCGCTCCCGCAGCGCCGCACGTAGGTCGTCGGTGGAGAGCGCGGCACCCGGCCGCAGCGCCACGTGGGCCACCAGCCGCCGGTCGTCCGCACCGTCGTCGTCGCACAGCACCACGCACTCGCCCACGCCGTCCAGGGCGGACAGCGCCGAGGCGACCTCGTCCGGCTCGACCCGGTGCCCCCGGATCTTGACCTGGTCGCCGATCCGGCCCAGGAACTCCACGGTGCCGTCCGGCAGCAGCCGCCCCCGGTCACCGGTGCGGTAGAGCCGGTCGCCCGGCGCGCCCAGCGGGTCGGGCACGAACCGCTCGGCGGTCGACGCGGCGTCCCCCAGGTAGCCCCGGGCCAGGCCCGCACCCCCGACGACGATCTCGCCGGGCAGGCCGGTCGGCACCGGCCGCAGCCTCTCGTCGAGTACGTACAGCCGCGCGCCCGGGATCGGCCGACCGAGCGGCACCACCGCCTGGCGGCCCGCTCGGTCGATGCGGACCTCCGACACGGCGACGATGCCCGTCGTCTCGGTCTGGCCGTACATGTTGACCAGCCGGGGCGCCGTCCCCGGCGCGTTGCGGATGGCCTCGGGAAGCTCGTAGCGCAGCGGCTCGCTGGCGGTGAGCACCACCCGTGGCCGCCACCCGCCGGGCGAGGTGAGCGCCGGCAGCAGGACCCGCAGGTACGACGGCACCAGGTCCAGCACCTGCACGCCGTGGGCGGTGACAAAGGTGAGCAGCGCCAACGGGTCGGCCAGGTGCGCGCGCCCGGCGACGACCACGTGGCCGCCCAGCGCCAGCGGAACGGCGAACTGCCGCACCGACGACGAGAACGCGAACGACGCGGTGTGCAGGAACACCGGCTCGTCGGGCAGGGCCAGCGCGGCCGGCAGCCCGTCCAGGTACGCGGACAGCCCGCCGTGGGTGACCACCACACCCTTGGGGAGCCCCTTGGTGCCGGAGGTGTAGACCACGTAGGCCGGGTGCTCCGGTCGCAGTGCCGGTGTCGGCCGGGGGCCCACCGGGGCCGGCAGGTCCTCGATCGTCACCACCTCGCCCGCGCCCTGGGGCGTACGACCCGCCAGGTCGCGGGTGGTGAGCGTCATCGCCGGCCGGGCGTCCGCCACGATCGCGGCCAACCGCTGCGCGGGGTACGCGGGGTCCAGCGGCACGTACGCGGCACCCGTCTCCAGGACGGCCAACGCCGCCACGACGACATCGACGCCCCGGTCGAGGTGCAGGGCGATAGTCGTTTCCGGGCCCGCGCCGCGTTCGGCGAGCACCCGGGCCAGGTCACCGCTGCGGCGGTGCAGGTCGCCGTAGGAGAGGGTCGTCTCGCCGCTGGTGACAGCCGGAGCGTCGGGTCGGCGTCGCGCCTGCTCGGCCACCCGGGCGGTGAGCGTGCGGTGCACTGCGCCAACCGGCAGCGCCGGACCGTGCGCGAGCGCGTCGAGACGCTCCCGTTCGCCCGGCAGGAGGGGATCCACGTCGAAGACGCGCTGGTCGGGGTCATCGATTAACCGGTCCATCAGCACCCCGAGGCGGCTCATCATCGCCTCGACGGTGCCCTCATCGAACAGGTCGGTGCTGTACTCGGCGTGCCCCTCGATGCCGTCCTCGGTCTCCCACAGGTCGATCAGCAGGTCGAAGCGGGCGGTGCACTGCTCGTTGTCGATCGACGTGAGGGTGAGGCCGGGGCCCGGGTCGGGCAGGCCGCCCGGGGCGTTCTGCAACGCGAAGCGCACCTGGAACAGCGGTGAGTGGCTGAGGCTGCGGGTGGGCGCCAGCGCGTCGACGACCATCTCGAAGGGGACGTCCTGGTGGGCGAACGCGCCGTGCGCCGTGCTGCGGACCCGCCGCAGCACCTCGCGGAAGGTGGGGTCGCCGGAGAGGTCGACCCGCAGCGCCAGGGTGTTGGCGAAGAACCCGACGAGCTTCTCCAACTCGGTGCTCGTGCGGTTGGCCACGGGCGTGCCGACGGTGATGTCCCGTTGGCCACTGAGCTGGGCCATGAGCACGTCGAAGCCGGCCAGCAACGCCATGAACAGGGAGACCTTCTCCCGCCGGGCCAGGTCGGCCACCGCCCGGGACCGCTCGGCCGACCAGCTGACGTCGTGGCGCGCTCCGCGGAAGGTCTGCACCGCCGGTCGCGGCCGGTCGGTCGGCAGGTCCAGCGTGGGTACGCCGTCGAGCTGCCGCTTCCACCAGTCGAGCTGGTCGTCCAGCTCGGCGCCGGTCAGCCAGGACCGCTGCCAGAACGTGTAGTCCACATAGGTGTGTGTCAACTCGGGCAACGAGGACGGCTGCCCCTGGGCGATCTCCCGGTAGAGCGTCACCAGGTCGTCCAACACGATGTTCAGGGACCAGCCGTCGGAGACGGTGTGGTGCAGCGTCAACAGCAGCACGTGCGAGTCGGGGCGTACCCGCACCAGGGTGCCGCGCAGCAGCGGCCCGGCGGCCAGGTCGAACGGAGTGCGCCCCTCGGCGTCGAAGAGGGCGGCCAGCCGACCCTCCGGGTCGGCGTCGCCCCGCACGTCCACCTCGCCGTACGCCACGGCGTCGACCGGCAGGAACTCCTGCACCGGTTCGCCGTCCACGGACGGGAACCGGGTGCGCAGCCCCTCGTGCCGGGCCCACAGCGCGCCGAAGGCCGCCCGCAGCGCGTCGGCGCGCAGGTCACCGTCGAAGCGCAGGGCGAGGGGCACGTTGTAGAACGCGCTGTCCTCGGCGAGCCGGTTGAGGAAGTACAGGCGTCCCTGCGCGTGCGACAACGGGACCGGGCCGGTCCTTCCGACGGCGACGAGACCGGGCCGGGGGGCCCGCCCGCCGAGCGCCTCGATCCGGGCCCCCAGGTCGGCCAGCGAGGTGGACTCCAGGAACACCGCCAGCGGCAGCTCGATGTCGAGCTTCTTGCGCAGCCGGGCCATGGCCCGGACCGCGAGCAGGGAGTGCCCGCCCAGGTCGAGGAAGTTCGCGTCCCGCCCGATCGACTCGACCGGCCGCCCCAGCACGTCTGCCCAGACCTCGGCGATGGCCTCCTCCAGCCGGCTCTGCGGAGCTGCCAGGCTGGGCGCCGGCTCGGCCGCCGTGGGCGCGGGCAGAGCCGCCCGGTCCACCTTGCCGTTGGCGGCCAACGGCAGCGCGTCGAGCGTGACGACGACCTCCGGCACCATGTAGTCCGGCAGTTCCGCGCGCAGCGCGTCACGCGGGTCGTGGGCCGCGGAATCCCCGGCCGCTGTGACGTACGCGACCAACCGCTCCTCACCAGGCCGGTCGGTACGCAGCAGGACCACCGCCTCGCGGACCTGCGGCAGCCGGGTCAGGGTGGCCTCGATCTCCGCCAACTCGACCCGGTACCCCCGGATCTTCACCTGGGTGTCGACCCGGCCCAGGCAGTCCAGCTCGCCGTCGGGTCGCACCCGGACGAGGTCGCCGGTGCGGTACATGCGCTCCCCCGGCGTGGGGGCGAACGGGTCGGGCAGGAAGCGCCCGGCGGTCAGGTCCGGCCGACCGTGGTAGCCACGGGCCACACCGGCACCCGCCACGTACAGCTCACCGACAGTGCCCGGCGGCACCGGTAGCAGGTTGCCGTCCAGCACGTAGAGCCGCGTGTTGGCGATCGGACGACCGATCGGCACCACACCGGACAGGTCGGTGCCGTCGTGCACCTCGTGCACGCAGCAGCCGACGACGGTCTCGGTGGGCCCGTACTCGTTGACGATCCGCAGGCCCGGAGCCCGGCGCCGCCAGGCGGCGGCGGTGGTGCCGTGCAAGGACTCGCCACCGACGATCAGATAGCCGTCCGCAGCGATGGTCCGGCTCGGAACGGCCCGGTCCAGCGCCTCCAGGTGGGCCGGGGTGAGCTTGACCAGCCCGAGGCCCAGGTCGCTGCCGAGCAGCTCGGTGAGGGTCTCCAGCTCGGTGCCGTCGGCGACGAGCACCACCGGCCGTCCGGCCAGCAGCGGACAGAACAGCGTCGTCACCGACAGGTCGAACCGCAACGGCGAGACCAGGGGCGCGCCCCCGCCCTCGGCCACCCGGTACGTCCGTAGGCTCCACGCCAGGTAGTTGGTCAGGCCGCGGTGCGTGACCACCACACCCTTGGGTCGCCCCGTCGAACCCGAGGTGTAGATCACGTAGCAGGCGCTGTCCGGGTGCGGACGCGGCAGCGGCGGCAGGTCGGTGGTGGCGTCCTCGTCGCCGTCGGGCAGCAGCACCGACACGTCGGTGGTGTCCGGTAGGTCCGCGACCCGGCCCTCGCTGGTGACGACCACCCGCACCTCGGCGTCGGTGAGCATGAACCGCACCCGCTCGGCGGGCTCGCCCACGTCCAGCGGCACGTACGCGCCGCCGGCCTTGAGGGTGGCCAGCACGGCCGTGACGAGGTCGACACCCCGGTCCAGGAAGAGGCCGACGCGGGTCTCCGGGCCCACCCCGTGCCGGCGCAGCCGCGCGGCGAGGGCGTCGGCCCGACGGTCCAACTCTCCGAACGTGACAGTCAGGTCGCCGACTAGGAGCGCGGGCGCGTCGGGAGTACGGGCGGCCTGCCGAGCGAACAGCTCGTGCGCGCGCACGTCACCGAGGAGCGGGTCCTCGGTGCGGTTGCCGTCCACTACCGCCGCCCGGGTCTCCTCAGCGGACAGGAGTCGGGCCAACCCGACCGGGGCGTCCGGCGCGGCGGTCAGACCGACCAGCAGAACGCCGAGGTGAGCGGCCATCCGCGCCACTGTGCGCTCGTCGAGGATGTCGGTCGCGTACTCGGCCACCCCCCGCAGTCGGCCGTCGGCGTCCGGCCACACCTCGACCGTGAGGTCGTGCTTGCTGATCGGCAGGTGGTGTTCGACGGCCGCGACCCGCAACCCCGCCGCCTCGACCTCCAACGCCTGGTCCTCGACGAGGGCGAACATCACCTGCGCGAGGGGCGTGTGACCGAGGTCGCGCTCCGGGTCGACCGCCTCCACCACCGTGTCGAAGGGCACCTCGCCGTGCGCCATGCCCTGCTGCACGAGATCGCGGACCCGTCCCACCAGGGCCCGGAAGGTGGGCGCGCCGGAGGTGTCGACCCGCACGACGATCGAGTTGACGAAGGAGCCGACCATCGTCTCCAGCTCGACGCGGGGGCGGTTCGCCACCGGAGTCACCACCGAGACCTCGTCCTGGGCCGCGTACCGCGACATCAGCGCGGCGAACCCGGCGAGCAGCACCATGAACGGGGTGGCCCGCTCCTCCTGGGCCAGGCTGGTCACCGCCGGCCACAGGCCGTCGGGCAGGGCAAAGCGGTGCCGCTCGCCCCGGAAGGACTGCACCGGCGGGCGGGGACGGTCCAACGGCAGGTCGATGACGGGTACCGCGCCGGCCAGTGCGCGCTTCCAGTAGTCGAGCCCCTCGGCCAACTCGGTGGCGCGGTCGGGACGGCTCTCCCAGGCGGCGTAGTCCGCGTACTGCACGGTGAGGGGCGCGAGCGTGGGAGCCCGGTCCTCTGCTCCGGCGCGGTACAGCTCCAGCAGCTCGTCGATGAGCAGGCTGACCGACCAACCGTCGCAGATGCTGTGGTGCAGGGTCAGCACCAGCACGTGCGCGGTGGGCGTCTGCCGGAACAGCGCGGCGCGAGCCAGTGGCCCGTCGGAGAGGGAGAACGGACGACTCGCCTCGCCGCGTACGGCGGCCAGCACCGCCGCGTCGTCGACGGGCAGTGGGCGCGGGGTGAGGTCCACCTCGATGTCGGACAGGATGCGCTGCACCGGGTCGCCCTCGTTCGCCGCGAAGACGGTCCGCAGCGCCTCGTGCCTGTCGACCAGGGCGCGCACCGCGTCGGTGAGCACGTCGAGCCGGAGTGCACCGGTCAGGCGTAGCGCGGTCGGCACGTTGAACATCGCCGAGCCGGGGACGAGCTGGTCCATGAACCACAGCCGGCGCTGTGCCGGGGAGACGGGCAGGTCGCCACCGCGCGGCACCCGGGTGAGCGCCTCGACCGGCCGGGGGCGCCGGCCGCCGAGACGCTTCTCGAACAGGGCCCGCTTCGAGGGCGACATCGAGTCGAGGCGTGACCGGCCGGGCGAGAGCGCAGCGCCCTGTGGCGCGGGGCGGCTGGCACTCGCGTCGGTGGTCATCAGGCCACCTCCCGAGCGGTGCTCTCCAGGTGCGTCACGAGGCTGCGCGGCCGCATGTCCGTCCACTCGGTGGTGACGTGCTCCAGACAGGACGCGCGGTCGGCGGGCCCGTGGGTCACCGTCCACCCGGCCGGCAGGCTGAGCGACTCGGGCCACAGCGAGTGCTGCCCCTCGTCGTTCACCACTACGAAGAAGCGTCCGTCGGGGTTGTCGAGAATGTTCACGTCTTCCTCACTCTGCGCCTGGTCCCAGGACCCGACGAGGAAGCGCTGAACCGGTACGGCGGCCAGGCAGGGACCATGGCGGTCAGACCTGCCGGCGTCGCAGTCGGGACGCGCGTCCCCAGATCGGGCGTCGTCAACTGTCGTTTGCGGAGACTTTTGCTATGCGTCGCTCAGAGGACGTGCGGAGTTTCACCGCCGCGTGTCTCGCTATCGGATTCCACCACGGCCACGGCCGGCCACCTGCACGTTAATCGGCTATCCGACCCGAAGCCGAGCGCCCAATACGGACGCAACCCGGTCGATGTCAAGCAAATTTTGGCAAGCCACGCTGAACCCACGTCGCGCTCCCCCCCGAAGTTGCGACCCAACAGCGTTCATGAATGTAAACGCAAGCGAGGCACAGAAAACCATCAGACACGGAGCGTGTCAAGACCCTTGCCTGCCGCTGAAGTCGACCATCCCAACCGGGACGTATTTATGACAAATGCTCCGCAGGTGGTTGGTCGACCGAGCACGCCGACGGGCCCGCCGGCGCTCCGTCGAGCGGGCCTGCGGGTGGTCGGGCGGGACGACCGGAATCGGGCAGAAATGCGTTGCCAGCGACGCGTCTATGCAGTACAGGGGTATTCTCGGCGGGCTCTCTGCGCCGTGCGGACCGATCAACGACGACGCCACCGCCCACAGTGGACGAGGCGCGTCGGAAGGATCACCCTGCCCGGACGGGGAGAATCATTCATCACGGAAATAGTGGTCACAATCCGACACGGAGACGAGTCTCACACGACAGGCGGAAAGAACGACCGATCATCCATTGTCCGAGCATCCGAATGGTTGGACAACAGTCAATGTAATGGTTGTTAACGCGCGCAATGCGAGGCGCGACGGAGAGCGCCACCGTCGCCGGATCACTGCCCCCGCGAAGCCGTCTACCATCCGGGCCGACAAGCCGACGCGTGAGCCGCCGGACGATTCCGTTCGATTGCCGGATCCGATCAGGCCGAGACGACGCGTCTAGCGCCGGTTTCCTTTGTCGCACAGGCCCGCCACACGCGTGCGTGGCGCCGGGGATAGGCGCTCGGCGCACCCGAAGGCGCCTCCGACGCCGGGCATCCAGTTGGCCGTCGACACCCGAATCCGGGCGGACGCGTGCGCGGACCCATCGATGAGGATCAGTGTGCGTACGTGCCGAATCAGGCCCGGTGCGGCGCTGCCCCGCCTTTACCCGAGCGCCGGGATGCCGCGCGCCGGCACCGGCGACTGCCGGCACCTGACGCTTGAGCAACGGCGTTCGGAAACCCCTCGGTCAGCCCTGCAATAGTTGCCGGGCCATCACGATCCGCTGCACCTGGTTCGTGCCTTCGTAGATCTGGGTGATCTTGGCGTCCCGCATCATCCGCTCGACCGGGTAGTCCCGCGTGTAGCCGTAGCCACCCAGCAACTGCACCGCGTCGGTGGTGATCTCCATGGCGGCGTCGGAGGCGAAGCACTTGGCCGCAGCGCCGAAGTAGGTGAGATCCGCGTCGCCACGCTCCGACTTGCCAGCAGCCGCGTACGTGAGCTGCCGGGCCGCCTCGAGCTTCATGCCCATGTCGGCCAGCATGAACTGGATCCCCTGGAACTCGGCGACCGCCTTGCCGAACTGGCGGCGCTCGGCCACGTACCCCTTCGCGTAGTCGAGCGCGCCCTGCGCGATCCCGACGGCCTGCGCGGCGATGGTGACCCGGGTGTGGTCAAGGGTCTTCATCGCGGTCGCGAAGCCGGTGCCCTCCGCGCCGATCATCCGGTCGGCCGGGATCCGCACGTTGTCGAGGTAGACCTCGCGGGTGGGCGAGCCCTTGATCCCGAGCTTCTTCTCCGGCGCGCCGAAGCTCACCCCGGCATCGGACTTCTCGACCACGAAGGCCGAGATGCCCCGGGACCGGGCGGACGGGTCGGTGACGGCGAATACGGTGTAGAACTCGGACACCCCGGCGTTGGTGATCCAGCGCTTGACACCGTTGAGCACCCAGTGATCCCCGTCACGTACCGCCCTGGTGGTCATGGACGCCGCGTCACTGCCCGCCTCGGGCTCGGAGAGGCAGTACGAGAACATCGCCTCACCGGCCGCGACCGGCGTCAGGTAGCGAGCCTTGAGGTCGGCGGAACCGGACAACAGGAGCGGCATGGTGCCGAGTTTGTTCACCGCCGGGATCAGCGAGGACGACGCGCAGGCACGGGCCACCTCCTCGATCACGATGGCGGTGGCCAGCGCGTCCGCGCCCGCGCCGCCGTACTCCTCGGGGATGTGCGGTGCGTGGAAGTCGGCCGCTCGCAGCGCGTCGTAGGACGCCTTGGGGAATTCCCCCGTCTCGTCGGCCTCCGCGGCGTGCGGAGCCACCTTCGCGGCGCAGACCTCTCGCACGGCTTCCCGGATCGCCTGGTGCTCTTCCGGCAACCGGTAGACGTCGAACGACTCCCCTGCGGCCATCTCGGCCCTCCCCTTCACCACTATCATGCGCAGTCTGTGACGACTCCTGACCGTCGACGGCGCAGACTGAAGACTAGCGACTGCAGTTCAGGTGATGTTACCGGCGCGTAGGTATGGGCAGGACGGCGCACCTGACGCGCTCAGCGATGATGGAGATTGAGACAGTGAGCCACCCTCCGGTGCCCCGCCCAGGCGCCGCAGCAGAATGCGACGCGACGACGCGGCGCCAGCGCGAGCGGAGAAGACAGGCGTGACGATCCCCTACCCCACCATCCAGCCGACCCCCGCCATCGCCGCGGTGACCCCGCCCTCGGGCGCACCCCGGCCGCGGGTGACGTTCCTTGGGACTGGTTACCTCGGTGCGACGTACGCCATCTGCTACGCAGAACTGGGCTACGAGGTTCTCGGGTTCGACGTCGACGCCGACAAGATCGCGATGCTGAACGCCGGTCAGGTGCCGATCCACGAGCCCGGCCTGGACGAGCTGCTCCGACGCAACCTCGCCGCCGGCCGCCTCCGGTTCAGCACCGACATCGCCGAGACCGCCGAGTTCGGTGACGTGCACTTCATCTGCGTCGGCACCCCGCAGCGGGCCGACGGCATGGGCGCCGACCTGTCGTACGTCGAGGCATCGGTCACCAGCCTCGCGCAGCACCTGACCCGCAAGGCGTTGATCGTCGGCAAGTCCACCGTGCCGGTCGGCACCGCCGAGTGGGTCGAGCAGCTCGTCGGCAAGCACACCCCGAACGACCTGGACGTCGAGGTGGCGTGGAGCCCCGAGTTCCTCCAGGAGGGCTTCGCCGTCGACGACGTCCTGCGACCCAACCGGATCGTGGTCGGCGTCAAGAGCGAGTGGGCCAACGGCATGCTCTACGCCGCGCACAAGGGCGTGTTCGACCTGGCCGCCACGGAGGACCGCGAGGTGCCCCTGGTGGTTACCGACTTCTCCACCGCCGAGCTGGTCAAGGTCGCCGCGAACGCCTTCCTGGCCACCAAGATCTCCTTCATCAACGCGATGGCCGAGGTCTGCGAGGCCTCCGGTGGCGACGTCACCCAGCTGGCCCGCGCGATCGGCTACGACCCGCGGATCGGCAACCGGTTCCTCCAGGCCGGCCTCGGCTTCGGAGGCGCCTGCCTGCCCAAGGACATCCGGGCCTTCCAGGCCCGCGCCCAGGAGCTGGGCGCCGGCGAGGCGCTGCGCTTCCTCCACGAGGTCGACCTGATCAACCTGCGCCGGCGTACGCGGGTGCTCCAGCTCGCCGCGGACCTGCTCGGCCGCCGCTCCGGGCCGGCCGGCCCGGACTTCTCCGGCACCCGGATCGCCGTACTCGGCGCCACCTTCAAGCCCAACACCGACGACGTCCGCGACGCCCCGGCGCTCGCCGTCGCCGCGCTGTTGCACAAGGCCGGCGCCGACGTGCACGTGTACGACCCGCAGGGCACCGAGAACGCCCGCCGCGCGGTCCCCGAGTTGACGTACGAGAGCAGCATCAACGAGGCGGTCAACGAGGCGGACCTGGTCTGCGTCCTCACCGAGTGGGCCGACTTCCGCAACGCCGACCCGGTCGCCCTCGGCGAGTTGGTCAAGGGCCGCAAGGTCGTCGACGGCCGCAACTGCCTCGACCCGGCACTCTGGGCCCAGGCAGGCTGGGAGTACCGGGGCATGGGTCGCCCCTGACCCGACCGACGCCCCACCGGCCGGCCATCGAGCATCTCGATGGCCGGCCGGTGTCGTTGTTTGCCCCGGACCCGCCGACAAGAGTCGAAATCCGCGCCAGCTTTGGGCATGCTGCGACAGTGGGAGTCCACAGTGCGGGTGGAGGGGTGTCGTGGCGACCTTTCAATGCTCCTCGTGCGGCCGGGAGATCAAGCCGGCCGTTCGATGCCCGCACTGTGGGGCAGATCAACCACAGTGGGCCGAGCACCTGGCCGACATCGAGCGTTCGATCGCGGAGATGAAGGCGCGCGACGCCGCCATCGCCCGCGAGCAGCGGCAGATCGCCGCCAAGATGCAGGCCGCGCTCTTCCAGCGGGACATCCTCGCCCACGCCAGCGAGGAGCGGCTCAAGCAGGCCACCCGGCCACGCCGGGTGCTGCGTCGCCGCCCCGGCCGACGGCCACCGACTGCCACCATGGGAGCGCCGCCCCGGGTGCCCCGCCAGGGCACTCCGCCCGCCCCGGAGGACCCGCCGCCGCCCCCGCCCCGGGCCGTCTGGCTGGACGTGGACGACCCGGAGCACCCGCCGGAGGCGTCCTCGCGCGAGGTGCAGAACATCCCGCTGGGGCTGGGCGCGCTGCTCCTCGGCGTGGCCGCCGTGGTCTTCGCGGCGGTGGCCACCAGCTCGATGGACGCGCTGGCCCGGCTCGGCATCCTGCTCCTGGCCACCGTGCTGATGCTGCTCGCCCCGCCGGCACTGGCCCGGCGCGGGCTCACCTCGACCGCCGAGACCATCGCCGCGGTCGGCCTGCTGCTGGTGCCGCTCGCCGGCAACGCCCTCTGGGCGGTGGAGCGGATCGGCGTCGGCGGCGGCTCCGGCACGGTCTTCGCCGGGGTGATCTTCGCGGTCACCGCCGCCGTCGCATTCGGGTACGCCGGTTGGACCGGTCTGCGCGCGCCCCGCTTCGCCACCGTGCTCGCCGCCCAGCCGGTGCTGCCGCTGCTGGCGTACGACCAGATCACCGGCCCGGGCGGCTGGGCGCTGGTGCTGGCCCTGGTCGCCCTCGTCGACCTCGGCCTGGCCCGCTCCGGCGTGACCGTCGAACGCCAGGTCCGGCAGGACCTGCCATCGCCGGGCACGCCGTCCGCGCCCCGCCAACGAGACGCCGAGAGCCGCCCGGAGGGCGACCCGGAGGAGGCCGCCGAGCTGATCGACGCCAGCGGCGGCGCGACTGACCCGCAGCCCACCAGGCCGGTGCCCGGCCTGCGTGAGCTGACCTGGTTGCTGCACGCCCTGGCGGTCGCCGTCTCGCTGGCGTACGCGGTCACCGCCCTGCTGCGGGCACAGACCGTGCCGACCGCTACCGGCGCCGGGTTGGTGCTGCTGCTGGCCGCCGTGATCGGGTTGGCCGGCGCGTTGGTGCTGCGGCGCCCGCCGCTGCCGGACGTCGCGGCCGGCATCGTCACCCTGGCGGTGATCGGCTCGCTCAGCCGGATCGCCTCGGTGGCACTCCCCGGCCGGGCGCTGCTGCTGATCGCGGCGGTCATCACGGTGACCGGGCTGGCGGTGCGCGCGGTCCCGGAGGCGGCCCGACGTGGCCCACAGTTGGCCTCAGCGGTGGCGCTGACCGTCAGTGGTCTGGTGGTCGCCGGCGGCGCGCTACGCGCCGGGGTGGCACCGGTCCGGGCGGCACTGCCCGCCTGGAACCCCGACCTCAGCCGGTACCCGGGCGAGCTGGCCGCCGCCGTCGGGCCGACGACCTGGCAGCTCGCGGGTGCCGCGTTCCTGCTCACCATCGCGGCGGTGCTGGCCCTGCCCACCGAGATCCGCCGGGAGTTCGCTGTCGCCGGCGCGGCGCTGACCGCGCTCGCCGTTCCAGCCTCGTTCGGTCTCGGCTGGGCGACGGCACCCTGGCCAATGGTGATCACCGCGATCGGCATCGGGGTCATCGGGCTGTCCGCCCGCACCGACCGAGCCGCTGTGGCGCACGCCATCGGGGCGGCCGTGGTCGGCCTGTTCGGCGCGGGTGCCAGCCTGGCCAGCCCCACCCTCACCGCCGCGGTCCTGATCACCCTGTTCGCGGCCGGCACGCTGGTCACGCTGGCACCCCGGATCCGGATCGCCTCGGCCGCCTCCGAGACGGTCACCGCCTGGGCCGCCGGTGGGGCCGCGTTCGCGCTGCCCGGGGCGGTGGCGGCGTTCGTGGCCGCGACCATGCCGAACGACCCGCTCCTCACCCCGGCGAGCCTGCGCGAGGTGACCGTTCCGATCCTGGCGGCCAGCTTCCTGGCGGTCTGCGTGACACTGGGCTACGCAGCCGTCGTGCAGGTCTCCCAGCGCCACATCCCCGTTCCGCTGTCGGTCGGCACCGGGCTGGGCGCGCTGATGGTCACCGCCGCCGCGTTCGGGGCGCCCGGCGCGACCGTCGCCGACGCCTGGGTGGGCGCTCTCCTGCTGGTCGCGGCGGTGCTGCTCTTCCTGGCCCCCTCCATCGACGCCGGCCGTCGAGCCGATCTCACCCTCGACGGCTCGGACCTGGCCGCCGCGGCGGTCACCACCGCCCTGATCGCCACGCTGGTACGGATCGGGGCGGTGCTCGCCCCCGGCGGGCAGCTGGCGGTGGCCGCCGCCCTGCTCCTGGTGGTCGCCGTGGCCGCCCGCAGCATGCCGGAGGAGTGGCGACGCGGTCCGATCCTCGGCCTCACCGTCGGCGGCGTCCTGATCGGCGTCCTCGCCGGCTGGTCGGCGGTGCGCGGCGGGGTCGGCGTGCTGGCCACCCCCGGCCCGATCTGGAGGGGCGACCTGAGCGGCTGGCCGGCCGCCCCCGTCGGCGGTGCCACCTGGCAGGCGCCGGTCGCGCTGGCACTGCTGGCCCTCGCCGCCGGCATCCTGCTCCCGCCGCCGTGGCGCTGGGACGTGTCCGGTGTGGCGGTGGTGCTCGCCACGATCGGCGCACCGGCCGCATTCGATCTGGCCTGGTGGTCACCGGTGCTGGTCGGCGGAATGGTCGCCACCGTGTTCGGTATGGCCGCAGTGGCCACGGAGGAGGCACGCGCCGGGTTGTCCCGGGCCACTGTGGCCGGGGTCGTCGCGCTGCACGCCGCCGGAGCCGGACTGGTCCGCCCGTGGACCACGGCCCTGGCTCTGGGCAGCATCGCGCTGATCGGCGTGGTGGTGGCCACGCTGGCCCGCGTCCTCGCAGGTCCACAGGTCGCCGACATCGACACCGAGGGCATGCCGCCGCACCTGGCGCAGATCGGCGGCGCGGCGATCGGTGCCGCCCTGCTGGCCCTCCCGGGTGCGGTGGCGGCACTGTCCGCCGAGTTCGACCACTCGGCGCAGGTGGTGCTGACCGCCGCGCTGGCCGCGACCAGCCTCGGCCTGGCCGCCGTGGCAGCGGTCCGCCGACTGGTGCCGCAATATCTGCCCTGGGTCAGCGTGGCGGTCGTCGGCGGGGCCACCATCAGCGCCCTCGCCGCCATCCCCACCGGCCTCGCCGCCGGCGTGTACGCGGCCGCCGCCGCCCTGCTCGGCGTACTGGCCGAGCTGATCCGCGCGGCCACCGTGCCGCCCACCGGCGCGGCCCAGCCGGTCCGGCGCTGGGCGGTCCGACTCGACGGCGCCCTGCGGCGGCTGCCCGACGACGCGGAACGACGGCGGTGGCGGGTCAATCCGGCCGCGGGCGCGTTGGCGGCGGCGGCGCTGCCGACCGCCCTGGCGCTCGCCTCGATTGCACCCGCACTGGTCACCGCCCTGGTCGAGCCGCACCGCACACTGACCCGGATCTGGCAGGGCCCGCCGCCGGAGCTGCTCACCCCTCCACCCGACGTGGTCAACCCGACCCACGTGCTGACGGCGTTGCTGCTCACCGCGACCGCCGCGCTGGCCGCCACCGGGTTCAGCGGCGGGCGGCGTTCCCGGGCCGTGCCGGTGGTGCTGCCCGGTGCGGCCGTCACGCTGCTGATCGCGCCCATCGCGCTGGGCCAGGGCTGGCCCGCCAGCACCGTCGCCGCGCTCTCCGTCTTCACCATCGCGATGCTCGGTCTCGCACTGACCCCACCGCCGGCGCTGGTCGAGCGGGCCCGCTCACTGCGGCTGGCCCGGGTGCTGGTGTTCGCCATCGGCCTCGCCGGTGGCAGCGCCGGGCTCGCCGGCAGCCTGGCCGACCGGCAGATGACCCTGTTCACCCTGGGCAGCGCCGTCGGGGTGGGCGCGGTGGCGGCGCTGTTCGGCACCACGCAGCGGGCGCGCATCCTCGGCTGGCTCTTCGCCTCACTCATGGCGCAGCTCTTCGTGCTCACCGTCGGCCTGGTCGCCGGGCTGGCGGCGGTCTGGTCGGCGTTCGGGGTGCTCGCCGTCGGCGCGGTCCTACAGGTGCTCGCCGCGACAGTCCCCCGGCTGCGCCGCCCCGAGGCGCAACGAGAAGCCTCCACTGTGGAGTGGACCGGGTACGCTGCCGCGCTGATCGCGTTGGCCCTCGCCTTCGACTCGCCCCGCCACATCGCCGCCCTGCTGGCCGCCTGGGGCGCTGTCCTCGGGGTGGCGGCGACCCGACCCGGTCGCCGACCGGTGGAACGCCGGATCCTGTTCTGGGCAGTGGTGGTCTGTGAGATCACCGCGTGGTGGATCCTGATGCGAGTCGCCGACGTGGCGCTGCCCGAGGCGTACACGCTGCCGTTCGCCGTGCTGGCCCTCCTCGTCGGCGTCCTGGAGCTGCGCCACCGGCCCGACATGAGCAGTTGGGTGGCGTACGGCCCGGCGCTGGTAGCGGCCTTCGTGCCAACGCTGGCGATCGTGCTGGCCACCGAGTCCAGCACGGTGCGGCAGATGCTCCTGCTACTCGGCGCGGTCGCGGTGCTGATCTTCGGCTCGTCCAGTCGACAGCAGGCCCCGGTGATCGTCGGCGCGTCGGTCACCGCGATCACGGCGATCCACGCCCTGTTCAGCCTGGGCCCGTGGTTGGCGCTAATCCCGGTGGGCATTCTGCTGCTGGTGCTCGGCGCAAGCAACGAGCGCCGCCGCCGCGCCCAGGAACGCCTACAGACCGCCCTACGCGGCATGAGATAAAACCGGAGCGTCACGGCAGGGCGAGTGACAGCCAGGGTGAGTAGACGCGGCCCGTGAACGGCGCGGCCCCCGCCCGCCCGCCCCCGCGCCCCCGCCCCCGCGCCCCCGCCCACACTGGCGTCGATCATGGAGTTGTGGTGGGGGGCAAAACCCGTAAATGCCATCTCTTCGGGCACCATAACTCCATGATCGACCCGTGGAGGTCGGGTTTGGGAGGGCTGGCGCGGGGTGGGCCGGGTTCGCCGGTCGACCTTGCGCGATCTTGCACTTTCTGTTGCGACATAAGGCGTGAAAGCCACAGAACAACGACCGAAAGTGCAAGATCGCGGGAGCGGGGCGGGGGTCGCGGCGCGAGGGCTAGGGCTAGGGCGGGGCGGGGCTTGTGGGGGTCAGGGCTGGGGCAGGGTTGCTTGGAGGGCGGCTTCCTTTGTTGCTACCAGCTTCTCCAGGTCCTGCTGGTAGGTCGCCATCTTGGCGCGCAGGCCCTCGTCGGCGGCACCGAGGATCCGTACGGCGAGCAGGCCGGCGTTGCGGGCGTTGCCGATCGACACGGTGGCGACCGGGATCCCGGCCGGCATCTGCACGATGGACAGCAGCGAGTCCATGCCGTCGAGGTGCTTCAGCGGCACCGGCACGCCGATCACCGGCAGTGGCGTCACCGAGGCCACCATGCCAGGCAATGCGGCGGCACCCCCGGCCCCCGCGATGATCACCTTGAGGCCCCGGTCGGCAGCGTCGCGTCCGTACTCGATCATCGCGACCGGAGTCCGGTGCGCCGAGATCACCCGGACCTCGTACGCCACGCCGAAGTCGTCCAACACCTCGGCCGCGGCCCGCATGGTCGGCCAGTCCGAGTCGCTGCCCATGATCAAGCCAACAGTGCTCACTACGGCCCTCTCCTCGTTCCCGAAACCGTGGTTCACTCGAAACCCTGGTTCACCCGAAACCCTGGTTCACCCGAACCCGTGGTTCACCCGAAACCGTGGTTCACCCGAACCCGTGGTTCATTCGAAACCGTGGTTCACTCGTGGCCCTCGCGCAGCCAGCGCGCGGCGCGTGCGGCCCGCGCCCGCAGGTCGTCCAGGTCGTCACCGAGCACTGTGACGTGCCCGATCTTGCGGCCAGGTCGCACCTGCTTGCCGTACAGGTGCACCTTGGCGCCCGGCTCTGCGGCGAAGAGGTGGTGCAACCGCTCGTCGATCGACATTCCGCCCGGCTCACCGCCGAGCACGTTCGCCGACACCACCACCGGGGCGGTCAGCGAGGTGTCACCCATCGGGTAGTCCAGCACGGCCCGCAGGTGCTGCTCGAACTGCGAAGTCCGGGCACCCTCGATGGTCCAGTGGCCGGAGTTGTGCGGTCGCATCGCCAGCTCGTTGACCACGATCGCGGGTCGGCCGGCGTCGTCGCGCACCTCGAACAACTCCACGGCCAGCAGGCCGATCACACCGAGCGCGGTGGCCAGGTCGATGGCGAGTTGCTGAGCGGAGACCGCCAGTTCCTCGTCCAGGCCGGGGGCCGGGGCGAGGACCTCCACGTTGATGCCGTCGCGCTGCACGGTCTCGACCACGGGGTACGCGGCCACCTGACCGAACGGCGAACGGGCCACCTGCACGGCCAGTTCCCGCCGCAGCGGCACCCGCTCCTCGACGATCAGCCGGGTGCCGCCAGCGAGCAGCGTGGTCGCCAACTCGGCGGCCTGGGCGGCGTCGTCGACCATCCAGACGCCCCGGCCGTCGTACCCGCCCCGAGCCGCCTTGAGGACCACCGGCCAGCCGGCCTGCTCGCCGAAGTCGACGAGGTCGGCGGGCTCCGCGACCGGCCGCCAGGCTGGGTTGGGCGCACCCAGCTCGGTCAGGCGTTCCCGCATGACCTGCTTGTCCTGGGCGTGCAGCAGGGCGTCGGCCGGCGGGTAGAGGGGCACGCCTTCCGCCGCCAGCGTGCGGATGTGCTCGGAAGGTACGTGCTCGTGGTCGAAGGTGACGACGTCGCAGCCCTTGGCGAAGGTGCGCAGCGCGGCCAGGTCGGTGTGGTCGCCGTACTGGACGTCGGCGGCGACCAGCGCCGCGCCGTCGTCAGGGGCTGTCGCGAGCACACGCAGTGACTGGCCGAGGGCGATCGCGGCCTGGTGGGTCATTCGGGCCAACTGGCCGCCACCCACCATGCCGACAACTGGCAGACCGGTACGGGAATCCATAGCGCGGCCAGCCTATCCGGGCCGCCGACGGGCCCACCGGGAGGGCCGGCGACCCGCCTTGGAAGCGCTGGCGGGACCACCCGGCGGGCGGAGCGGGCGACTACCGGGCGTGGCCGTGCGCTCAACCCAGCTCGGCTACCAGCTCCTCGACCGAGGTTACCGGCCGCTGGCAGACGAAACCCCGGCAGACGTACGCGGCGGACCGCCCCTCGACCAGCGGACGGTCGGCGAGCAGCGGCACACCCGGCTGGTCCGGACGCCCGGCGACGACCACCGCTCCGGGCGGCGCGTGCCGGCGGGCGGCGGCCACCAGGGGGTCGCCGGCCGGGTCGTCGGTGACCACGGCGATCTCGTACGGCCCGGAGAGCAGCGCCTCGCCGACGGTTGCCGCGTACCCGGTGAACCGGGGGTGCTTACCGACGATCGGCGCGACAGTGCCGAGGGCCGCTTCGGCGGCTTCCCGGTAGCGCGTCTCCCCGGTCAGCGCCGAGTACGCCACCAGCCCGGCGATCAACGCCGAGCGGCCGGACGGGGTGGCGTTGTCGGTCGGGTCGGCCGGCCGAGCGACCAGCCGCTCGGCGTCGTCGGCGGTGTCGTAGAAGGCGCCACCTGGCGCGGCGAAGTGCGCCAGGGCGGTGTCCAGCAGCTCGCCGGCCAGGGTCAGCCAGCGGCCCTCACCGGTGAGTTGGTGCAGCGCGCAGAAGGCCTCGGCAACGCAGCCGTAGTCCTCCAGGACACCGGCCGGCTCGCCGACCTTGCCGTCCCGGGAGACCCGGCGCAGCCGGCCGTCCACCAGGTGCACGGTGGCCAGGTGCTCGGCCGCCTGGCGCATCGCCCCGTCGGCGACGATGGTGACGCCGTCCATCAGGTTGGCGTCCTCGTCCTTCGGGGACGCGTACACGGCGGCGACCTGCTGAAACTCGGCGATGGCGGTGATCGCCAGGCCGTTCCAGGCGGCCACCACCTTGTCGTCGAGGGCCGGCTGGGGGCGGGTGTCCCGGGCGGCGAGGAGTCGCCCGATCACCTGCTGCCAGCGGACGCGCACCTCGGGAGCGGCGTCGTCCACGTCCCGAGCGAGCCGCAGCACGCTCATGCCCTTCTCGAAGGTGCCGTCGTCGGTGACGGTGAACAGGTCGGCGGCGAACCGGCCGTCCTCCTCGCCCAACGCCTCCACGAGCTGCGCGGGCGTCCAGGCGTAGGTGAGCCCCTCGACGCCGTCGGTGTCGGCATCCAGTGCGGACGCGAACCCCTGCCCGGGCCGGTGCAGCTCGTCGGCGAGGAACCGGGCGGTGTCGCGGGCCACCCGGCGGGCCAGCGGGTCACCGGTGAGTCGCCACAGCTGGGTGTAGAGCCGCAGCAGCAGCGCGTTGTCGTAGAGCATCTTCTCGAAGTGCGGCACCGTCCAGTGCGCGTCCACCGAATACCTGGCGAAGCCGCCCGCGAGCTGGTCGTAGATGCCGCCCCGGGCCATCGCCTCGGCCGTGTGCCGGGTGATCTCCAGGCTGCCCGGGTCGCCGGTGCGCTGGTGGTGGCGCAGCAGGAAGAGCAGGTTCATGTGCGGCGGAAACTTCGGGGCGCCACCGAACCCGCCGTTCGTGGCGTCGTACTCGCTGGCCAGCTTCGCAGCCGCCGCGTCGAGCAGCGGGGCGTCCAGCGGCGCGGTGGGGCCGCCCACGGCCTGCGCGCCGCCGATCGCCTCGACCACGGCGGCGCCCTGGCCCAGCACCGCCTCGCGCTGCTCCCGCCAGGCGGTGGCGACCGACTGGAGCAACTGGACGAAGTTGGGTCGGGGAAAGTAGGTGCCGCAGAAGAACGGGGTGCCGTCCGGGGTGGCGAAGACGGTCATCGGCCAACCGCCCTGGCCGGTCATCGCCTGGGTGGCGGTCATGTAGACCGCGTCCACGTCCGGGCGTTCCTCACGATCCACCTTGATCGACACGAAGTTGTCGTTCATCAGGGCGCCGACCTGCTGGTTCTCGAACGACTCGTGCGCCATGACGTGGCACCAGTGGCAGGCCGCGTAGCCCACCGAGATGAGCACCGGAACATCCCGCCGCTTCGCCTCGGCGAACGCCTCGTCCGACCAGGGCCACCAGTCGACCGGGTTGTCGGCGTGCTGGAGCAGGTACGGACTGGTG
This sequence comes from Micromonospora sp. NPDC005205, assembly GCF_040608275.1. Classification (NCBI taxonomy): domain Bacteria; kingdom Bacillati; phylum Actinomycetota; class Actinomycetes; order Micromonosporales; family Micromonosporaceae; genus Micromonospora; species Micromonospora sp. NPDC005205. The sequence continues at coordinate 547,263 of NZ_JBEXHV010000002.1, forward strand.
GCCTCGGCGAGTCGGTTCACCTGACGACCATAGCCAGCCCCGACGCGGACCGCGCGGGCTCCACCCGGACGGTCAGGACGCGCCGTCGGCGCGGAGCCGGAACACGTTCGACTCCGCCGAGTCGCGCAGCGACCCCAGCACCGCGCCGATCTTGTCCGCCGGCATGGGCTTGAAGAAGTGGTAGCCCTGCGCGGAGGTGCAGCCCAGCTCGGCCAGGGCCATTCGCTGCTCGGCGGTCTCCACCCCTTCGGCGACCACCCGCAACCCCAGCTCGTGAGCGAGGCCGACGGTCGTCCGGACGATCGCGGCGGCCTCCGGCGAGTCGGCCATCCGGATGACGAAGGAACGGTCCACCTTCAACTCGTCCACAGCGATCCGGGTGAGGAAGGTCAGTGACGAGAAGCCGGTGCCGAAGTCGTCGACGGCGAGTTGCACGCCCATCGACCGGAGCGTCGCCAGCACCTCGTCGATGACCTCCAGCTCGCTCATCACCACCGTCTCGGTGATCTCCAGAACGAGCCGGTGCGGCGGCACCTGGTGGCGGCGCAACGCCTCGGCGATCTCCGCCGGCAACCGGGGGTCGAGCAGGCTGCGCGCCGAGAGGTTGACCGAGATCGGCACGTCCAGCCCGTCCCGGGCCCAACCGGCGGCCACGCTGAGCGCCTTGTTCAGCACGTAGCGGGTGAAGGCGCCGAGCTGCTCGCTGTTCTCCACCGGCCGGATGAAGTCGGCCGGGTTCAGCCACCCACGCCTGGGGTGCTGCCAACGGATCAGCGCCTCCACCCCGGTGGGAGCACCCGTGGCCAGGTCGACAGCCGGCTGCAACGCCAGCACCAGCTGATCGTCGACCGTCAACGCCTCACGCAGCTCGGCCAGCAGGGCGAGCTGGTCGGTGCTGGCCGCGTCGCGTGCGCCGTCGTACGCGGCGACGTTGCCCCCGCCCTCCTTGGCCTGGTACATCGCGATGTCGGCCCGGCGCAGCAGCTCGGTCAGGTCCGCGGTGCCCGCAGCGGCCACCACCACCCCGACCGAGACCTCGATGGACATCCGTACGCCGGCCACCTCGGTCGGTGCGGCCAGCCGTTCGGCGATCTCGCGGGCCTGACGTAACGCGTGGGCCATCGGGGCGGACCGGTCGCCGAGCACCGGCACCGCCGTGAGCAGCAGGGCGAACTCGTCGCCACCGAGTCGACCGAGCAGGTCACCGGCGCGGACCAGCGCGTTGAGCCGGTTCGCGGTCAGTCGCAGCAGCTGGTCACCCGCCGCGTGACCGAGGGTGTCGTTGACTTCCTTGAACTGGTTGATGTCCAGCAGCAACAGCGCCACCGGGTGGTCGTGGCCGAGCTGTCGCAGCGACTGGTCGCCCTTGCTCAGCATCGCCGCCCGGTTGGCGAGCCCGGTGAGCGGGTCGTGCACCGCCTCGTACGACGAACGGGCTGTCACCAGCCGCAGCTCGTGGTGGGTCGCGGCGTCGTGCAGGGCGGCGGCGAGGGCGTCGCCGAACGCGGCCACCGCGTCACGTTCCCGGGCAGTGGGTGGGGCCGAGCGGGGGAACCGCACCCGCAGCCGACCGACCGGCGTGGCGCCGACCGACAGCGCCCGGCTCAGCTCGTGCTCGTCCGGCTCCGACTGGTCCGGCGGGCTGGTCTCCCGGTCGACCAGTTGACCTCCGGCGTCGCCCCGGTAGCGGTGCCACCGGCCGTCGGCCCGGGCCACGTCGACGTCCACCAGCTCGGCGTTGAACAGGGTCAGCGCCCCGGTGACCGCCGCGCTGGCCACGCCCCGCTCGTCGAGCTGGTTGAGGGCCGCGGTGGCCTCGGCGAAGGCACGCCAGGTGCGCCGCTCCTGATCGGAGCGCAGCCGGTAACGGTAGGTCTGCTGCAACAGCCACAGCAGCGGCGGTAGCAACAGCAACCAGCGCGGGTCGAGTTCCAGAAGGGCGACGACCACGAGGCCGACCGCCACGTTGCCGACGAACATCAGCAGCTTGCCACGCAGTGCGGCGAGCAGCGGCGGCCCGATCGGCAGCCCGTGCCGCAGACCCAGCGTCACGCCGCCCAGCCAGGCGGTCACCAGGAGGTACGTCACCGAACCGGCGATCACGGCCAGCGCCAGGATCGGGGTGGGTGGCGAGAGCAGGGGCCGCCCGAGCGCGGTGGTCACGGAGACGGCCAGTGCGGACGCGGCGGCCAGCGAAGCGGCGATCCGGACGATCTCCAGGGCCGGACGGCGATCGCTGTGCAGTGACAGCAGCGTCCAGGCCAGCCCGGTGCCGAGCAGCGTGGCGGACGGGAGCCAGCCGGCGGGAGTCAGGTAGAGACAGACGATCAGGGCCGCCTCGCCCCAGGTGATGCTGACCATGCCGGCGGCCGAGCGGAATCGCAGCCGGGCGAGCTGGGCGAGGGCCAGGACGGCGACGGCGATGCCGAAACGGGCCGGACCGCCGAGGGGGTCGTCGGCCGGCAGCCGGACCGGGAGGGTCAGCCCGACCGCGGCGGCGGCCAGGGCGGTCAGCGTGACGGCGGCGGTGAGCACGAGCACCCGGCCCGGTGTGCCACGCACCCCGAGCCGATCGAACGGGTCGTCGGCCGGACCGGAGGTCATCGACCTCCCCCGTCAGCCGACCGACCGACGTCGCGGTGGGCGGCCGGTGCTGTGCTGGTCATCGGCGCCCCCTCCCGCACACGGCTCGGAGACTTTTGGTCCCCCCGGCGGAAGGCTAAGCCAAACCGGGTGGTCGCAACAGGGGGCGACCACCCGGTTCGGCGTGATTCACGCGCGGACTACCCGTTCAGGTGCTGCTGGTGCCCGTTGGGAGCGGGCGTGGATGAATCACGCCCCCCGGTCCCGTCTGTCGGATCGACGACTGCCGCATCGGCCCTGGTCGGGTCGGTCGGCCCGGACTGTGTGGGGAAACGCTCCGGCAGACGGCGCAGCCGAGCGTTCATGTTGCGGATCAGCAGAATGGTCGCGGTGGCCAGCAGCAGGATGAGGAACAGGCCCATCGGCCCGGCCAGACCACCCGTGCGGGTGTCCCCGAAGTTGTTCTCCGCGAGCACCTGGGCAGCGGTCAGCATGGCGTTCCTCCGATGTGCGGTTGGTAATCAGGGTAGCCCCGTCGGGAATCAGCGCGCGTGCGCCGTCTCCCGCACCCCGGCGAAGAGATCGGACTCTGGCAGCGGGCTGTCGACCATCGAGCGCGCCAGCTCGTAATCCTCGGTCGGCCAGGCGCGCCGCTGGAGCTCCATCGGCACGTGGAACCAGAAGCCGTCCGGGTCGACCTGGGTGGCGTGGGCGCGCAGCGCGTCATCGCGGACCGGGAAGTATTCGGCGCACTCGACCCGGGTGGTGATCCGCGGGCCCTTGTCGGGGCGGTCCTCCCACCGCTTGAGCCACTCCTCGTAGGGCGACTCCAGACCGGCGGCCAGCATGCCCTCGTGCAAGGCCATGATCTTGCCCTTGGAAAAGCCGATGTCGTAGTAGAGCTTCAGCGGCTGCCAGGGCGCGCCCAGCTCCGGGTAGCGCTCCGGGTCACCGGCGGCCTCGAACGCGGCCACGCTCACCTTGTGGCACATGATGTGGTCCGGGTGCGGGTAGCCACCCTCCTCGTCGTACGTGGTCACCACGTGCGGACGGAACTCGCGCATCAATCGCACCAGCGGGCCCGCTGCGACCTCGACGTCCTGGAGGGCGAAACAGCCCTCGGGCAGCGGCGGCAGCGGATCGCCCTCAGGCAGACCCGAGTCGACGAAGCCCAGCCAGGCCTGGTCGACGCCGAGGATCGCCCGTGCGGCGTCCATCTCGGCACGCCGGATCTCGCCGATGTTCGCCCACACGTCGGGTCGGTCGAGCTTGGGGTTGAGCACGCTCCCGCGCTCGCCACCGGTGCACGTCACGACCAGGACGTCCACCCCCTGAGCGACATATTTCGCCGTCGTCGCCGCGCCCTTGCTCGACTCGTCGTCCGGGTGCGCGTGCACGGCCATGAGACGCAGTTGCTCTGCCAACTTCGGCGCTCCTCGTCTGTGCCGGACGGTGGACCCGACCGGGCTCGACCGGCTGACCTGCCGGGATCTTTCCTCACCGCGCCCTGTCACCGGCCACCAGCGCCGGGCATGACCTGCCATTCCTGCCGCTGGACCGGGTGGGAGGATGGGGCTCTGTCATTCTTGCCGATGCCGCCGACAACAACGCCAGGAGATACCCGCCGGTGACCGAGACGCACGCCACAATTTCACCAGGCGCGCCGGTATTCCCGGCCGGACGCTACGGCCGCCGTCGGGCACCGGGCGGAAAGCGCCGCCGTACGCTGATGGCCGCGCTGGCGCTGTTGGCGCTCGTCGCGACGCTGACCGTGATCTCGGTACGGCTCTACCGCCAGTACGGCGACCCGGTCTACGACGCCCAGGTGATCACCTACACCGACATCACGGACAAGCAGGTGCTTATCGACTTTCGGGTGACGGTCCCGTCCGGTGGGTCAGCGGTCTGCGTGCTGCGCGCGCGGGACCGTGCCGGCGCCGAGGTCGGCCGCGAACAGGTCACCGTGACCGCCGATCCCGGGGATCGGCACGTCACGACCCGGCACCGCCTGACGACCACCGCGCGGCCGTTCATCGGTGAGGTCCTGCGCTGCCGAGCACCTTCCTGACCTGCCCAAACAGCACCAGAAGCGGGGCTGACGGGGCGTTCACCCCCGGTGTGTGATCCGGACACCGGCGGTGATGGCCGACACGCTGTGTCGTACCGCACTGGTAACTTGGTAGTTCACCTGTCAGCCAGCCACGCACAACTGAGGAGAACGCCTGTGTCCACTGGCAACGAGGCGCCCGCCACCTGGCTGTCCCAGGACGCGCACGACCGCCTCCAGGCCGAGCTCGACGAGCACATCGCCAACCGCCCGGCGATCGCAGCCGAGATCAACGCTCGGCGCGAGGAGGGCGACCTGAAGGAGAACGGCGGCTACCACGCCGCCCGCGAGGAGCAGGGCAAGGCCGAGGGCCGCATCCGCTACCTCCAGGAGCTGCTGCGCACCGCGAAGGTCGGCGCGGCACCGACGGCGGACGCGGTGTCGCCCGGCATGGTGGTGACGATCTACTTCGACGACGACACGAACGACACCGAGACCTTCCTGCTCGGTTCCCGGGAGATCGCCGCCACCACCGACCTGACCGTCTACAGCCCCGAGTCCGCGCTGGGCAAGGCGATCCTGGGCGGCCGCGCCGGCCAGACCTGCACCTACACGGCCCCCAGCGGGGCCGACATCAAGGTGACGGTGGTCAGCTTCGAGCCGTTCTCCGGCTGACCGTCGCCGATCGCGTCACCCGCTTCCGACCGGGTCGACCGACGCCGGCACCCCGCTGCCGACACACTGCGCATCCGAGGCGTGGCACCCACAGGTGTCACGCCTCGGCCGCGAAGACCACCTGGTAGCCGCTGGCCCGCAGGGCGCTGATCAGGGTGTCCGAATGCTCGACACCACGGGTCTCCACCGAAAGCGCCACCTCCACCTCGCCGAGGCTGAGGTGCGGGTTCGCCCGTTGGTGTTCCACGTCCACCACGTTGGCCCGGTGCTCGGCGATCTGGCTGAGCAGCGACGCGAGCTGCCCCGGCCGATCCGAACAGCGCACGGTCACCCGCAGGTAGCGGCCCGCCGCGGCCAACCCGTGCTCGATCACCCGCATCATCAGCAGCGGGTCGATGTTGCCGCCGGAGAGCACCGCGACCACCGGCGTCTCCACCTCGACCACACCGGCCAGCAGCGCGGCCACACCGACCGCACCGGCCGGCTCGACAACCTGCTTGCCCCGCTCCAGCAGCATCAGCAGGGCCCGGGAGATGTCCTCCTCGGAGACCGTGACGATCTCGTCGACCAGCTTGCGCACGTGGTTGAAGGTGATCTCGCCCGGCCGGCCGACCGCGATGCCGTCGGCGATGGTGGAGAAGATGGGCAGCCGGACCGGTTCCCCGGCCACCAGTGAGGGCGGGAACGCCGCCGCTCCGGCCGCCTGCACGCCGATGATCCGGACGTCCGGACGCAACGCCTTGACGGCCACCGCCATGCCCGAGATCAGACCGCCGCCACCCACCCCGGTGATGATCGTCTTCACGTCCGGGCACTGTTCGAGGATCTCCAGCGCCACAGTGCCCTGCCCGGCGATCACATCAGGGTGGTCGAACGGGTGGATCAGCACCGCGCCGGTGCGCTCGGCGTACGTGTGCGCCGCGACCAGCGACTCGTCGACCGTGTTCCCGGCCAACTCGACCTGCGCGCCGTACCCCTTCGTGGCGGCCACCTTCGGCAGCGGCGCGTTGACCGGCATGAAGACGGTGGCGTGCGTGCCGACCAGGCCGGCGGCGAGAGCCACGCCCTGCGCGTGGTTGCCCGCGCTCGCCGCGACCACCCCGCGCTCCCGCTCCGCGGCCGACAACCGGGAGATCCGCACGTACGCGCCCCGCACCTTGTACGAGCCGGCGCGCTGCACGTTCTCGCACTTGAGCCACGTCGGCCCGCCCAGCGCCGCGCTGAGCGGCCGGGAGGGCTCGAGTGGGGTGGTGCGGGTGACGCCAGCGAGCAACTCCCGTGCGGCCCGCACGTCGTCGAGACCGACCAGTTCCGTCATGCCCCGATCGTGCCATTCGCCCCCGGGGCACCCTGCGGCGACACCGGTGCGAGGCGTGCGGGAGACGATCACGCCGTGGCCGTCGACCCCGTCTCGACGCGGGGATAACCGGGGGCGTGGCGCGTCCACGGGGCGGCCATCTCGAACTGCCCGGCCACACCGAGCAGCAGCAGCTCCGAGCCGGGCGGACCGACCAGCTGCACGGCGACCGGCAGACCGTCGGGGCGGCGGCCGACCGGCACGACGACCGCCGGCAGGCCGGCGATGTTCCAGGGTGCGGCGTACGGGGCGTACCGGATGTTGGCTGTCATGTTCGCCCGCCAGGACCGCTCCGACCAGCGGGCCGCCTCCGGTGGCGCGCTGGCCAGCGCCGGGGTGAGGAGCAGGTCGACCGAGTGGTCGGTGAAGAAGTCGATGGACCGTTGCCGCCAGGCGGCCCGGTCCGCCTCCCGCACGTAGCCGCGACGCTGCGCCCACTCGCCGAGTGCGACGTGTCGCCGGGTACGCCGTTGCAGCCCACGCCGGTCCAGACCGGAGGCCCGGACGTCGGTCGCGGCAGCGGCGAACCAGGTGGCGATGCCCTGCAGGCCGAGCGCGGTGGGGTAGACCGGATCGGCGGGCACGGTGTCGTGCCCGGCGGCGGCGAGGAGCCGACCGGCGGCGGCGACCGCGTCCCGGTTGGGCGCGTCCGGTGCGACACCACGCACCGGGGAGCGCAGCGAGACACCCACCCGCAGCCGCTGCGGGGGGACCAGCTTCTCGGGACGCCGGCCGGCGAGCACCGAGAAGCCGACCGCCGCGTCGGCGACCGTGCTGGTCAACATGCCGTGCTCGGTGAGGCCGAACCAGTCGTCCGCCCCGAGCTGGCAGGGGACCACGCCCCGACCCGGCTTGAGCCCGACGAGTCCGCAGCAGGCCGCCGGAATCCGGATCGAGCCGAGACCGTCGTTCGCGTGCGCCATCGGCACCAGCCCGGCCGCGACCGCTGCGGCGGCACCACCGGAGGATCCACCGGGGGTACGCGTGCTGTCCCACGGGTTACGGGTCACCGCGCTGTCGTCGTCGGTGAGCGCCCACAGCCCCAGCTCCGGCATTCGGGTCACGCCGAGGATCACCGCACCGGCGCCGCGCAGCCGACGCACCACCTCGTGGTCGGCCTCCGACACGTCGGTGCGGGCGGCGGCCGACCCGTTCCAGGTGGGCAGGCCGGCGACCGCTGTGTTCTCCTTGACCGCCACCGGAACCCCGGCCAGCGGCAGGTTGGCCAGGTCCTCCTGCTCGTCGACCTTCTCCGCCTCGGTGATCGCCTCACCGCCGCGAACGGCGCGGAACGCGGCCAGCTCACGGTCGGCTCGGGAGATGTACTCAAGGTGGTCGGCGACGACCTGGGTCGCCGAGACGTCACCTCGACGTACGCCCCGGGCGATCTGCTTGGCGGTCGCTCCGACCCAGGTCGCCATGATGTCCTGCACGGCCATCCCTCCCCAGCGGTCAGCCCAGCGCCTGCTCCAGATCGGCGAGTAGGTCGTCGACCGTCTCGATGCCGACAGACAGTCGCACGAGATCGCCGGGAACTTCAAGCGGCGAGCCGGCAGCACTTGCGTGTGTCATCCGACCCGGGTGCTCGATCAGGGATTCCACACCACCCAGCGACTCGGCGAGCACGAAGAGCTTGGCCCGGTTGCAGATCTCGACGGCGTGGTCCTCACCACCGGCGGCGCGGAACGAGATCATGCCGCCGAACCGGCGCATCTGCTTGGCGGCCACCTCGTGACCGGGGTGCGAGGGCAGCCCCGGATAGAGCACCTGGGCGACCTTGGCGTGACCGTCGAGGTACGCGGCGAGCCGCTCGGCGTTGTCGCAGTGCCGATCCATGCGTACCCCGAGGGTCTTGATGCCGCGCAGGGTGAGCCAGGCGTCGAACGGCCCGTTGATCGCGCCCATCGCGTTCTGGTGGTAGCGCAACTCCTCGCCGAGCCCGGCGTCGGCGACGACGAGGGCGCCACCGACCACGTCGGAGTGCCCGCCGACGTACTTGGTGGTCGAGTGCACCACCACGTCCGCGCCGAAGGCGATCGGCTGCTGGAGGTACGGCGAGGCGAAGGTGTTGTCCACCACCAGCAGGGCGCCCGCGTCATGTGCCACGGCGGCCAGGGCGGCGATGTCGGCGATGCCGAGCAGCGGATTGGTCGGCGTCTCCACCCAGACGATCTTCGTACGGCCGGGCTGCACCGCCGCCCGGACCGCGTCCGGGTCGGAGACCTTGGCCGGGCTGAACTCCAGGCCCCAGCGCTGCGCGACCCGGGCGAAGAGCCGGTACGTGCCGCCGTACGCGTCGTCCGGGATCACCACGTGGTCACCGGGCTGGCACACGGCCCGCAGCAGGGTGTCCTCCGCCGCAAGGCCGCTGGCGAAGGCGAGCCCGACCGGCCCGCCCTCCAGCGCCGCCAGGCACTCCTGGAGCGCGTCACGGGTCGGGTTGCCGGAGCGGCTGTACTCGTAGCCGAGGCGAGGTGCGCCGACGGCGTCCTGGGCGTACGTGCTGGTCTGGTAGATCGGTGGTATCACCGCGCCGGTGCGGGCCTCGGGGTCCTGACCGGCGTGGATGGCGAGCGTCTCGAAGCCGTGACTCATTCTGGTGAGGCTAGTGCCCCGTCGGAGAGGGCTGGAACGGAACCCGCGCTCCCGGCCGGAGCCGGGCCGGGTGGCCCGGCCCCGCGCCAGGGCGATCCCGTCAGCCGGCCGGGACCGGCAGCACGTGCAGCATCGCCGGACGGGCTCCGGTCCAGTCCCAGCTGACCGCGTAGACCCGGGCGCCGTTCGGCGACCAGGCCAGTCCTCCGGCGGGGAGCTCGTCACCCAGCTCGTAGCGGGCCAGTTCGGTGCCGTCCAGCGCGAATACGAAGACGTCCGGGGCGTAGTAGGCGTGGGCGCCGGCGGCGATCATGGTGCCGGTACGCGACAGCTCAACGGCGCGCGGGTACGGGCCGGTGGCGTACGTCGCGCTGGGCGTGGCGATCTCGGCGAACGGGAACGCCTGCACCAGGGGCGGTGAACCGGCGGCCGTGTAGAGGGTGGTGCCGGTCGGGTCGAGGGCGACGTCACGGAGGTTGCTGCCGACCGCGCTGATGGCGTTGGTCCTGGGTGCGCTCAGTACGCCCCCGGCACCGATGAGGTACGCATACACCGACGCGGGGCTCAACCCCGGCTGCCCGACCAGCAGCACGGAGCGGTTCTGGCTGGCAGCAGCGAGCAGCGGAGCGCCGTAGAAGTACTGGCCGACGGCCACCCCGGTGGCCACCCGGGCCGGCTGGCGTCCCAGGTCGATCTGGCCGATGTTGCCGTCCCCCTGGCCACAGCCGTAGCCGAACCACAGGTACCGCCCGGTCAGCGCGAGCGACGACGGGCACTCGCCCGCGCCGGTGTCGTACCGGGCCGACTCGACCAGCGAGCCGGTGTCGAAGGCGGCGATGGCGTTGGCGGTGGGCAGCGCCACGTAGAGAGTCCGCCGGTCGGCGCTGAGCAGCAGGTCGGTGGGGCCGGGCAGGCCCGACAGCGTGCCGATCACAGTGCCGGTCACGCTGGTCACCACGACATCGGTGGCGGAGCTGCCACCGCTGACGAAGACCCGGTCACCGGCTGACACCACGTCGGCCACCGTGTTCAGCGGCAGTGGGGTGGCGGTCTGCGCGGCGGCCGCCTGGGCGTGACCCGGGGCCGCGCCGGTGAGCAGCCCGGCGGTCAGCGCCGCCAGCGCCACTGTGAGACCTCTTCTGATCTGCAAGCTTCGTCCTCTCAGAGCATCGACGCGGACGCCGACGGCCGGGATCGCCCCGCGCTCATTTATCCACGTAGATGACTACCACAGCCGGTTCAGGCGTGGGGGGGCACCGTGACCCGCGAGGCAGCCGGCATAGCCTGGCCCGATGAGCGGTTGCGTGTTCTGCGGGATCGTGACGGGCGAGGTGCCGGCGTTCCGGGTGGCCGACACCCTTGACGGGGTGGCGTTCCTGGACACCCGACCGGTGTTCAAGGGGCATGTCCTGGTGGTGCCCCGGCCGCACCTGGTGACCCTGGCGGAGTTGCCGGCCGACCTGCTGCCCGCCTACTTCGCCATGGTTCAGCGGCTGGCGGTGGCGGTGGAGACCGCCCTCGGCGCCGGTGGGACGTTCGTGGCGATGAACAACAAGGTGTCCCAATCGGTGCCCCACCTGCACACCCACGTGGTCCCGCGCACCAAGGGCGACGGGTTGCGGGGCTTCTTCTGGCCGCGCACCAGGTACGACGACGACACCGAGGCCCAGACGTACGCGGACCGGATCGCGGCAGCGCTCCCCGGCGGGGCCTGACTGACGGTCACGCGGGTAAGGAAGCTGGACCCTCCGGTGTTACACGCTGGGAGAGGTACGAGAGGAGATCCCCACCGTGTTTTTGCGCCGTATGAACGCCGATATGGTCTCGCCCGACCAGGCCCTGCCGGGCCGTCCGATCGCCATGCCGGTCGCCGACCGCCACGAGGTGCTGGGCACCCCGTTGCAGGGCCCGTTCCCTGAGGGCCTCCAGGTCGCGGTCTTCGGCATGGGCTGTTTCTGGGGTGCCGAACGGCTGTTCTGGACGCTGCCCGGCGTCTACACCACCTCCGCCGGCTACGCGGGTGGCATCACCAAGAACCCGACGTACGAGGAGACGTGTTCCGGCCGGACCGGGCACGCCGAGGTCGTCCAGGTGGTGTACGACCCCAGCAAGATCAACTATGAGGATCTGCTGAAGGTCTTCTGGGAGAACCACGACCCGACCCAGGGCATGCGCCAGGGCAACGACGTGGGCACCCAGTACCGTTCGGCGATCTACACGACCACCGACGAGCAGCGGACCATCGCGGAGTCGTCCCGCGACGCGTTCCAGCCGATCGTGACGCGGGCCGGCAAGGGTGCGATCACCACCGAGATCGCCCCGCTCGGCAGCTACTACTTCGCCGAGGACTACCACCAGCAGTACCTCGCGCCGACCAAGAACCCGAACGGGTACTGCAACCACGGCCCGAACGGGCTGAGCTGCCCGGTCGGCGTGGCCCGTGTCGGCGGCTGACCACAATTGCGTTACTGACAAGGCCACCGGGTTTCGCACCCGGTGGCCTTGTTCTTGATCGACTCGGGTTCCTTGATGTCGGGGTGTCCCAGCGTCGGTTATACCCCGACTTCCGTGAACGCGAGTGGATCAAGCCGCTACGGCTGGTGCGGCCGGTGCGGCTGGCGCCCGCCGGGCGGCCGGTGCGACCGGTTGGGCTCGGGGAAGGCCGTCCGGCCGGTAGTGCGGCGCGGGTCGCCGCGGACGGGCGTGATCGACTCGTCGCGGACGCAGCAACGGCCGGCACCCTGGATCGGACGGGACCACCTGTGCTCTCGGCCGGCTGCGGCATCGGGCCTCTGCCTGATCGCCGCCATGAGCGCTCCGCTGAGCTGGCCGGGCATTCCCGTTCGGCCCTGTGATCGAAATCCGTTGCCGAGCCCGCCGAGAACTCGATAACGTGGCCGTACACGTGAAGGGAGGTGGTCCAGACTTGTATAGCAATCGGACTCGTGAGGTGGCTGTCAGCTAGCCGCTGTCCTCGACAGTGATCGGTCTGCCGCGAGGCGGGCAAAAGCACCATCGTCGAGACCGTGTGGCAGCGGTGCGGCGAATCCACGACAGCCACCCGACCCCCGGGGTGCCGGCCAAGTCCAGCCGGCCCGCGCACATGCGCGGAGCGCCCCGGGGGTCGCTCCATATCCGCGGGAGTGGCGATGTCCATGCGCGAGCTGGTGGTGCTGGGGACGGCCAGCCAGGCGCCGACCCGTCAGCGCAACCACAACGGGTACGTGTTGCGGTGGGACGACGAGGTGATCCTCTTCGACCCGGGTGAGGGCAGCCAGCGCCAGCTCCTGCACACCACCGTCACCGCCACCGACCTGACCCGGATCTGCGTCACCCACTTCCACGGCGACCACTGCCTGGGCCTGCCCGGCACCATCCAGCGGCTCTCCCTGGACCGGGTGGCCCAGCCGGTCGCTGTGCACTTTCCCGCCGGCGGCGCCGAATACTTCGCCCGACTGCGGTATGCCACCTCGTTCTACGAGACCGCCGAGCTGCGGGTCGAGCCCATCGAGGCGGACGGGCAGCGGATCGACCTGCGCTGCGGCACGCTGGAGGCACGCCGGCTCCGGCACCCCATCGAGACGTACGGTTACCGGCTGGTGGAGCCGGACGGGCACCGGATGCTGCCGGAGAAGCTGGCCGCGTACGGCATCGCCGGGCCGGCCGTCGGCGAGCTGATCCGCGTCGGGCACCTGGACCTCGACGGACGCCGCGTCACCCGGGCCGACGTGGGCGTGCCCCGGCCGGGGCAGCGGTTCGCGTTCGTGATGGACACCGGCCTCTGCGACGGGGTGTACGCCCTCGCCGAGCACGCCGACCTGCTGGTCATCGAGTCGACGTTCCTGGAGTCGGAGGCCGCGCTCGCCGCCGAGGTCGGTCACCTGACCGCGGCGCAGGCCGCCCGGGTGGCGACCGAGTCCGGGGTACGCCGGCTCGTGCTCACCCATTTCTCCCAGCGCTACCCCGACCCGCGCCGGTTCCACGACGAGGCGCGCGCGCACTTCGACGGCGAACTGATCATCGCCGAGGATCTGACCACGGTGCAGGTTCCGCCCCGCCGGGTAGCCTCGGCCGGGTGACCGTCACGCTCCGCCCCGCGACCGAAGGCGACCTGATGGCGGTGGGTGCCCTGCACCAGCGCTCCCGGGTCGCCGCGTACTCCGCCTTCGTGCCGGCCGAGGCACTGGCCGACCCGACACCGGAGGCGATGGGGCGGTACTGGGTCGAGCGGTGGATCTGGGAGCGGGACACCCACCGGATGACAGTGGCCGAGCGGGCCGGGGCGCTGGTCGGGTTCAGCCACCTGGGCCCGGACGACGAGGACGACCCCGCCACCGGGCTGCTCAACGCGATCCACCTCGACCCCGCCGAGCAGGGCCGTGGCGTCGGCCGCACCCTGATGGTGGACGCCCTGGACGCCATGCGGGCGCAGGGCCGGCGGCGCGCCGTGCTCTGGGTGCTGCGGGACAACGCCCACGCCCGTTCCTTCTACGAACGCGGCGGCTGGACCCCCACCGGCGCCGAGCGTGCGGAACACATCGGCAACGCCCCAACGCCCCAGATCCGCTACACCCGCCCCCTCTAACCCACCCCACCCCCTTCGGCGTCGATCATGGAGTTGTGGTGGCCGCTTTGGGCACGGAAGCCCTGTTTGTGTACCACCACAAGTCCATGATCGACGCGAGCGTGGAGGGGTTGCGGGTCGTGGGGCCCCGGGGGGCCCGGGGGTTAGTGGGCTCCCAGGTGGGACAGGAGGTCTTGGCGGGTCAGGACGCCCTTGGGCTTGCCGTCGACCAGGACCAGCGCGGCGTCGGACTTCTCCAACATGCCCACCGCCTCGCTCACCGGCTGACCACCGCCGATCATCGGCAGTGGGTCGCCCATGTGCCGCTCGATCGTGTCGTGCAGGTGGGCCTGGCCGGTGAACAGCGCGTCGAGCAGGTCCCGCTCGGCGATCGAGCCGGCGACCTCACCGGTCACCACGGGCGGCTCGGCCTTGAGCACCGGCAGCTGCGAGACGCCGTACTCGCGCATGTAGTCGATCGCGTCGCGGACGGTCTCGGTCGGGTGCACGTGCACCAGCTCGGGCAGGCCGCCCGGCTTGCTGGCCAGCGCGTCGGCCACCGTCGGCTCTGCGCCCGAGTTGTCGAGGAAGCCGTACCGGGCCATCCACGAGTCGTTGAAGATCTTGGAGAGGTAGCCGCGACCGCCGTCGGGCAGCAGCACCACCACCACGTCGTCCGGGCCGGCCCGGCGGGCGACCTCCAGGGCGGCGACCACCGCCATGCCGCAGGAGCCGCCGACCAGCAGCCCCTCCTCGCGGGCCAGTCGCCGGGTCATCTCGAAGGACGCCTTGTCGGAGACCTCCACGATCTCGTCGGCGACACCCCGGTCGTAGGTCTCCGGCCAGAAGTCCTCGCCGACGCCCTCCACCAGGTACGGACGGCCGGTGCCGCCGGAGTAGACCGAGCCCTCCGGGTCGGCCCCGATGACGCGCACCCGACCCTCGGACGCCTCCTTGAGGTACCGGCCGATGCCGGAGATGGTGCCGCCGGTGCCGACGCCGGTCACGAAGTGGGTGAGTTCGCCGTCGGTCTGCTTCCACAGCTCCGGACCGGTCGTCTCGTAGTGCGAGCGCGGGTTGGCCGGGTTGCTGTACTGGTTGGGCTTCCAGGCGCCGGGGATCTCCCGGGTCAGCCGGTCCGAGACGTTGTAGTACGAGCGCGGGTCCTCCGGCGCGACGGCGGTCGGGCAGACCACCACCTCGGCGCCGTATGCCCGGAGCACGTCCTGCTTGTCCTGGCTGACCTTGTCGGGGCAGACGAAGACGCACTTGTAGCCCTTGAGCTGGGCCACCAGGGCCAACCCGACACCGGTGTTGCCGCTGGTCGGCTCGACGATGGTGCCACCGGGCTTGAGCAGGCCGGCGGCCTCGGCGTCCTCCACCATCCGCAGCGCGATCCGGTCCTTCACCGAGCCGCCCGGGTTGACGTACTCCACCTTGGCCAGCACTGTGGCCTGGATGCCCTCGGTGACGTTACGCAGACGCACCAGCGGGGTGTTTCCGATCATGTCGACGACGTTGTCGTAGTACTGCACGGTGTGCCCTTCGTTGCGGCGCCGGCGGTGGGCGACCGGGAAGACGATTGCTCACCGCCCAGCGTACGTGTCGTCAGGGCACCAACCCCCCGGGGATGACCGAGCTGCGGCGGGCCTCCCACTCGAGGAACCGGTCGGTCTCGGCGAGCACACTGCCAGCCAACCAGGTGACCATCACCGCGTCGTCGGCCAGCCCGAAGATCGCCAGCGGGATCTCCGGGAGCAGGTCGATCGGCGAGACGATGTACGCCGTCGCCGCGGTCATCAGGGCCAGCCGAAGGCCGCCGTCGTACTCCCCCTTGGTGGTGGCCCTGATCATCCGGGGCAGCGCTGCCAACCGCGTGCCGATCGACGGCCCGTTGCGCGCCCCGGCCGCCAGGGCCCGCGCCAGGGCCGTGAACGCCGCGCTGCGCTTCAGTGTCTTACCCATCGTCGCGCTCCTCTCCGCCGGATCAGCGTGGCGGGTCGGCGCAAGTCGGCCGGCCTCTGGAACCCAGATACCCCGTCGCGTCGGTTTCCAGGCACCCGGGTGCCGTCACGACGACAGCGGTGTGTCGGGCCAGCGCGATAATGTCGAGATATGGGGGTGGCAGGTTTCGTCGTACCCGATGAGCGCTGGCGGCAGGCCAGGCGCGTCGCCCTGCTGGCGGCCATCGGGACGGGCGCCACCGCGGCGGCCGTGGTGGCGACCGGCGGGGTGCTGGTCGGCCAGGCCCGCCAGGCGCGACGGACCATCCCGATGGCCGAGGCGCCGCCGCCCCGCTGCGACGGGATGTACGGCGCGAAGTTCCCCGGCCCGGCGCTCACCATGGTCGTGCTCGGTGACTCGTCGGCGGCCGGCTACGGGGTGCACCGCCGTCGCGAGACGCCCGGGGCGCTGCTCGCCACCGGCCTGTCCCGTCGACTGCACCGGCCGGTGCAGCTGCACCGCTTCGCGGTGGTCGGCGCCATCTCGGCGGCGCTGCGCCACCAGGTGGAGGCGGCGCTGGAGTGCCGACCCGACATCGCGGTGATCCTCATCGGCGGCAACGACATCACCAACCGCACCCCGCGCGGCCTGGCGGTGCGCTACCTGGTCGAGGCGGTGCACACCCTGCGTGACGCGGGGTGCGAGGTGGTCGTCGGCACCTGCCCCGACCTGGGCGCGATCCGCCCGATCCAGCCGCCTCTGCGCTGGCTGGCGCACCGCTGGAGCCGCCAGCTCGCGGCCGCCCAGACGGTGGCCGTGGTCGAGGCGGGCGGGTGGACGGTCTCCCTCGGTGATCTGCTCGGCCCCCGGTTCGCGGCCGAGCCGACCCGGATGTTCGCCTGGGACCGGTTCCATCCTTCCGCCGAGGGGTACGCGATGGCCGCCGCCGCGCTCCTGCCGACGATGCTCTCCGCCCTCGGCGCGACCCCGGAACGACGGGCCACACCGATGCTCGGGGACGGCGTACGGTCCCTGCCGAGGGCCGCGCAGGAGGCGGCCCGACACGCCGGCACGGAGGTCAGCGGCGTCCAGGTGCGAGGCCGCGATCGGGGGCCGGCCGGCCGGTGGGCGCAGCTGCGCCGACGGGCGTTCTTCGGTGTCGGCGCGGTGCCGCAGCACGGGTCCGCCTCGGACACCTCGACAGTGGAGGGACTGGCATGAACGAGCGCAGCGCGCGGAGCGTGACCTCCGGCGTCGCCGGCCGACTGGGTCGGGCGGCGGCGATCTCGCTGTTCGCCGGCACTGTCGGGGGCGCCGCCGTCCTCGCAGGTGAGGCGTTCATCGCCCGGCACCGACGCTACGCCGAACCGGAGCTCGGCCTTGCCCTGCGCGCCACGATCGGCCGGGCGGGCGCTGCCCCGCTGCGGCTGGTGTTGCTGGGCGACTCGTCGGCACTGGGCGTCGGTGTCGACCGTCTGGAGGACACCATCGGCGGCCAGTTGGCCAACCTGCTCGCCGAGGGCCCGGCCGGCCGCCGGGTGCACCTGTCCAGCGTCGGCGTCTCCGGGTCCCGCTCGACGGACCTCGCCACCCAGGTGGCCCGGGCCCTGCTCGGCGAGCGGCCCGACGTGGCGTTGATCCTGATCGGCGCGAACGACGCCACCGGGCTGCGCCGGCCCTCCGACGCGGCGGCCTATCTCGGCGCTGCGGTGCACCGCCTGCGCGAGGCGCGCGTCGAGGTGGTGGTGGGCACCTGCCCCGACCTCGGGGCCGTGCGTGCCATCGCGCCTCCGCTGCGCCAGGTGGTCGGCTGGTCCGGGCGTCGGGTGGCCCGCGCGCAGACCACTGCCGTGCTGGAGGCGGGTGGCTCGGTGGTCGACCTGGCCACCGAGACCGGGCCGGTGTTCCGGGCCGACGCCGGGACGCTCTGCCAGGACGGCTTCCACCCCTCCGCCGACGGCTACCGGGTGTGGGCGCACGCCCTGCTGCCCGCCATCGTCGCCGCGGCGGCGGCCACGACCCGGCGCTAGATCGCCCCGGCCAGGGTGACATTTCCCGCCGCGTCCGCTTCTTCCGCGCCATGTTACCGGCGGGTTAACGTTGGTCCATGCCGATTGAGTCGTCCCGCGACGCCGTCATCGTCGCCACCGCCCGCTCCCCCATCGGGCGGGCGCACAAGGGTTCCCTGCGCGACGTCCGCTCCGACGACCTCGCCGCGACCATCGTCCAGGCCGCGCTGGACAAGATCCCCGCGCTCGATCCGACCACGATCGACGACCTCTACCTCGGGTGCGGCCTGCCCGGCGGCGAGCAGGGCTTCAACATGGCCCGGGTGGTGTCCACCCTCCTCGGTCTGGACACTGTCCCCGGCGCCACGCTGACCCGCTACTGCGCCTCCTCGTTGCAGACCACCCGGATGGCGATGCACGCCATCCGGGCCGGCGAGGGCGACGTGTTCGTCTCCGCCGGGGTGGAGATCGTTTCCCGCTACGCCCGGGGCAGCTCCGACGGGCTGCCGCCCGAGGCGCAGGCAGTGGTCGGCGGCCGCTGGGAGAACCCCCGCTTCGGGACGGCGGCTGAGCGCTCGAAGCGCCGCGCGCAGGGCGACGCCGAGGTGTGGACCGACCCGCGTGAGGCCGGCGAGCTGCCCGACATCTACCTGTCCATGGGGCAGACCGCGGAGAACCTGGCCCAGGTGTACGACGTCACCCGCGCCGACATGGACGAGTTCGGTGTACGCAGCCAGAACCTCGCCGAGAAGGCCATCACCGACGGTTTCTGGGCCCGGGAGATCACCCCGGTCACCACGCCGGACGGCACAGTGGTGAGCACCGACGACGGGCCCCGGGCCGGCGTCACCCTCGACGCGGTCGGCGGCCTGAAGCCGGTGTTCCGCCCGGACGGGCGGATCACCGCCGGCAACTGCTGCCCGCTCAACGACGGCGCCGCCGCAGTGGTGGTGATGAGCGCCCAGCGGGCCGAGGAACTCGGGCTCACCCCGCTGGCCCGGATCGTCTCGACCGGCGTGACAGCCCTGTCGCCGGAGATCATGGGTCTCGGGCCGGTCGAGGCGTCCCGGCAGGCGCTGCGCCGAGCCGGCATGACCATCGACGACGTCGACCTCGTCGAGATCAACGAGGCGTTCGCCGCGCAGGTCATCCCCTCCTACCGCGAGCTGGGCATCCCGGAGGAGAAGCTGAACGTGATGGGCGGGGCCATCGCGGTCGGCCACCCGTTCGGCATGACCGGCGCCCGCATCACCGGCACCCTGCTCAACGCACTGGAGTGGCACGACAAGACCATCGGTCTGGAGACCATGTGCGTGGGCGGTGGCCAGGGCATGGCCATGGTGCTGGAACGGCTCAGCTGAGCCGAGCTGCCCTCAGAGCGCGCTGCGGGTCGCCGTCACCTCGGCGGCGGCCCGCGCCAGCGCCTCGGGCCCCGGGTGGGCAGCCAGCAGGTCCGCCGTGACCACCCGCAACTGATCGGGCAGGGCCAGGTCGTTGTCGAGCCGGGGCACCACCCGACGGGGCTCCCCCTCGGCGTCGGCGGCCAGGTTGGCGACCTCCTGCACCAGACGGTGCACCAGGTCGGCGCGGGACACGTTGCCGGCGGTCGCGACGGCCGCCCACCGGGGCTGCTGCCAGTGCGCGATCTGACGGACCAGCAACTGCACGGCCTTGTCCAACTCCGCTGCGCTCATCGCCGCCGAGTCTACGGCCGCACCGGCCGCGTCCGGGTCGGGCCGGTCAGCGGCGCAGATAACTGAGCAGCCGCAGCAACTGCCAGTACAGAAAGACCAACCCGGTGAGCAGGCCGAACGCGCTCAGCCACGCGTACCGACGGGCTCGGCCGTCCCGCACCGAACGCTCGACGAGGTCGAAGTCGAGAATGAAGCTGAACGCCCCGGCGATGATGGCCACCACCGAGAAGGCGTACGGCAGCCAGCCGACCTGCCCGCTGACGCTGTAGACCGCCAGGCCCGACCGCCCGGTGATCAGGTACGACACCAGGTTGACCACGCTGAGCACGGCGATGCCGAGCAGGGTGCCGATCACCAGGCGGGCCAGGCGGGGCGTCGCCCGGATCACCCGGGCCCGGTAGAGCGCCGCCATGCCGAGGAAGACACCGAAGGTACCCGCCACCGCCTGCACCACGATGCCCGGATAGACCTGCTCGAAGGTGCGGCTCGCCACCCCCAGCAACAGCCCCTGGAGGATGGCGTAGCCGACGATCGGCACCGGGTTGGTGATCCTCCGCAACGAGATGACCAGGACCAGCGCGATCGAGGCGAGCGCGCTGCCGGCCAGCGCTGCGCCCAGCCACACCGCGTCGGGGATCACCGCCCAGGACACCGCCGCGGCCGCGCCGGTCACCAGCAGCAACCCGACGGTACGAACCACCACGTCGTCGACGGTCATCGGCTCGACGTCACGGGCGCCGAGCACCCGGGCCTCCACCCGGCCGGTTTCGTCCAGCCGGTTGAGCACCGGGTTGTTGCTCCGCACCGCCGCCTCCTTAGCCCGCGTACCCCCCGAAGTCACTCTGCCCCGGGCGGACCGGCGGCGGCGGGCAAACGGCGCGGACGACGGCGCCCGCCCTCACCGGAGTGGGGACGGGCGCCGGTCGGCAGTGCGGACGAGGTCAGTCGTCGCCCTGGAAGTAGCTCAGCAGACGCAGGATCTCGATGTAGAGCCAGACCAGGCTGACCAGGATGCCGAACGCGGCCACCCAGGAGTAGCGCTGGGGCAGGCCCATCCGGACGCCGTCCTCGATCTCCTTGAAGCTGAGCACGAAGCTCAGCGAGGCGACCACGATGCAGACCAGGCTGAAGCCGATGGCGAGCGGGCTGCCGTCGCGCAGACCGGTGTTGACGCCGAACAGCGCCAGCACCAGGTTGATCATCATGACCGCGAAGAGGCCGACCATCACGGCGATCATGCCCTTGACGAAGGCCGGGGTGGCCCGGATGACCTTCGCCCGGTAGAGCATCGCCATCAGGAAGAAGATGCCGAAGCTGGCTGCGGCGGCCTGGAGCACGATGCCGTCGTAGGCCGTCTCGAACGCCTTGCTGACCATGCCGACGAAGACACCCTCGACGACCGCGTACGCGATCACGAGCGCCGGGTTGGCCATCCGGGAGAACGAAATGATCAAGCCGAGCACCAGGCCGACGACCGCCGCGCCGATCCACGCGGTACCGACCAGCGCGTCGGGAACGAGCACCCAGGCGGCCGCGGCGGTGATGCCGAGAATGCCGAGCAGAGCGACCGTCTTGACGACCACGTCGTCGACGGTCATCGGCGCCACAGTGGGTGGCGCGGCCGGGTAGTCGGCCTGGGACGGGTACTGCTGGGGAATGCCGGGCTGTCCGTACGGCCCGGCCGGGGCGTACCCGGCGGAGCGCTCCCGCTCGGCCGCTTGGCCGAGCCGGGCGAGCACCGGGTTCGAGGTCTTCACTGTCTGGCCTCCCTCAGGGGGTCGTTTGCACGTGAACGTGCCCTCCAAGAGTAAACGGCAGAGCCAAGTCCTGGAGATCACGAATGAGAATGTGTGAGTCGACCGGTGCCCGGGGCGGGGGTCGAACCCGCACGCCTTTCGGCAGCCGCTTTTAAGGCGGCCGTGTCTGCCTTTCCACCACCCGGGCGAGTGGCACCGGCGCGCCGACACGCCTGGTGCAGTGTCACCGTAGCCGGTCTGCGGCGACCCGGCGTACCCCGCCGGTCTGGCCACATTAGGGTCGATGCCGTGAGCAGCGCAGCCCCCACGGCCCCCGACGCCGCGCCTGAGCAGGCATTCCGCCTCGCCGATCAGGTCAACCGCCGACCCCGGGCCACCCGGCTGCTGGCCGCCGTCCGCCGCCACCGGGCGGACCTGCTGGCCGCTCTGATCTTCGCGGTGCTGGCCGGCTGGCTCACCCACGGGCTGTGGCCCGACCCGGGCGGCCGCGTCCTGGCGCTCAATCCGGAGGACCAGACCCTCTACGAGTGGTTCCTGGCGGTGGACGCCCGCGCGCTGCTCGGCGACTTCGACCTGCTCACCGACCGGCTCAACGCCCCCGACGGCGTGAACCTGATGACCAACACCAGTGTGATCGCCCTCGGCGTCCTCTTCGCGCCGGTCACCCTGCTGCTGGGCGCACCGGTCACCTTCGCGCTGCTCGCCGCCGGCAACCTCGCCGGCACCGCACTCGCCTGGTACCTGCTGTTCCACCGGACGCTGCGCGTCCGCCGGGTGGCCGCCGGACTCGGCGGCGGGCTGTGCGGATTCGGACCCGGCATGGTGTCGCAGAGCAACAGCCACCTGCACATGACCGCCCAGTGGCTGGTGCCGGTGATCGTCTGGCTGGTGGTCCGGCTGCTGCGGGCGGCCGACCCGGGGCCCGCCACCCCCGACGAGGCCGGCCGCACCCGAACCACCGGGCCGGATCGTCGTCGACTGTTCACCTCCGCGGCGGGGCTCGCCGGCGCGGTCAGCGCGCAGGTCTTCATCGGCGAGGAGGTGCTCTTCCTCGCCGCGATCACGCTGCTGGTGATGGCGATCAGCTACGCCGTGGCGGACCGGGACCTGGCCCGCCGGGCGCTCCCCGGATTCGCCGGCGGGTTGGCGATCGCCGCCGGGCTCGCCCTGCTGGTGCTCGGCTATCCGCTGTGGTTCCAGTTCGCCGGGCCGCAGGGAGTCGCCGACGGGATGTTCACCCCGGCCTACTTCTCCGCCGATTTGAGCAGTTGGTGGACGCTCTCCCCACTGTCGGTGGCCGGCAGCGACGCATCGGCCCGGCTGACCACCGGCCCCGCCGAGTACAACACCTTCCTCGGCTGGCCACTGCTACTGATCGCCGTGGTCTGCGCGATCTGGGCCGGGCGACGCCGGCTGGTCTTCGCCTGCGTCGTGGCGGGGCTGGTGATGGGGGCGCTCTCGCTCGGCCCGGAGGTGGTGCTCGGCGGCACCAGAACGGCGATCCCCGGCCCGTACGCAGTGATCGGAGGGTTGCCGGTGGTGGACGGGGCGTTGCCGATGCGGTTCGCGCTGGCGTTGCTGCCGATCCTCGCGACGCTGCTGGTGCTCGCTGTCGACCGGGCCCTGCGCAGCTCCGGTCGGGCACGGCGGCTGGTGCCCCTGGCCGTCGGAGTGGCGCTGCTAACGATCTTCCCGACCCCCCTGCCGACCGCCGGACGACCCGCCGTGCCGGAATTCATCACCGGCGGCCACTGGCGGCAGTGCGTACCGCCGGGCGGGGTGCTGGTCCCGGTGCCACTGCCCACCCCGAAGGAGCCCTGGCCGATGCGCTGGGCGACCGCCGCCGACGCCGGTTTCGGGCTGCCGGAAGGCTTCTTCATCGGCCCGTACGGTAGGGGCGGCACCGCGGCGATGGGCACCTTCAAGCAGCCCACCTCCGCGCTGCTGGCGGATGTCGCCCGCCGCGGCGACCAACCGGCCATCGGCGACGAGCAGCGCCGACAGGCGGCCCGCGACGCCGACTTCTGGGGCGCCTCCTGCCTGGCGCTCACCGACGACGCCCCCCACGCGGAAAGCCTGCGCGCAACCCTGGAGCAGCTCTACGGACCACCCACCCGGATCGCCGACGCCTGGACGTGGCGGGTCTAGACCAACCAAAACCCCGCCGATCTTGCACTTTCTGTCCGGACGAAACGCACCAGAAGGCGCATTACGGCATCCGGAAGTGCAAGATCGACGGGGTCGGCGTCGGTCTGTGGTCAGACGCGGGGCGCGCCGACCGGCTGGGAGGCCTCGACGAACTCCTCGCGCGGGTCGTGCAACTGGCCCAGGGCCACCACCTCGCGCTTGAGGAAGAACGCCAACGACCAGTCCACCACCACGCGGACCTTCCGGTTGAACGACGGGATCCGGCTCATGTGGTACGTCCGGTGCATCACCCACGCCGGCCAACCGGTCATCTTGATCCCGTACACCTGGGCCACGCCCTTGTGCAGGCCGAGGCTCGCCACGCTGCCGACGTGCTTGTGCTTGTAGTTCACCGGCTCGCGACCCCGGATCACTGCCGCGATGTTGTCGGCCATCCGGGCGGCCTGGCGCACCGCGTGCTGAGCGCTCGGCGAGCAGAAGTTGCCCGGCTCCTTGGTCAGGTCCGGCACGGCGGCGCAGTCCCCGGCGCTCCAGGCACCCTCGAGCACCTGGTCACCGTCGACCACCTGGAGCGTGGGCAGGCAGGTGATCCGTCGACGGTCGTCGCGCGGGAAGTCGGTCGAGTCCAGCATCGGCGACGGCTTCACACCGGCGGTCCAGACGATCGTGTCGGAGCGGAAGCTGTCACCGTCGGAGAGCTTCACCACCCCGTCGACGCAGGACTCCAGGCGGGTGTCCAGCCGGATGTCCATGTCGCGCTTCATCAACTGCTGCACGGTGTACGCACCCATGTCCCGGTCGACCTCGGGCAGCACCCGCTGGGTGGCCTCGACCAGGACCCAGCGGACCTCGTCCTGCTTGAGCTCCGGGTAGTACCGCATGGCGTCGCGAGCCATGTCCTCCATCTCGGCGAGCGCCTCGATGCCGGCGTACCCACCGCCGACGAAGGTGAAGGTCAGCGCCGAACGGCGGACGTCCGGATCCGGCGTGGCGGCCGCCACGTCGAGCCGATCCAGCACGTGGTTGCGCAGGTAGATCGCCTCGCCGATGGTCTTGAACCCGATGCCCTGTTCGTGCAGACCGGGGATCGGCAGGGTGCGGGAGACCGAACCCGGGGCCACGATCACGTGGTCGTAGGTGATCTCCCGGGCCGGGCCGCTGATCGGCTGCACGGTGGCCACCTTGCGGTCGTGCTCGATCCGCGTGACCGTGCCGGCCACCATCTTGCACCTGCGCAACTCCCGTCGCAGCGGCACCACTGCGTGCCGCGGGGAGATGTTGCCCGCCGCCGCCTCGGGCAGGAACGGCTGGTAGGTCATGTGGGGTTGGGGGTCAACCACCATGACCTCAGCCTCACGGGAGCTGAGCTTCTTCGACAGGCGCAGCGCCGCGTACAGACCGACGTGCCCCGCACCAACCACAAGGATCCGCTTCGGATTCACGTTGTCTATCTTTCCCCGGCCGGCTCAGGTAATCCCGCTCGCGGCCCCCATCTGTGACGGAGCACAACCCATGTGACCTGCGTAACCCTCGGATCGCAGTGGTCACCGACGTCGCAGGAGCCAGCCCAGCAACACTGCCGTCCCCACCGCCATCAGCAGCCCCAGCACTGTCACCCACTGGTGTCCGGCACCCCCGCCCGTCCCCGTCGCCTGCAACAACAGCACTCCGAGCACTGCGGAACCCAACAGCACGGCCGACGACCGCACCAACCACCGGGTGATCAACTCGGGGTCCACCATCGCGTCATAGGGCAACAACGCGGCCAGCGCGCAGAGGGTGTGACCCAGGTAGAGCAGGGCCGCGACGGCGAGCAGCCGCCAGAGGGCGACCGGACGGCCGTACCCGTCGGTGGCGAGCAGCCACCCGCCCACCGTGACCAACGCCGTGAAGGTCGTCCAGACCTTGCGCGGCCCGAACGCGGGCAACAGGGCGGCCACCGCCAGGAAGAAGATCGACCGGCCGGGAAGCACCTCCGCGGGGAACGCCAGAGCGAACCCGGCAAACACGATGACGAAGATCCCCACCCGGACCAGCAGCGGGGCCACGCTGACGCGAGCGACGGCGTACTGCGCCGCCCGAACCCGCTCCACCAGAGCGCTCACCGCACCCGCCTTCCGTTCGCGACTGCGGGGCTCGCAAGCTCACTCCTCGCGCTCACCGCACCCGCCTTCCGTTCGCGACTGCGGGGCTCGCAAGCTCACTCCTCGCGCTCACCGGCCACCCACCCTTGGAGCCGTCGCCAACCGGGCCACGTCCCGCAGAACCTGGTCCAGGCTGCCGGCACCGGCCCAGCGCACCACCGGTACGCCGTGCTCCCGGAGCTGCCCGATCATGGTCTCCCGGTCCAGGCGCCACAGCCGGTACGCCACCTCGGCCCAACCCCGGTCCTTCGGCGACGCCAGGTCGGTCGGCAACGTGTCGACCGCCACCACGAACCGCCCACCACGGGCCAACCGGGCGAGCATCTGCGCTGACCGTTCGTCAAGCAGCGGGGTGAGCACCACCACCAACGCGTCCGACGAGAGCAACTGCGGGCCGAAGACCTGGTCGTACGGCTCGTGCGCGGACGCGTGGACGCGGACGTCGAGCAACCACTCCAGGACGGTCAGGTACTGCCGCCGTCCGCCGGCTGGCCGGAGCCGGCGGGCCGCCGGCCCGTACTCCAGCAGCGAGACCCGATCACCACGGTGCAGGTAGTGCTCGGCGATCGCGGCGGTGGCCCGGACCGTGGTGTCCAACACCGAGGCGGCACCGTCAGCCCCACCGGAGCGGCCCGCCTCGGCGAGCACGTCGAGCAGCACCACCACCTCCGCGTCCCGGTCGGAGAGGGTGGCGGCCACGTGCAGCTGCCGGGTCCGCAACGAGACCCGCCAGTCGACCCGGCGCAGCCGGTCACCGGGAGCGAAGACGCGTACGCCGGCGAGTTCGCCGCCCTCTCCAGGTCGGCGAGAGTGGTGCGCCCCGACCAGGCCGGCGGCGCGGGGCATCGCCTCGACCGCCTCGAACGGCTCGGTACGGGGGTACACCCGCACCCGTACCGGCTCGGTGATCACCGCCCGGGAGACCAGCAGACCCCCGGCCGTGGCGACCCGGGCACCGGCGGGGCCGACCGGGTGCCGGCCCCAGCGCAGGGCCTTGCCGGCCAGCTCCAGGTCCACCGCCGCGCCACTCGGCACCGACGTCACGAACGGTCGGTCCGCGACGGATCGGCGCCTGCCGTCGCCCGGCGCCGCCGCACCGGTTCCCGGGGTGGCGCTCGGCTCCCCGTCGTCGGCGGCCTCGTCGCGGGCGAAGCCGGCCCGGTCGATCCGCAGCCACTGCGACACCCGGGTACGCGTCACCACCAGGTCGTAGTCGACAGTGTCCGGGTTGCCGACGCTCACCGCCGCAGCCACGTCACCGCCCTCGACCAGCGGCCCACCGTCACCCTGGGTGATCCACACCTGTGGCAGCGCAGTGGGTCGTCGACGCAGCGCGTACGCGGTGCCCAACGCGAACGGGGCGGCGAGCACGATGAGGTCCACCCGGCCCAGCAGCACCCCGGCCACCAGCAGCAGGCCGGCGAGCAGCACCGCGCGGCCGAGCGCCGGGGTGGGCGCCCAGCCGGCAGCCGGTTCCGCCTCGATGGCCGTCGGCACTGTCGGTCCGGTCATCAGTGCCGGGGCCCGCCGGCGGCGTAGCTGGGCAGCGCGCCACTGGCCGGGGCGGGAGTCGCCTCCAGCACCTCGCCCACCACGAACGCCGGGTCGACCCGGCGCAACCACATCTCCGGGCGCAGGGTGATCCGGTGGGCCAGGGCGGGGGCCGCCACCGACTTGACGTCCTCCGGCACCACGTAGTCCCGTCCGCCGAACACCGCGCGGACCCGGGCCAGCAGCAGCAGCGCCAGCGAACCGCGAGGGGAGGCGCCGACCAGCACCGACGGGTGCTCCCGGGTGGCCGCGGTGAGCGACACGATGTAGCGGCCGATGGAGTCCTCCACGACCACGTCCTCCAGTGCGGCCTGCATGGCCCGCAGCGTCGCCGCGTCGACCACCGCCTTGATGTCCGCCTCCTCCCGGCGACGGCTCATCCGACGGCGCAGCACCTCCCACTCCTCTTCGGGCTGCGGGTAACCGAACGAGACCCGCAGCAGGAACCGGTCCAGCTGCGCCTCCGGCAGCGGGTAGGTGCCCTCGTACTCGATGGGGTTGGCGGTGGCCAGCACGTGGAACGGCTCGTCGAGCTTGTAGGTCACACCCTCGACCGACACCTGCTTCTCCTGCATCGCCTCCAGCAGCGCGGACTGGGTCTTCGGCGGCGTCCGGTTGATCTCGTCGGCGAGGAGCAGGTTGGTGAAGACCGGGCCGGCCCGGAAGGTGAAGTCACCGTTGCGCTGGTCGTACAGGAAGGAGCCGGTGACGTCGGCGGGGAGCAGGTCGGGAGTGAACTGCAACCGACGGAAGTCCAACCCGAGGGCCTGGGCGAACGAGCGGGCGGTGAGTGTCTTACCGAGCCCTGGCAGGTCCTCCAGGAGCACGTGCCCGCCCGCGAG
Organism: Micromonospora sp. NPDC005205; assembly: GCF_040608275.1. Classification (NCBI taxonomy): domain Bacteria; kingdom Bacillati; phylum Actinomycetota; class Actinomycetes; order Micromonosporales; family Micromonosporaceae; genus Micromonospora; species Micromonospora sp. NPDC005205. The sequence goes on from NZ_JBEXHV010000002.1 coordinate 575,173, forward strand.
GATGCCGGCGAGGACCAGCTCCAACGCGTCCCGCTTGCCGACCACGACGGTGCCGACCGCGTCCAGGACCGCCCGAGCCAGGTGCCCGACCTCGGCGGGGGCAATGCTCCGGTCCACGTCGTTCATCAGATGCTCTCCAGTTCGGCGACGATCACCGCGAGATCGCGCGGCGACGGGGTGCGGCGAGGCGGGGTCTCCAGGAACGTCCACAGGCGGTCACCCAGCAGGACGCGAGCGCGGGCGGGATCCGACTCACGGGTGACGCCGTGTTTCAGCCGCATCCGCTCGTCGGCCAGTTCACCGATCCGGGGCAGGACCACCTTGGTGAAACGTTCGGTTCGGTTCGAGGACCAGTCCAGGGGCCGTTCCCACTGGTTGATGGCGCCACGCAGCGCGTCCCGGGCGGCCCAGTTGTAGCTGCCGTCCTCCTCGCCCGCGCCGGCCCGGCGACCCGGCGGCGGCGGAGGTGGCGGCGCGAGCAGGGCGGTGACCCGGCGGACCGCCAGCACGGCGAGCACCCCGGCGATCAGTACGGGAAGCGAGACCTGGAGGCCCACCGCGCGGAAGCCGACCAGCAGGACCGCTACCAACGCGGCGGCCCACGCGATCAGGCGCAGCACCGGACGCCATCGGGACGGGCGCGCCTGCGGACCGACCGGCGCGGCCTCCTCCTCGAACGCGAGCAGATCGTCGATGCTGGTGCTGCTCATGAGGTCACCGCCGCGGTGAGCTCTCCGCGCAGCCGACCGAGCGCGGCGCGGGCCTGGTCCCGGGTGCGTTCGCCGACCGGGTGGGTGGCGTAGCGGGCCTCCCGGTAGACGTGCGCGAACTCGGCCAGCACATCGGTGCTGGCGATGGCCGGCACGCCCGCCGCCGGGTCACCCTGCAACAGTCGGCTGACCAGGTCGGTGGGGGTGTCCCCGGCGAGCCTCGGCACACCGGCCGCGGCGGCGGTCTCCTCCAGGCGCACCCAGCAGGCGATCACCGCCACCCGGGGGTCGGTGTCGTGGTCGTCGAGCTCCACCAGGCCGGCGTCGAGGGCGGCGACCACCTCGCGGGCTGTGCCCTCGGCGGTACGGCGGGCCCGCTGTGCCGGTAGTGCCCGGGTGGTGCGGCGCAGCGCTCCCCGGATCAGGACCCAGCTGAGGTAGCCGAGCGCGGCGAGGATGGCCAGACCGAGCAGGACCACAGCCACGGTCCCGACCCACTGCGGGATGTGCGCCTGGGTGGCCTCGCCGGCGTCGCGGGGCTCGATCGGGATGGACGGCGACGGCTCGACGGTCGGGTACTCGGGAACCCACGGCACGTTGTCCGCGGCCGGCGGGATGCGACTGGCCCCGATCGACGAGTGGGCGGACGCCAGCGCGGCACCGGCGAGCAGGGCCGCGACCGCGCCGACCGGCCACCACCGGCGCAGCAGGCCGAGCACCGGCCGCAGCACACCCGGCTCGGCGGACGATACCGGTGTGGGCGGGCGTGTTCCGTCGGTCATCGCCACCACCCCACGCGTCGCCTCAGTCCACTCCGGCCAGCTGTTTGGCCTGGCCGAAGACATCGTCCAACATCTCTGGTGTCAACCGCCCGGTGAAGGTGTTCTGCTGACTGACGTGGTAGCAGCCGAGCAAGTCCGGGGCGTTCGTGCCGGACCAGTGTGCCCCATGACCGAACGCCGGTCGCGGGCTGGGCGGGCGCTGCCCGTACACCGCACGGAGCACCGGCCACCACGCGGCCCAGGCGAACGCGCCCAGCGCGACCACGACCCGCAGCGTGGGCCGGATCATCGTGACCTCGCGGTGCAGCCAGGGCGCGCAGGTGTCCCGTTCCGGTGGGGTCGGCTTGTTGTCCGGAGGCGCACACCGGACGGCCGAGAAGATCCGCAGGTCGCGCACCGTGAGCCCGTCGTCGGCGGCGACGCTGGTCGGCTGGTTGGCCAGCCCGGCCCGGTGCAGCGCGGCGAACAGCACGTCACCCGAGCGATCGCCGGTGAAGATCCGGCCGGTGCGGTTGCCACCGTGCGCGGCAGGCGCCAACCCGAGGATGGCGATCCGGGCGTCACCGGTGCCGAAGCCCGGCACCGGTCGACCCCAGTACTCCTGGTCGCGGAAGGCGGCCCGGCGGGTGCGGGCGACGTCCTCCCGCCACTGCACCAACCGCGGGCAGGCGAAGCAGTCGCTCACCGCCGCGTCGAGGTCGGCCAGGTCGGTCGCCCGCGCTGCGCGGGCGACCACCTGTGCGGGGGTACGTGTCTCAGCCAAGCTTGGCCCGGAAGAGTTCCAGGGTGCGGGCCCAGGCACTGGCAGCGGCGCGCTGGTCGAACGCCTCCGGCCGGTCGTCGTTGAAGAAGGCGTGCGAGGTGCCCGGGTAGTCGTAGAGGTGGCAGTCGCCGCCGGCCTCCTCGATGGCCCGCCGGGCGGTCTGCACGCCCTCGGCGGCCGAGGTGCCGTCTTCTTCGGAGCAGTGGATGACAGCCGCCTTGCCGGCGTAGTCGGCCCAGTCGGGACGCATCGACTCCCACGGCAGCACGGGATAGAAACCGGCGGTCGCGACGATCCGCTCGGAGATGGTCGCCGACCAGAGGGCCAGGCTGCCACCAGCGCAGAAGCCCACGACACCGACCTTACCGGTGACCTCGGGCCGCCCGGCGAGATAGTCGGCCGCTCCGGCGATGTCCTTCGCCGCCTCGTCCATCCGCATCGCCAGCAGGAGCCGCTGCGCCTCGTCCGGCTCGCTGGTCGTCTCACCGTGGTAGAAGTCCGGGGCGAGGGCGACGAAACCGGCATCGGCGAACCGGTCAGCCACCGACCGGATGTGCGGGACCAGACCCCACCATTCCTGAATGACGATGACGGCGGGGCTGGCCGTGCCGCTGGCGGGTATCGCGAGATACCCCTCGCTCGCGCCCCCGTTGCTGCGGTAGCTCACCATTTCGCCCATGGGCCGTCCTCCTAGCGGTCAGTCATCGTTGGCTGGTCGCCCAGTGGTCCTACGTGCCGGTAGCCTGCCACGCCACGCGGCCCTCGGGAAGACGCCGGAACAGTGGCATTCACCTCCCGTTCGCCCCCCGGTGACTCGGGGTACGCCGACGGCGGCGGGGTCTGCCCCCGCCGCCGTCGATGTCCAGCTACCGCTGTGGTCAGACCTTCTTGGTCAGGCAGAGCACGTAGCCCGTCTTGCCCGGCTCGATGCTGGAGAAGATGTACCCCTCCTGGCCTTCCTTGAAGAACTGGGTGCAGGTGGTGTCGGCCTTCGCCTGCGCCTCGCTCTGGCCGTCCACCCGACCGACCACGTTGTACGCCGCGTCGGTGGAGGTGCACGCCACGACCTTGGCGCCGTCGACCTCCTCCTGCTCGGTGCCGGTGACCTCGGGCAGCTCGGCGATGCAGTCGCCGGTCTTGGCGTCCGCCGTCGCGTCCTTGTTGAAGAAGTTGCCGATCGCCGAGGCGACACCGAACTTCAGGCCGGCGATGACGACGACGACGAGGATCGCACCGACGATGCCGAGGACCTTCTTCGCACCGGACTTCTCCGCCTTCGGCTCGGTCGCCTGCGACGTCTCGGCCGCCTGAGTCTCGGCGGCTTGCGGCGTCCCGGCCGCCGGCGTGCCGGCCTCTTGCGGCATCTCGGGGGTCTGGGGCGTCCCGGCCGGCTGCGGCGTCTCGGCGGCTTGCGGCGTCCCGGCCGGCTGGGGCGTCTCGGCGGCTTGCGGCGCCTCGGCGGCGACAGGCGTCGCGGCAGCCGGCTCCGGCTCGACCGACCGCTGCTGGGGCACGGCAGGCTGCGGCGCGGCCGCTTGCGGCGTCCCGACGGCCGGCTCAGGGTTTGCGGCGTCGGGCGCGGGGGGCGGTGCGACCTGCTCTGGCACGGGGGTTCCTTCCGAGGGGTTGATGAGCAGACGACACCGTAACGATCATTGATTTCCGGTGCCGTCCCGCTCGCCTCGTCCGTTCAGCCATTTCCCAGCATCAGCCGCATGATCCAGTTCACACCGTGGTTCAGCTCGTCGGGGTGGGGGTTGGCGTTCCGCTCGACGGCACGTCGGTGGCCGTACCGGTCGGCAGCGGTGGCCCGGTGTGCCCGGCCGTGCCGCCCGGCTCCGACGTGCCGCTGGGCTCCGGTGGGCTGGTCGGGTCCACAGTGCCGCTCGGGTCCGGCGTGGTTGCCGGTGACACGGCCGGGAGAGGCGCGCCCGGCGCACGTGGCACGAAGGGCGCCTGCTCCGGACAGTACGGGTACGCCCGCAGCGCCTGGTTCACGTAGGCGTCTTCCGAGCAGTCCGGGTAGCCGAGCCGGATCGGATTGCCGTTCTGGTCGAAGAGCCGGGCGTTCTCCACCAGGCGGCCCTCGCTGTCGTAGACGAAGACGTCCCGGACCCGGTCGTACTGGCTGTCGACAGCGGTCGGGTCGTAGCCGTAGTCGCCGTAACGCATCCGGTCCTCGGCCTGGATCAGCGCGGCGAACGCGAAGACCACCAGCACCACGCTGGCGACCTGCACGGCCGAGCGCGGCCAGCGGGTCAGCTGGGCCGAACTACGACCGATCCAGATGGAGCCGAGCACGAAGCCGATCAGCATGATCAGGCCAGCCAGCAGCTCACCGCCGAACCTCGGCAGGAGCCCGAATTCGCCACCGGTGGTGATCACGGTGACCAGCATCGCCGCCAGATAGCCGCGCAGCACCCACCAGGCCGGGCGCAACAGTCGGAGGAAGTCGCTGGCCGTCTCGTACCCCAGGGGTGGGCCGAGCCGGGTGTCAACGGTGCGCAGCCGGCCGCGGACCCGGGCCATCGCGCTCGCCACCCGCTGGTCGAGGTTGCGCCCGCTGCCCGGTGCCGCGCCGGACGCGGCGCGCAGCTCGGCGGCGTACGTCTCGGGCTCGCCCAACCGCTCGACCAGGGTGCCCTCGGACTCGGCGGCGACCTCGGTGAGGTGGTCGGCGAGATCCTCGGTCAACTCGTCGCGTTGCCCGGAAGGCAGGTCGGCCAGAGCGGCCCGGACCCGCGCCACATAGTCGGTGATCTCCTGCTCCGCGACGGTCATGCCGCCAACCCCCGATCGTCGAGCAAGGTGTCCATTGTGGTGGCGAACGAGCGCCAGAGCTTGCCGGAGCGGGTCAGCTGGTCACGCCCCGCCGCGTTGAGTGAGTAGTACTTGCGGTGCGGCCCGGATTCGCTCGGCACGACGTAGGTGGTGAGCAGGCCGGCGGCGAAGAGGCGGCGCAGCGTCCCGTAGACCGAGGCGTCACCGACCTCCTCCAGGCCGGCCTCGCGCAGCCGGCGCAGGATGTCGTAGCCATAACCGTCCTCCTCTCGGAGCACGGCCAGGACGGCCAGATCAAGCACGCCCTTCAACAACTGTGTGGTGTCCACGGATTGCACAGTAGTGCGCAATGCGCAGTACCGTCAACGAATCAGCTCCGACACGCCGGGCCGCACCGGACGCGCGCGGCGGTGATCGACTCGGTTTTCAGGAGGTCGGGTCATCCGAGGCACCGGGACGCCGCGTTTTCAAGGAGCACGAGTTGATCAAGCGTCCCGCGAGGGCGGTTCCGGCGGTTCAGGGCCGATCGAATCGCGAGCAATCCCCCGCGCGGTCCAGCCCACGAACCTGGCGAACATGTCGACCGGGGACGGGGCTGGATTCGGATTGAGCTTGATCAAGTCTGCGGTGGCCTCCAAGAGCAGGCCAGCCATGTAGATGCTAAGGCCAACCCGATCCCGTCGATACTCGATCACCAGCAACAGTCGCGCCGGCTGACACGGCCAGGGAGCAGCACACACTCGACAGAGCCAGAGAGGCCGCATGGGCAGGTGCGGGCGTACGGCACGACACTGACGGTCGCGAGACGGAGGGGTATTCGACGCCGACATCCCTCGATCGTGCTATTGCCGTTGCCGATCGTCAACCCCTATCGCTGTTACCGATCGTCGAACAATCGAGGGTACCTACCGTCAACCCATGGGCGAGTTCGTTGGGATCGCTGAAATACGAGACATGCTCGGCGGGGTGTCCCGCGCTCGGGCTTCCGTAGTTGCGTCCCGACGCGATTTCCCGGCTCCGTATCAGGTGTTGCGGATGGGCCAGATCTGGCGGCGCACCGACGTCGAGGAATGGGTCCGGCAGCACCGGCCCGACCTGACGACGGACTAAAGCGAAGCCCGGCCGGGTCGGCACCGGACCCGCGGCGATGATCGACTCGGTTTTCAGGAAGTCGGGTCATCCGAGGCGCTCGGACACCGCGTTTTCAATGAAGGCGAGTCGATCAAGCCGTCAGCGCGTGGTCGGCTGGAGGCTCCAGGCGATGCCGTCCAGGATGTCGTGCTCCGAGGCGACCACCGACGGCATCCCGGCCCGCTCCATGATCACGCGTAGCACCAGCGCACCGGCGCCGATCACGTCGGCGCGGCCCGGGTGCATCACCGGGTTCGCCAACCGCTGCGCACGGGTCTGACCCAGCAGCTCCGCCGTCACCCGGGCGACCTCCTCGTACGACACCCGGGCGTGGTGGATGCGCTCCGGGTCGTACTCCCGCAGGCCCTGCGCGAGCGCGACGACAGTGGTGACCGACCCGGCGAGGCCGACCAGGGTGGCCGCCTCGCGACCGGGCACCACGGCGAGCGCCCGGTCCACCACCGCGGCGATGTCGGCCTGCGCTGCCGCGACCTGCTCGGGCGTCGGCGGGTCACCGGGCAGGTGCCGCTCGGTCATCCGGACGCAGCCGATGTCCACCGAGATCGCCGACCGCACCCCGGCGGCCCGGTCACCGACCACGAACTCGGTGGAACCACCGCCGATGTCGACGACCAGGAACGGCTCCTTGGCGTCGGCAGGCAGCCCGCGCACCGCGCCGGTGAACGACAGCCGGGCCTCCTCGTCGCCGCTGACCACCTCGGGCGCGACACCGAGAGTGGCCCGCACCATCTCGGTGAAGTCGGCGGCGTTGGCGGCGTCGCGGGAGGCCGAGGTGGCACACATCCGCACCCGCTGCGCGCCCAGCTTCTCGATGTCCGCGGCGTACGACGCCAACGCCACCCTGGTCCGCTCGATCGCCTCCGGCGCCAGTCGGCCGGTGCGGTCCACGCCCTGCCCCAACCGGACGATCTCCATCCGCCGGGTCAGGTCGACCAGCGGTGCCTGCGGCCCGGCCGAGGCGTCGGGCAGGTCGGCGACCAGCAGTCGGATCGAGTTGGTCCCGCAGTCGATGGCCGCCACACGCGTCGTCACGGCAGCAACCTTACGGCAGGACGGGCGGCCACCCGACGGCTTGGTTGGCCGTGGGTCACGACTCGCCCAGGTCGCCCGACCGGCCCCGCAACAACCCCAGACCCAGGGCGGTCAGGTGGTGTCGGACGGCCCCGCCCTCCCGCTCGCTGGTCACCAGACCGGCGGTCCGCAGCGCGCGGGCGTGTTCCGAGGCCGAGGAGAGACTGATCCCGACCGCCCGGGACAACACTGTGGTGGTCAGCCCCCCGTCGGTCGCCAGTCGGCGCAGCACCAGCGCCCGGGTGACGCCGAGCAGTCGACCGAGGGCATCGTCGTCGGCGGGAGCCCCGCGCACGGGCATGACCACCGGGTAGACGAGCAGGATCGGGTAACCCTGCTCGACGAGCACCCGGGGCCGCGGCCCGGCCAACGGTGAGGGCAGCAGGATGATCCCGTGGCCGGTGCCGGGAAGATCACCGTCCCACCACGTCCGTACCTCCAGCACCGGCTCCCGCCACCGGATCCCCGGGTGCAGACCGGCGAAGAGGCTGGCCAGGCCGTGCTGCGCCAGCCGCTGGCTGGCGGACGTCACCTGCTGACGGTACGCGGACACCAGCTCGGCCCAGTGCGGTTCGAGCACCGCGTCGAACCAGGTCCGCACGGCCCCGCCGAACAGGTCCAGCACCTCCGGGTCGGCCGCCGCGAACCGCCGCCGCAGTGGGCTGGCCGACGAGTCGGCGTACGCGAGGGTGACCTCGGCGCGGACCCGCCGCGCCGGGGTGGCCCGGATCGCCTCCAGCCCGGCCTCCACCGACTCCAGGCCGTCGAAGGGAGTGACGAAGTCCGGTAGACGTCCCCGGTCGGGCAGCAGATGCCGCAGGACCGCGGTGGCAGCCTGGGCGGCAGCTGTGCCCTCGGCCGCTGCCACCCGCTCGGCCAGGGTCGGCGCCATCGCCGCGACAGTGGGATCGCGCAGCCACTGACCGGCCAGCAGCGCGATCCCGACCGGATGCAGCCGATCGGCGAACCGCACCCGGCACAGGTCGGCCGACCCGAGCCGGAGTCGAAGCATGGCAACAGCCTGCCTGCCTTCGGCCAGGACCGAAAGGGTTGATCCGCGGCCGAGTGCTCTCCAGTGTGGACCGCGAGGTCGACGGGGGGTGGCCGGCGTGCGGCGAGCACTGGCGGTATTGACGGGGTTCTGCCTGATGATCGTCGCCGCAGCTTGTGGTGAGCGGGGGCAACCCTCGTCGGCCCCACCAGCCTCACCGTCCGCGTCGAGCGAGCGACCGGCGGCCGGTGACCACCAGCTCACCCTGCAGCACAACGGACTCGACCGCACCTACCTGCTGCACGCGCCACCGGGGTACGACCCGGGCAGACCCTCCGCGCTGGTCATCGCGCTGCACTTCTATCCCGGCCTTGGATCGTCGATGCGGGAGTTGGCGGGCCTGGACGCCAGAGCCGACACTGACAACGTGCTGGTCGCCTACCCCGACGGGCGGGGCGGCGGCTTCAACGCGCTGATCTGCTGCGGAAGCGAGGACGACGTCGGCTTCCTCAAGGCCCTCACTGACCATCTGGTGCAGACCTGGCACGCGGACCCGAACCGGGTGTTCCTCACCGGCATCTCGAACGGCGGCGACATGAGCTTCCGGGCGGCGGTGGAGAGCACCGGCACGTTCGCCGCGATCGGGGTGGTCAGCGGTGGATACAGCGGAAACTTAACCACCGCCGACAGTTACGTGCCGAAGAGCCCGGTCTCTGTGATCACCTTCATCGGCGGCCAGGACCGCTACGCCTCGACCTTCCAGGCCGGCATGCAGACCTGGCAGCAGAGGCTCAACTGCCGGCCGAGCCCGAAGGCGTCCGGGGTGCCGGGTGTCACGCACACGGTGGCGGGCTGCGCGGACGGCAGCGAGGTCAGCGTCTACACGATCGCCGACATGGGTCACAGTTGGCCGGGAGCGACATCGGGTCAACTCGCCGCATCCTCCGCGGGGCTGTCCGCCACGGACCTGATGTGGGAGTTCTTCGCCGCTCACCCCCGCAAAGCCTGACCTACAGGCGCAGCAGCATCCGGGTGTTGCCCAGCGTGTTCGGCTTGACCCGCTCCAGGTCCAGGAACTCCGCGACACCCTCGTCGTACGAGCGCAGCAACTGCTCGTAGACCGGTTGCGGCACCGGAGCGCCGTCGATCTCGCGGAAACCGAACGAGCCGAAGAACCGGGTCTCGAAGGTGAGCACGAAGATCCGCGCCACGCCCAGCTCGCGGGCCGCGTCGATCAGCTCACCGACCAGCCGCTGACCGATGCGCCGGCCCCGACAGGACGGGTCGACCGCCACCGTGCGGATCTCGGCCAGGTCCTCCCACATGACGTGCAGCGCGCCGCAGCCCACCACCACGTCGTCCTCGGCCCGGACCGCGACCCGGAACTCCTGCACCTGCTCGAAGAGGGTGACGGTGGCCTTGCTCAGCAGCCGCCGGTCGTCTGTGTAGGTGTCGACGAGTCGCCGGATGCCCCGCACGTCCCCGGTGCGGGCCCGCCGTACGGTGATCTGATCCGCGGCCTGCGTGCTCATTCCGCCGCCGGCACGTCCACGCACGGCCCCGCCGACCACCAGGGCTCGACCAGCTCCAACGTCTCGTCGCCGAACGGGTTCACCCCGGGGCCAGCACCCAACGCGTGACCCAGGTGCACGTGCAGACACTTCACCCGGCCCGGCATCCCACCGGCCGAGATGCCGGCGATCTCCGGCACCTCGCCGATCGCCTCCCGGCGGGTGAGGTAGTCCTCGTGCGCCGCACGGTAGTGGGCGGCCAACTCCGGATCCGTCGTCAGCCGGTCCGCCATCTCCTTCATCAGCCCCGCCGACTCCAGTCGGCTGCACGCGGCGGTGGCCCGGGGGCAGGTCAGGTAGTAGAGCGTCGGGAACGGGGTGCCGTCAGCGAGGCGGGGGGTCGTCTCCACCACGTCGGGAAGGCCACACGGGCACCGGTGGGCCACCGCGCGGGTGCCTCGGGGCGTCCGGCCGAGCTGCGCGGCCACCGCGGCCAGGTCGGCCTCGGTGGCCGGCTCGCGCTGCGGCAGGGGAACGGAATCCGCAGCCGGCTCCGACGGTGGTACGACAGTCACGGTGCCCATCTTTCCTGGTGTGCTGGTCGGTGGATCACTGGCCCGGCTGCTGGCTGTCCGCCGCCCGCACGCTCGACCAGAGCGTGTCGTACCAGGTCACCGGCCCGGCTGGCGGGGCCGAACCGGCTGACTTCCCGGCGTCCCGGGCCGCGCCCTCCGGGTCGTGCAGGACCACCATTATCTTCTCGCCCGGCTCGCCCATGAAGAACCGCTCCCGAGCCTGCGTCTTGATGTACTCGTCGTCTTCCCAGTTGGCAGCCTCGGCGGCGAGCTTGGCGATCTCGCGTTCCTGCACCGCCTGGGCCGCCTCCATCCGCTCGATGTCGGCCTGCTGGTCCAGGTAGACCCGAACCGGATAGGTGTAGGCCAGAGCGAGCGCGATCAGGACCGCGAACAGCACCGTGGCCCGGCCGGTGAAGCGACGGGGGTGGGGTGCGGCGAGCCGCTTCACCGAACCGGCGGCAGCGGTACGCCGAGCGGCGGCGGGACGATTCGCGGAGCGCACCCCTTCGGTGCCACGGGCAGCACCCGGCGCGCGACCGGCGGCACGCGGCTCGGCGCGTACGCCGGCCTCCCGGACCGATCCCCGCGTGGCACGCCCACCGCCCGGCTGACCGGACTGACCCGGCCGGCGGGCGGGACGCTGACCACCCGGTGTGCGGCGCTGCTGCATCGTCACACCCCTCCCCCGAGGCTTCGTGCGTCTCAGGCCGAACGGTAGCGCGGGAACGCGCCAGCGCCGGCGTAGCGCGCCGCGTCGGCCAGCTCCTCCTCGATCCGGAGCAGCTGGTTGTACTTGGCGACACGGTCCGAGCGGGCCGGGGCGCCGGTCTTGATCTGGCCGCAGCCGGTGGCCACCGCCAGGTCGGCGATGGTGGTGTCCTCGGTCTCGCCGGAGCGGTGGCTCATCATGCACTTGAAGCCGGCCCGGTGGGCCAGGTCCACCGCGTCCAGGGTCTCGGTCAGCGAGCCGATCTGGTTGACCTTGACGAGGACCGCGTTCGCGGACTTCTCCGCGATGCCCCGGGCGATGCGCTGCGGGTTGGTGACGAACAGGTCGTCACCGACGATCTGCACCCGGTCGCCGATCGAGGCGGTCAGCGTCTGCCAGCCGCTCCAGTCGTCCTCGGCCAGCGGGTCCTCGATCGACACGATCGGGTACTCGTCGGCCAGCTTGGTGTAGTAGGTGCTCATGTCCTCGGCGGACTTCGCGGCACCCTCGAAGGTGTAGGTGCCGTTGTCGAAGAACTCCGTGGCCGCCACGTCGAGCGCGAACACGATGTCGGTGCCGAGCCGGTAGCCGGCCTTCTCGACCGCCTCGGCGATCAGGTCCAGAGCCGCCGCGTTGGTCGGCAGGTTCGGCGCGAAGCCACCCTCGTCACCGAGGCCCGTCGACAGGCCCTTCTTCTTCAGCACCGACTTCAGCGCGTGGTAGACCTCCGCGCCCGAGCGCAGCGCCTCCCGGAAGGTGGGCGCGCCGATCGGCGCGATCATGAATTCCTGGATGTCGACGTTCGAGTCGGCGTGCGCGCCACCGTTGAGGATGTTCATCATCGGCACGGGCAGGAGGTGCGCGTTCGGGCCGCCCAGGTAACGGAAGAGGCTCAGCTCGGCGCTGCCGGCAGCGGCCTTCGCCACCGCGAGGGAGACCCCGAGGATGGCGTTCGCGCCCAGCTCCGACTTGCTGTCGGTGCCGTCGATGTCCAGCATCTTCTGGTCGATCAGCCGCTGCTCGCTGGCCTCGTACCCGATGATCTGGTCGACGATCTTGTCTTCGACGTTGGAGACCGCCTTCTCCACGCCCTTGCCCTGGTAGCGGTCGGCGTCACCGTCGCGCAGCTCGATCGCCTCGAACGCGCCGGTGGAGGCGCCGGAGGGCACCGCGGCGCGAGCCACCGTGCCGTCGTCCAGGCCGACCTCGACCTCGACCGTGGGGTTGCCCCGCGAGTCGAGAATCTCCCGGGCGACGATTCCCTCGATGGTTGCCACTAAGTCGCTCCTCGTTGTTGTGATCCGGTCCGTGGGTGGGCCGCGACGGTGCGGCTGAGGCAGGTGTTGAACGCAGCGTATCGGGCCACGGGAAACGGCACGGCGTCGCCCGCGCACCCGAGTCGCCCCGCACTGACGGACATTCCCGGATTTCCGGGCGTCAACCGGCAACGGGTTTGCGCTGCGCGGACCAGATCCACCAGGCTGGTCGGCATGCCCGCCGCCTCGACCACCCTCCGCATGCTCGCCGTGTCGGTCATCGCGTCGCTCACGGTCACCGGCTGTCAGACATTCGAGGACGCCGGAGTCGCCATGGGCCGCTCGCAACTCGTCAACGACCTCGCCGCCCGGCTCGATCGGGCACTGGAGTTGACCTACTCGGCCGACTACCAGTTGCCCGGTGGCCAACGCGCCGCGATCGTGCAGGCGCAGGACCCGGTGCGATCCACGTACACCTATCCGGGAGGGCAGCTCACCGTCACCCCGGAGGCCATCACCCGGTGCACGACGACCAGCGCCCGCCCGCAGTGCACGCTGATCACGCCGCCCACCCCCGGCAGCAAGCCCACTGTGACGCTGTTCGACGAGGCCAACCAGCAGGGCCTCGTCACGCCGCCGGTGGTGGTCGGGCTGCTCACCGCCGCCGCGCTCGACCCACAGGCGGTCATCAAGCAGAGTGACACCACAGTCGCCGGGCACCACGCCGCCTGCGTCGCGGTGCAGAGCTCGTCGTCCGGCGACTTCACCGCCTGCGTGACCACCGAGGGCGTGCTCGGCAGCTTCACCGGACCGGTCGACGGCAAGCCGATGGAGCTGGCGATGAGCAACTACTCCGCAGCCGTCGACGAGGGCGCGTTCGAACCACCCACCGGCGCCGATGTCGTCGACCGCCGCCCCGGCGGCTCGTGACCGGTCCACCGGTCGAGCCGGCGCAGCTGCCGCCCGCGTACTCCATCTCGCGCTGGTTGATCGACGCGACGGTGACCGCGCCGGGCGGCGCTGAAACCCGCGCGGCCCGGCGTTTCTCCTCAGAGACCGAGCAGGGTGCGCAGGTGGCGCGGGGGCGGGCAGTCGTGGGCGAGCATCGCGTCGTGCCAGTCGCGGACCGACACGCCGTCCGGGCGGGCGGCGGCGATCTCGGCCACCTCGCTGTACCCGACGAAGTAGGTGGAGAGCTGGGTGGAGGTCAGTTGGGCGCGCCGCCACTTGCCGGCCGCCTCGCCCTCCTCCTGGAAGCCACGCCCGGTCATCAACGCCATCGCCTCGGCCTCGGGCAGGTCCTCGGCGTGCACCAACTGGTCGAGCAACGCGTTGATGGTCATCCGCAGCTGCATCTTGAGCTGCTGCAACCGCACCGGCAGACCGCCGAAGCCGAGCCCCGTCATCATCTCCTCCGCGTAGACCGCCCAGCCCTCGATGAACGGGCCGGACTCGGCCAGCGCGCGAACCCGGGTGCCACCGACGTAGCGGCGGGCGTGGGCGAGCTGGAGGAAGTGCCCCGGCATCGCCTCGTGCACCGTCAGGTTGCGGATCATGTGGTCGTTGTACTCGCGGTAGAACGACTCGACCCGCTGCGCGGACCAGTCCGACGGGGTGGGTGCGATGCAGTAGAAGGTCGGCACGACGGCGGTCTCCAGCGGGCCGGGCGCGTCGCAGTACGCCACCGCGACCCCCCTGGCGAACTCCGGCATCTCCTGGATGACGCACCGGTCGTCGACCACTGTGACCAGGTCGTGTGCGCGGACGAAGTCGGTCGCCTCGTCCAGTGTCACCCCGGCCAGCTCGACGATCGTCGCGTCGTTCGGGTGCTCGGCGGCGAGCAGGTCCAACGCCCGACGTACCGTCGCGTCGTCGGCCGGGCCACCGACCAACTCGACGGCGGCCTCGCGGATCTCCGCGGTGACGCGGTCCAGGTTGGCCCAGGCGCGACGCTGGATCTCGGCGGCGCCCAGCTCGGTGTCGAGGGTGTGCCAGAGCCGGGCCTCCCAGCGGCGCCGGCCCAGTCGCGGGTCACGGCCGGGGCCGGCGTCGGCGGCCAGGCCGGTGCGCAGCCAGACGACGAACTCGTCCAGCGCGGCGATCGCGGCGGTGGCCGCCGGCTCGACCCGGTCGAGGTGGCCCGGCGCCTGGGCGAGCAGTGCCGGTAGCTCGTCGCGGATCAGCGCGGCCGTGCCGGTGAACTGCCCGACGGCCGTCTCCGCGTGGAGGCGTGGCATGTCCCGCAGCGTCGCGCGGGCGGTGGCGAGGGCGTCCGGTACGGCGGCGAGCCGGCCAGCAAGGTGGGTCAGCCGCACGTCAGCGGGGGCGTACGGGCGGGCCAGCAACGGGTGCAGCAGCGGGCCGGGGTTGTGCCGCAGCGGATCCCACTCGTGCGAGCGGATCTCGGTCAGCTCGAACAGCTCCCGATCCACGAATGAGGTGAGCAGGGCGTGGTCGACCTGTTCGTCGACGTCGAGCGAGTCCGGGTCCAGTTCGGACAGTGCGTTGGCCGCGTCGGAGAGCATCGCCCGATCGGCGGTCAACCCGTCGGCGGACAGATCCGGCAGCCGGTCGTCGAAGCGGTGGTCACCCGCGGCGGTGGCAACCCCCGGCCGCGACTCCAGTAAAGCCTCGACAACCCGCTCAGCCAGCACCCCAAACGCCTCCACCGCACCACCCTACCGACCGCCGCACCCACTGCCACCTGTTACGTCGATCATGAAGTTATTGCCGTCGACCTCGGCGTGTCGTGGCAACAACTTCATGATCAACGCCGGTCTGGGGGTTCGGGGGTGGGGGTTTCAGCGGGTGGGGTTTCGGCGGTTCGGATGGCCTCTGCGTAGGCCAAGGTGGCGCGGCGCAGGGCAGCTTCCGGGTCGATGCCCGCCTCTCGGGCCGCAGCTACCGTGGCCAGGAGGCTCGCGCCCAACCTTGCTTCGGCGTCCACCTGGGTGTCTGCCAACGGCGGTGGGACCTCGATGCCCCTGCGGGCGGCGCGCTTCAGGATCTGCGCGGCCAGGGCCAGGGCGGGCTGGCTCAGGGCCACGCCGTCCAGCACCGAGTCGCGTGCCTTCTCTGCGCGCTTGATCCGCTCCCAGTTCTCGGTGATCTCCTCCAGGGTGCCCGCCTCGGCACCGGCGAAGACGTGCGGATTACGCCGGATCATCTTGTCGACCAGGCCACCGGCCACGTCGTCGATGGTCCACCGCTCGTCCTCGGGCAACTCCTCGGCGAGCCGTGCGTGCAGCACCACCTGCAACAACACGTCGCCCAACTCCTCGCGCAGCGCGTCGGTGTCGTCGGCGCTGATCGCGTCGTACGCCTCGTAGCTCTCCTCCAGCAGGTAACCGGCGAGGCTGCGGTGCGTCTGCGCCCGCTTCCACGGGTCACCACCCGGAGAGGCCAGTCGATCCAGCACGGCCACCGCGTCGAGCAGCCGGGCACCCGGCGGATCCCACGAGCCGTACATCAACTCCATCTCGGCCAACCCCGGCTGCCGGGCCAGCCGCAGACCCAACTCCCGGGCCAACGCCTCGTCACCCGCCGGACCGGCCAGCCACACCACGGTGCCGTGCGTCGCCACCGCGTCCAGCAACGGCTGCGTCGCCGGGCCGTCCACCACTGTGACCTCGGCGCCCGCCTGGCGAACGGCAGTGGTCAACTCGCTGTCCGCGCCGGTCAACACCGGGTGCTGGCGTACGACGTCCCAGGCCGCAGCCGTCAACAGGCCGGCGGGCAACCGGGGTGAGGTGACCAGGAGGACGATCCGTGCCGTCATGCTCAGCTGGCCGTGCCCTCGGCCTCCGGCGCCCCGGTCGGCCCCTCCGGGGTGGAAATGTCGGTGACCGCGTCGGAGCCCGGCTCACCCAGCGGCACGCTCACCGCGGGTGCGTCATCGGCGAAGCTGAGCAGCGGGAACTCAAGCGGACGGTACCGAGGGCTGACAGTGACGTCGTAACGACCGGCCGCCTCCGCCAGGATCCTCTTGGTCGCCAGCGCGCCGCGCAGCTGCTCGCCGTCGAGCTGCTGGGCGGCTGCCTCATCGGTCACCTCAGCGGGGATCTTGCCGGCCGCACGACCGGCGGCGATCACGTCGGCGATCTCCTCCTTGGTCGGCTCGACCGGCTCGGCCGGCAACCCGGACAGGCAGGTGAAGAGCTTCGCCACCTCCCGCACGTGCCCGGTCGCCGGGTCGAGACCGAGCTGCTGGGCAGCCTGGTCGGCCGCCACCTGGCCGCGCGGCTGGTAGTTCTTCTCGGCGGAGAGCTTCTCGCACACCTTGGTCAGCACCATGGTCCGAACCACGTCGGCCACCTTGGGCAGGGTCGGTTGCGACGCCCCGGGCTGCCCACTGGCGGACGACTCCGGCGCCGGGTTCTTCGTCCGCAGGTCCTTCATCGCGGTGGAGACCTGAACGTCGGTGATGCGCTGGTCACCGACGTAAGCGGCGATACCAGGCTCAGCACGGCAACCGGAGAGGGCGACGAGGCCGAGCGCCACAGTGGCGACGGCGGCAAGACGGCGAGCACGCATAGCGGTCACTCTCTCACGCCGTCACCCCGGGTTGTGACACCCCCCACCTTCGCTCATCCCACGACCAGGGACGGCGTCGACGCGCTGACCGCCCCTGGTCGAGAGCACACCGCCGGCTCAGGCGCTCGCGGCGACGACGAGGGGGGCGGGAGCACCGAGCACATCGGAGAGCAGTTGCGCGCACCACTGGAGCAACGCCTGGTCACGCAGTGGCTCCCCACCGATCCGACGGGTGGTCGGTCGGGGCACGCTGACCTGGTCGGTGGCCTGCTTGTAGACGGCATCCGGGTGGTAGCGCTTGAGCCGCAACTGCTTCGAGTCCGGTAGGGGCAGCGGGCCGAACCGTACGTGCTTGCCCTGCATGGACACGTCGGACAGGCCGTAGCGGCGGGCCAGCAGACGGAACCGGGCCACCTCCACGAGGTTCTGCACCGGGGCCGGCGGCTCGCCGTACCGGTCGGTCATCTCGGCGATCACCTCGCCCAGCCGCTCCTCGTCGCGCGCCTCGGCGAGCTTGCGGTACATCTCCAGGCGCAGCCGCTCCACGCTCACATAGTCGTGTGGCAGGTGCGCGTCGACCGGCAGGTCGATCTTGACGTCGGTCTCCTCCTCCGGCCGCTCACCCTTGAACGCGGAGACCGCCTCGCCGACCATCCGCACGTACAGGTCGAAGCCGACGCCCTCGATGTGCCCGGACTGCTCGCCACCGAGCAGGTTGCCGGCGCCCCGGATCTCCAGGTCCTTCATCGCCACGTACATGCCGGCGCCCAACTCGGTGTGCTGGGCGATGGTCGCCAGCCGCTCGTGGGCGTGCTCGGTGAGCGGCTTCTCCGGCGGGTAGAGGAAGTAGGCGTACGCCCGCTCCCGGCCCCGGCCGACCCGGCCCCTGATCTGGTGTAGCTGGGCCAGGCCGAGCAGGTCGGCCCGCTCCACGATCAGCGTGTTGGCGTTCGGGATGTCGATGCCCGACTCGACGATCGTGGTGCAGACCAGGACGTCGAACTCCTTCTCCCAGAAGCCGACCATGACCTTCTCCAGGGCGTCCTCGCCCATCTGGCCGTGCGCCACCGCGACCCGCGCCTCGGGCACCAGCTCCCGCAGCCGGCGTGCCGCCCGGTCGATCGACTCGACCCGGTTGTGCAGGTAGAAGACCTGCCCGTCGCGGAGCAGCTCACGGTGGATGGACGCGGCCACCTGCCGGTCGTCCTGCGCGCCGACGAAGGTGAGCACCGGGTGCCGCTCCTCCGGCGGGGTGGCGATGGTGGACATCTCCCGGATGCCGGTGATCGCCATCTCCAGGGTGCGCGGGATCGGGGTGGCCGACATGCTGAGCACGTCGACCGACGCGCGGAGCGTCTTCAGGTGCTCCTTGTGCTCGACACCGAAGCGCTGCTCCTCGTCCACGACCACCAGACCCAGCTGCTTGAAGCGGGTCGCCGTCTGCAACAGCCGGTGCGTACCGATGACGATGTCGACGGTGCCGTCGGCGACCATCTCCATCGTGCGCTCGGTCTCCTTCGCCGTCTGGAACCGGGACAGCTGCCGGATCTCGACCGGGAACTGGCTCATCCGCTCGGCGAACGTGTTGTAGTGCTGCTGAACCAGCAGGGTGGTCGGCACCAGCACCGCCACCTGCTTGCCGTCCTGCACCGCCTTGAACGCCGCCCGGACCGCGATCTCGGTCTTGCCGTAGCCGACATCACCGCAGATCAGCCGGTCCATCGGGACGGTCTGCTCCATGTCCCGCTTGACTTCGTCGATCGCGGCGAGCTGGTCCGGCGTCTCCTGCCAGGGGAAGGCGTCCTCCAGCTCCCGCTGCCACGGGGTGTCCGGGCCGAACGAGTGCCCCTTGGACGCCTTGCGCGCGGCGTAGAGCTGGATGAGCTGCGCGGCGATCTCCCGGACCGCCTTGCGGGCGCGGGCCTTGGACTTCTGCCAGTCCGAGCCGCCCATCTTGTGCAGGGTCGGCTGCTCGCCGCCCACGTAGCGGGAGAGCTGGTCGAGCTGGTCGGTCGGGACGAACAACCGGTCGCCGGGCTGGCCCCGCTTGCTGGCCGCGTACTCGATGACGAGGTATTCCCGGCTGGCGCCGTTGACGGTGCGCTGCACCAGCTCGACGTAGCGGCCGATGCCGTGCTGCTCGTGCACCACGTGGTCGCCGGTCTTCAACTCCAACGGGTCGATGGTGTTGCGCCGCCGGCTCGGCATCTTGCGCATGTCCCGCGTCGAGGTGCCCCGACCGCCTGTCACGTCGTTGCCGGTGAGCAGCACGAAGCGGGACGCCTCGTCGACGAACCCGCTGCTCAGCGCACCGCAGGTGACCACCAGCTCGCCGGGGACGGGCGCGGTCGGCACCTCCTCGGTCAACCGGGCACCCAGGCCGGCGTCGCGCAGCACCTCCACCGCCCGCTGGGCGGGGCCGTGCCCCTCGAAGACCAGCGCGATCGACCAACCCTCGCCGGCCCAGCGCTTGAGGTCCTCCACCACCCGCGAGGTCTCGCCGTGATAGAGCGGCGCCGGTTGGGCGGCGAGGGTCACCGCGATGGCGTCGTCCGGGGTGACGGCGGCCTGTTCCGGCGCGTCCTCCCAGGGCTGCCGCGCCTCGGCGGTCTCCCCGTCGACCATAATTCGGCCTCCGCGCCGGGAGCCGGCACTCCGGACCGAATGAGGGTCGTCCACCAATCCGAACGGGGACAGCGTCCACCACGGCTGACCGAGCTTGCCCGCGGCGGCGCGTACCTCGCCGAGGGTGCGGAAGGCGGCGGCGCCGACGTCCACCGGGGCCTGGCCGCCGACCGCGGCGGCAGCCCAGCTGGCCTGCAAGAACTCTTCCGATGTACGCACCAGGTCGTGCGCCCGCGTGCGGATCCGCTCCGGGTCGCAGAGCAGGACGTGGGTGCCGGCCGGCATGGCGTCCAGCAGCAGCTCAAGCGAGTCGGGGCCGACCAGCACCGGGGCCAGCGACTCCATCCCCTCCACCGGAATGCCCTCGGCCAGCTTGTCGAGGATCTCGGCCAGCTCGGGGTGCTGCTCGGCGAGCGCGGCGGCCCGGTCGCGGACGGCCGGGGTGAGCAGCAGCTCGCGGCAGGGCGGTGCCCAGAGCAGCGGTACCTGCTCGATGGTCCGCTGGTCGGCGACGGCGAAGGTGCGGATCTCCTCCACCTCGTCGCCCCAGAACTCGACCCGGGACGGGTGCTCGTCGGTGGGCGGGAAGACGTCGAGGATGCCGCCGCGCACCGCGAACTCGCCGCGCTTGGTGACCAGGTCGACCCGGGCGTACGCCATGTCGATCAACCGGCGGGCGACCTCTTCCAGGTCGGCCTCCTCGCCGGCGGCGAGCTGCACCGGCTCCAGATCGCCGAGCCCCTTGAGCTGCGGCTGGAGCAGCGAACGGACCGGGGCCACGACCACTCGCAGTGGCCCGGTGCCGCCGTGCGCGTCGCTCGCCTCCGGGTGCGCCAGCCGGCGCAGCACGGCCAGCCGCCGGCCGACCGTGTCGGATCGGGGGGACAGCCGCTCGTGCGGCAGCGTCTCCCAGGAGGGGAAGACGACCACCTGCTCGGCCGGCAGCAACCCACCCAGCGCGGCGGCCAGGTCGTCGGCCTCCCGGGTGGTGGCGGTCACCGCCAGCACCGGTCGCCCGGCGCCGTCGTTGTCCGCGGCGACCGCCGCGACGGCGAACGGGCGCAGTGCCGCCGGGGCGGTGATGTCGAGGCCGTCGACCTGGGCGGCACCGGAGCGCGCCAGGTCACGCGCCCGGGCCAGCCCGGGGTCGGCCAGGGCGGCGGTGAACAGACCGGTGAGCAAGGGAAATCCTTCCCGGGGAGTCGACGCACACGACGGCGGCCCCTCGTCCAGCCGGACGGGGGGGCGCGACAACAAGCCTAGCTCCGTCGACCGACAGCCACCCCCTTCCGCCGAGGTCCGACGCCGCTACGGCGCGTCGCCCCGCGCCCCGCACCCCGCGCCCCGCGCCCCGCGCCCCGCGCCCCGCGCCCCGCGCCCCGCGCCACTCTCCCGTTGCGATCCGCTCGGAGACAGCGCAGGGCTCGATC
>NZ_JBEXHV010000003.1:0-8550 GCF_040608275.1 Micromonospora sp. NPDC005205
TCCGCCCAGGGCATGCCGGACGTCGGGTCAGGACTCCCCGCACCGCTGCCGCGACGGCGATCGTTGCTGACATCCCCCCGTGTCGCAGGAGCGGCACCTCAGACCTCTTCGACCGAGCTCGGCTCGCGCCGGGACAGGTCGATGCCCAGCTCCTCAGCGGCCCGGAACACCTCGTCGTCGGTCTCGCGCATTTCCAGGGCCACACCGTCGCTGGAGAGCACCTCAACGTTGAGGCACAGCGACTGCAGCTCCTTGAGCAGCACCTTGAACGACTCCGGGATGCCCGGCTCCGGGATGTTCTCGCCCTTGACGATGGCCTCGTAGACCTTCACTCGGCCGAGCACGTCGTCGGACTTGATCGTGAGTAGCTCCTGCAGGGCGTAGGCAGCGCCGTACGCCTGCATCGCCCAGCACTCCATCTCACCGAAACGCTGACCACCGAACTGCGCCTTACCACCCAGCGGCTGCTGCGTGATCATCGAGTACGGGCCGGTCGAGCGAGCGTGGATCTTGTCGTCGACCAGGTGGTTGAGCTTCAGGATGTAGACGTAGCCGACCGCGATCGGGTCCGGCAGAGGCTCACCGGAACGACCGTCGAAGAGCTGCGCCTTGCCGGTACGGCCGATCAGCTGCTTGCCGTCCCGGTTGGGCAGGGTCGACTCGAGCAGACCGGAGATCTCCTCCTCGCGGGCACCGTCGAAGACCGGGGTGGCCACGTTGGTGTCGCCCTCGGACTCGTGCGCGTCGATCGAGCGGAGCTGGCGCTTCCACTCGGTGTCGTCGCCCTCGACCTTCCAACCGGTCTTGGCGACCCAACCGAGGTGGGTCTCCAGCACCTGGCCGATGTTCATCCGGCTCGGCACACCGAGCGGGTTGAGCACGATGTCGACCGGGGTGCCGTCCTCGAGGAACGGCATGTCCTCGACCGGCAGGATCTTCGAGATGACGCCCTTGTTGCCGTGCCGGCCGGCGAGCTTGTCGCCGTCCTGGATCTTGCGCTTCTGGGCGACGTAGACCCGGACCAGCTCGTTGACACCCGGCGGCAACTCGTCGCCGTCCTCGCGGGAGAACGTGCGCACACCGATGACCGTGCCGGTCTCGCCGTGCGGCACCTTCAGCGAGGTGTCCCGAACCTCACGCGCCTTCTCACCGAAGATCGCGCGGAGCAGGCGCTCCTCCGGGGTCAGCTCGGTCTCACCCTTGGGCGTGACCTTGCCGACCAGGATGTCACCGGGGACCACCTCGGCGCCGATCCGGAT
Organism: Micromonospora sp. NPDC005205; assembly: GCF_040608275.1. Taxonomy (NCBI): domain Bacteria; kingdom Bacillati; phylum Actinomycetota; class Actinomycetes; order Micromonosporales; family Micromonosporaceae; genus Micromonospora; species Micromonospora sp. NPDC005205. The sequence continues at coordinate 1,260 of NZ_JBEXHV010000003.1, forward strand.
GATGCCGCGCTCGTCGAGGTCAGCGAGCATTTCCTCGCTGACGTTCGGGATGTCGCGGGTGATCTCCTCCGGACCGAGCTTGGTGTCCCGAGCGTCGACCTCGTGCTCCTCGATGTGGATCGAGGTGAGCACGTCCTGCTGCACGAGGCGCTGCGACAGGATGATCGCGTCCTCGTAGTTGTGGCCCTCCCAGCACATGAACGCCACCAACAGGTTGCGTCCGAGCGCCATCTCGCCCTCGTCGGTACACGGACCGTCGGCGATGACCTGACCGGCCTCGACGCGGTCGCCCTCGAAGACGACCGGCTTCTGGTTGACGCAGGAGCCGGCGTTGGAGCGGCGGAACTTGTGCAGCAGGTACGTCCGGCGGTGGCCGTCATCCTGGTGGATGGTGACGTAGTCGGCGCAGAGATCCTCGATCACACCGCCGACCTCGGCGACCACCACGTCGCCAGCGTCGACAGCGGCCCGGTACTCCATGCCCGTACCCACGAGCGGCGCCTCGGCCTTGACCAGGGGCACCGCCTGGCGCTGCATGTTCGCGCCCATCAGTGCCCGGTTGGCGTCGTCGTGCTCGAGGAACGGGATCATGGCGGTCGCGACCGAGGTCATCTGCCGGGGCGAGACGTCCATGTAGTCGACGGCGCCGGGGACGACGTCCTCGGTCTCGCCGCCCTTACGACGGCAGAGCACCCGGTCCTCGGCGAACGTGCCGTCAGCCTTCAGGCGCGCGTTGGCCTGGGCCTTGACGAACCGGTCCTCCTCGTCCGCGGTCAGGTAGTCGATCTGGTCGGTGACCCGACCCTCGACGACCTTCCGGTACGGCGTCTCGATGAAGCCGAACGGGTTGACCCGGGCGAAGGTGGACAGCGCGCCGATCAGGCCGATGTTCGGGCCTTCCGGCGTCTCGATCGGGCACATCCGGCCGTAGTGGGACGGGTGCACGTCGCGGACCTCGAAGCCGGCCCGCTCCCGGGACAGACCACCCGGGCCGAGCGCGCTCAGCCGACGCCGGTGGGTCAGGCCCGCCAGCGGGTTGGTCTGGTCCATGAACTGGGACAGCTGGGACGTCCCGAAGAACTCCTTGATCGCCGCCACCACCGGGCGGATGTTGATCAGGGTCTGCGGGGTGATCGCCTCGACGTCCTGCGTGGTCATCCGCTCGCGGACGACCCGCTCCATCCGGGACAGGCCGACCCGAACCTGGTTCTGGATCAGCTCACCCACGGTACGGAGGCGCCGGTTGCCGAAGTGGTCGATGTCGTCGGCCTCGTAGCCGTCCTCACCGGCGTGCAGCCGGCACAGGTACTCCACGGTGGCGACGATGTCGTCCTCGGTCAGCGTGCCGGTGGTGATCGGCACGCCCACTTCGAGCTTCTTGTTGAACTTGTAGCGCCCGACCTTGGCGACGTCGTACCTCTTCGGGTTGAAGAAGAGGTTGTCGAGCAGGGTCTGGGCGTTCTCGCGCGTCGGCGGCTCGCCAGGGCGCAGCTTGCGGTAGATGTCGAGCAGAGCCTCGTCGGCGCCGGCGATGTGGTCCTTCTCGAGCGTGGTCATCATCAGCTCGGACCAGCCGAACTTCTCACGAATTCGCTCGGCCGACCATCCGATGGCCTTGAGCAGGACGGTGACGGCCTGCCGACGCTTGCGGTCGATGCGTACGCCGACCGTGTCGCGCTTATCGATGTCGAACTCCAGCCAGGCACCCCGACTCGGGATGACCTTGACGCTGGAGAGGTCGCGGTCGGAGGTCTTGTCCGGCTCTTTGGAGAAATACACGCCCGGAGACCGGACGAGCTGACTGACCACGACGCGCTCGGTGCCGTTGATGACGAAGGTGCCCTTGGGCGTCATCATCGGGAAGTCACCCATGAACACCGTCTGGCTCTTGATCTCGCCAGTGGTGTTGTTGGTGAACTCCGCGGTCACGAAGAGCGGAGCGCAGTAGGTCAGGTCCTTCTCCTTGCACTCCTCGATCGAGGCCTTGACCTCGTCGAAGCGCGGCGCAGAGAAGGAAAGTGACATGGTGCCGGAGAAGTCCTCAATGGGACTGATCTCTTCAAGGATCTCCGCGAGACCCGAGCGTGCGTGCGGGTCGTCCGCCGACCGGCCCTGCCAACCCTCGTTGCCGACGAGCCAGTCGAAGGACTCGTTTTGGATGGCAAGGAGGTTGGGGACCTCGAGGTGTTCGGTGATCCTGCCGAATGAAACTCGGCGGGGAGCGAATGCGCTCGACGTACGACTGGTCTTCGCAGGGCGGGAAGCTGCCAAGATGCGTCCTTCCGAGGACCGGTGCTGCAGAACGGCTGGTACGCGTGCACTCCAATGACCCCACCAGAAATATCCGTAAACGGACATTTCCGAGCAGGGGTCAAGTCGGAAGGCAGCGCAAACTAGCAGTGTAGCCGAGAGGCTAACCGCTGTCCAGCCCACCCCGCAGGTTGTTTGCGGAGCGTGCCTCGGCCCCCGTCAACCGGGGTCTGCCGGGCCGCTCAGAACGCAACTCCCCACTGGGCCGCTCGGGTTACAGCGGCTGATGGTGCCGTCGCTGTCATACCCACGTCGTGGCCGTCGCAAGCGCGGTGTCTTGCTGGTGTCAGCGTGCCTGGCAGCCCCGGGCCGCGTCAAGGGCCGGCATCCCGGTTGTCCCCTGTTTCCCACTGGAGGGCGACCCGCCACGCTCGTTCGGCTCAAGGGTACCCATGGTCGGAGCCCAGCTCAGGACCGGTCGTAGCCAGATCCACAAATACGGCGGGCGGTGATCCGTGTCGGATCACCGCCCGCCGCGACGCGATGGTGTCCCAGCTCACGAGCCGGGTACGCGTTTGTGGAACGTCAGGTCACTTGAGGGTGACCTTGGCGCCCTCACCCTCGAGCTTGGCCTTCGCCTTCTCGGCGGTCTCCTTGTTGACCTTCTCCAGGATGGCCTTCGGCGCGGCCTCGACCGCGTCCTTGGCCTCCTTGAGGCCCAGGCCGGTCAGCTCACGCACGACCTTGATGACCTGGATCTTCTTGCCACCGTCAGCCTCGAGGATGACGTCGAACTCGTCCTGCTCCGGCTCGGCCTCGGCCGCAGCGCCACCGGCACCACCGGCAGCGGCAACCGCGACCGGAGCAGCGGCGGTGACCTCGAAGGTCGTCTCGAACTGCTTCACGAACTCAGAGAGCTCGATCAGCGTCATCTCCTTGAACGCGTCGAGCAGCTCGTCGGTGCTGAGCTTCGCCATATCTGGCGTCCTTTCCTGATTCTGTTAAGTAAAGAACTGGTGCGCCGTGGGGGCCTCAGGCCGCCTCGGCGCCCTCCTTCTCGCGCTTGTCCTGCAGTGCAGCCGCCAGACGGGCGGTCTTCGACAGCGGGGCCTGGAACAGGGCCGCGGCCTTGCTCAGGTTGCCCTTCATCGCGCCGGCCAGCTTGGCCAGCAGCACCTCGCGGGACTCCAGGTCGGCAAGCTTCGTGACCTCGGCCGCGGTGATGGCCTTGCCCTCGAAGACACCGCCCTTGATGACGAGCTTCGGGTTGGCCTTCGCGAAGTCGCGAAGCCCCTTCGCCGCCTCGACGACGTCGCCCGAAACGAAAGTCAGCGCGGTAGGACCGGTGAACAGCTCGTCGAGGCCGGTGATGCCCGCGTCCGTCGCAGCACGCTTGGCCAGCGTGTTCTTCGCGACCGTGTAGCTGGTGTCGGCGCCGAGCGAGCGCCGAAGCTGGGTGAGCTGGGAAACCGTCAGACCGCGGTACTCGGTCAGCACGGTGGCGCCCGAGCTGCGGAAGCTCTCGGTCAGCTCAGCGACGGCCGTGGCCTTGTCGGCCCGGATCGGCTTGTCCGCCATGTCCCTCCTCTCTCGTTACTCGAGGCTGGTCCCCGTCTCGGCCGAAGCCGGAACGGGGGCGGAGGCAGCGCGACAACGAAAAAGCCCCGGCGCAGGGCGCACGGGGCGAGGGCCGGCGGATCGTCATGGTCGGCGGACCATGCTCACTGCCGAGTTACGCTTGCCGCCCTACGCGGGTCGCCCGTTGTCGCGGGACCTTCGACCGTGCCGAAGCACGATGACCAGCGGTCTCTGGGTGGTTCCTCATCCATGAGAACACGGATGACGGTCTGAAGAGTACGCGCCCAGCTCACCAGCGCCAAATCGCCCCTGGTGAGCTGGGTCACCGTTCGGGTCAGCCCTGTGCCCGCCGACGCCACAGGTAGCCGCCGACGACCGCGGCGCTCCAGGCCAGCGCCCACCCGCTCAAGCCCAGCACTGTCAGCGCGGCGGCCTCGCCGCCGGTGGTGCGAGCGGCGGCCATGATTGGCGGTGCCAGCCAGGGCGCCACCGAGCCGGTCAGGCCGAACACCACAGCCCCGACCCCGCCGAGGGCCAACACCGCGACGCCGTACCCGGCGCCGCCCACCGACGCCCGGCTGGCCAGCGCCCCAAGAGCAACCGCAGCGGGTACGACCAGCACGTGCGCCCACAATCCCAGCGCGAGCCCGACCGGAATCGACCGGTCCCCCGGGTCGACCGGGCCGGACACCCCGCCGACCAGCCACGGAAAGAGCAGCGCGACGGCCACCGTCACCAGCGCCGCCACCGCGGCGGCGAGCAGCCCGGCCAACCGCTCCCGGGCCACTCCGACAGTCACCTGCGCCAGCCGACGCTGCACGTCCGGCTCGACATCCAAGAGGATCTTGGTCTGCCAGGCGAGCACCGGGAAGAGCACCACCGCGGAGACCCCGTACGCCTCCGCCGGCTGGGCGCGACCACCGCCGTAGAGGGTCCCGAGCGTGATCAGGCCGGCGAGCAACGGCGCCAACGCCCGGCCGGTTCGCAGGAAACCGGCCAACCGCATCCGGACCAGGGCGCTCACCGGGTCTCCCCCGCTGCCGACTCGACAGCCGCGTCGGCGGTGTCCGGCCGGCCCGCTGTCAACTCCCCGGCCATCCCGAGCGACGGCTCGGCGGGTCGGGCGGCACCGGCCGACCGGAGCGGCTCGACGGGTAGGGCCTGGGACGCGGCGGTGGAGGCGTCGGAGCGTACCCGCAGCACCTGATGGCCCTCGGCGCGCAACCGGGCGACGGTGCCGGCGACCCGCGCGGCCGGCACCGCGACCTCGACCACCGCGATCGTCTCGCCCGTCGACGACGTCTCCTCGGAGAGCGAGCCGTCGGCCACCAGCCAGCGGCGCGCGGCCGGGAGCCGGACCGTCTCGCCACGATGGTCGCTGACCAGGACGGACCCGTCGGCGGCGAGCACCTCGGCGATCAGCTCGGGCACCAACTCACGGGTGGCGGCGTCCAGCCCCTCCCACGGCTCGTCGAGCACCAGCAGGCCCGGTGGGCGCAGCAGCGCCTGGGCGAGGCCGACCTTCTGCGCGGTGCCCTTGGACAGCTCCGGCAACCGGACCGAGCGGAAGGCGGACAGCCCGAGCCGGTCCGTCCAGGAGGTCACCGCGTCGTCGGCCGCGGCCCTGCCCAACCCCGCCACCCGGGCCATCCCGGTCAGATAGCGGGTCACCGTGAACGGTTGGTCCGCGGGGAAACGCTCCGGCACCCAGCCCACCCGCGCCGGCCGGCCGGTGACCTGGCCACGGCCCGGGCGGAGGACCCCCGCGGCTATCTGGAGCAGTGTCGACTTGCCCACCCCGTTGCGACCCAGCACGATCGCCACCTCGCCGGGACCGATCCGCGCGTCGATGTCGTGCAGCACCCACGGACCGCGCCGGTGGTACCGCAACCAGACGTTCTCCAGCCGCATGGCGTCGAGCCTGCCACACCTCGAACGCGCCGGGGCGCCGCCACGGTCGTGGCGGCGCCCCGGTGGAGCGAACTGTCGACTCAGGCGTCGGCCTGGTCCTCCCGAAGGTTCTTCACCAGGTTCGGGTCGACCGGGACGCCCGGGCCCATCGTGGTGGTCAGGATGACCTTGCGGAGGTACTTGCCCTTGGCCGCAGACGGCTTGGCACGCAGCACCTCGTCGAGCACCGCAGCGTAGTTGTCCACCAGCTGGGTCTCCGTGAAGGAGGCCTTGCCGATGATCAGGTGCAGGTTGGAGTGCTTGTCCACCCGGAAGGTGATCTTGCCGCCCTTGATGTCCGACACCGCCTTGGTGACGTCCATGGTCACCGTGCCGGTCTTCGGGTTCGGCATGAGACCGCGCGGGCCCAGGATCCGCGCGATCCGGCCGATCTTGGCCATCTGGTCCGGCGTGGCGATCGCCGCGTCGAAGTCGAGCCAACCACCCTGGATGCGGGCGACCAGCTCATCGGTGCCCACCTCGTCCGCACCCGCGGCGGCGGCCTCTTCGGCCTTCGCGCCGCTGGCGAACACGATCACGCGGGCGGTCTTACCGGTGCCGTGCGGCAGGTTGACCACGCCGCGGACCATCTGGTCCGCCTTGCGGGGGTCGACGCCGAGGCGCATGGCGACCTCGACCGTGGCGTCGAACTTGACGTTGGTGGTCTCCTTGGCCAGCTTCACGGCCTCGGTGGGGGTGTAGAGCTTCGACCGGTCGATGACATCGGCGGCCTTGCGGTAGCTCTTGCTGCGCTGCATTGCTGATTACTCCTGTGGTCTCTGGCGGGCCGCTCGGCGCGAACCCTCCCACGGTCGGAACGAAGGTCGGGGCCGACGTCAGTCGTTGACGGTGATGCCCATCGACCGGGCGGTGCCGGCGATGATCTTCTCGGCCTGGGCGATGTCGTTGGCGTTGAGATCGGCCATCTTCTTCTCGGCGATCTCACGCAGCTGGGCGCGGCTGACCGAGCCGACCTTCTCGGACTGCGGAACACCCGAGCCCTTCTGCACACCGGCGGCCTTGATCAGCAGCCGGGCGGCGGGCGGGGTCTTCAACACGAACGAGAAGGACCGGTCCTCGAACACGCTGATCTCGGCGGGGACGATGTCGCCCCGCTGAGACTCGGTCTGCGCGTTGTAGGACTTGCAGAACTCCATGATGTTGACGCCGTGCTGGCCGAGCGCGGGGCCGACCGGCGGCGCCGGCGTGGCCTGGCCCGCCGGCAACTGAAGCGTGAACGTCTTGACGAGCTTCTTCTTCGGAGGCATGTCACTTCCTGGGGCTTGGAGCTGGGAAAATGCGGCTGTCGCCGCCCTCGGGCGCGCACGGTCAGCGCGGTGCGACAGCGGCGACATTCAAGAGTAGCGCAGGCCGCAGCCCACTCGTCCGCCGAGGTCGAGCGAGAGCGCGTACGCCGACGTCGGGGGGGGGGGGGGGGCCCCCCCCCCCCCCCAAAAAAAAAATGGAAAACGGATAAAATTAAAGAAAACAAGAGAAAAAACACCCAAAAAAA